>JAZNMP010000001.1:0-2477 GCA_045579705.1 Lachnospiraceae bacterium
TAGAAGATTATGGTGGAGTAGCGCTTCCTAAAAATGAAATCGGAGAAGCTTTTCGAGATAGAAGGAAAGTCGCAAAAGGCGAGATTAAAGTTCTGACCGAAAAGAAGGGGAATTTTGAGGATGAAAAGCGTGGTTTGGTGAGAATCTCGGACAACGTGTCCGATGCTATAGCGAAGATAAAGTGTGGAGAAATTTATAAAGATATTGAACTGACAAGTAATCCAGAAAATCAGTGGAGTTCCTTAAAGAAAAAGCTATATGATTGTGAGAGTGATTATGAAGATAAGAAGGATAAGCTTGGCAATCGAATCCGAGATGTAGTAAATGAATATAGGGATATAACACTTGCTGAGATTGTTAGTAAGCTAAATACCGTCAAGGAAATGCTTGAAGATGTAGAAAAAAAAGGGGATAGACTCTTTACAGTTAGTGAAAGCATTGAAGCTATGATAGATTCCATCGAAAAGATCAATAGCAAGATAGAAACAGATTTACGTGAGATAAACAATGATTTTGAGGATATTGTAAATCAGTGCGTGAACCAGGGAAGAAGAATGTATACCGACCTTCGGTCTATCGCTGCTAGCTCTAAGGCGCACATATTTCCAGGTAAACCACAAACTCAGATGGTGAAGATGAATCTTCCGGAAGAGAATGAAATCTCAGATGAGGCATCTAGAAATGCAATCAAGATAGAAATTGAAAATGGTGCTAATGAGATTAAGCGACTTTTACAAGAAGCAGTTGAATATAAGGAAATATTGAAGCGTGCAAAGAAAATAGTAAGCAGTCAAAGATTGTTACTGAGATATATCAGACAAGATTCTATTCAGGTAAAAGTTTATAAGATTGATATGAATGTAGACAATTCAGGTTATAAGAGATGGGAAGATACTCTTACACAAAGTTCTGGAGCTGAGAAGTTTGTGGTATTCTTTGCGGTAGTTCTTACCTTGATGAATTACACAAGATCCTCAGCTGGCTTAGTGAGCAAAAATTCTAAGAGTGTACTTGTACTAGACAATCCGTTTGGTAAGATTACATCGGCACATTTGCTTAAGCCAATGTTTGATATTGCAAAACACTTTAACGTGCAGTTGATTTGTCTTTCTGATATTAATAAGAGTGATGTAATCAATTGTTTTGATTGTGTGATTAAGCTTGTGATAAAGTCTCAGAGTCTTTCCAATATTGAGATTATGACTCATGAAGGAAATGAGCGAATAGAGCATGGCTATTATAAGGTGATGAATGGCCAGATGAGTTTGTTTTAAAATGTGGAATCAGGATAAGGAAAGAAAACCTTATTTTAGTTTTTTTTTGTTTATTTTTTCAGTTACCGAATGAAATGATTTTCTCCTGAATAGTAAGTAACTGCACGCTGGTAGTTCGGCGATCTTTTGCACGGTAGGAGGATGAGAAGTAAAATAATCAGCCGTGCTTTCCTTTCTAAAGTAATTGGGTAAAGGGTTTGATTATAGTTCTTTATATAAGTTTGTAAGGTTCTACAAAGCCTTTCCAATGTTTCTCTGTAATAGTCAATGACACGCACTTTTGCTGGTATAAATTCTATCTCTGTTCTGACGAATTCTTCACCTACAGATACTAATGGTGTGCCACACTCCTGACAGAAACGGTCTTCTTCTGCAAGCGTACATAGTTTTTTCTCATGAGGGATGTCTTTTAACAGTTCTTCCTTTTGCCCTCTGAATCGATTGCGTCTATATGATGACACTTCGTTTAAATCGGGTTCTGTTGCATTAGGATCTGCCGATATCTCAGCTTCATCAAAAAGAGACATCTGTCCCTCGATACCAAGAGATGATGTCTGTTCAGTAGTTCTTCCGTAAAGTTTACGGGTCAAAAAATCAACCTTCTCCTGTAAAAGATGGTTTTCACTTTCTAATTCTTTGATTCTGTTTTCAAGAAGAGTGATCTGATTTTCTGCCATTCCTATCTGCCGTATTCCTTACTTTTTCATTGCCTTTATTATAACACAAAAGTAGCCGAATTACCAGTAATTACGGGCTTTTCGACTACTTTATATTACTTGTTTTATATCCATTTTTCGAACTGCTTTCGGCTGATTGATAGACAATCCTTCCAGTAACCAGCGAAACTGTTGGTCAGAAATAAGCTGTACTTCGCTTTGCTCACGCGGCCATTGAAATCGACTGTTTTCTAACCGCTTGTATAAAAGGACAAAGCCATCCCCTTCCCAATACAACGCTTTAATTCTGTTGCATTTACGACCGCAGAACAGAAACAGGCTGTTTGAAGTAGGTTCTAGCTGAAAGTTTTGTTTCACAACAGCAACCAATCCATCTATTGATTTACGCATATCAGTATAACCACATGCCAGATAAATATTTTCAGCTTTAGAAATATCTCCTAACATAATGACCTGACCTCAGAAAGTATGGCATGTATTAATTCGGCAGATGCACTGTTTCTAAATGTCAAAGTAACACCATTAA
>JAZNMP010000002.1:0-86990 GCA_045579705.1 Lachnospiraceae bacterium
GGACCATGACTATAAAGTAACTTATCAACCATGTAGATATATATTTGAATATCCAGTAGGATGTTCAATATCTACACAACAAAAAATGATAAGTCAGTAGCCTCTATAGGAGGACTACAAAACTTATCATACGAGGAGACGTTAAAATGAAAGGATTTGCAAAAGGCGTAGTTAAATCCCGTTTTCTAATCCTTCTGATTGGATTGGTACTCTTAATTCCATCAGGAATCGGATATCTGAAGACTAGAGTTAATTACGATATCCTTACTTACCTTCCTAAAGAAATTGAGACTATGAAGGGTCAGGACATTCTGAAGGATGAATTCGGAACTGGCGCATACTCAATGCTCGTAGTAGAGGGTATGGATGAAAAAGATTCTGTGAAATTAAAACAGAAGATTGAAAAGGTTGATCATGTGGCGGATGTCCTCTGGTATGACAGTTTGATCGATATCACTGTTCCAAAGGAAATGATTCCAGATGATGTGAAGGCTAAATTCCAGAATGGCGACACAACTATGATGTTTGTAATCTTTGACGATACAACATCTTCTGAAGGAACTATGGATGCCATCGAGGAAATTAGAAAAGTTTCCAGTAAGGAATGTTTCCTGGCTGGTATGTCGGGGGTAGTTACAGATACAAAGAACCTAGCGGAAAAAGAAACTCCTGTCTATGTAGGTATTGCCGTTCTTTTGGCGGTTATCGTTCTTTCTCTGACTATGGATTCATTCCTGATTCCGTTCTTCTTCCTGGCAAGTATCGGAATGGCAATCGTTTATAACATGGGAACGAATTTGTTCTTAGGAGAGATTTCGTTTATCACACAGTCCATCGCAGCGGTACTTCAGCTCGGTGTAACTATGGATTATTCAATCTTCCTGTGGCATAGCTATCAGGAAGAGTTGCAGAAGACACCAGGAGATAAGAACGAGGCTATGGCAAACGCCATCGTATCTACATTCTCGTCAGTACTTGGTTCTTCTATCACAACAGTAGCTGGATTTATCGCACTTTGCTTTATGAGCTTTAGAATCGGACTCGACCTCGGTCTCGTTATGGCAAAGGGTGTTGTATTCGGAATCATCAGTTGTGTAACTTTGCTTCCAGCAATGATCCTAGTATTCGACAATGCGATCGAGAAGACAAAGCATACACCGCTTATGAAGGAGTTCAACAGATTACCAAAGGTTATTGCAAAGAGATATTGGGTATTCGGATTGATCTTCCTCTGCTTGCTTCCACCTGCTATTTACGGACAGTCTCATACAAATGTGTACTATGATTTGGCAGGAACACTTCCTAAGTCACTTCCTTCTACACAGGCTGCAGAGAAGTTGAATGATAACTTTGAATCAAATACAACTTATATGATTCTTACAGATTCAAAGCTTTCTTCAAAAGATATGACAAATATGTATTCTTCAATCGAAGATTTGAAGGGGATAGATGCTGTAATTGGTTTGAATTCAGTTATGGGACCTACAGTTCCTGAATCTATGATTCCAAGCGAGATAAAGAGCAAACTTGAGAATGATAATTACAAACTGACACTAATCACTTCAAATTACAAAGTTGCAAGTGATGAAGTAAATAACCAGATTACAAAAGTAAATAGTATCGTAAAGAGCTATGACAAGAATGCAATGGTAGTAGGTGAGGCTCCTGGTACAAAGGATCTGATTACTATTACAAACAGAGACTTCCAGGTTGTTAACTGGGTTTCAATCGCACTCGTATTCGTAATCATCGCATTGGTGCTTAAGTCTCTGGCATTGCCATTTATTCTGGTAGCAGTAATCGAATTTGCTATCTTCATCAACATGGGTATCCCATGCTACACAGGCACGCAGTTGCCATTCATCGCATCTATCGTAATCGGAACTATCCAGCTCGGATCTACAGTTGACTATGCGATCCTTATGACAACTCGTTACCTACGAGAGAGAAACGACGGAAATACTAGAACACAGGCTACACAGATTGCACTTTCAACTAGTATGAAGTCTATCATCGTAAGTGCGCTGTCATTCTTCTCAGCAACTTTCGGTGTAGGAATGGTTTCTTCTATCGATTTGATTTCATCACTTTGTAACCTGATGGCTAGAGGTGCTTTGATTTCAATGGTAGTAGTACTGTTAGTTCTTCCTTCTATGTACATGCTCTTAGATCCAATCATTATCCGTACAACACTTGGTATGGAGTCAGCTAGAGAGCATGATGCTGAGAGAAGAAGAAAATGGGATAGAGAGCATTCAAATGCTTGAAAGGAGATATCATGAATCAGAATCATAAGGTTATATGGAAAAAAGGAGCTGCGGTTGCATGTGCAGCTATGATCGGTCTTTCAACAGTTGCTTGTGGAACATCTAGTGCAAAAGTAACAGACCCTAAAGACGAATATACTATTGATAAGAAAGAACTTAAGAACACACTTACATCTACATCTTTTGGAACAGAAGATAAAGAGACAGAGAAGGTTGAAACAGTTTACGTAAAGGCAAACGCAGCCGGAGATGTAAAGAATGTCATCGTTAGTGATTGGTTAAAGAACTACCACGGAGATGATGAAATCGTCGACAAGACATCCCTTACAAAGATTAAGAATGTAAAGGGCGACGAGAAGTTCAAGAAGAACAACGATGGAACTATTACTTGGAATGCTGATGGAAACGACATCTTCTATCAGGGCAAAGCTACAAAGGACGTTCCAGTAAATGTAAATGTTACTTATAAACTAGATGGCAAAGAAGTTTCTGCAAAGGAAATTGCCGGAAAGAGCGGAAGAGTAACTATTACATTCAATTACGAGAACAACGCAACACAGACTGTAAACATCAACGGCAAAGCTGAAGAAATCAAAGTACCATTTGCTATGGCTTCAGGTGTAATCCTTCCTTCAGACAAGTTTAAGAATGTTACAGTTTCAAATGGTCAGGTTATCTCTGATTCTACAAAAAATATTGTAGTAGGCGCAGCTCTGCCAGGATTGAAGGAAAGCTTAAAGCTCGATACAGCAAAGCTTGATTCTCTTACAGGTGGAAAAGACGAGCTTCCAGAGAAGGTAGAAATCACAGCAGATACAACTGATTTCGAACTTGGAATGACTATGACTATGGCTTCTTCAAATGTTCTGTCTGAGCTTGGATTTACTTCTGTAGATCCTACAGAGAAGATTAGCAGCCTCGAAGATTCTATGAAGCTTCTTCAGGAGAGCACAGATAAACTCGAAGCTGGATCAAAGCAGTTGAAGAATGGTACAAAGACTCTTAAAGATGGTACTAGCACACTTAAGAGTGGATTAAAGACATACACAAATGGTGTATCAGATGTAAAGAATGGTCTCGGAACACTTCAGAATGGTGTAAACGCACTTGCTGATGGATCACAGCAGCTTTCTGATGGAACAAACCAGCTTTACAATCAGCTTGAAGCAGGTGTATTTAATAATGCTAACCTTAGCGGACTTCTTCAGAGCTATA
Organism: Lachnospiraceae bacterium; assembly: GCA_045579705.1. Classification (GTDB taxonomy): domain Bacteria; phylum Bacillota; class Clostridia; order Lachnospirales; family Lachnospiraceae; genus Lachnocurva. Next base: position 3,483 of record JAZNMP010000002.1, read on the forward strand.
ATGCAGTAAACACAACTCTTTCAAAGAAAGAATACGCTAGCCTGGTTTCTACACTTGAAACAGCAAAGGCTGGTTTAACACAGGCTGGTGCAGCCCTTGCTCAGATGCCAGCTCCACAGCAGCAGGCACTGATGTCAACAGTATCAGCTGTTTGCACACAGGCAGGCCTTCCTACAGATACAGCTTCTCTTAAGAAATATGCTGCAGTTTGCCTCATGATGAGTAAGGCAACAGGACATGATGGTTCAGAACTTTTTGCATCTACAGCAGCACAGACAGTAGGACAGTATTTGACAGCATATCAGGCACAGTCAAATGCAGCAGCTTTTGCAGACAATGATGCAAATGCAGCTACAACTCAGGCTCTTGCATCTTACAAGACAACAGGAAAGCTTCCTGCAGAGTTCCAGGCTTGGGTAAGCACAACGGGAATGAGTAAGCAGGAATGGAATGCACTTGCTACAAAGGCACTCGGTGGAGACGAAGCAGCAGCTTATGAGTATGCGCTTAAGTATCAGACTTTTATGACAAAGTATGAGTCTATTAAGACTATCAGTGCTTCACTTCCTGAACTTAAGAAGGGCGTTACAAAGCTGAAGGACGGAGCAAACCTCTTGAACAAGAGCATCAAGGAAACACTTCTTCCTGGTGTAGCAGCACTTTACAATGGTGCATCACTTCTGGATGCAAACTCAGGTAAACTCTTAGATGGTTCTGCTCAGCTTGATAATGGAGCACTTCAGCTTGATAATGGTGCGCTCGAGCTTTCAAATGGACTTGCTAAGTTCAATGCAGAAGGTATTTCAAAGCTTTCTGGAGCATTCTCAGGAGATCTCAAAGATTTCACTGACAGAATTAAAGCTATCGATGCAGCTTCAAAAGAGTACACATCTTTCACAGGTGCATCAGACAACATGTCATCTTCCGTTAAATTCCTGATCGAAACACAGGGTATTAACGCTAAATAATAGAGAAGATGAGAAGATTATCTCCTCAAGATAAACTTTACTAACTTATGGAAAAGGACTTTTGTATGTGATAAAATACAAAAGTCCTTTTTGTATTTATCCGAATACATAAGGGAACGAAAAAATGTCTTTGTGCATTTTTACCCTAGAAAGTCTATAATTTCTTGGAAAATGTCAATTATCTAACAAAAATTGCTCAAAGGGGTTACATCTACGATTGTATCTGTTATAATACAAAACGTTGTGATATTTTTTTAACAGGAGAATAAAAAGTGAAAGTATTAGTTATTAATTGTGGCAGTTCTTCACTGAAGTTTCGTCTCATCGAAATGGAGAACGAACAGGTTCTGGCAAAGGGGCTTTGTGAGAGAATCGGACAGGTAGTTGCCCATTTCAAATATCAGCCATCTGATGGGGAAATGGTGGAATGTGATATTGATTTTCCAAATCACGACGCAGCAGTAAAGAAAGTTATCGAGACTTTGGTGGATGAGCAGGTTGGTGTTATCAAAGACCTCTCAGAAATCGAGGCTGTAGGACATAGAATAGTACATGGTGGCGACAAGTTTTCACATGAAGAACTTCTTACAGATGAAGTTATCGCTGAGATTGAGAATTGCTCAGAGCTCGCTCCGATACACAATCCGGTTAACCTGATCGGTATTTACGCATGCAAGAAATACATGCCAAATGCAAAGATGGTAGGGGTATTCGACACAGCGTTCCATCATGAACTTCCAGAAGAAGCTTATCTCTATGGTATTCCTTATAAATACTATGAAGATTATAAGATTCGCAGATATGGCTTCCACGGAATGAGTCACGAATATGTTTCAAAGAGAACAGCAGAAATCATGGGAATCCCTTATGAGAAGACTAAGCAGGTGATTTGTCATCTCGGAAACGGCGCATCTATCAGCGCTATAAAGAATGGTCATTCTATCGATACATCTATGGGATTCACACCACTCGAAGGAATCATTATGGGAACACGTTCTGGATCTATCGATCCTGAAATCATTCATGTGATTGCTAAACGTGATGAAAAAAGTATCTCAGAGGTTATGGATACCTTGAACAAGAAATCTGGTGTCTTTGGACTTAGTGATTTCCTTTCATCTGATATTCGTGATCTTTCAGAAGGTTATCTCGATAATAACGAGAATGCGATTCGCGCACTTAATACTTATGCTTATTCGATTATTAAATATATTGGAGCTTATGTAACTGTCCTCGGTGGAGTAGATTCTATTTCTTTCACAGCAGGAGTAGGAGAAAATAGTTCCTTGGTTCGTAAGCTGGTTTGTGATAGACTTTCATATTTGGGAGTTCAGTTAGATGAAGAAGCAAATATGAATGCCAGGGGAGAAGCGCTTATTTCTACACCGGAGTCTAGGATTAAAGTGTATGTAATCCCTACTGATGAGGAATTGGCTATCGCTAGAAAGACAGCAGATCTCGCATCTAAGTAATTGCTCTCGTAATAAAACTTACGGAGAATATGATGAAATTATATTTAGCACCCATGGAAGGTATAACCGGTTTCGTTTATCGAAACGCTTTGAATGAGTTCACAGGTGGAAGGATAGATAAATTCTATACACCTTTTATCGAACCCAGACCAAAGAAAGGAATGTATCGTTCTGAGAGGAGAGATTTAGATCTCGCTAACAATACAGGTTTGAACCTTGTGCCACAGATACTGACGAAGAACGCGGAAGCTTTTTCCGCGCTAGCGGAGGATATCTATGAAACATATGGATATCAGGAGATTAATCTGAACTGTGGTTGCCCGTCAAAGACAGTAGTTGCCAGAAACAAAGGAGCCGGAATGCTCGAGGATGTCGAGGATTTGGAGGCTTTTCTGGAGCGAATCTTTGATGCGAGAAAGGGATATGACATTTCTATAAAGACTAGATTGGGAATGTACGATTTAGAGGAAATGTACCAGGTTTTGGAGGTTTATAACAAATTTCCGATAAAGGAACTCTCGGTGCATGTGAGACTTCAGAATGAGTATTATAAGCATCCGGCTCACATGGATTTGTTTAAGGAGATCACGACTCTCACAGATTTGACACTTTCCTATAATGGTGATATCTACAAGGCTTCTGATGTTGCGAAACTAAAGGAGAGCATGGGAAATAGTGACTATGAGATTGAGAGCGTGATGCTCGGAAGAGGTCTCATAGGAAATCCTTTTCTGGTGGAAGATATATATGCACTAGAGGAGGAAAAATATCAGGATTATGATTTGTATGATGCTGATAGAATGAAGAGACTAAAAACTCTTCTGGATGATATCTTTAGAGGATATGCCGAGATCCAGGATGCGAACACAGCAGTGTATCGCATGAAGGAAATCTGGGCTTTTCTGATAGACAAGTGTACGCTTGATAAGAAAGCACTCAAAGCGATTCGCAAATCAAAGAACCGCCTTGAGTACGAGCAAGCACTTCGTTATATATTTTAATTATGAGTAAAGATTCCAATGGATCTTCAGGCGCCCTCTTTTCGTTTCACCTGTTGAACCTAGGAATTCAGCCTTGCCAAACCCTCGCACAGTTAGTGTATCGCCCACGTTTGGCACTTTTGATGGATCTGGTAGGAAGCGACCGTTTATAGCGACCGTTTCTTGCTGGATTCTTTTTTTAGCTTCTTCGCGGGAAATTTTGAAGATGCGGCTGACTATCGAATCTAAGCGCAGGCTTTGAACAGTGGCCTCTCCGCTTACCAGGGTAGGAGCAAATCCTTCTGGAAATGCATCTATCTTTCTGGCGACGATTGGAGTATGGCGCGCTTTTACGAGTTCTGCAAGAATCATTTCTGTAAGCGTGTTCTTGCAATAGAATACGCATTTCTTATCGCGCACAAATAAATCCCCAATAGCGCTTCTTTCGATACCGAGGTTCATTAGCGCACCCAGGAAATCTTTGTGCTGCAGGTTTTCTGCGAACTTTTCTGCTTTTGGAGCGAGCTCGATTAAGTCGACTGGAAAGTCTTCTTCATACCCGAGGTTCTCTTCGCAGCCAAAGGCAACCATAACGTGAGTGGCGTATTTCTCCGAAGGGAAAAAACGTATCCCTGAAGGGTAGAGTTCCTTCTCATGTTCGAGGAGATTTGAAATCTGGTCCTCGGTCAGGAAGTCTGTGAACAGGTAGCGACACTCGTTATAGGAGCGTTCTGAAAGTTCTATATATCTCTTTAATTCGTTTATTCTTTCGTTTGTCATAGTAATTGATATTTTAGACTAAATGGTTTAATTTAAAAAGTGGAAATTAGAAAGATTACTTGAATGGGAGGTTATTATGACTGTTGATGAAATGCTAAAGAAATACCAGGATTGGACTTTCAAGAAATCGGCTTATTCTATGGCGCTTTCAATCGTGAATTTTGATAAGTTGACTATCGCTCCGGCTGGTGGAAATGAGTATCGTGATGAGAGGACTGCTTTCCTCAGCGGGGAACTTTTTTCAATCAGTACCGATCCGGAAATGATTGAGATTCTGGGAAAGTTAAAGGATGAGGACATCGATCCTGATTTAAAACGCAGTATTCAGATTGAATATAAGGATGTAATCGAATCCGCTCGTATACCAAAGAACTTTATAATCGAATATCAAAAACTGGTATCGACTTCACATAATTATTGGTTAAAGGCAAAGCAGGAAGATGACTACTCTATTTTTGAACCTTATTTAAAGCAGGTTATCGAGAAAACGAAGCAGATGTATCAGTACATGGATCCTGAGTGCGACCCGTATGACAAGATGCTTGATAACTATGAGCAAGGTATGACGAAGGTAGAGTACGACAAGTTCTTTAATTTGTTAAAGGAACGAGTGCCAAAGCTGATTCATGAGGTTACAGAACGCGGCAGTGCGGATGATTCTTTCCTGTATGTGGATTACGATATAGAAGGCCAGAAGCAATTTATGGAACATCTGCTCAAATATCTGCATTTTGATCCAGAGTGGAGTTATCAGGGAGAAACTGAGCATCCATTTACTGATTGGGTATGTGAGAATGACTGTCGTACGACTACGAAGTATCTACCAAACAATGCTATCTCAGCGATACTTTCAACTGTACATGAATGTGGACACGCCTGGTATGCTCATAATGTTGATGACAAATATGATGGAACTACATTGCTTTCTAATATTTCATTTGGAATGCATGAATCACAGTCCAGATTGTGTGAGAACTATCTGGCCAGAACGAAGAGCTTCTGGAAGGCAAACTATGAGAAGCTGCAGAGTATTTTTCCAGAGCAGCTGGGAGAGGTCTCTCTCGATGAGTTTGTAGCGGCAATCAATGTTTCACGTCCATCGCTCGTCAGAACTGAGGCAGATGAGCTGACATATCCTATGCACATCTTGATTCGTTACGAACTGGAAAAAGGATTGTTTGAGGGAACTATTTCCACAGAAGGTTTGAATGAGACATGGAATGCTATGTACGAGAAATATCTCGGTATTAAGGTTACTAGTGATAGAGATGGAATCCTTCAGGATGATCATTGGGCAGATGGTGCGATAGGATATTTCCCAACATATGCTTTGGGTACGGCGTTTGCGGCGCAGTTTATGCACCAGATGCGGAAAGAGCTTGATGTAGACATGCTTCTAGAGAATGATCGATATGATGAAATCATGAGTTGGCTTCGTGAAAATGTTCATCGTTATGGCTGCCGATATACAGCTCAGGAAGTGCTGGAAAAATGCACTGGGGAGAAATTTAATCCTGAGTATTATATTGATTACTTGGAAGAGAAGTTTGGTGAGTAGAGTGTAGATTGAGTGGTGTGCCTGGACTACGGAAAATCGCCGATTAGTGCAGGAAATTTCGTATTTAGAGGAAAAGCAAGTGTTCGCTTCGCTCACAGAGTGGGATTGGTGCGAGAACGCAGGATACTGATATATGCTTTCTTGATGAAAAGGTGCTATCAAGCAAACATAATAGGTTATCCCTGCGGCGCAGCCGCACTTGCTTTGTGATTATGGATTGGGGAAGAGCTGGTCTGTGTTTTCTTATGAAATCTTGAAGAAACACAGAGTTTTAAGGAAGGCTGTGCAGCCTTAGCTACGTAGTTTCTGCGTTCTATGCGAGATACTGCTTAAAACACAGAATTTCAAGCTTGTAGTAGACTTTGTAATCTGTGAAGTTCTGCGTTTTTGAAGATAAATGTAAGAATACACAGAGATTACATGTGGTGGCCGTCTGGAGTATTACAGAAAGTCTGTGCATTCTAGAGAATTGGAAATATAACACAGACTTTAAGAGTTGGATCAGGACTTACGAGCTGTAAAACTCTGTTTTTTTGATTATTTATGTTTAAAACACAGAAAAGCCATTCTTGCGGCGTAGCCGCACTTGCTTTTTGTTACTTTGGTATAGGGAAATAGATTGATATAAAGGAATTCCCAATACACCGCGGAGCCAACAAGCTTGATTTATGTACTCTGGTATAGGGAATTAGCTTGATATAGAGAAATTCCCAATACAAAGCGGAGCTGACAAGCTAGATTTAGGTACCAAGGTATAGGGAAATAGCTTGATATGGAGGAATTACCAAAACAAAGCGGAGCTAACAAGCTTGATTTAGGTATTTTAGTATTGTGAAATGCATAGAAATTTGGAAATTACCTATAAAACCGCTTAATTAAGGTTCTCGCAGTTCCAGTAGCGAGCATGCGAGCGTTTAATTCTAGAAATTTTTGCATATTAAAAGCGCCGAGCCGGTGAAACATCGTTTTTGTTTCGTTTCTAGAAACAAAAACAATGTTTCAAACCGATGATCGGCGCTAATATAAGCAAAATAAAAAATTACAACGCCCGCATCAAGCTATCGCTGATCGGCGCTAATATAAGCAAAATTACAAATTACAACACTTACATCAAGATTTCTTATTCTTCTTATTTTCAAGCATTTCGTAAATCTGAATCTTTAGAGCATCAGAATCCTGCATGCCGACGAAGATGCAGCCATAGTGGAAGTTGCCGTCTTCTGCTTCATTTTTTCTGATTACTTTAAAGATGGTCTGGAGCTTCTCGCCTGTCCATATTGTAATGAAAGCAGTGAAAGTTGCTCCGATGGCAAAATCGTAGTCGGATTCAAATCCGATTCCACCCTTTGAAATATCAAGGGTCTTTACCTTCAAATAACGCACGGTGGTCATGTCTTCCTGGTCAATTCTTTCGACTTCGATTTCAACTGCTATGTCTAGTCGGTTAAAACGTCTTTTTTCATCCATAATACAAAAACCCCTTTCAGTTATTCTTATCTAAATTTATTATAGTATCTACCTATATTAAGTTTCAATCCTTGATTCTTCTTTTCTACTGTGCTAATCTTGAAAAAGTGTTTGATTTTATAAGCGATAACTCGCTTTAAATAGAAATATAGGAGAGATTTTAAGAGATGATGAAAGACGAATTAGAACAGATCAAAGCCAAAGCTTTGGGTCAGATTGAGGAGGCAAAGAACCTCGATGCTCTTAATGACATTCGAGTTTCTATCCTTGGTAAGAAGGGTGAACTCAAGGATATTCTTCGTTCTATGAAGGATGTATCACCAGAAGAGAGACCTAATGTTGGTAAGATGGTTAACGAAGTTAGAGATTCCATCGAAGAGAAATTGCTTGCTGCAAAGAATAGCTTGGAAGAAAAAGCATTGAATGCAAAACTTGCTGCTGAGACTATTGATGTAACACTTCCAGCTAAAACACATAAAATAGGTAAAGCACATCCTAACTTTAAGGTTCTCGAGGAAGTAGAGAGAATCTTTACTGGAATGGGATACGAAGTTGTAGATGGTCCTGAAATTGAGAAGGATTACTATAACTTTGAAGCTTTGAATATTCCTGCTAATCACCCTGCAAAGGACGAGCAGGATACTTTCTATATTAATAAAGATATCTTACTTAGAACACAGACTTCTCCTGTACAGGTTCGTGAGATGGAAAAGGGCAAGCTCCCAATCCGTATGATCGCACCTGGTAGAGTATTCCGTTCTGACGAAGTAGATGCTACACATTCTCCATCATTCCACCAGATTGAAGGAATGGTTATCGATAAGAATGTTACTTTTGCTGACCTTAAAGGAACACTCGAAACATTTGCAAAGGAATTCCTCGGTGCTGATACTAAGGTTAAATTCCGTCCTCATCATTTCCCATTTACAGAACCATCTGCAGAGATGGACGTTTCTTGCTTTAAGTGTGGTGGTAAAGGCTGCCGCTTCTGCAAGGGCGAAGGTTGGATTGAAATCTTAGGATGTGGAATGGTTCATCCTAGAGTTCTCGAAATGAGTGGAATTGATCCAAACGTATACTCTGGATTCGCATTTGGAATCGGTCTAGAAAGAATCACATTGCTTAAATATGAAATCGATGATATGCGCCTTCTTTATGAGAACGACGTTAGATTCTTAGATCAGTTTTAATTAGAAGGAGAGTAGAGTTTTGAGAACATCATTAAATTGGATTAAAGACTTGGTGCCAGGCCTTTCCTGCACACCAAAGGAATATATGGATAAGATGACACTTTCTGGTTCAAAGGTTGAATTCTATGAAGAGTTCGACAGAGATTTGGACAAGATAGTAGTTGGACAGGTGGATTCTATTGAAAAGCATCCAGATGCTGACAAACTTGTAATCTGCCAGGTTAATATCGGAAGCGAGAAAGTACAGATCGTAACAGGTGCTCCAAATGTTGCAGAGGGAGTAAAGGTTCCTGTAGTACTTTCAGGCGGAAGAGTAGCAGGTGGACACGATGGGGAAAAAGTTCCTGGCGGTGTTAAGATTAATGCCGGAAAACTTCGTGGAGTCCCTTCATATGGAATGATGTGTTCTATCGAAGAGCTTGGTTCTGATAGAAACTTCTTCCCAGATGCTCCTGAATATGGTCTCTATATCCTTCCAGAGGATACAGAAATCGGAGCAGACGTACCAGAGCTTCTCGGACTTCGTGACTGTGCTATTGAATATGAAATTACATCTAACAGAGTTGATTGCTACTCTGTACTTGGAATTGCCAGAGAAGCTGCAGCTACTTTTGGCCTTAAGTTTGTACCTCCAGTTGTTCCTGAAACAGGAAATGACGAAGATGTAAACGATATGGTAAAGGTTACTGTAAAAGATTCTAACCTTTGCAGAAGATATACAGCACGTGCACTTAAGAACGTTCATATCGCTCCATCACCAAAGTGGATGCAGAACAGACTTCGTTCGCAGGGTATCAGACCTATCAACAACCTCGTAGATATCACAAACTATGTAATGCTTGAGTATGGTCAGCCAATGCACGCTTATGATCTTTCAACTATCGATGGAAATGAAATCATCGTAGACTGTGCAAAGGATGGAGAGAAGTTCGTAACTCTCGATGGTGTTGAGAGAGAACTTGATTCAAAGACTATCATGATTAATGATGCTTCTAAGCACATCGGAATCGCTGGTATCATGGGTGGCGAAAACACTATGATTACAGAAGATGTAGATGTAGTTCTCTTTGAGTCAGCTTGTTTCGATGGAACAAATATCAGACTTAGTTCAAAGAGACTTGGTCATAGAACAGATGCTTCAGGTATCTTTGAAAAAGGCTTGGATCCAAACAACGCTATCCTTGCTATCAATCGTGCTTGTGCTCTTGCAGAAGAAATCGGAGCAGGTACTGTTGTAGGTGGAGTAGTTGATGTATACGGAAACCCTATGGAAGACAAAGAACTTCCATTTGAACCAGAAAGATATAACAAGCTTCTCGGAACTGATATTGATAAAGAAACTCAGCTTGGATATCTCAAAGCTATTGACATCGGATATGATGAAACTAGAAATATGCTTCTCATTCCTTCATGGAGACAGGATCTGGTTTCTTATGCTGATATCGCAGAAGAAGTTGCCAGATTCTATGGATATGACAAGATTCCAACAACTCTTCCTAGCGGAGAGGCTACTGCCGGCAAGCTGAGCTACGAAGGCAGAATCGATAAAATTTGCCGTGAGACAGCAGAGTACTGTGGATTCTCACAGGCTATGACATATTCATTTGAAAGTAAAAAAGTATATGATAAGCTTTTGATTCCAGAAGGAGATACACTTAGAAATGCTATCGAAATCTCTAACCCATTGGGTGAAGATTACAGCATTATGAGAACAATTTCTCTGAATGGAATGCTTACATCACTTTCAACAAACTACAATAGACGTAATCCGGAAGCGTCACTTTATGAGATTGGAAATATCTATCTCGCAAAGGAACTTCCACTTACAGAGCTTCCTGATGAAAGAAAGCAGCTTACTCTCGGATTCTACGGAGATGGCGATTTCTTCGATATGAAGGGTACTGTAGAAGAAATCCTTCGTGTTGTAGGAATGGATGATAAGATTACTTATGATCCAAATGCTGGAAAGACATTCCTTCATCCAGGTAGACAGGCAAATATCCTCTACGAAGGTGAAGTAATCGGATTTATCGGTGAAGTACATCCATTGGTTCTTAAGAACTACAAGATTGGTACAAAAGTATATGTATGTGACATTGATATGCCACACGTTTATGAGAAGGCTAATTTCGATAAGAAGTTCGTAGGTATCAACAACTACCCGGCTTCAAATAGAGATATCGCTCTCGTAGTACCAAAGAATGTACTTGCGCAGAATATTGAAGATGTCTTCGAAAAAATGGGCGGCGAATTCATGGAAGAGTACAAGCTCTTCGACCTTTATGAAGGCGACCAGATTGAAGATGGATTTAAATCTATGGCTTATTCACTTAAGTTCAGAGCTAAGGATAGAAACCTTGCAGACACAGATGTAAACACAGCTTTGGATGCAATTATGAATGGTCTAAAGAAAATTGGAGTTGAACTTAGAAAATAATGGAACAGAGTAATGAAAAAGTAATGCTTCTTTCGGATTACGATTATTACCTTCCGGAAGAGCTCATAGCCCAGGATCCTCTCGAGAAGAGATCAGATTCTAGAATGATGGTTCTCGATAGAGAGACTGGCGAATTTTGGCATAGACATTTTTACGATCTCCTGGAGTACTTAGAGCCAGGAGATTGTCTAGTCATCAATAATACAAAGGTTATCCCGGCCAGACTTCTCGGAGCCAGAGAGGGAACAGGCGGAAAAGTAGAAGTGCTTCTATTGAATCGTAAATCAGATACTGATTGGGAAACGCTTGTAAAACCTGGTAAGAAGTGTCGTGTTGGAGATCGACTCGAGTTTGGTGATGGCTTACTTAAAGCAGAGGTTATGGAAGTACTTCCTGATGGAAATAGAATCATCCGTTTCTACTTCGAGGGAATCTTTGAAGAAATTCTCGACAAGCTCGGACAGATGCCTATTCCACCTTATATTCATCATCAGTTAAAGGAGAGAGAACGTTATAATACCGTATACGCGAAATATGACGGTTCTGCAGCTGCACCTACAGCTGGACTTCACTTTACAAAGGAACTCCTTCAGCAGGTAAAAGATAAAGGAGTAGATATAGCTGAAGTAACTCTCCATGTTGGTCTAGGAACTTTTAGACCTGTAAAGGAAGACAATGTATTAGAACATGAAATGCATTCAGAATTCTACCAGGTTACAGAAGAAGCGGCTGAGAAGATCAACCGTGCTCATGACAATGGTCATAGAGTTATTACAGTAGGAACTACATCTACACGTACGGTAGAAACAGTAGCTGACGAAGATGGACGTATGAAGGCAGCCAGTGGTTGGACACAGATTTTTATCTATCCTGGATATAAATTTAAAGTTATCGATGGCTTGATTACAAACTTCCACCTGCCTAAGTCTACACTTATCATGCTCGTTTCTGCACTTGCCGGCAGAGAGCATGTGTTGAAGGCTTATGAAGAGGCTGTAAAGGAAAAATACAGATTCTTCAGTTTTGGTGATGCCATGCTTTTGATGAATGGCTTGTCAGACAGATAGTTTCAAAGGACATATTATGAATGACACAATTATTTTTCCGAATTTACATATAACACTAAATTCGGTTGGCAGAAATGTTCAGATCTTTAACTTAAATATCGCATTTTACGGTATTGTTATAGCTCTCGGAATGATGCTTGGTTCGGTGGTGATTCTTCGTGAGGCAAAGAGGAGAGAAATGAATGAGGATAATATCCTGGATGTTATCATCTTCTCGCTCGTCTTTGGCATAGTAGGCGCCAGACTGTATTACGTCGTATTCTCGTGGGATTTGTATCGAGAGAATTTGCTGAGTATCTTTAACATCAGAGAGGGCGGTCTAGCAATCTATGGAGGCGTTATCGCTGGTATCGTGACGGCGCTCATCGTGTGCAGGGTGAAGCGAATCAGTTTCCTCGAAGTGGCAGATGTCTGTATTCTCGGGCTTCCACTTGGACAGGCCATCGGCCGTTGGGGTAACTTCTTCAACCGTGAAGCGTTTGGTCGTTACACAGATAATCTGTTTGCGATGCAGATTCCTCTGAACCAGGTTCGTTCTATGGATGATGTTACGAAGGAAATGATTAACCACGCTGAAGTTATCAAACACACGACATTTATCAGCGTGCACCCGACTTTCCTATATGAGTCAATGTGGTGCCTGGTGGTTTTTGCGGTCCTTATATTGCTCCGTAACAGAACTAGATTTACGGGCGAACAGCTCCTTCGTTATCTGTTCCTGTATGCTTTGGGCAGATTCTTTATCGAAGGCCTTCGAACAGATCAGCTTCTGCTTTGGGGCACGCATATCCCGGTATCAAAAGCGCTGGCTGGTGTGATAGTGGTACTGAGTGGTGCGACTTATATATTCGTAATGATTCGTCAGAAGAAACTTGAGAAAACTAAATAGTTATTAGACGTATATTTAGACGTCCTCTACGGAAACTAATCGTGGCATTAGTTCGATGTAGAGGGCGTCTTTTTTTATGAAAAAAATTAATTGAAGTTTTAGAAATGCCTTAAATCAGCCATATATAGCACTATCTTGTAATGGGATAACGCACCACCACTAGATATAGTGTTGATTCTATTTTGGGATTTCCCTCCACCATTCCTCCACCTCGAAAAACCCTGAATTTATGGGATTTGGGGCTTGAAATAAACTCCATTTCGTTCTAAAATAAGCTAACAAGTGGTTATTAGTGGTGACAAGTGGTAGAAAGTGGTGGATAAGTTGAAAACGTGGTTGATAAAACCACAATAATTTTAAAGTTATCCACAATTTCACCTAAAAAGCCAAGTTTTTAGATGAGAAAGGAGGACGTGCCATATGTTTATGGGAGAATTTAATCATTCTATAGATGCTAAAGGCCGCCTTATTATTCCATCTAAATTGCGTGACCAGCTTGGTGAAACCTTTGTAATCACAAAAGGTTTGGACGGATGTCTCTTTATTTACACGAATGACGAATGGCAGAATATCGAAAAGAAATTCCGCGAAGTACCACTAACTACTAAAGATGCTCGTAAGTTCTCACGATTCTTCTTTGCAGGAGCTTCTCAGATGGAGATCGACAAGCAGGGCAGAATCCTCATTCCTTCTCTCCTTCGTGAGTTCGCCGGACTACAGAAAGAAGTAGTTTTAGTTGGAGTTCTCGACAGAGTGGAAGTTTGGGATAAAGACAAGTGGGAGAACAACATCGATTTTGATGATGACGACATGGACGAGATTGCAGAGCATATGGCAGAGCTCGGTGTTGGTATCTAATTTTTAAAAGGTGATGAGTTATGGAATTTAAACATTATTCAGTAATGCTTACTGAAACTATTGAAAATTTGAATATCAAACCGGATGGAATCTATGTCGATGGTACAGCTGGAGGCGGTGGTCATTCTCTCGAAATCGCAAAAAGATTGGGAGAAGGTGGTCGACTGATTTGCATCGACCAGGATTTGGACGCACTGGCTGCCTGCGAGAAACGTTTAAAAGATTACCTGGATAAAGTTACTTTTATTCATAGTAATTATGAAAATATGGTTGAGAAGCTTGAAGAACTTGGAATCTTTAGAGTGGATGGAATTCTCCTCGACTTGGGAGTTAGTTCCTTCCAGCTTGACAACCCTGAGAGGGGCTTCTCTTACATGAGAGAAGATGAACCTCTCGATATGAGAATGGATCAGACCAGTCCTACGACTGCTGCAGACATTTTGAACCAGTCTTCAGAGACAGACCTCTACGAAATGATTCGTGATTATGGTGAAGAGAAATTTGCCAGAAAGATTGCCAGAACCATCGTAGAGATGAGAGAGAAGAAGCCGTTTGAAACGACAGGGGATTTGAATCAGGCGATAGTTTCTTCTATTCCTATGAAGGCTAGAAGAACAGGTGGTAATCCTTGCAAGAGAACTTACCAGGCTGTTCGTATTAAGTTAAATAGAGAGCTTACCGTGTTAGAGGAAAGCTTAGATGGGATGATAGATATCCTGAATGATGATGGAAGGTTCTGCATCATTACTTTCCATTCATTAGAGGATCGAATTGTTAAGAATGATTTCCGTAGAAACGAAGATCCGTGTACATGTCCGAAAGAATTTCCGGTTTGTGTATGTGGAAAGAAATCAAAGGGGAAAGTAGTAACTAGAAAACCCGTTTTACCGACAGAGAAAGAACTAGAAGAGAATTCGAGATCCAAGAGCGCAAAGCTTCGTGTTTTTGAGAGAAGAACTCCTAGATAGTAGTGAGGAGATATAGATATGGCTAATGTACAGAGATTTTATTTTGAGGAAGGTAATACCGTCCGTACAATTAATGAACCTCTTCCAAGCCTAGAAGAACGTCGTAGAGAGCAGAAGAGACGTAGAGAAATCCAGAAGAGAAGACAGAATCGCAAGAGAAAAGCGATGATGCGTAGAAATAAACTTAACGCCATCTTTTTCGGAGCGTTCCTGGTATTTGCTATTGCCTTCTTTGGAAGCTATGTATTTATGCAGACATCTATACAGGAATCAAACAGATCTATCGCTTCTCTCGAAGGAGAAATCTCAGATCTCAAAGCTCAGAATATGTCTATGACAAACCGAATCAATGCTGAGGCGAACCTCGACAATGTAAAGGATGCCGCAGTGAACAGATTAGGAATGAACTATGCAACACCTGACCATATAGTGTATTATAATATCGATGACGATGACTTTATGAGTCAGTACAAAGATATACCATAAATGGAGCAGTGTTTTGGCTAAAGAAAGAAGAAAGAAAGAGAATAGATTTACTATTAGGATGCAGGGCAGATTGGCAGTAGTGTTTGGTCTGACCTGTGTCTTTTTTGCGCTATTGATAGGACGTATCATTTACATTCAGGTAAAGAGTGGCGCGAAATATGAGAAGATAGTTTTGGAACAGCAGGAGTATTCGAGCAAGGTTATACCTTATCAGCGTGGAAATATCCTCGATTCGCAGGGAACAGCGCTTGCATCATCTATAGATGTTTACAACGTGGTTCTCGACTGCAAGGAACTTAATAAGTATCCGAAGCGAAAGAAGAGTACGCGAGCAGCGGTGAAGGCTTGTTTCCCGGAAGTCGATATGAAAGACTTCGATGAGAAGCTGAAGGAGAAGAAAGATTCTCGTTACCAGGTTCTCGCGAAAAAAGTGTCCTATGACGAGAAGGCTGCCTTTGACAAAGAGGTCAGCAAGCGAAAGAAAGATGATACTAAGGATAACGAAGTCGTAGGTATCTGGACTGAAAAGGAATACGTACGTCAGTATCCTTATGGTTCTCTGGCTGCATCTGTAATCGGATTTACCGCTTCTGGAAATAAAGGTCTGACTGGGCTCGAGCTTTATTACAACGATGAACTGAATGGCGTTAACGGACGTTCCTACGGCTTCGTAAACGGACAGAGTTCGGTCAAGGGAACGGTAGTAGATGCAAAGAGCGGAAACTCGATAAAGACATCTATCGACCATAATATTCAGAAGATCGTTGAAGAGTCTATCCTGAAGGAGAATAACGCCAGAACCGATGAGACACATAAAACAGGATCGCTTTCAACTTCGGTTATCGTTATGAATCCGAACAACGGCGCGATTCTGGCTTTGGCTGATTATCCAGGCTTTGATTTGAATAATCCTAGAGATTTGAGTGCTTATTATTCAGAAGAAGAACTGAAGAATATGCCTAGCGAAGACAAATCCGCTTTCTTGAATAGTCTCTGGAACAGCAAGATCGTAACCAGCACATATGAACCTGGCTCTACTTTCAAACCTATGACAGTTGCAGCAGGCCTCGACAGCGGAAAGCTCCGTGGAGATGAGACTTTTAACTGCGAAGGTCATCTCGAAATTGGTTCGCACGATATCCACTGCTGGGAAACAAAAGGTCACGGACAGGAAGATATACGCGGAGCGCTACGAGATTCCTGCAACGTAGCGCTGATGTATATGGGTATGCAGATTGGTGCGAAGACATTCCATGAGTATCAGTCGCTCTTTGGCTTTGGACAGAAGACTGGTATCGACCTGCCGGGTGAGCCAAATACATCTTCGCTTCTTTTTACAGAAGACTTATTGAAAAAAGATGTAAACATTGCAACAAATGCCTTTGGACAGAACTTTAATGTGACTCGAATTCAGATGGCATCGGCTTTCTGTTCGATTATAAATGGAGGTAAACTTTTTAAGCCTCATCTAGTAACACAGATTCTCGATAATGATGGAAATGTTGTTGAGAAGACTAATCCTGTCGTTATGAAACAGACTGTATCAGCAGAGACTAGCAAGACTATCCGTGAGTATCTGCGCTCTGTAGTTACAGAAGGTACAGGTCAGACTGCAGCAGTAGAGGGATATGATATCGGTGGTAAGACGGGAACAGCCGAGAAACTTCCTAGATCTGAGAATAATTATGTTCTTTCATTTGAGGGCTTTGCACCTGTAGACAATCCACAGGTTATGGTCTTCGTTTCTGTAGATACGGTTAACTCTGCAGATCAGTATCATGATTTGATTGCAAAACAGATATTTAAGGATATCATGTCTCAGATTATGCCTTATTTGAATATTCAGCCTAGCGCACCTGCACAGCAGTAAATGCTTAATTAGATTTTGCACAACTTGAAATAGAGTATCTATAAGTTTATATTAGACGGGTTGATTAAATACATATATTAGAAAGAAGTATAATAATGCAGTTTATAACTCCACTTTTAATTTCATTTTTTTCAGGAATAATCATTCTCAGATTCCTGGTTCCTTTCCTTACAAAGAGAAAGATGGATCAGACAGAGAGAGAAGAGCTTGCTTCTCATCAGGTGAAAAATGGAACACCTACTATGGGAGGTATCGCTATCATCCTGGCTTTTGTAATCGGAATTTGTTTATATATCACACGCGAACCAGGTGTTCTTCCAGTAGTAGTGCTTACTGTAGGATTTGGATTCATCGGTTTCCTCGATGATTATTTGAAAGTTATAAAGAAAAATCCGGATGGACTTATTGCGTGGCAGAAGTTCCTCCTTCAGGTTATTTTTACGACAGTGTTCTATTTCCTGATCGTAAAGAGAAATCATATTTCACTCGATTTACGTATTCCATTCACAGGCGGAATGATGATTGATATCGGATGGGTAGCTATCCTGCTTATGTATTTCGCTGTAATCGGTACAGTAAATGGAACTAACTTTACAGATGGTTTGGACGGACTCGCTACTTCAGTGACTATTCCTGTATCTGTGTTCTTTACATTTGCATCGGTAATCCTCGGCAAAGGTTCACCAGCAACTGGTATGTCCATGATTGGAGCACTTCTCGCATTCTTGCTCTTTAACTGTTATCCTGCACAGATTTTCATGGGTGACACAGGCTCTCTGGCTCTCGGTGGTTTCGTGGCAGGTATGGCATACCTTATGAATATGCCTCTCTATATCGTAATCGTAGGTTTCATCTATCTCCTCGAAGTGGTATCTGTAATTATTCAGGTTCTCTATTTCAAAGCGACAGGTGGAAAGAGAGTGTTTAGAATGGCTCCTATTCATCATCATTACGAACTCGGTGGTTGGAGTGAGACAAAGGTTGCAGTTACTTTTACAGTTATTACAGTTATGCTTTGCGTAATAGCAGCAGTAGGAATTTAAGTTAGAAATCAGGCGTAGAAATGTCAAAGACGAAATATTTAGTTATCGGAGCAGGAAAAAGTGGGGTTTCAGCAGCGAAACTTCTCCTTCGGGCTGGAGAAGTTCCTGTTATTTATGATAGTAGAGCTGATTATGATTATTCAGCATTAAAGGAAGCTAATCCGGAAATCAAAGATGTAGAATGTGTGTCTGGAGATTTGGACGTATCAATGCTTTCAGAAGTAAAGATCGCAGTTATCAGTCCAGGTGTTCCTATGGATGCGCCATTCCTTAAGCCGGTCTATGATGCTGATATTCCTTTCTGGGGCGAGATCGAGCTCGCTTACCAGATGGCTAAGGGTAGTGTATTTGCTATCACCGGTACGAATGGAAAGACTACGACTACAGCTTTAGTTGGAAAGATTTTTTCAGATTATTACAAGTCGGTATTTGTAGTTGGAAACATCGGTATTCCATATACATCTGTAGCGCTCGACACTACAGAAGATTCAAAAGTGGTTGCAGAAATTAGTTCTTTCCAGCTGGAAAGTATAGTAGATTTCAGACCTCATATCAGTGCGATTTTAAATATTACACCGGATCATCTGAATCGCCATCATACGATGGAAAACTATATCAAAGCAAAGGAAGCTATCACTTTGAACCAGGGATCGGATGACTACTGTATCCTGAATTATGAAGATGAGGAGCTTCGCTCTTTTGGCGAAAAAACAAACTGCAAGGTCGTTTATTTTTCCAGTCAGAGAGAATTAGAGAATGGTGTTTACTATCAGGATAGAGCTATCTATTCTACGATAGGAGGAGAGAAGGTAAAGGTTATCGATGTAGATGATTTAAAGATTCTCGGCCTTCATAATTATGAAAATGCATCTGTTGCGATTGCTTTTTCTATACTCGCAGGGGTTCCTATGGAATCATTGAGACAGAGTTTGAAGGAGTTCGTTGCAGTTGAACATAGAATCGAATATGTAACAGAGAAGAGAGGCGTTCGTTTCTATAACGATTCAAAGGGTACTAACCCAGATGCTTCTATCAAAGCTGTTCTCGCTATGGAGCGTCCTATCCTGTTGATTGGAGGAGGCTACGACAAGCAGATTTCATATGATGAATGGGTAGATACCTTTGCGGGACGTGTAAAGAAATTTGCTATTATCGGTGAGACCAAACAGCAGCTTATTGATTCTTGTGACCGCCATGGATTTAAGGATTATGAAGTCTTTGAAACCATGGAAGAAGCTATCGATTATTTGTATAGCGAAGCTGAGAGTGGAGACTGTGTATTACTTTCTCCTGCATCAGCTAGTTGGGATATGTTTAAAAGCTATGAACAGCGTGGGGATATTTTTAAAGAGTATGTAAGGAACTTGAGTGAATGAGTAAATCGAAAGCGGTAAAGACGAACAAAGTGAATACTGCGAGGTATTTCGACTATTTCATGGTTGGATTGATCATGCTGTTATTGGCATTCGGTCTGGTCATGCTTTATAGTGCGTCTTCCTATACTGCTTCCATGCGACATGGTTCAGCTCTCTATTTCGTACGTAAACAGGTTATCTATTCGGCTATCGGTTTTGTGCTGATGCTGGGAATCAGTATGGTGGATTACCATTTCTGGACTAGAACCTCAAAGTGGATGTACGGAGTAGCGTTGGTTCTTTGTATATATGTAATCTTTAAAGGTGCAGCCTGGAATAACTCGGCTAGATGGATTAGTTTGAAGTTTGTTAGTATCCAGCCATCTGAGATTGGTAAGATTGCATGTATTTTGCTGAATGCTTATTTGATTTCCAGATATACTTTCCGCTATAGACATATGAAAGATCGTCTGATGACTCTCGGAATCGCTATGATGCCTACTGGTATCATGACTATTCTCGTAGCGGTTTCAAACTTGAGTACAGCGCTTATCATCTTGATGTTGTCTATGATTATGTACTTCGTCGCTTATCCTAACAGCAAGATCTTCATTCTGATGCTCGCAGGTGTAGCGGCTATAGGTGTACTGTTTTTGTCTCTGGCATCATATCGAAGCACACGTATTAAGATATGGCATCATCCAGAGGATTTTAAGGAAGGTTACCAGACTATGCAGGGTCTGTATGCAATAGGATCAGGCGGTATCTTTGGGAAAGGTCTCGGTTCCTCCCTTCAGAAGAAATTCGTTCCGGAAGCCCAGAACGATATGATATTTACATTGATATGCGAAGAGCTGGGAATGCTCGGAGCAGTAGTATTGATACTTATGTATATTCTCCTGTTGTGGAGAATGTTCAAGATTGCAAATCTCGCAAAGGACAAAGTAGGTTCCTTTGTAGCTATAGGCGTTATGGCACATATAGCATTGCAGGTTGGATTGAATATCGCCGTTGCTACAAACTCTATTCCAAACACAGGTGTAACTCTGCCGTTTATTTCGGCCGGTGGTTCATCACTTTGGATGCTTATGTTTGAGCTGGGCATAGTCTTGAATGTATCACGTAGTGCCAGATTTGATGATTAGTGATTAGAGGATAAAGTATGCAATACAAACAACGTATTACACTAGATAATGAACCGAAGAACGAAGGCGTAGAAATCCTTCCGAACGACACATCTTCTAAATCTGGTAAAGAGAAGAATGTCAGGAAGAAGTCGGTGTTCAGGTTTTATTTTTTGAACATCGTATTAGGAATCATTATCCTGGTTATGGTCGGCTATATCATGTCAGTATCAATACTGATTACGACCCAGGTCAATGTCACCGGTTCAAAGCTCTATGATGATGAATATATTAAAGAGAAGGTTTTGAAAAAAGGTGACCTTAAGAAGAACTCTGCATATCAGGTTCTTATGGGGCTAATAGCTCCGACGAAGGATATTCCTTTTATAGATAAAGTTTCTGTGGGTTTTGAAACTCCTAGCCATCTTAGGATTACTCTTAAAGAGAAAGAAATGCTCGGCGTGATAGAAGCTGACGATGGAAACTATGTTTATTTTGATGATGATGGAATTGTAAAGGAGATTTCAAAGAGAAAGCTCGACAGTGTGATTCCGGTAGGCGGATTAAAGGCGACTAAACCGGTGATTGGCAAATCCCTTTCCATCGATAAAGATGCATTAAAGGCGTTACTGAATACAGTAAAGGCTTTAAGAAAATACAAGATTTCAGTGGACGCAGTTAACTTTGATGGAAAGAGTCGTATATCCTGTGTCAGCGGAAATGTTGAAGTGGATTTCGGAAGTTACGATTATCTGAATGAGAAAATCATGCGATTTGACATTATTCTGAAAAAATTGGACGGAAAATCCGGAAAACTTCATTTAGAGAATTGGACACCGCAAACAACAGATGTTGTGTTTCAAATTAAAGAATAATGATTTTTTCTCTAAATAAGGTTGAAATGAACACGAAAAAAATATATTATATTGACTAGATGTTTCACAAAAATTTGTGAAACAATACTGAGTGGAAAAAAGGAGGAACCTACCTTGCTCGAAGTAGTTACGAATGATAATGATTCCAAGGCGAGAATAATCGTCATCGGCGCAGGCGGCGGTGGTAATAACGCTGTCAATCGCATGGTTGAAGAAAATATTGGGGGAGTAGAGCTTGTCGGAGTTAATACTGATATGCAGGCTCTTGCCCTTTGTAAAGCACAGACACCTCTTCAGATTGGAGAGAAGCTCACTAAAGGACTCGGCGCAGGCGGAAATCCTGAGGTTGGAGAGAAAGCTGCTGAAGAAAGTATAGAAGAAATCTCAGCTGTAGTTAAGGGTGCCGACATGGTATTCGTAACTTGCGGAATGGGTGGTGGAACAGGTACTGGTGCAGCGCCAGTTATCGCTAAAGCCGCTAAAGAGCAGGGAATTCTTACAGTAGGTGTCGTTACTAAACCTTTCTCTTTCGAAGGAAAGCGTCGTAGTGTAAATGCTACTAGCGGAATTGAGAAATTAAAGGATAGTGTAGATTCACTTATCGTAATTCCTAATGATAGATTGCTTGAAGTAGTTGATAAGAGAGTATCTATGCCAGATGCACTTAAGAAAGCTGATGAAGTTCTTCAGCAGGCTGTAACTGGTATCACAAACCTTATCAATGTACCTGGACTCATCAACCTCGACTTTGCTGACGTAAAGACAGTTATGGAGAACAAAGGTATCGCTCATATCGGTATCGGTTCTGCTAAAGGTGATGATAAAGCACTTCAGGCTGTTAAGATGGCTGTAGAAAGCCCACTTCTTGAGACAACTATCACAGGTGCTACAAACGCTATCGTTAATATCACAGGTGATTTGTCACTTCAGGAAGCTTCTGAAGCTGTTAACTATGTACAGGATCTCATCGGTGGAGATGATGAAGACAATGTTATCGTCGGTGTTATGCCTGATGAAACTAGATCAGATGAAGTAACTGTTACAGTTATTGCAACTGGTATGCCTGATGAAGAAGAGAAGAAATCAGTATTTGGTTTTAAACCTTCTTACTATAGCGCATCTGCAAAGACTTCATCACTGGGAACTAAGTCTACATTTTCATCAACTGTAAACACTACAGCTCCTAAGGCTACAACAACTCCTGTTTCAAACCCACACGTGTCTTTGAACCAGCCAGTTCAGCCTACACCTTCTGTAAAGGAAGAGGAGATTAGAGTTCCTGATTTCTTGAAGAATAAATAATAAAGATTATATATGCTCTTCGCAGTTTTCTTTTCTAGGAAAGAAGTGCGAAGAGCATTTTTTTTACCCCTAAATTATGATAAAATACTAGAGTTAGACTAGGTAGAAAGGAAGGACTACAAATTATGGCTTCAATAGTTGATGAGAGAATTAATAAACTTAGATTGATGATGAAAGAAAGAAATATTTCGGTTTATTTGATTCCGATGGCTGACTTTCATTATTCAGAATATGTAGGTGCTTACTTCATGGAAGTAGAATTCATGTCTGGATTCACTGGCACAAATGCAACAGTTGTTATTACACCTGACAAAGCCGGACTTTGGACAGATGGTAGATACTTCATTCAGGCTCGTAGAGAAATGGCAGATAACTGTGTAAAACTTTACGAGATGGGAGAAGAAGGCGTTCCTACAGTTGCAGAGTTTATCGAAAGTGAAATCAAACCTGGCACATGCCTCGGATTTGACGGTAGACTTTTTACAATTAAAGACGCAAAGCAGTACACAGAAATCGTAGAGAAAAAGGGTGCTTCACTTTACGTTACAGAAGATCTCGTGGATGAAATCTGGACAGACAGACCAGCTCTTCCAGCAGGAAAGGTTTGGGAGCTTCCAGTAGTACATGCAGGAAAGTCTAGACTTGAGAAGCTTACCAGCGTGCGTGAGAAGATGACAGAGTATGGTTGCGACGGTTACCTCCTTACAGATCTCTGTTCTATCGCTTGGCTTCTGAATTTGAGAGGAGACGATATCCCATCTACACCTGTATTCCTTTCTTATATTCATATCACAAAGGATGCGGCTACTCTTTATGTGAATAACGATATTCTTTCTGATGAAATCAAAGAGAATCTCGCTAAAGACAACATCTCTATCAAAGGATATGACGATGTATACAAAGATGTCGCTAACTACTCAGAGAAGCAGATCCTTCTCGATGATGGAGTAGTAAACTTCGCGCTTCTAAACGCTCTTTCAGACAGCGTTAAACCTTACTATGAGGTTAACCCTACAGAGCTTATGAAGGCAGTAAAGAACGAGACAGAAATCAGCGATACTACAAAGGCTCATATCAAAGATGGTGTGGCTCTTACACACTTCATCTATTGGGTAAAAAATGCTGCAAAGAGCGGAAAGATTTCCGAAGTAGATGCAGCTGAGAAGTTACGTTCATTTAGAGAAGCACAGGATGACTTCCTGGATGTTAGCTTCGAAACTATCGCAGCTTATGGTCCAAATGCAGCTATGATGCATTATAGTGCCACACCTGAGAAATATTCTATGATCGAGCCAAAGGGCTTCCTACTCGTAGATTCAGGCGGACACTACATCGATGGTACTACAGATGTAACTAGAACTATTACTGTAGGTGAACTTACTGAAGAGGAAAAAGTAGACTATACAACTGTTCTTAGATGCCACCTTCGTCTGATGGAGGCTCACTTCCCTAAGGGAGCAACAGGACAGAATCTGGACATCCTCGCACGTGGTCCGGTATGGGATAGAGGACTCGACTACAGATGTGGAACTGGTCACGGTGTAGGACACATCCTTAATGTACACGAAGGACCTAACAACTTTAGATGGAGAATCCAGAGCAAGGCAAATGCTTGGCCACTTATGCCAGGTATGATCACTTCAAACGAGCCTGGACTTTACATCGAAGACGGTTATGGAATCCGTATCGAGAACGAAGTACTCGTAGTAGAAGACGTAAAGACAGAGTACGGTCAGTTCTATAAACTTAAGAACTTAACTGTAGCTCCTATCGATTTGGAGCCAGTTATCGTAGATATGCTTACTCAGTATGAGAGAGAAGCTATCAATAACTATCATAAATTTGTTTATGAAACACTTTCACCATATTTCGAGGGCGAAGAACTCGAGTGGTTGAAGCATGAAACGAGAGAAATCTAGTAGCAAGGAATCTATATGAAATTATTACTTATCGATGGACATAGTATTTTAAATAGGGCTTATTATGGAGTGCCTGATTTTACGAATTCTGAAGGAATTCATACAGGTGCTGTATATGGGTTCTTGAATATGATGTTTTCTTTTCTGGAGACGGAGAAGCCTGACAAACTGGCTGTTGCGTTTGACTGTAGTGCACCTACTTTTCGTCATGAGAAATACGCGGACTATA
Organism: Lachnospiraceae bacterium; assembly: GCA_045579705.1. Taxonomy (GTDB): domain Bacteria; phylum Bacillota; class Clostridia; order Lachnospirales; family Lachnospiraceae; genus Lachnocurva. Next base: position 28,320 of record JAZNMP010000002.1, read on the forward strand.
AGGGCAACCGTAAAGGCATGGATCCGGAACTTCGTCAGCAGGTGCCTATGATACAGGAGATGCTCACCAGCATGGGCATTCCTGTTATCAAACAGGAAGGAATCGAAGGTGATGATATCCTTGGAACTCTTTCCAGAGTAGGAGAGAGAAATGGACTCGATGTAGTAATAGTATCCGGAGATAGAGATACTTTGCAGCTTGCTACTGATAAAGTAAAGATTAGTATTCCTAGAACGAAAAAGACGGGAACTATTATCGAAAACTATCATGCAGCGGATGTTCTCGAAGCCCTTCAGGTCACACCTACTGAATTTATCGATGTAAAGGCACTCATGGGTGATAGTTCTGATAATATTCCAGGTGTTCCGGGAATCGGTGAGAAGACAGCTACAGCACTTATCGTGAAATATCATTCTATCGAAGAGGCTTATGCGGATTGGGAGAATATTAAACCTCCTAGAGCGTCAAAGAACCTCTATGAATTCTACGATCAGGCTGTTATGTCCAAAGATCTGGCTACTATTAAGCTGGACTGCGATATTGATTTTGACCTGGAAGATGCAACTCTAGGTAATATTTTTACAGAAGAAGCATATAACCTTTGCAAGAAATGGGAGCTTCGAAAGATTCTATCCCGTTTTGAGACTCCGACAGAAACTGCAGAAGCTCTCGATATCAAAGAGTCTTTTGTGGAGGTTACTGATATTGATGCAACTCTTTCAGAGCTTGCTAAACAGAAGGTCCTCGGCTTCTATGTACTTTCAGAGGGGAAACGAGAGTATACCAGGGGTTATGGAACTTATATTTCAGATGGCTCAAAGACCTACCATTTTGATGGAATTGATCCGGAAGAAGTCGCTTATCGATTTGCTTCAAATGGGATAGTGCTTGCTTTTTCCGATATCAAAGAGGCTCTCTATGTTATGCCAAAGCTGGCTGAGTATAGAAATGAGAATTTGGAAAGTGATGTATTCTTTGATGCCGGCGTTGCTTCTTACATCTTAGATCCGCTTCCAAACGCTTATCCTATGGATGCGGTATTGAAAAAAGAATGCAATATAATCGTTCCATCTCTCGAGGAACTGTTAAAGAAGAAAAGCTTAGAAAAGGCTTTTAAGGAGTACGACGAGAATCCTGAAGTTAGGGAAGCTTTAAATACTTTTGGATTTATAAATGCATATGGTGCGGTAGCAACGAGAGAGTCCTTGCTCGCAAAGCTTGAGAGCACAGAGAGCCTGAAGCTTTACGAGGAGATTGAGCTTCCGCTCATCTTCGTATTATTTGACATGGAGATGGCTGGAATGGCTATGGACCGTGAAGGCCTACTGAAATACGGCGAAGAACTTAGAATCACACGCGATGAGTTAGAGAGAAATATCTATGAGAAGGCGGGTGAGGAGTTTAATATCAATTCCCCTAAACAGCTTTCACATATTCTCTTTGAGAAGCTGGAGATTCCTGGCGGAAAAAAGACGAAGACAGGTTATTCTACTGCCGCAGACGTATTAGAGAAACTTAAGAAGGATAATCCTATCATCGATGAGATTCTGACATACAGAAAGTACCAGAAGATTATGTCTACTTATGTAGATGGTCTGTCACAGGCTGTATCTGAGGACGGAAGAGTTCATTCCTGCTTCCAGCAGAAGGTTACAGCGACTGGCCGTATCAGTTCGACAGAGCCTAATCTGCAGAATATTCCTATTCGTATGGAACTCGGTAAGCAGATTCGTAAAGTGTTCTACCCGAAGGCTGGATATACTTATGTGGATGCCGATTACTCTCAGATTGAACTTCGAGTTTTAGCTCATATGTCAGATGATGAAAATCTGAAAAAGGCTTATAATGAAGGCAAGGATATACATAGAGCCACAGCAGCTTTAGTATTCCACAAACCTTTTGAAGAGGTTACTGAGAACGAGCGTAGAAGCGCAAAGGCTGTAAACTTCGGTATCGTCTATGGAATCAGTGCTTTCGGTCTGGCCGAGGATTTAGGAATCTCCAGAAGCGAGGCAAAGGAATATATCGAAGGATACTATGAGGCTTATCCTAAGCTGAAAGAGTATCTCGATAATCTGATAGAGGATGCAAAGAATACGGGTTATGCGCTGACTTTGTTCGGACGTAGACGTCCTACACCTGAGCTTAGTTCTTCGAACTTTATGCAGCGTAGTTTCGGTGAACGTGTAGCGAGAAATTCACCTATTCAGGGAACTGCGGCTGACATCATAAAGATAGCTATGGTAAAGGTGCATGACAGACTAATTCAGAATGGTTTGGAATCTAGATTGGTTCTTCAGGTTCACGATGAGCTTCTCATAGAGGCAAAGAATGAAGAACTCGATACAGTAAAGAAACTTCTGGTAGAGGAAATGGAAAATGCTGTGAAGTTAAATGTCCCTCTGATTGCAGATTTACAAACAGGAGATAATTGGTATGAAACACATTGATAGACTTCCTTTTATTGGTATTACTGGTGGAATTGGAGCTGGAAAGAGTAGTGTACTGGATTATATAGCTGAGAATTATAATGCTTGCATAGTTCGAGCTGATGATGTGGCTAAAGACCTCATTAAAGCTGGGACAAAAGTTCATGAAGCTATACAGTCTGCTTTTAGTGAGTATGATATCAAAGGAGCCGATGGTGAGTTTGATAGAGCGAAGCTTTCAAAGGTGATATTCACTGATATCAATAATCTGCGTACTATCGATGAAATAGTTCATCCGGCCGTGAAGGAGAAGGTTAAAGAAATGTTTCACGAGGCAAACGAGAATCATTACTTTGATTATTTTTTCCTGGAAGCGGCGTTACTAATCGAAGAACATTATGATGAGATTTGTGATGAATTATGGTATATATATGCTTCCGAAGACACTCGAAGAGAACGCCTGAAAGAGTCGCGGGGATACTCTGATGAGAAGGTGAGTGATATCTTCGCGAACCAGCAGAGTGAGAATGTCTTTAGAGCAAAATGCAAATTAGTTATTAATAATGACGGGGACTTTGAGGAGTGCAAGAAAGCTATCAGTTCCGCTATAGCAAATATTAGACACTAAAGTGGGAGGATTAACGGTTATGGACAGCGCTGTTGCTAGAAACAATGATGAATACGTATTTGGTTTAGATATAGGAACCCGTAATGTCGTAGGTACTGTCGGAAAGATGGTGGACGACGAATTCCATGTAATCTGTGAAGTCATAAAGCAGCACAAGACACGTGCCATGCTGGATGGTCAGATTCATAATATTGCGAGAGTTTCAGAGGTTGTAGCTGAAGTAAAGGAAGAACTCGAGGCAAAGATAGGTCAGCCGCTTACGAATGTATGTATTGCTGCCGCTGGACGAGTTCTCGTTACAGAGACAACAACAGTAACTTATGAATATCCTGAAGAGACTGTAGTGCAGGACGAAGACTTGCACACATTGGATCTCATGGGTATCGATCAGGCAAAGAAGCAGCTTGATGAAAAAGCTGATCAGAAATACAAGTTCTATTGTGTCGGATATTCAGTTGTAAAGTATTATCTGAATGGTGAGCCTTTTGGAAGTCTGGAAGGACATAAGGCTGACGAAATAGCAGAGGATATCATCGTTACCTTCCTGCCGGAAGATGTAGTAGATGGTTTGTACACCGCAGTAAACAGGGCGGGGCTTGAAGTCGCAAATCTGACTTTGGAGCCTATAGCAGCTATGAATGTTGCTATTCCTGAAAACTACAGAATGCTCAATATCGCCCTTGTCGATGTCGGCGCGGGTACATCCGATTTATGTATTACTAAAGATGGAAGTATCGCGGCTTATGGAATGATTCCATATGCTGGTGATGAGCTTACAGAAGTAATCGTTCAGGCTTATCTGGTTGATTTTGCAACAGCTGAACAGATCAAGCTTGATTCAACATTTAAGGATGAAGTTACATATACGGATATCATGGGAATCTCACATACAGTTAAATCTGAAGAGGTTTGGAATCTGCTTTCTGAGACTAGAGAGAAGATTACAAAGGCTGTAGCTGAGAAGATTATCGAACTTAATGGTGACAAGCCTGTAGCGGCTACATTCGTAGTCGGTGGTGGCGGAAAAGTACATGGATTCTGTCCATCTCTGGCAAAGAAGCTAGGAATCGTAGATGAACGTGTAGCCCTTCGTGGTGAAGAAGCTATGAATGACATCATCTTTGATGAGCAGGGTATCGAGAAGGATCCTCTCCTCGTTACTCCTATCGGTATCTGCTTGAACTACTATGAGCAGAGAAACTCATTTATCATGGTTCATTTCAATGACGAAATGCTAAAGATTTATGATAATGGTCGACTTACGGTATTTGATGCGGCTATTCAGGCAGGCCTTGATACGACGGAACTTTTTCCGAAGCGCGGTGCTGAGTTAAACGTTACGGTAAATGGTATCGTTCGTCTCATCAAAGGTATCGAAGGTGAATCCGCTGAAGTTAGAATGGATGGAGAGGTAGTTGGCTTAAATACTCCTCTTAAGAGAAACTCTTACATCGAATTTCGTCCATCTACTATGGGTTCAGCTGCATCAGCAAAGGTTGCTGACCTCGCTGAATACACAACAGACAGCCTGTACTTTGTAGTAAACCAGAAACGTGTGGCATGTCCTAAGTTTGTAGAAGTGAACGGTATTCTCGAATCACCAGAGTACGAATTAAAGGACGGCGACAAGGTAGATACCAGAAATTACTATACAGTTGGACAGCTTGCGAAGTTTATGGATGTTCAGCTTAATCCAGAAGGAGATATCTTTGTTAACAACAAACAGGCATCTCTGGATACACTGGTATACGAGAACTTCTCAATCGATTGGGATACACTCGATTTTGCAAGTATGGATGATAGCTATGAGTCAGGTGAGGAGGCTATTCCGACTGGCGTGGAAGATACAGTTGGTGAAGCTGATGAAGCTCAGGTCGATGGCGATTTAGCAGGTGAAGCTCAGGTCGAAGCTGATAAAATGGAAACTGAGTCTGGAAATGAAGTTTCGGGAGCAAAATATGCTTCTATTAACGTAAAGATTAACGGAAACAGCTTTACTTTGACAGGAAAGAAAGACTATATTTTTGTAGATATTTTTACTGTATATCCGTTTAATACAAATGAATCAAATGGTAGAGCGGTTTATACAATGATAAATTCCAGTCCTTGCGGTTATGTAGATCCTCTTAAAGATGGAGATTCCGTAGAGATTGGATGGAAGGAAAAATAATAAATGGAATTATTTAGCATAAGGTCGGGGAGCTCTGGCAATTGTATTTGTGTCGGAAGTTCCTCACACCATGTGCTTATCGATGCAGGAATCAGCGGTAAGCGTATCGAAGAGGGGTTAAATACGTACGATCTGACTGCACGTGATATGGATGCGATATTAGTTACTCATGAGCATATAGATCATATTGCAGGCTTGGGCGTGATGGCTCGTAGATACGGACTTCCTATTTATGCGACTCGGGATACTATCTCAGCGATAAAGAATACTTCATCTGTAGGAAAGATAGATGAAGGGTTGTTTCACCCGATCACTCCAGATGAGAAATTCACTATTGGTGATATCGAGATTAATCCTATTCATATTTCGCATGATGCGGCGGATCCGGTTGCTTACAGACTAGAAGCCTATGGAAAGAAAGCAGCGGTGCTTACTGACTTAGGTTATTATGATGACTATATCGTGAATCATATGAGAGATTTGGACTGTGTGCTTCTCGAATCAAATCATGATAAGAGGATGCTCGAGGCTGGACCTTATCCATATAGCTTAAAGGTTCGAATCATGGGCGACAAAGGGCATCTTTCAAATGATACCTGTGGTCAGCTTCTCTCTGAAATACTGAATGATGATATTAAGCATATTTTTTTAGGCCATCTTTCTCATGAGAATAACTATTCTGAACTTGCTCTACAAACGGTAGAGAGTGAGATAACACTTTCTGATACTGAGTATAAAGGAAATGATTTTCCTATTGAGGTTGCTTCTAGAGAATGTGTGTCTAGGAGAATTGAGTTTTAGTTAGCTCTGCGGCGCAGCCCGCAGTTGCTTGTATGAAGTTTCGTATTGGGAAAGAACTTGAAATAAAGAGTTCCCTATAAAAAGCATGAAAGACTGGAGCAGTGTATATGTCACGGCAACTGATTCCACGAATCTTTTAAAGCCTGTAATAGCAAGGTTTGTGGGCGCTTTAATGTGGATTTGTAACCCACTTATAACCCAAGTAATTTTTGTACAAATGTGACAAAGCAGCAAAACAACAGTGATTTTGGAGATGTGACATACAATTACATATGGCGAGGCACACTTAATCTTAAGTGTGCTTGGCTACTAATAAACAACCCCATCGGGTCGTGTCAAAAGCAGTAAAGATGTGCTGTAGATTGACACGGGCTGGTGGGGTTGTTAGTTGTTTTAATGTTTACGACAAACGATAAGCAAATTATAAAGTTGCTGATTGAAAGTGTTCGCGTCATAGAATATAATAAAATAGTGAGTTTTTATTGGATTACGGAGGTTTGATATGAATGATATAAAAAAAGATCCATTTGAGGAATATATAAAAAATCTTCCTCCTACAAGAAAAGAACTTGGACAAGCATGGCAGGCTGCGATTGGGTTGCAGGATGTTGATGGATTAAAAACATCTGAATACTTGTACGAGACTGCAAAAAAGAACATTGACGGTGAAATCTCTGTAGATGAGGCCGGAGACTTAATTAATAGTTATTACGAGAGTAAAGACGGTCGTTCTGAGGTTGAGACGCGTACAGAAGAGGCAGATAAGGTGTCTGCAAGAATTGCAAAAATCTTATCTGAGAAGGCATTCACGTTTTCGCCTACACAATATTTATCTATTCATCGCGAGCTGTTCCTTGGTATTTATTCCCATGCAGGAAAAATCAGAGATTATAATATCACGAAAAAGGAATGGGTTCTTGATGGAGATACAGTATCTTATGGTGGAGCTACTGAACTTCGAGAAACGCTAGATTATGATTTTTCTCAGGAAAGGGATTTTCGCTATAACGGTTTAACAATGGATGAGGTGATTCATCATTTAGCGGTTTTTATTTCCAGACTTTGGCAAATCCATGTGTTTGAGGAAGGCAATACCAGAACAACAGCTGTGTTTTTAATAAAGTATCTTCGCATGCTTGGATTTGATGCCGAAAATGATTTGTTTGCGAAGCACTCTTGGTATTTTCGAAATGCTTTGGTTAGGGCAAATTACAATAACATAAAGAATGGTATCTATGAGACGACAGAGTTCCTCGAAATGTTTTTAAGGAATCTTTTGCAGAATGAGAAGCACGAGCTTCACAATAGAGAAATGCATGTTAGTGGTAAATTTTTCTTGGGTCATGATGACCCGATAAATGACCCGATAAATGACCCAATAAAATTAGATGGACGTGAGCTTAAAATTATAGAGTTGTTACGAGAAGAAACTGGCTTAACACGAAAAGAGATGGCAGCTCGTTTAGATTGCTCGGATTCAACAATTAAGCGGTGCCTGCAGTCTATGGTTGAAAAGGGCGTACTGAAACGAATTGGATCAAATAAAAAAGGTGAGTGGATCATATTAGAAAAGAAGTAATATAAACAAATGTATTTAACCGGGTTACGGAGGATAAAGCATGGATTATTTAACATCGGCAGAATGTGCAAAGAAATGGAATGTTTCTCAAAGACGAGTAGCTATTTATTGTAAAGAGGGTAGAATTGAAGGAGCAGTTCTTATGGGGAGAATGTGGTTGATTCCAGCTAATGCGGACAAACCAGAAGATCCGCGAAGAGTTCGTAGAATGAATCGAAATGCAAACGAATAATAAAAATAAGGAGTAACAATTTTATGGCAACTTGTTATTTTGAAGGTGATATAAAGCACGGTTATCCTTGCGAATATAAGGTTACTGAAGAAAAAATTTATGTAAACGTTGATTATTTTATTGAGGACGAAATAGAATCTGTAAACGGTGTAAAAGTATGGTCGGCAGCATCGAACTTTAAAAATAGAGATATTCTTATTGTTGATGGCGAGGAGAAAAAAAGCTTACTTATAAAGGATGCGGGCTATTTGGGATTTAATAATAGGATGGGTTCATTAGATGATAAATATGTAACCTCGTTCGGCTCATATGAATGGTTTGAATCTAGTGATAGTCAATGTCTTTTATCTTTAGATGACCTTCCAATGGTGAGCTCTTTTAAAATATATAGTGATTGCATTTCAGAATACTTAAGACAACCTAGTGTATCAATTGAAAATAACAAGGATGAACTTGTTATTCGGATGTCAAAGAAACGGAAAAGCCAAAAAACTTTAATTAATTCCAATAATATTAAAAGCATAATATTAGCTGATGATTGGAAGGAGATTCCAATGGCTTTATCTTATAAAATCGCAATGTTTGGATACTTGGAAATAGTATTGGATTCTGAAGTGCCTTATAACGAAGTGTATAAATACCTTTATGAATTAATGATATATTTGCAATTGTATTATCCGGGTAAGTTTAAGATTAGTAAAGTAAGGTTGAATATTAATACTAATGAGTATGACTTTGTTTCTAAAGCAGTAAGGCCTATTAAATATACAGATAGGAATATTAGTTATTCGATAAATGGGAGCTTATTGGATTTTCTTAAGAATTGTTATATTAAGATTCCATATAGAGATATTGAAGGAGATGTACGAAACGTCCCATACGTAATCATGAATTCTTATAGAAGTATAGAAGATAATTTTTTGATGTTTTATAGATTTATTGAATTTAGATATAAAAGAAAAAAGCATTACGATAAGCAGGAAGAATATATAAAAGATGCTTTTCATGAGCACTATAAGAAGGACATAATTAGCGAGGAACTAATTGAATCACATTCAAAAGAAATTGTATGTTTGCGTAATCATTATGCACATGAGGGCTACTATATTCATAATTCTATTTTGCCGATTCGTTATAATAGAGCTAATTCAGAGAATAATTATGAAGTCGTTGCAGATTTTAAATGGATTTACGAAAAAACAAAACTATTATACGTAATGGTTGTGGATATTATTTTTACAGAAATGTTGGGTTATTCGGAATATAATTTTCAAAAAGTATTCTAGAATAAACAGTAGGAAAGGTGAATACAATGACTGACGCAGAAAAAAGAGAGGCAGCAAGAAAGTTTTTTTATAAATGGAAAGAACGTGGTAAAGAAGATGAAGATGATCGTTCTTTTTGGATAGATTTCTTACAGGATGTAATGGGTGTAGACCATGTAACAGACCGTATAGAGTTTCAAAAGAAAGTTCTGAATGATAAGGGGAGCCTATCAAATAGAATTGATGCATATATTCCAGAAACAAGAGTATTAATAGAACAGAAGAGTCGGGGAATTGATTTGTCAAAGCCTCAACCTGGACATAATAATAAAACTCCATATGAGCAGGCTAAGGATTATGATAATGCATTACCTTTAAGTGAAAAGGCAAAGTGGATTATTGTGTCTAATTTTGCCGAAATATGGGTGTATGACATGGACACAAGAGTTCCAGAACCGACAAAGTTTACTTTAAGTGAAATACCCACGAAATACAGTTTGTTCGAATTCTTGACAAATAAGAAAGAACAAAAAATAAGCCAAGAGATGGAAGTTTCTGTCAAAGCTGGGGAATTTGTTGGCCTTATTTATGATGCGTTATTAAAGCAGTATATCAATCCAGAAAGCGAAGAAAGCTTAAAGAGTTTAAATATGCTTTGCGTAAGATTGGTGTTCTGTCTTTATGCGGAGGATGCTCATATTTTTGGGGATAATGGACATATGTTTCATGATTATATGGAGCAGTTTGAGACAAAAGATATGCGGAGAGCATTAATTGATCTTTTCAAGATTCTTGATACTCCTGAAAATGAAAGAGATCCGTACGATGATAGTGATTTGGCAAAATTCCCATACGTAAATGGAGGTTTGTTTGCTGACGAGGATATTGAAATTCCCAAATTTACTGATGAAATACGTGAAGTTTTACTAGCAAAAGCAAGTGCTGGATTTGATTGGTCAATGATTAGTCCAACCATTTTCGGAGCAGTATTTGAATCTACATTAAATCCGGAGACAAGGCGCTCTGGAGGTATGCACTATACTTCGATAGAAAACATTCACAAGGTTATTGATCCTTTGTTTTTGGATGAACTGACAAAAGAATTTGAAGAAATTGATAGTATTCAAGTTGTGAAAACCAAGAAACAAAAATTAAGAGATTTTCAAGATAAGCTTGCAAGTCTAAAGTAGTTAGATCCAGCTTGTGGTAGTGGTAATTTCCTTACAGAAACATATATCAGTATTCGGAGACTTGAGAATAGGGTAATCACATCCATTCTAAATTGTGAAAAAGGAGCAGTTGAGGGACAGCTTGCAATGGGTGGTTCTATTGTTCCTATAAAGGTTGAGATAAGTCAGTTTTACGGAATTGAGATAAATGATTTTGCAGTGACAGTTGCTAAAACGGCTCTGTGGATAGCTGAGTCACAAATGCTGAAAGAAACAGAAGATATTTTACTTATGCATTTGGATTTCCTGCCGCTTAAGACGAATGCATATATCCATGAAGGAAATGCTCTTAGAATGGATTGGGAAAATGAAGTTGTTTCTGCAAGAGATTTAAGCTATATAATGGGTAATCCTCCATTTATTGGACATCAGTACAGAGATGCAAAGCAAACGGAAGATATGGGAATTGCTTTTTGGGATTTAAAGAAATTTGGAAAACTGGATTATGTTAGTAGTTGGTTCAATAAGGCTACAGATTATTGTTTGAATTCTAACACACGATGTGCTTTTGTATCGACAAATTCCATTGTTCAGGGTGAATCAGTTGGTCTTCTGTGGAAATTATTATTTGATAAGGGGGTCGAAATTGATTATGCGTATACTCCTTTTGTGTGGAGCAGTGAGGCAACAGAAAAAGCAAAAGTTCATTGTGTTATTATAGGTTTCTCGATAAACAAGCATACATCAAACAAGCGTATATTTAGTGATAGTGGTATTGTTGATTGTCCATACATTAATGGTTATTTAATGAATGCACCAGATGTATTTATTAAGTCACGAGGATTACCTTTAACCAATGGCTTGCCTACGATGAGCAAAGGTAGCCAACCTACAGATGGAGGTAATTTGATACTTTCAGAAGAAGAGAAGGTAGAACTCATAAAGAAATATCCAGATACAGAAGTATTCATAAAAAGATATATAAGTGCGGATGACTATATAAATAATAAATATAGATATTGTTTGTGGCTTAAAGAGGTGAGCCCTAGTAAATATAAAAATAATCCAATAATTATGAGGCGATTAGAGGCCGTTCAAGAAATAAGAAGAAAAAGTCCTACGGCGTCTGTTCAACGTGATGCGGATACTCCAATGTTATTTACTCAAATAAGACAACCTTCGACATTTTATATTGCAATGCCAGAAGTTTCGTCAGCTAGAAGGAGGTATATTCCATTTGGATTTATTCAACCAGATATAATTGCAAGTAATATGTTATATCTAATACCAAATGCGAGTTTATATTTGTTTGGAATAATGACATCGAATGTACATATGGCTTGGACTAGGGTAGTAGCAGGAAGGTTAAAAAGTGATTATCGATATACTCCAGCAGTATATAATAATTTTCCATGGCCATCACCAACAGGTGAACAAAAACAAAAAATAGAAAAGACTGCGCAAACTATTCTAGATGCAAGAGAATTGTATCCTGATAGCAGCCTTGCAGATTTATATGATCCGCTTACGATGCCAAGAGAATTGCAAAAAGCACATGTTGCAAATGATAAAGCAGTTATGGAAGCCTATGGATTTTCAGTAAAAGATACGTCTGAAGCAGATTGCGTTGCGGCTCTTATGAAAATGTATCAGGAGCTTACAAAAAGAGAGAATTGATTTTATTATTAGTGGCTAATATAAACGAGAGAGATGCGAGTATAATTACAAAAACCAATTTGGAAAGGCAAAACGATATGGAGGGTGAAAAATTTACATTAATGCGTATTCAGTAAGCGCTATCTTAGGACTTATTGAAGCTGAACAATTTGTGATACCGGAGATTCAAAGACCTTTTGTATGGAGAAGAGCGCAGGTTAGAGATCTGATAGATTCTTTATATAATGGTTACCCGACGGGATATATTATTACATGGAAAAACCCTGATATTCAGACTAAGGATGGATCTGTAGCAAACGGTAAGCATGTGCTAATTGATGGACAGCAGAGAATAACTGCTCTGATGGCGGCTATAGCAGGATTGGAGGTTCTTGATGAAGATTTTAACAAGGATTGTATTAAGATAGCGTTTAATCCCTTGGCTACAGATGCAGATAAAAGATTTGCTGTCCAGGATGCTTCACATTTAAAAGATAAAAAGTGGATTCCGGATATAGCTGAGGTGTTTAAGAGTGATTTTGATCCGTTCGATTTTGCGATGAAGTATTGTGAAAGTAATCCGGATGTTAAACCAAATGTTGTAAATAATGCGATAACAAAGCTTAAGGCAATTTCTAATCGTCAAATTGGCGTGATAGAATTGGTACATACACTTGATATTGATGAAGTTACAGAAATCTTCATTCGAATCAATTCTAAGGGTACAGCTTTGAGTCAGTCTGATTTCGTTATGTCTAAGATGGCTGCAGATACATTGAACGGTGGAAATACTTTGCGTAAGGTCGTTGATTACTTCTGTCATCTTGCGGTAAAGCCGGATTTTTTCCATATATGATTAAGGATGCCGAGTTTGAAAAAACAGAGTATGCAGCTAAGATTAAGTGGCTTGCAAAGGATAATGAGGATATTTACCATCCTGATTATAGTGATATGCTTCGAGTAGCATTTATGTTTAGTTTTAACAGAGCAAAACTATCGGATTTGGTAAGTTTGCTTGCGGGTAGAGACTTCGTAACAAGGGAGTTTAAAGAGGAAATAGTTGAGGAATCATATAATAAGTTGGACGAAGGTATTAGAGAGTTTATTCGAGAATACAATTTCGAGCAGTTTGTTTTAGCCATAAAAGGGGCAGGTTTTAAATCAAGCAAGCTTTTAGGATCTCAGATGACTCTTGATTTTGCATATATGCTATATCTGAAACTTAATCAGGATTCCTCGATTCCGAAGGATCAGATTAAACATCATGTTCAAAAATGGTTTGTATTAACTACTTTGACCGGTAGGTATGTTGGTTCACTGGAATCTGTTATGAGCAGGGACATTCGCTTGATTAATGAAAAAGGTTTCCTAGATTATTTTGATGAGGTTGAAGCTTCGGTATTATCGGATAATTTCTGGAATGTAACATTGCCACAGAATCTAGAAACAACCTCGACAAACTGTCCGGCATTTAATACATTTCTTGCGGCGCAGATTAATATGAATTGTAATTCGTTGTTTATGCATGGAACTATGATTTCCAATCTTATTGGTATTTCTGGGGATGTGCATCATATTTTCCCTAAGGCATATCTTAAAAATAATGGTGTAGAGTCGAAGGGAAGATATAACCAGGTGGCTAATTATACATTCTTAGATACACAGGTAAATAAGACCGTGGGAGACGATGCGCCTAATGTATATTTTGGAAAAGTTGTAAAGCAATGTGAGTCTGAAATGATTGCAGTTGGTAATATTTCTTCAAAAGAAGCATTAGAAAGTAATTTGGAAGAGAATGCAATACCGGAAGCTGTGGTTGGAATGACCGTGGAAGATTATGAACAATTTCTGGCTGAAAGAAGATTGTTGATGGCAAAGCTGATTGAGAAGTATTATAAAAATCTATGATAAATAACCGTTTTCCAAGTGTATTTGTGGTTTTTTGGAAAGGAGAAGCTGCGATATGGGATGGGGAGATCGCTTTGATCTGGTATTAGAAGCTGACTATAGGAGAGTTGCTGATTTTGTAAACGAATATATAAAATCGCATTCTTGTGACGAGACGTTGAAGAGAGCCGGGTTAGAAAAACTGTTAAATGATAATGGCATCAAGACAAACAGTCCGATATTTCAGTTTTCTGATATGTGTTATAATTCAGCGAACGATGGTATTACGGAAAAATTTAAAGATAGTATACATATTTTTGATAGAGTTGATTATTACCATTACAAGATACTCGGTGAAGGATACCCTTTTACAGGGGAAATAAAGCATTATTCGGGGCGAAGTCATGAATATGTTATTGATGGAGAGTGGTTGAATGGAAAAATAATAGTATGGAACCCTAAAGATAAAGAAAAGGAAAACGAGTATTACGAGCAGGCAATTAAAGAGTTTGAAATAATCGATGATCAAACAAAAGATATTGTAGGTGATGAGCGTCTGGTTGTGACTAAGCAAAGAATCAATCAGTCTATCTTTAAAAAGCGTCTCTTAAAACGATATGAGTGCAAGTGCTGTTTGTGCGGTGTGTCAGGCAAAGATATGTTGATTGCAAGTCATATAAAGCCTTGGCGAGATGCTGATATGGATGAACGAGTAGATGTAAATAATGGATTATTGTTTTGTCCAAATCACGATTGGGTTTTTGACAAAGGATACATTTCTTTTGCAGAGGATGGTTCGGTAATGATATCAGAAATGCTTGATGAAGTTAATCGAGTGTTTATGAATCTGGACGACAGACAGTTACTAAATATGAGCGACGAAACAAGAAAATATATGGAACATCACAGGATGAACTGTTATAAAGGTTAAAAGGTGCTTCTGGTCCATTGGACCAGAAGTTATTTTTTTGTCCGGAGGATTTTTAAGTGAAGTATCGGATTATCCGCACATTGTTGGCAATTCGTAGTTTTTATGCAGAATGCAGCATTTATAAGGACTCCAGGGTTACGAAGCTTCGTTCGGAATGTCCGTGAAGGGGTATTGCGAGAAGATTGTTGTCGTCACATGGTAGACAAGGTCGATGAATTATTGCAGAACGCTGGTTTTACAAGGGATTCGGTATATGCGAAGCTTCGAAAAATACCAAGATTTAGATAAAGGGGCTGTCCACATTACCAGAAGTTTTTTAAAATTTCAACTGTTACAACGGGCGGTGTAATAAGTGTTTTATTTCATTTTTTCTAATAAATTGCTGTATCACATGTAACATCAGAAGTATTAAGGCTATGAGCATTTTTACTTAGGCTGTAACAGGTCTTATATCTATCTATCATATTTATTGCAAGATACGTATTTTGTCTGACAAAATACACTTGTTAGGGCGGCTCCCTAAGACACCAGTATTTTTATATTTGTATAAAAATGAGCCCAAATAAGCTTAAATGAACCTTTTTTTAAACTAGGGTCTGTTACATTAGAATCAGAATAGTTGGGACGAGGATCTTGGTAAATGTACCAGGTCCCTTTTGTTAAAAAAATCTAAAGAAGAGAACTGATTGAAGACAGCAAAACCCCTGACTTTTTTTTGCGTATAATTTCTGCAGATTCAAATCATATAAGAAAGCCCAAGCAAATAATAAAAAAGCCCAGACAAACAATTTGGTAAATAAAGCTAACGTATCTGCACCCTAGTACAAATAATTCATCAAGTAATGGCTATACTTCTATATACTGTCCTGATTACCATGCTGGTGCAGGTGACGCTTATCAGTTTTCATGGGACTATCCAGGATATAACAGCCTAGATGAGCTTCCAGATGGTTATAATTGTGCTGGTATGATTTGGAATAAAGAAAGACATCGTTGGTATAAAACGTGGAACTAAGCTTATCAAAAAGTAGATAAAACTTATTTATGCTATCCCTTACCATATAGGTAAGGGGTATTTTTGTCCTTTTCAAAAATCTACCATAATTATATATAGTGATAAAAATAGATTTTTATGAAAGGAACGTCATGAATTTAGATTTGTTATTACCAAATAATAAAGAATACCTCCCAAATAGCAAGAAATGAGGAAATGGTAGGTATGCAGGTGCCGAACAAGCTCAATAGATACCTACCAAAAAGTAGGAAATGAGGAAATGGTGGGTATGCAGGTGCTGGATAAGCTCTATAGATACCTACCAAATGGCAAGAAACGAGGAAATGGTGGGTATGCAGGTGCTGGACAAGCTCCATAGATACCCACCAAATGGCAAGAAATGAGGAAATGGTAGGTATGCAGGTGGCGGACAAACTCAATAGATACCTACCAAATGGCAAGAAATGAGGAAATGGTGGGTATCCAGGTGCCGGAGAAACCAAACCAGCAAAAAAAATCTCTTGAAATCCCCGAAAGATGCGTGTAATATTTATAAGGTTACGCTGTTTTTGAAAATAAAGATTAAAAAAGGGATTTTAAATGAGGAAAATTAGGCTAAAAAGAGTGATCTCATTATTTATGCTAGTTTTGATGATGATCACGCAGACAGTTTCATTTTTACCAGACAAGGTAAGTGCGGCTCAGACGGGAGTCGACAGAACTTGTGATACTGCTGAGGTTGGAAAGAACCTGACACTCACAGTAAACATGGGAAGTGAAAGACGAGAATTCAAATTAAAGGATAGTGATACACAGATTGATATGTCTGGCATTGCACCTGACACAATTACAGGTGTAGATTTCAAACTTGATTTCAGTGTATTAAAACCTTCCTATGGAGCGAATGTACGTTCGCTTAAAGGAGGAGATTATATCAGTTATGATTTTGCATCAGCTGGTTTCATCCTTCCAAATGTGGAATCAAAGGAAATCGTTAGTGCATCTAATGAAGTAATTGGAACATATTCTATTAAAGATGGCGTGTTTACAATGGTTTTCTCAGACGTAGTTAACGCAGAGAATTCTAATGACAACATCGGAGGAAATGTTTCCTTTAGAGCAAACGTAGATCTGGATAAATGCAATTCTGAACACGAGTCTAAATATAATCTATATGGAGATGGAGCTTTACAGACAGCGGAGATTATATTTGGAAAGATGACATCTGAGATTTCAGGTGTTGATGTTACAGGAAAGTTTAATCCAGAAGATACTACAGTAGTTTGGACGATTAGCGCAGGTACTAATAATAAAGGTACAAACTTAAATGGTGCTGATTTGGATGTTTCTTTTGATTCAGACAAGCTTAAGTACAAAGAAGCATATATCATGGTTGGCGGGAAAAAAGTTCCTGTCGAGCTAACTGGTTCCAAAGGCAAATATACATATAGAGTTACAGATTCAGTTAAAGACGGTTTGACAAATGTTTCTGTTGATACTAGCGCACCGTTCAAACTCTATGTTGTTACAAATGTAGAGGCTTTGGATGTTGATTTTAGTTCAGGAGCAGATGCAGTAGCGGAAAGAGAGCTTACCTGTGAATTAAAGCAGGGGGAGATGAAGTTAGGAGTAGATCCGACAAATGTATCAAACTCCTCAAAAGCAGCGGTAACTCTTAACAGACCTCATATCGCCAAATCTGGTGAGCAGGTTAACGGTAATGAGATGCTTTGGACATTGAAGATTAATGATACTACACCTAAGTATGTACTTCTCGATTCATCTATAACAGATGAGTTTACAGGAATGGATTTTGTAAGCGGTTCATTCAATGTCGATGGAAAAAATATTAAGGAAGGTTCTTCTGAACTGGGAGACCTCAGTGTTAAAAAAGATGGTGATGCTACAAAGTTGGTTTATAAATGGCCAGGAAGTGGTCGTATTGACAAGGAAATCATCATCACATATAAGACAAAGATAGATACAACAGAAAACTATGCTGATAAGGAAGTAAAGAATACAGTTTACTTGAATGGAAGCTGGCCAACAGGAGGAAGTGGTAAAGGAACTCCTGTAAATTATGGTATGCCTCCTGTTACTGAGCAGTTCCAGTACGTATTCCTGTCGGAAAAAGCAAAAGTCATCTCAAATGGTACTAAGGATAACGGTATCGTAGAGTGGACTATTAAACCTAGCTCACGAGATGATAGATGGAACGAAGCTGAAATCGTAACTTCAAACGGAGAAGGACAGAAGGTTATAGCTGGTTCTGATAAGTATGGAATTACAGTATCTTATGATTCAAAGGAATATACAGAATCAGAGCTGATTGAGAAGGGTTACCTCGTAAGAAATGCTGATGAGACTCTGACTTTTAATCTTCGACATTCTGAGTTCGAAAACCTCGGAAAAGTAGTTATCAAATACTATACAGTTGTGCCTGAATTCTATCAGTCAAATGGAACAGAGGTTACTGCAAATGGTAACTCAACTCTAACTCTTAAGACTGATGTAAGTGCAAACGATGCTAAGCTTTCAGTTTCTCAGAGCGCAAAGGCTGTTCTTACAAATGAGATGTTTTCTATTAAAGGAAAGAGATATTATGAGAAGGATAGCTTAAAGCCGGAAATCAAATATACAGTTACAGTTAATAAGAATGGTATCAAGGTTGATAAGGATACAGAGGTTGTAGAGGATCTCGAACACCTCGTTTCAAATCTCATTCAGGGAGATCAGATGACACCGATTTCTGCAGATGAGTGGAAGTTGATTCCGGAAAGTGTTTCAATCAAAGGTTCTAATGATGTAGAAGAAAAGATTGATGGAAAAAATATTGTAGTAAAGTATCTAAACGATTCAAGCGATACTTTTTCTCTGATTTATAGAATTGCACTGACAGATGAAGTAGAACAGAAGTATTTGCTTCATAGTGATAAAGGTGGAGTAGGTGGTATCATCCAGACTGAAGTTACTTCAAAGATAGAAGGAGTTTCATCTACTACTGGTGAGACTAAGTGTGAAATCAATGCAATAGCTAAAAACGAAGTGTCACAGGAGAATCCGCTTGTAGATAATAGCTTTTTGAAGAAATCATCAAAGGCGACTGAGACAGGTGCTGACTGGAGGATTGAAATCAATCCAAACGGTACTTTGCTGAGTGGTGCACAGATTATCGATGTGATTTCTAAAGACCTTCAGCTCGACTACGGTAGCGTTAAACTTTACAAGGCTACTCATAAGGAAGGCGAGCTTGGACTTACAGAAACTGAGGAAGTTCCATTTGTTAAAAATGGTGTTCCTGGAAAAGATATCGAACCTTCAGATGTTGGAAGCCTCGAGCTTCATGTATCACTTCCAGATGGAAATGATGCATATGTGCTCACTTATTCAACTCGCCTCACAAAAGGTGTAGCAAAGGTTTCTAACACAGCGAAGTTTAAAAACGGTTCAAATGAAGAGTCTCATACAAATGTGTGTGAATTCTCTGATGCAGCGGCCGGATTCCTTACAAAGGTCGCACACTTTAAGGTTGTTAAGAAGGATTCTATTTCTAAGAAGCCTATTAAGAATGTTCTCTTCGGTCTCTACAGTATCGATGCTGGTGAGGAGAAGATGGTTTCTGGACCAGCTTTCTCAGATGAGAATGGATGTGTAACTTTCTATGGAGTTACAGTTGGAACGAAGAATCTCAACGTTCGAGAGATGAAGGGCGTAAGTGATTACGAGACAGTTGATGAAGACGTAAATGTTTACTCCATCGGCAATGCTGATACAAAGGGTCTTCATGACCTTACAACTTCAAACGGAACTATTCTAAATAGTCGTAAGAAGGTAGGTACTTTTGAGTTTACAAAGACTTATCAGAACGCTGATGCGGAAAAAACTGCAAACTACAAATCTGAGTTTAAGCTCTTCATCATAGGTGAAGCTGGAAGAGAAGTTCCTGTCTATGCTACTGAAGAAACAGATGGTTCATTCAAATATGCACAGGGCAAGACGGAGAAGCTTCCTACTTCAGTTGGAGTGATCGATACTACTCTGGCAGAGGCGGACGCGAAGAATACTTTTTCCGTAATCGGACAGAATAGTCTTAAGTTTACAAACCTTCCATGGGGTGATTATGTCCTTCGCGAGACAACTACAAAGTCGGGTTACTCGCTTGCGAATGATGTGAAGTTTACTGTCGATAAGGACGGAACTGTTACAGCAAGTGCACCTATGACAAATGCTGAGGGTGCATATACACTTGAGAACAAGCAGATTACTATGCATCTCGTAAAGGAAGCAGATAATGGGATTTCGCTCGATGGATGTGAGCTGGCTATTTACAAAACTTTGGCAGATGCAAAGGCTGGTAGCGATGAGAATATCGTGCTTGATCCTCGTGACAACACTACTAAGCTTAGCTTCAAGGCAAACTCAGCTGATGGCGAGTTTGGCGATATTGATGATACAGATACTCGTGCTGAATTCGTAGTTCCTGAACTTCCAGGTCCTGCCGATGGCACAAAGACAGTTACTTACTATATTGGCGAAAAAAATGCCCCAGCAGATACTTGCCTTTCTAACATCTCACCAGTTCCTGTAACTGTAGATTTGAAGGGTGATATCACATACGGTACACCAGCTAAACGTATAGGGGCAGATAGAGTAATCAAGCTTACGGATAAAGTGATCGGAGCAAAGGTTCAGCTGAAAGATCAGCTCGACAACTTCCTTCCAGGAGCTACTATCGAGCTTCAGAAAGAGAAGGATGGCAAATATGTAGCTGTTGATACTTTTGATACAACTGCTGAACCCAAAACAGTAGAGCTTCGTCGTGAAGGAAAGTACAGATTCGTACAGACTACACTTCCAGATGGTTATGTAAGCGCTTCACATAGCGACAAAGCTGGCGAGTACACAGTTGTAGAATTTACTACAGACAAATTTGGAACTATTTCAGTTTCCGATTTAGGAAATAACGAAGCGATAAAGAATACTACAGATCCTTATCTGAAGAAGCTTCTAAACACATATTCAAATGGAAATTTTGTATTGAAGAATGAGAAGATTCTCGGACAGGCTGGATTTATCAAGTATTCAAACCAGAAAGATGCTTCTGGAAAGAATGAAGCTTTCAAACATGCAAAGGCTACATTCGATCTCTACGCTTGTGACGATATGTCAAAGGCGAATGCGAGAGTAGTAGAGCACGACGGAAAGCCGGTTTCTATTACTACTGATAAAGATGGTAGAGTATCTACTAACGCAGTTTCAGGATTGAAGCTCGAGAAGGGGTTCTACTTCTTCAGAGAAACTACAACTGAAGCAGATTACGTTCTCGGTTCAGATGTAGACACTGATGTATTTGAAGTAAAAGCATCAAATAGATTCACATATGACGCTTCTGGTAACTATACAGATGAAATCGAAGTTACAAAGAACGGCGGAAAGGTTGTAAATGACTGTATCGCTGCCTTTGTAGTCGTGGAAAAAGTAGACCAGAACGATAAACCAATTCCAGGTGTAACATTTAAGCTCTCTGGAAATGGAACAGATGAGACAAAGACAACTCTCTCGGAAGCAAAAGTTGTTTCCGGTGCAGAGTCAAACGGTTCTATGCTCAGCGTAGAAGCAAAGAAAGGTGAGGCTGTATTTGCTAACCTTAAAGTTGGAACTTATACACTTACAGAGACTGTTCCAGCAGATGGATTTAAGCGTGATACTTCAACTCACACTATTACAGTTTCTCAGGATGGAACTGTTACTCTCGATGGAGAGGTTGTAAACCTTAAAGATGGAAAGCGTATCGCCAGACTTAAGGTTGTAAACGAGAAGAATAGCTTTACTGTTACAAAAGACAGAGAAGCAGGTTCTACAAATACACTTAAAGGTACTAAGTTTGCTATCTATGATGCGTTAGATGCACTTCGTCCACTTAAGGAACTCACAGTTTCAGATGATACTGATGAAGCCAGAGTGCTTCGTTTCAGCGGAGTTATCACTCCTGTATCAAATCCTGCAGAGGATGATGCACATACATATATCGTAAAGGAGGTCCTTCCAGCTGATGGATATACACTTTCTGCAGAGATGTATGTAAGAATGAACTATGAAGGTGAACTTTTTGCTTCGCTTGATAATCAGAACTTCGAGCGAGTAGAGGGTAACAACCTCGTAGTAGTAAATAAGCTGAATGCGTTCTCTCTAGTTATGAAAGACAGAGAGACAAAGGATGAGCTCGCTGCTCCTAGCGATGATTGGAAGCTCTCAATCACACCAAAGAGCGGTTCTAAGTTCAGCGATGGTTCTAAATCATCGAAGACTATTAATAATACACAGAAGGAATTAAAGGGAATCCTCGTTCCTGGTTGTGAGTATGAGATTAAAGAAATCGATGAACCAACTGGTTACATTCGTTTCAAAGACATCGCAACAGTTAGCGTAAATAACAACGGTGTCGTTTCAGTTAAGAGTGATTCTGACAGATTCAGCGTTAGAGACAATTGCATCGAAGTCCTGAATGAGAAGAACTCACTTTCAGTTGTAAAGACAGGTGTTAAGGGTCATAGCGTAAATGGTACAGGCTTTTCTCTTACACCAGTACAGGGTACTTTTGCTGACGGAAGTACTGATGCAGTTTCCTTTACTATGACTGAATCAGATGGTGGTGTTAGTGGTATTTCAGAAATCTATAATGGTTTCCGTGGAATGCTAAAGACAGACGCAATCTACGAACTGGAAGAGATTATCGCAGCTGATGCTTATGTGGCTGGTGATAATATCTTCGTAAAGGTTGATGAAGATGGAAAGATTTATACATCCAGTGCAGAAGATGGAGCTTTTTCCGAAGCGTTATATTCAGATGCTGGTCATGTAAAAAATGTCATCGAAGTGAAGAATTCCATGAACTCACTCGAGTTTACCAACCTCGTAAATGCTTACGAGTATGGAAAAGAAACTGATGAACCTTATGCAATCCTTCCTAATGCGACGTTTACTTTGTATTCTTCATATGAAGATGGAGTTCTAAAGAACCCTGTTAAGTGTAAGTCTACAAATGCAAATGGTGAGGTTGTAAGTGATAAGGACGGAAAGATTAGTATTACTGGTCTTAAAGCTGGTACTTACTACATCACTCAGACTGAGGTTCCTGTTTATGATGAAGACGTGAACCGTGTCATCGCAAAGGAGACAGATGAGGATACATTAGTTGCCGTATTTACTGTTTCTGAAAATGGTAAGGTGTCTCCGATGAAGTCAGTAGATGGAAAGAACGAGTTCCAGAACTACTTGAATGATACTGTTAGAGCTTCATTCTCTATGACAAAAGTAGATGCTTTGAATAATTCAAAGGTGCTTCCGGATTCTACTTATGTACTTTATAGAAAAGCAAAAGATTCTACAGTAGTAGATTCTTATGCAAACAATAATACAGTTACTGAATACAGAAGATTGCTTTCTAATAGAGTAACAGGAGTCAGAGTAAACAGGCTGCTCACCAGAAAGCTTGCTGTCGCAGGAGTGCCAGAAGGCTACGCTCAGATTTCGTTCTTTGGTAATGATATAGTTTCCTTTGATGAAGCTGATTACACAGAAGTAATGAAAGTAAAGACTGACAAAGATGGAAACATCAAGCTCGACGGTCTGCTTACTGGATATGACTATGTGTTGAAGGAATTAGAAGCTCCTTCAGGAAGTCAGGTTTCAGCAGAACCTATTTCATTTACTTTTGATATTGATAAAGAAGGTGTGATTAAGACATCTCTGATTTCAGGTAATGGAACTGTATCAAAGACAGAGGGTAATGCTAATCTGAATCTACTTTGGATGGAACCACCTACTGTAGTTTCTGTTTCAAAGACAAATCCTTCTGGAATGGCTCTTAAAGGTGCTACACTTCGAATCCTCGACGAGAATGGTCATGTGGTTGTTAAAGATTTCGTGACAGATGGTAAGCCTCACGACATCGTGGGAGTTCTGAAAGCTGGAAAGAGCTATACTTTGGAAGAAGTAAAAGCTCCAGAAGGTTATAAGATTGCATCTCCTATCAAATTCACTGTAAAGGAACAGTCCATCGGTTCTAGTGAAGCTGATATCGAGAATGCAAAGACAAAGATCGTAATGGTCGATGAACTTAAGCCGGTTAGCACAGCAGGAAAAGCTGAAAATGGTGTCGGTGGAGTGGGTGGATTTATCAGCCGACTTATTAAAGCTCCAAAGACAGGAGATATCTCAAGCTATATCGTATTTATAATACTGTTATTAACTATGATCTCTTCCGGCGTTGGAATTTGCATCACAGTTAGAAAGAAAGATTTATAAGATTTATAAAGGACATCTTTGATTAATTTCAAAGATGTCCTTTCTTTTTTTATAAAAAAGTATTTAAATTAGAGTATAGTGTGGTTAAAGTAGAAAAGAGTAGCGTATGAGAAAGAGGATTTGTATGGCACTTGGAATTATACTTGGATTGATTTTTACGTTAGTAATCTTTCTATCATTGCGTAGTAATTTGAGAACATCTGTAGAGGTAAAGAGCAAGACTACATTTTTTAGGTTTGTGCCTTTTTCCTATAATTCAAAAGCGAGACATCAGGGCAAGCTTGAAGAAATTACCTATGAAACCCATGATTATTTGAGTGGTGGAAATCCCAAACGTGTAATAACGAAGCATGCGATGGTCTATGTGCCTTATGGATATGATCCGACGAAGAAATATAATATCATTTATTTAATGCATGGAATGGGAGGAAATTACCAGACCTGGCTGGGATCGTCAACATCACCTCGTATGGGTAAAAACTATCTGGATCATATGATACAGAATCATAAGATGCCACAGACTCTGGTGGTTACGCCTACTTATTATCAGGGAGATTCTGCATATAAAACAAATGATGAAGATAGTGAGTTGACGAAGGTCTTTGGCGAGGAGTTAAAGAATGATTTGATGCCTGTTGTAGAAACCATGTATTCTACATACGCTTCAAAGGCAAATCCTAAAGGGTTTGAAGAATCGCGTGGCCATAGAGCCTTTGCAGGTTTTTCTATGGGCGGGGTTACAACGTGGTACAGAATGTGTGATTCTATGAAATATTTTAAGTACTTCATGCCTTATTCAGGTTCTCTTCATTGGGGAGTAGAGAGTCTGGCTTCAGATGATGGCGATTGGGATGCTTCATATCTGGCATCTCACATCAAAGAGCAAGGCTATGGACCTAAAGATTTCTTCGTTTATGCTGGTTGCGGAGCGCTCGACTATGGCCGTGAGATAATGGATTCTGCTATTGAGTCTATGATGAAATATCCTGCTTATTTTAAATTTGGACGAAAGACAGACCCTGAAACTAACTGCATGTTTGCTATTTCTGTTTATGAGTATCACACAGCAAGTTGTAGAAATAGATCGTTGTATAACACATTCCCGTATGTATTGAAAAAGATGGATAGTATGGACCAGTAACTTTTTCTAGAAAAGGAGAGGACAATGAAAAGAAATATTTTGTTAATAACAACATGCCTTTTGGTTCCGTTAGTTATGTATGTATTATGGAATGTTCCGATTTATTTTTCGATGTTTGAGTTTTTCTTGATAATATTTGTTCTGGATTTTTCTAGAACGAGTAAAGTTGAGAATAAATATAAAATACTACTTTTGGTATTGGTGATTCTCGTTGGTTTTGGCGCAGAAGTATTATTTGATCATAAATTACAGTTTATGATTATAGATGTTGCGTTTATTGTATTGGCTATTAATGAGTTTTTGGGAATTTTGCATAAGAATAATTGATGCAATTTCCGTAATTTGCGAAGCTGACAAACTATGGAGAGAAGCCTGGACTACAGAAGATTTGATGTTATCAGTGTATCTTCCGTATTTAAGGAGAAAAGCAAGTGTTCGCTTCGCTCACAGAGTGGGCTTGGTGCGAGAGCACAGGATATTTATATATGTTTGCTTGGCTGATTATATTCATCAAAGAAAGCAGCCTGTCAAGGACGTAGCCTCTGGTGGCTTCGCCATCCTTGACAGGCTGCTTTTTTGATGAAAGGCTGTTATCAAGCAAACATAATAGGATACCCCTGCGGCGTAGCCGCACTTGCTTTTGAGATTATTGGTTTTTGGAGAGCTGGTCTGTGTTTTCTTATGAAATCATTAAATAACACAGAGTTTTAAGCTTGTAGTAGACTATATAATCTGTGAAGTTCTGTGTTTTTGAAGATAAATGTAAGAATACACAGAGAATACATGTGATGGCCATCTGGAGTATTACAGAAAGTCTGTGTATTCTAGAAAATTGGAAATAAAACACAGACTTTAGGAGTTGAATCAGGACTTACGAGCTGAAAAACTCTGTGTTTTTGATTACCTATGCTTAAAAATACAGAAAAGCTATTCTTGCGGCGCAGCCGAGCTTGCTTATGGCAGCTTTGGTATAGTGAAAAAGCTTGATATAGAGGAATTGCCAATACACCATGGAGCTGACAAGCTTGATCTAGGAGCTTTGGTATAGGGAAATAGCTTGATATAAAGGAATTGCCAATACACCGCGGAGCTGACAAGTTTGATTTAGGAGCTTTGGTATAGGGAAAACGTTTGATGTTGCAGGATTCCCAATACCAAGAGAAACTAACAAGTTAGATTTCTGCAATTTGGTATAGGTAAAGAGCTTAATATAGAGGAATTGCCAATACACCGCGGAGCTGACAAGCTAGATTTTGTCACTTTGGTATAGGGAAATAGTTTGATATAGAGGATTTCCCAATACAAAGCGTAGCTAACAAGTTAGTTTTTGTGATTTTGTATAGGAATGAGCTTGAAATAGAGAGAGTTCCTATAAATATTTGAAAACGTGTGTATGCCACATATGGTGATATGTACCCTCTCTACTGAATAAAACAGTAAGGAGGGTATTTTTTTACACAAAAATAATTTCAACCAGGCTGTAATGAGAGCTAGACACAAGAAATTTCCCGTTGCATTCAACAAAAAAATGATGTGGGATTTCCGAAAATCGGAAATCGAAAAAAGGGTTATTTTGAAAAAATTTCCGAAAATCGGAAATTAGAAGGAGGTTCAAAAAAGTCGTAATTTACAGCTAAAAGAAGCACGTATGAAAGCAGAAATCACTCAGGATGATGCTGCAGCTTTAATGAATTATAAGAAGATCTATCAGTGAAAGGAAAGTAGGAAAAAGAAGTATCTCTGCTGATGAGCTCGCATAGTTCTCCAGAATTTATGATGTCGATGTAAGAGAATTGCTCTTTGTTGACTTTACAGAAGCTGGTGAAGAGAAGAGACTTGCTGCCAAGTACAGTTCCTTCTTTAAGTCACTCGAAAAACTATCAGATCGTGATGCAGAAGATATTTATTGGGTAATGAAGCGTAAGGTTGAAGGATTGCTTTAAAACAAGAAAACATAGTATAGAAAGGAGCAGATGTCTAAATGGCATCTGTTCTTTTTATTATGATTGCACTGAATGAAGTCAGATAAAAGTATGAACCTCCATAAAAAACTCTTGATTTCTTATTTTAGACGAGTTATTATATAGCCATAAATAAATCGCGATTCATTAACATTAGAAGAAAAGGAGTGAAAAACATGGCAAATAAGAGTATTTCTACAATGAAAAACATTCAAGAAGTTTGTTCTATTTTACGTAGAAAGTACTATGGAAATAGCGCAACATCAAAAGATTATAAGGATTCTTTTGTAATTAATAATGCTATACAGTTGTTTCCGATAGAAGCAAGGCAGACTTTGATGGATGAAATAATCACAGAAAAGGATAAGGCAGAAAAAAAGGTTAGTAAAAGTATAAACTTTAGATCTGATTGTTATGAGAAGTTGTCGAATATTTCAAAAATGTTAGAAATCCCAGAAGCTGAGGCTCTTAGAAGGATACTTTATTATTCTATTGAAAGTGACAATAATAGTACATCTCAACAAGAAATCCAGTTGTCTTCTTTGAAAGGTAAGGTTGCCCTTTTAAAAATTCAAATAGAGGCAAGTATGGCAACTCTTAACGAAATAATGAACGAAATTACTGTGCTAGAGGAAAAGGAGGTGTGAGACGTAATGATTACGTTAAATTCAGATGAAATGAAAGTATATGAATTAATTATAAATCATGTGATTCCAGGATTAACGCCGGGTAATTATAAGGCCCGCGATTTTTTTAATGGTAATCCTACTGTACCAAGAATTGTAAGGCGTATTTATGAAGAAACGAAAGCAGGAAATTTGAGTGGATTGGAATTGGCAGGTCGAAAGTCAGTAGATGGATATAAAGTAATATAAATCAAAAGTGTTACTGTAGGAGGATTATAGATGGAAGAAAAGATGACAGATAATCAAATCTTGGAGGAAGTTCTGTTTGATTGGTTTCCTAATGCAAAAAGTGATGAAGAACTTGAGGATGAGTTCGAATGCTGGGATAACGAATTGTAATGTAGATGGAGAGTAAATGAATATTATTATAGATGATAAAGATATCAAAGATAGAGGATACCTGCTTCCATGGTATTCGGATGCAGTTTGCTTTAATTTTCATTCTCCAGATAGGTTAATTTATCCGGATCGTATTAATGATATCAAGCGACCGTCATATGTGAAAACATTGGTAATTGCTTGTGATCTTGATGATTATACATTCATTAGCAAGATGAAAAATTTGAGTCAGTTATATATATATTCGGGAGCGAATATCAAGGAATTATCATTCCTTGAGAATTTATTAAAACTACAGCATCTTTGTGTGCTTAATAGTCATATTTCCACATTGGATTCTTTGAAGAAACTAATAGAAAAGAAATCTCAATTATACAAAAATGCGCCCAAAGAGGAAAAATTCAAGTGTCGATTAACATATGGATTTGAAGGAATTTGTATAGTAATTGATATGTACGATTTTGATGCGACTGAGCTTGTTGATGATGACATGTGCAGAGATGAAATTAGAGTGAATAGCCACTTGATATGATGTGTATCAGGCAATAGAGCCTTTGGAGGATGGAAATCTATTCAGATTTCATGAATCACCAAATCCAGAGTGCCCTGTTGGTAGGAATATCCATTCACTATTGGATGATAAGTTGAAAAGCATCCAGGAAGCGATGGAATCAGAGATGAAAAAATACACTCTTAATGATTTAAGATCCGGAATGCAGGAGCTGCTGGCAAAAGAAGCTTAAGGATGAGACTCTGAGGTGTTTACTTCAGAGTCTTTTTTAGAAGGGAGTTGATATCTCATGAACCATACTGAGCAGAGAATATGGTTAATAAAGGAATTATAAAGAGCTAAGAGACGAATCCCGCTAATTCAGAACTTTTGGCTTCTTGTTACAAATCATGTCTTGATATATATGATAAGCTTCTTAATGGAAATAATGCATAAGCTATATTGTTATGTGGCCGGGGCTGCACTTAATATTATTTTGTTATTTACGGAGGATTAAGCGATGAAGGAAATGAGAAGACAGGATCGGAAACTTGATCAAGAGGAAATACTGGAGATTTTAAATACTGGTAAATACGGTGTATTAGCAACCGTGATGGATGATGGAAAGCCCTACAGCGTTCCTTTGAGCTATGCATTGGATGAAGAAAGTCAAGTCATTTATATGCACTGTTCTGCGGAGGGTGGACAGAAAATCAATAATCTTCGGTTTCATCCTGATGTCTGCTTCACCATCGTGAGCCAGTCAGAACTTTTGCCAGAAAAATTTGCAACTAAATACTGGTCTGCCAATGTTTTCGGGACTGTTACAATCATAGAAGAAGGCCCTGAGAAGTGTAAGGGGATCGAAGCGATTCTTCGTAAATATTCGCCTGAGCATGTGGAGAAGGGGCTAAAATACATAGAAGGATCGATTCATAAGATTTTAGTCCTCAAACTTGAAATACGGGAAGTTACGGGAAAAGCAAGGAAAAAGTAAGCGTGTAATTTAATACTTAAGCAAACATAATAGGATACCTCTGCGGTGCAGCTACACGTGCTTTTATAAACCTAGGTATAGGGAAATAGCTTGATATAGAGGAATTGCCAATACACCGTGGAGCTGACAAGCTTGATTTAGGAGTTTTGGTATAGTGAAATAGCTTGATATAAAGGAATTCCTAATACACCGCGGAGCTGACAAGCTTGATCTAGGGGTTTTGGTATAGGGGAAAAGCTTGATATAGAGGAA
The DNA here is from genome assembly GCA_045579705.1 of Lachnospiraceae bacterium. Classification (GTDB taxonomy): domain Bacteria; phylum Bacillota; class Clostridia; order Lachnospirales; family Lachnospiraceae; genus Lachnocurva. The sequence continues at coordinate 58,234 of JAZNMP010000002.1, forward strand.
TTCCCAATACACCGCGGAGCTGACAAGCTTGATTTGGGAGCTTTGGTATAGTGAAAAAGCTTGATATAGAGGAATTCCCAATACACAGCGGAGCTGACAAGTTAGATTTAGGTGTTTTGGTATAGTGAAATGCTTAGAAAATTGGAAATTACCTATATCGGATAGTAAATTAAAGTTCTCGCAGCCCCAGTAGCAATCTTGTAAGCATGTAATTTAATATTTAAGCAAAATAATAAGCGCCTAGCCGGTGAAACATTGTTTTTGTTTCGTTTTTAGAAACAAAAATAATGTTTCAAACCGCTGCTAGGCGCTATTAAATGCAAAATTATAAATTGCAGTTTACCTCAAGCTTGGAACGCTTACTTCAATCCTGCCTGTAATTAATCATCATCCTCTTCGCTAGAAGAAGTAGTATAAACTGTTCTCTTTCTAGCCATTTCATCGTTCTCGAGGTATTCATCGTAAGTAGAAATCTTGTCGATGATAGTACCTTCTGGAAGGATTTCGATGATTCGGTTAGCTGTTGTCTGTACAATCTCATGATCTCGTGAAGAGAAGAGAATTACACCTGGGAACTTAACGAGTCCGGTGTTAAGTGATGAGATACTTTCCATATCAAGGTGGTCAGTAGGCTCATCGAGGATGAGGACGTTTGAGTTCTCAATCATCATACGAGAGAGAAGTACACGTACTTTCTCACCACCGGAGAGAACCTTCATCTTCTTAATTCCGTCGTCACCTGCGAAAAGCATACGTCCGAGGAATCCACGTACATAAGTAGCATCCTTTACTTCTGAGAACTGTGTAAGCCAGTCTACGATAGTAAGGTCATTTGCAAATATCTTTGTATTGTCCTTTGGAAAGTAAGACTGTGAAGTAGTTACACCCCATTTATATGAACCTTCATCTGGTTCCATTTCACCTGAAAGAATCTGGAAGAGGGCAGTCTTTGCGGCTTCATTTCCACCGACAAATGCAATCTTGTCATCATGTCCTACTGTGAATGATACGTTATCGAGAACTTTTACGCCATCGATAGTCTTTGAAATACCTTCAACAGTGAGGACTTCGTTTCCGATTTCTCTCTGTGGTCTGAAGTCAATATATGGGTATTTACGGCTTGAAGGACGGATGTCTTCGAGCTCGATCTTTTCGAGGGCCTTCTTACGTGATGTAGCCTGCTTTGATTTAGAAGCGTTAGCAGAGAAACGTGAGATGAACTCTTTCAATTCTTTAATCTGTTCCTCTTTCTTCTTGTTTTCCTCTTTACGCTGCTTCATGATAAGCTGTGATGACTCATACCAGAAGTCGTAGTTACCAGCGTAGAGCTGAATCTTTCCATAGTCGAGATCGGCGATGTTGGTACATACCTTGTTGAGGAAGTAACGGTCATGTGATACTACGATGACTGTGTTCTCAAAGTTGATGAGGAATTCCTCAAGCCAGCCGATAGCATCGAGATCGAGGTGGTTAGTAGGCTCGTCGAGAAGAAGAATATCAGGGTTACCGAAGAGGGCACGTGCGAGAAGTACTTTGACCTTGAGTGCACCATCGAGTTCCTTCATAAGTTTGTAGTGATTCTCTGTCTCTACACCGAGTCCGTTGAGGAGTGATTCTGCATCAGCTTCTGCGTTCCAACCGTCCATATCTGCAAAGATAGCTTCGAGCTCAGCAGCACGGATACCGTCTTCATCGGAAAAATCTTCCTTCGCATAAATGGCGTCTTTTTCCTGCTTTACATCGTAAAGCTTCTGGTTACCCATGATAACTGTATCGATAACAGTATATTCGTCATATTTGAAGTGGTCCTGTTCGAGGACTGAAAGTCTCTGACCGTCAGTGATGATTACTTCACCGCTAGTAGGTTCGAGCTTTCCTGAGAGAATCTTTAGGAATGTAGATTTACCAGCACCGTTGGCACCGATAACACCATAACAATTTCCTTCTGTAAATTTACAATTTACTTCTTCGAAGAGGGCTTTTTTTCCAAATCGAAGTGAAATATTTGAACACTGTAACATAAATGTTTTCCTTTCGTATAATAATGTAGCCAATTTGGCACATACCCTTACTATTCTATAGGAAATAATAATTTTTTCAAGTGGCGAATGTATCAAGAATTAAACATTTAAATACCTTTGTTCTATTGCTTTTTGCATAAAGAAAATCTAAAATTTAAAGTGTGTTTGTGAGATTATACACAAATCAATAAATAACGTATGTTGAATGAAATACGTAGAGACTTATTTTAATGTTATTAGGAGGGGATACATTCATGAAAAGAAAAATGATAACAATGGATGGTAACCATGCTGCAGCACATGCTTCTTATGCATTTACTGATGTAGCAGCTATCTATCCAATCACACCTTCATCTGTTATGGCTGAGGCAACAGATGAATGGTCAACAGCTGGCAGAGAGAACATCTTTGGTGAAACTGTTCAGGTTACAGAAATGCAGTCTGAAGCTGGTGCGGCAGGAACAGTTCACGGATCTCTTGTAGCGGGAGCATTTACTACAACTTATACAGCATCTCAGGGTTTGCTTCTAATGATCCCTAACCTTTACAAGATTGCTGGAGAAGGTCTTCCAGGAGTATTTGATGTTTCTGCACGTTGTGTAGCTACACACGCGCTTAATATTTTTGGCGATCATTCAGATGTATATGCTTGTCGTCAGACAGGTTGTGCTATGCTTTGCGAATCTTCAGTTCAGGAAGTTATGGATTTGACTCCAGTAGCACACCTTGCAGCACTTAAAGGTCGTACACCTTTCATCAATTTCTTTGATGGATTCAGAACATCTCATGAAATTCAGAAGATTGAAACATGGGATTATGAAGATCTCAAAGATATGGTTGATTGGGATGAAGTAAAAAGATTCCGTTCAGAATCTCTGAATCCTAACCGTCCACGTCAGATGGGTTCAGCTCAGAATGGAGATTTATTCTTCCAGACTAGAGAGACATGTAACACACGTTACAATGAACTTCCAGCAATCGTTCAGACATATATGGACAAAGTTAATGAGAAACTTGGAACTGATTACAAGCTGTTCAACTACTATGGTGCAGCTGATGCAGAGCATGTAATCGTAGCTATGGGTTCAGTAAACGAAACTATTGCTGAAACTATCGATTACCTCGCTAAAGAGCATGGCGCAAAAGTCGGCCTTGTAAAAGTTAGACTGTATCGCCCATTTGATAGAAACGCTCTCGTTGCAGCTCTTCCAGATACAGTTAAGCAGATTTCTGTTCTCGATAGAACTAAGGAACCAGGAAGCGAAGGCGAGCCTCTATTTCTCGATGTAGTAGCAGCACTTCGTGGTACTAAGTTCGAGAATGTTCCAGTATTCGGTGGTAGATATGGACTTGGTTCTAAAGATACAAAGCCAGGTGATATCATCGCTGTATATAACAATCATGATAAAAAAGAGTTTACTATCTCAATCGTTGATGATGTTACAAACCTCTCACTCGATGTTAAAGAGAACCCTGTTACTACACCAGAAGGAACAACAAACTGTAAATTCTGGGGACTTGGTGCTGATGGTACAGTAGGTGCTAACAAAAACTCTATTAAGATTATCGGTAACCACACAGATATGTACGCTCAGGCTTACTTCGATTATGATTCAAAGAAATCAGGCGGTGTAACTATTTCACATCTTCGTTTCGGACATAAGCCAATCCGTTCTACATATTTGATTTCACAGGCAAACTTCGTAGCTTGCCATTGTACAGCTTATATTAACAAGTACAACATGGTTCAGGATTTGGTACCAGGTGGTACATTCCTGCTTAACTGTCCGTGGGATGTTTCAGAACTTGATGAGAAACTTCCAGGACAGGTAAAGAGATATATTGCTGAGAATGATATTAATTTCTATATCATTGATGCGGTAAAGATTGGTAAAGAAATTGGACTTGGAAAGAGAATCAATACTGTACTTCAGTCAGCATTCTTCTCACTTACAAAGCTTATCCCAGAAGCAGAAGTTATCAAGCTTATGAAAGATGCTGCAACAGCTTCTTACTCAAAGAAGGGTGATAACATCGTAAAGATGAACCACGATGCTATCGATGCTGGTGCTACAGCTTATGTTAAAGTTGATGTTCCTGCATCATGGAAAGATTGCAAGGATGACGACCTTTCAGCTTCAGTTCCTACAAATGGAAACGCTGATGCGATCGATTTCGTAAAGACTATCCAGCAGAAAGTTAATGCTCAGCTTGGAAATACAGTTACAGTTTCTGAAGCTATGAAGTACACATATGGTGATACACCATCAGGTACATCTAAGTTTGAAAAACGTGGTGTAGCTACAGATGTTCCAGTATGGGATCCAGATAAGTGTATTCAGTGTAATCGCTGTGCATATGTCTGCCCACATGCAGCAATTCGTCCAGTAGCTCTTACAGAAGAAGAAGTAAAGAACGCACCAGAAGGCATGAAGATGAAAGATATGACAGGAATGCCTCAGTACAAGTTCGCTATCAATATTTCTTCACTCGACTGTACAGGATGTGGATCATGCGCAAATGTATGTCCAGCAAAAGAAAATGCTATCGAGCTTCACCCTATTGAAGATGAAGCAGCAGTAGCTCAGCAGGCTTACTTCGATTACGCTGTAGAACTTCCAGAGAAGGAAGATGTAATCGCTAAGTTTAAGGAAGCATCTGTTAAGGGATCACAGTTTAAGCAGCCACTCCTCGAGTTCTCAGGCGCTTGTGCTGGTTGTGGTGAGACACCATATGCTAAGCTTCTTACTCAGCTCTTTGGTGATCATATGTACATCGCAAATGCTACAGGATGTTCTTCAATCTGGGGTAACTCATCACCATCTACACCTTACTGCATGAACCAGAAGGGACAGGGCCCAGCTTGGTCTAACTCTCTGTTTGAAGATGCAGCTGAGTTTGGATATGGTATGCTTCTCGCTCAGAGAGCTATCCGTGATAGACTTTCAAACGAACTTGATAAGGTTTCAGAAGAGACATCTAGCGACGAAGTAAAGAGCGCTATCACAGAATGGAAGGATACTTTCAATTCTGGAGCAGCAAATGCTGTAGCTACAGATAAGCTTGTAGCAGCTCTTACAACAGCAGGCGTTGGCAAAGAAGTTCTCGAGGAAAAAGAATATCTCGCAAAGAAGTCACAGTGGATCTTTGGTGGTGACGGATGGGCTTATGATATCGGATTCGGTGGTCTCGACCATGTTCTTGCTTCTGGCAAAGACATCAATATCATGGTATTCGATACAGAAGTTTACTCAAATACAGGTGGACAGTCTTCTAAAGCTACACCAGTTGGAGCTGTAGCTCAGTTCGCAGCAGGCGGAAAGGGCACAAAGAAGAAAGATCTCGCTGGTATCGCTATGAGCTATGGTTATGTTTATGTTGCACACATCGCTATGGGTGCTGATATGAACCAGTGCGTAAAGGCTATCGCAGAAGCAGAAGCTTACCCAGGACCATCACTCATCATCGCTTATGCTCCATGTATCAACCATGGTATTAAGAAGGGCATGAGCAAGGCTATGACAGAAGAGCAGCTTGCAGTTGAGGCAGGTTACTGGTTCAACTTCCGTTATAACCCAACTCTCGCTGGAGAAGGAAAGGATGCATTCATCCTTGATTCTAAGGAACCTAAGGGTGATTATCAGGAATTCCTCGCAGGCGAGAACCGTTATGCAGCTCTTAAGAAGATGAATCCAGAGCGTGCTGCAGAACTCTTCGCTCAGTCAGAGCAGGATTCAAAAGACAGATATGCTCATCTTCTTAAACTTGTAAATCTCTACAAGGGCGAGTAATCTATAAAACTTAAATCTAAGCCTCGGGCGATTTGGCCCGGGGCTTTTTTTCACAGAGGGAAATATGATTCGTTGTATTGAAGTTTATGAAGTAATAGAAACTAATTGTTATTTATATCTGGATGATGAGACTATGCATGGTTTTATCATCGATCCCGGGGCAAATGGTGACGAAATATGTGATTTCGTAATGGAAAACGGAATCACTCTGGAAAAAATCCTTCTCACACATGGACATTTTGATCACATAGGCGGAGTGAACACTCTTAAAGCGAGACTAGGTGTGCCTATTGTAGCATCACAGAAAGCCAGAGAGTATTTACTGGATCCTATGAAGAATTTGTCTGCAAATCATGGATTGAATACTATCATAGATATCGATGACGAGGATGAGTTCCTGCCGAATGGTTCTGAAATAGAGCTGAGTTCAAATCCGAATATGACATTAAAGCTTATAGAGACTCCAGGTCATACAGAGGATGGATGCGTTTATTATAATGAGCATGATTCAGTCTGCTTCTGTGGTGATACTATTTTTCGCGCAAGCATCGGTAGAACAGACATGTATGGTGGAGATACAGACGCTATTGAAAAAAGTATCCGTGAGCGTATTTATGCCTTGCCAGATGAAACGAACCTGCTTTCAGGACACACTGATCCGACAACTGTTGGGCTGGAAAAGAAATATGGCTACTTTAGAGTGTAGTAAAAAGTTTACTTGACATAGTAAAACTATTACCATAATATTTTGTTAGAATATATTATGGAGGAAGATATGGCTACTATTAAAGAGATTGCTGAAAAAGTCGGTGTTTCCAGTGCTGCGGTTTCTCGAGTTCTGAATTATGATGAAAATATTTCTGTCAGTGAGGAGAAGCGAAAGGCTATATTTAAAACAGCAGAGGAACTCGGCTATAAGAAGAAAATAGTATATCCAAAGATTGAGAATGTTGCTCTACTGTATTGGGTAACCCAGGAAGAGGAACTTGAAGATATTTACTATCAGACTCTATATACTGAGCTTTTAAGCTACGCTAAAAAAGTGAATGTGCATATTCATGTTGTTACAAAAGAACAGGGTATAAAGAGTGTCAGAAATGATTTAACTGCTTTTATTGCTATAGGATGGTTCTCACGTAAGGAACTCGATGCTTTGTATAAAAAATGCAAGAAGGGCGTATTTATAAATTCTTCTCCTGATGAAAAACTCTTTGATGCTGTTAGACCGAATTTCGATTCTTTTGTAACTCAGATGGTCGATTATTTTGTCGAGAATAAACATAAGAGCATAGGATTCGTTGGAATGTACGACAAAGATATCAATACAGGCGAAGCTGTTATGGATGTCAGAGAGTGGTCATTTAGACAGAGTATGCTTTATTATAATCTGCTGGATGAGAAGGATATATATATTACTAATCATACAGCTGTGGAAGAAGGCTTAAATATCGGTAGATCGATCATCTCAAAGGGAAATATACCAACAGCTTTTGTTGTAGCCAGCGATACTCTTGCTGTAGGATTATTACAGGCTTTTAATGAACATGGAATTAGAATTCCGGAAGATATAGCTATATTCAGTATAAATGATGTTAGTGTTGCGAGATATGTTTCACCTCCACTTACTTCATTTCATATTGATATCCCGACTATCTGTGATTCAGCCATTTCGCTACTGAGAGAACAGGTAGTTAGAAAGAGAAAAGTGACAAAGACTATAATGATAAACGGAACACCGCATTTTAGAAGCAGTTGTTAAAATTAAGTGTATTTTTTTAGACGTAAACGGATTAAAAATATCTGTTTACGTCTTTTTATTTTTGCACAGTTTTAGCATTCGTTTTTGTAGCACTTTGACGAAAAATGAAAAGGTATATTGACACTTCTTGTGGTAAATGCTAAATTCGAATCAAGGTAAATGATTTACTAGAACGAAGTTAAAATTTTAGGAAAGGGGACGAGATATGGATTTGGTTAAAGGAATGGATGTGTCTTTTACCAAAGAGTTAGAGGAACGTGGAGCTAGGTACTATCTTAATAATACTGAGAAAGATGTTTTTTCTATATTAAAAGAATGTGGTACTAATCTGATTCGTCTTCGTCTGTGGATGAATCCTTATGATGAAGATGGTAACGCTTATGGCGGAGGCATGAATGATATTGCGACTACGATTGAACTGGCCAGACGTGTAAAGCAGAATGATATGCAGTTTATGCTGGATATTCATTACAGTGATTTTTGGGCAGATCCGGGTCGCCAGTATAAACCTAAAGCATGGAAATCTCTAAAGGGTAGAGATTTGGAAGGGGCAGTATATGAATATACGCTTCGAGTTATGAATGTTATGAAGGATGAGAATTTGAATCCTGAATATGTCCAGGTCGGTAATGAGATTACAAACGGGTTCTTATGGCCTGACGGGAAAAATGAAAATCTAGAGGAAATGGTTAGTCTCTTAAAGAGTGGTATTAGTGGAGTTAGAGCAGTCTCTCCTGAGAGCAAGATTGTTATCCATTTGGATTTCGGTACGGACAATGAAATGTACAGAAGATGGTTTAATGCTATTGAGCCGTACCGCCTCGATTATGATATCATAGGAATGTCGTTCTATCCGCATTGGAATGGTAGTATTGAAAAAATAAAAGCGAATATGAACGATATCAGCAAGACATTTGATAAGGATGTCATGATCGTAGAAACGTCTATTGGATATACAACCGATTCGCTGGGATGTGATGCCATGGTATATTCTGAGGAGTTTGAGAAGGAGACAGGTTATCCGGCTACAGAGGAAGGACAGAGTAGATTCCTCGAGGATCTATTTAAAGCTGTTCGAGAGGTTGATGATTCCAGAGGCAAAGGGATTATCTACTGGGAACCAGGCTGGCTTCCTATTCCAGAATGTGCCTGGGCGACAAAGGTTGGACAGATTTATATGAAAGACGAGGTCGAACCTGGAAATTCACATGGAAATCAGGCGTTATTTGACTCAAAGGGGAATGCAAATAAAGCACTTTATAAATTAAGCAAAATGTAAAGGAGAAGAATTATGAAAAAGAGGTTTATGTGTGCAGTTTTGGCTGGATTAATGCTGCCAACTCTGATGACAGGCTGTGGCACAAAGCAGTCTTCAGCTGCAAATTCAAAGAAGCTTACTATCTGGACTAACATGGAAGTTGAGACAAAAGCTCTGCAGAAGATGGGAAATGAATGGGGAACAAAGAATGGATACACAGTAAAGGTTATTCATCAGTCACCTTCTGTACAGAAGTTTGCACAGGCTATTAAGAGCCCGAACGGCCCGGATGCAGTAGTCGGTATTCCAAATGATCAGCTCGCTGATTATATCAATGCTAATCTCGCTATGGAGACGCCTGCTGATTTGTACAAAGATGAGGATTACTCAAAGGCTGCAATTAGTGCTTGCTATGTAAACGGGAAAAGATATGCAGCACCTATTTCAGTTGAGACAAATTCTTTGTTTGTAAATACTGATAAGGTTAAAGATGTTCCTGCTTCATGGGAAGATTTGGTTAAAGTCGCAAAGGACAATGGTGGAGTTCAGTTTGATGCTACGAGTATCTATTATGATCTCGGATTTGTAAGAGCTGAAGATGGATACATCTTTAAGTATAAAGATGGAAAATATGATGTCAGTGATATCGGATTAAATACAGATGGAGCTGTAAAGGCATATGAGTTTATCAACTCTCTGTATAAGGATTATGGATTTGTATCACAGGATGTAACTGCAGATATTGCCAGAAGTAACTTCCAGAATGGAGAAACAGCATTCTATATTGGCGGTCCATGGGATATAGATGGATTTAAGTCTGCCGGTCTTAATTTTAAGGTTGTGGAAATGCCTACATTTAATAACAAGCCATTTGTTACACCAGTTGGAACACAGGTAAGCTTTGTTAGCAAAAAAACCGCTAAATCAAAAGCAGCTTGGGATTTTATCAATTATGTTTCAAATGAAGGTGCAGAAGAACTTTATAAAGTAGGTGGACGTATTCCTGCTAATCTTTCAAAACAGGATCTCGATTCTGTAAAGAGTGATGAAACTACAGAAAGCTTTATCAAGCAGATTAACAATGGAGAACCAATGCCTACAGTTTCAGAAATGGGACAGCTTTGGGATATTCATACAAACAACATTAGATCAATGTGGGGCGGAAAGCTTTCTCCCAAGGAGACAGCAGACAATATAGTTTCTCAGTTGAAAGAAGCTATTAAACTTATGGACTCAGGAAAGTAGGGACTAACAATGAAGAGGAAGAATAACATTAAGGCTTTTCCATATTTATTGCCGGCTTTAGTTTCGATTATAGCAGTGACAATAGTGCCGATTGTTTATACCGTATTTATTTCGTTTACGAATTATAATATGTATCATTTGGATGATTTCTCTATGGTTGGATTGAGAAATTATCTGGATGTGTGCAGTGGAAGCATTAAAGATGTCTTTCTTCCTGTTTTGGGGTGGACTCTCGTATTTGCTATTCTTAGTACTTTTGGTTCTTATTTTACGGGGCTTATTCTGGCGATTGTATTAAACAATCCAAATATGAAAGAATCAAAGATTTATAGAGCAATTTTAATCGTTCCGTGGGCTTTGCCGGCTACGATAGCAATTCTGGCCTGGCAAGGCCTCCTGAACGAACAGTATGGTGGGATTAATAATGTCTTAAGCCTGCTAGGTTTAGCAAAAGTTCCGTGGCTTACAGACCCTACATGCGCACGTATAGGGATAATTATTGTTAATATTTGGTTGGGCTTTCCGTATATGCTAAATGTTTGTCTGGGTGGGCTTCAGGCTATTTCAAAGGAGTACTATGAAGCTGCTGCTATAGATGGAGCCTCAAAACTTCAGAGCTTTGTATCAATTACTTTGCCTCTGGTTACGAGACTTTCTATCCCCCTTATTATTTCATCATTTGCAGCAAACTTTAATAACTTTGGAAATATCTATATGATTACGCAAGGTGGTCCTGCCCGTCCGGATAATCAGTTTGCTGGGTATACAGATATACTTGCCAGTACAACATACAAGATGACGACTATGTCAAACCGATATGAACTTTCGGCAACATTCAGTGTGCTGTGTTTCCTGATCGTAGGAACGCTTACATTGGTATGGATGCATTTTTCTGGAGCATTTAAGGAGGTAGATTGATATGACATCAAAGAAGAAATTAAATGGTTCAGATCTCAGGACATTGTGGTTTAGCCGTATATTTATATGGTTTGTCATAGTTTTAGTATTATTCCCGGCAGTATGGATTCTGATGTCTTCTTTTTCGGTAGGAGATAGTTTCTTTCTATCTTCGTTGTTTCCGAAGAAAATAAGCTTTGAACACTATAAAGAGTTGTTTAGTGAAACGGACTTTGTAATCTGGGTTATAAATTCTTTGAAACTGTGTTTTATAGTAGCGATTATTCAGCTAACACTTACGACGTTGAGTGCATATGCTTTTTCTAGAATGCGTTTTACGGGTAGAAAATATGGACTTATGACGTTACTGGTTCTACAGGTTTTTCCGAATAGCATGGCTGTAGCGGGTTATTATGTATTGCTGTATAAATTTGAGCTCGTAGATAATAGCCTGGCTTTGATTCTGGTTCTGGCTGGAGGAAGTGCTTTTAATATATGGCTGTTGAAGAGCTATATAGATAGTATTCCTAGAGAATTAGATGAAGCTGCTGCTATAGATGGAGCAGGAGATTTCCAGATTTTCTATAGAATTATCCTGCCTTTGGCTATGCCTCAGATCGTTGTTATATTCCTGTTTTCGTTTATTGCAACTTATAGTGAATATGTAATTACATCTATATTCCTTCAAACGCCTGAGAAGGCAACATTGGCATTAGGATTGCAGACCTTTATTACTAATCAGTTTGCTGCGCATTGGACATTGTTCTCAGCTGCAGCGGTTTTATCATCCCTGCCTATTATGATTATTTTTATGTTATTGCAGAAATATATTCAAAATGGTCTGATCGCAGGTGGTGTGAAAGGATAATTATATGAAAAGGTATATAAAGGGTTTTACGTCATTTGTTTTGATGCTTCTGTTGATAATCGGATTGATTCCACCTGGTGTTGCAAAGGCAACATCGAAGAATGAGAATAATTTTGTTCGAGGTGTGGATGTTTCTACATTAGATATGCTGGAAAAGCTTGGAGCAAATTATTATTCTAATGGAAGAAAAGATGATGCTCTTAAGATTCTGAGAGATAATGGAGCTAACTATGTTCGTTTGAAATTGTGGGTTGATCCCTATGATGAGAAGGGAAATCCTTATGGCGGAGGCAATAATGATTTTGCTACAACTTTGAGACTTGCAAAGAGAGTAAAGGCTCTGGGGATGAATGTCTTGCTTGATTTTCATTATAGTGATTTCTGGGCAGATCCAGCAAATCAGATTAAACCAAAAGCTTGGTCAAAGATGTCTTTTAATTCACTGAAGACGACTATTTATAATTATACTAGAGACACTTTGAACGCATTTGCTAAAGAGGGAGTATATCCTTCTATGGTGCAGATTGGAAACGAGATTTCTTCGGGTCTTCTACATAAGGATGGAAAAGTAGGGGATGGCCAGAGTTTCAATAATCTGGGAGAATTGCTCGGATTTGCATCAAAGGGAGTCAGAGCTTCTGCAGATAGAAATGCAAAGATAGTTATTCATTTGGATCAGGGTGGAAAGAATCAGCTTTATAAATGGTATTTTGATTCGTTGTTGAAAGCAAATCCTAATCTGGATTTCGACGTTATAGGTCTTTCATATTACCCGATGTGGCATGGAACTATGGAGGGCCTGCAGTATAACCTTAATTATTTGGCTGAGCATTATAACAAAGAAGTGTGTATTGTTGAGACAGCATATGCGTGGACTACAAAGGATTATGAAGGCTCAGGAAATGTATTTATAGCAGGAGATGAGAAAGTAGGCGGTTATCCTCCTACAGTAGATGGTCAGATTCAGTTTATGAATGACCTTAAGTCTATTATATATAATGTCCCAAATAATAAAGGACTGGGATTCTTCTATTGGGAACCGGAGTTCGTTCCTGTTAAAGGTGGTACTTATGCTACTAGCGCAGGGGTAAAGTATAAGCATGATACAGTAACACCTAGCAATACATGGGAAAATATGACTCTGTTTGATTTCAAAGGAAATGCATTGCCTTCGATGTGTGTTTTAAACAAACCATCAGAAAACAAAATTTATAATGAAGGCTTTGAAATTCCTGTGGAATCTGTTAATTCTGATTGGAAGATATGGATTGAGAATGGAGATACTTCAACTGTAAAGAGCGAGTATGGCTATGCTTATGAAGGCGAGTATAAGTGTTCGTTCTGGAATAAGAACAGATACAAAGCTTCTATTTATAAGACATTTACAAATCTTCCAAATGGAACATATCAGTTTAGCGTAGAAGCAAAATCTTCTGGAAAGCAGAGAACTCTTCAGCTTTATGCAAAGAATTATGGTGGAAGAGAGGTTACTAAAAAAATTGGCGTTTGTGATGTAAATTGGAATAGATTTACATTGCAGAATATTAAGGTTACAAACCACACTTGTGAAATTGGAATTTATACAGATGCTAATGGTGGTGACTGGGCTAATTTTGATTCTGTCTCTTTCAGAAAAATAAACTAACCTTCTTTTGAGTTTGGAGTTGTAAGATCTACAACTCCAAATTTTATTTTAAATTAATATTTTTTTCGACTTCGTTGACACTAAACTTTTGAAATGGTAAAGTATTGATAGGTGTAAGAACTACACCTATTTTTGTTGACTTATTAAATTGTGGGGAGCATTGAACATGTACGATTCAGACAACATGGATTTGTATTCTGGAGTAGATAATTCTGGTTCTGATGCAAGTAATCTTAATAATGGTGAAGACCTGTTATTAGTACAGATTGATGCATTTAGAGATAAAGCATTGAAGTTGCAGTCGCTCATCAATGCTAGGGAAAAAAGAGTTAAGGAACTCGAAGCTTTGGTTCGGACTAAAGAAGCAAAGAACCTGGAGCTTCAGCAGACACTATATAAGAAACAAAGAGAAGCAGATAGCTTAGTTACAGATGTAAATATGAGAGTTGACGGCTTGATCGGAGAAGTTCGAGAGGCCATGAAGAATATCGAAGGAAAGCTTCAGACTCAGGTTGAGAATAATGAGAATTCATCTGTAAAGCAGACTATGGCGGTTCAGGATACTTTGAACAGTATGAACGAAGGCCTCACTGGCTTAAAGAGTGAGATTTCAGACAAGGTTCACAGTGAGAATGTCAAAGTTTATAGAAATATCCAGGATCTCCTCACTGAGAAAGATAGAACTGATGAAGCTACAGAAGTAATTAATGAAGGCTTCAAAGGTGTAAAGGCTCAGAACACATTCTTGGTATTAATGTCTATCTTAAATCTAGGAGCACTCGTCGTTGCTATTCTTCTACAGTTAGGTATTATTTAATTTTGGAATCATTCAATTAAAATAAAGGGGCTTAAAAGTGAAAGCCCCTGATTTTTTATTGATTAATTCATATATCAAAAAAATAGAAATTCAAGGTAGTTAGTGGTTATGAAAATTAATAATGAAAGACCGGTTTGGGTAATCGGACACAAGAATCCTGATACAGACTCTATCTGTTCAGCGATTGCTTATGCATATTTTAAGAATCAGACAGATGAAGGAAACTATATTCCAAAGAAGGCTGGAAGCGTTAGTGCTGAAACAGCATATGTTCTCGATCGTTTTGGAGTAGAAGAGCCTGAAACTGTTTCTGATGTTTGCACAGAAATCAAGGATATCGATTATAGAGAAGCAAAGGGTATCAGCAAACATCTTTCTCTTCGTAAGGCATGGAGCCTTATGACAGATAACGATGTATCCTTACTTTCTGTTGTAGATAAATCAAACTTCCTTAAAGGTATCATCGTACGCGGTGATATCGCTAAATCATATATGAATGTTTATGGAAGTGATGTTTTAGGAAAAACTAGAACTCAGTACTCAAATATCATTGAGACGTTAAATGGAGAACTGCTTTCAGGAAATTCACATGCATATTTCCTCAATGGTAGAGTTGTAGTTCCTTCAGGATCAGTAGATGTAGATAAACTAGAGCTTCAGGAAGATGATCTCATCATCTGTGGAGACGGTTCTGACCGTATCATGGAGATGCTTGATACAAATCCTAGCTGTGTAGTTGTTACAAATAATAATATTCCTAGCGAAGAAGTACAGAAGAAAGCGGAAGAGATTCAGTGCGTGCTTCTCACAACAGAATATGATACATTTACAGCAGCCAGACTTATCAATCAGAGTATACCTGTAGGTCAGTTTATGACAGATAGCTCTGAAATCATCAGCTTCAACCTGGATGATACTGTAGATGAAGTTACAGAAAAAATCAGCAAAGTTCGCTATAGAGATTTCCCTATTCTCGATGAAAACAACCATTTTGTAGGAACTTTTTCACGTAGAAATCTCCTCGATAGAACAAAGAAGAAGCTGATTCTCGTAGACCATAATGAAACATCACAGGCTGTAGATGGAATCGGACAGGCTGAAATCCTCGAGATTATCGATCATCACAAGATTGGTTCTCTTGAGACTATGTCACCTATCTATTTTAGAAACATGCCTCTCGGATGTTCTAGTACGATTATTTATCTCATGTTCCAGGAGAGAAATCTTCGTATCCCTAAGGATATTGCCGGACTTATGCTTTCAGCTATCCTTTCAGATACACTTATGTTCAGATCTCCTACATGTACTGACAAAGATAGAGAAGCAGCAGAAGAACTTGCAAAGATTTGTGATGTAGATTACGAAGAACTCGCTACATCTATGTTTGAAGCTGGTTCTGACTTTGGCTCAAAGACACCTGCAGAGATTATTTATCAGGATTACAAGACATTCTATGCTGGAGATTTGGCTTTCGGTGTATCACAGGTTAGTGCCGTTTCCAGAAAGATGCTTGATGATATCAAGGCTGGCGTAATCGATTATCTTCCAAAGGTATTCGAGGAAAAAGGCGTTTCAAATGTATTCGTGCTTCTTACAGATATCTTTAAGGAGACATCTGAAATCGTTTGTCTTGGCGACAAATCTATGGATATCATGAAGGGTGCTTTCTATAAGGAAAGTGATGTTCCAGAATGCATGATGCTTGAAGGTGTAGTTTCTAGAAAGAAACAGTTTATTCCACCTGTAATGGCAGCTATTGATGAACTTTAATTTAGATAGAAAGAGGTATAGTTTTGGCTGAACCAGAGCTGATCTATAAAATTACTGTACTTGATTTACTGGATAAATCACCAGTTCCTCTTAGCAATTCTCAAATTACCGAATTTTTTACAGAGGGGAACTATACTGGATATTTCACGGTACAGAAAGTATTACATAATCTATCCGACACAAATATGATTGAATCAGAGTCGGATCATAATACAACTATTTATTCCATAACAGAGTCTGGAAGGGAGACCTTCCGACTCTTTAGGGAAAAAATAACTCCTGCGATAGACGCAGATATAAAGCGGTATCTCAGGGAAAATGGTACAGAAATATGTGAAGAAAATTCTGTTAGTGCTAATTATGACAAAGCCTCGGATGGAGGGTATGTTGTAAATATGCAGTATAAGAAAGCTGATAAAACAGTTATGGATTTCTCTTTGAATGTACCTCAGTTGGCACAGGCAGAGGCTATTTGTACTAACTGGAAAGAGAAATACATGGATGTCTACGCTATTATCATGGACAATCTAATTCTTTAATCCAAACAGGTTAACTTTTAACAAAGGAAAATATAGAAAGAGGAGTCTTATGGCTGAAAGCAATATGAAGGCTAAATATGAAAGCCTGGGCGTAAATGTCTTAAAAGACTTAGCTAAGACTAGGGGAATCAAGGGCATCTCAAAGATGAAAAAAGATGAATTGGTTCTCGCTATGCTTAAGCAGGATGAAATTGATGATTCTTCTGCAGAGGTTTCTGAAACTACGACAGCAGATACTAACGTTGAAGCGCCCGTAGCAAAAAAACATACAGATGAAGCAGCTATGATAGATGAGAAGCAGGCTCAGAAGGATTATGAAGCTGAAATCATGCAGTACAAGGATTTAAAGGATGTTTCTGATATTCTCGAAGTCCTTCCTGAAGGTTATGGCTTCATTCGTAGTGATAACTATCTTCCTGGTGAAAATGATGTATACGTATCTCCTTCTCAGATTAGAAAATTTAATCTTAAGACTGGCGATATTATTACAGGAAAGACCAGAAAGAATAACCCGAACGATAAATACGGCGCGCTCCTTCTTATTAAGGAAATCAATGGTATGGATCCTTCGGAAGCAAAGAAGAGAAAGAACTTCGAGGATTTGATACCTATCTTCCCAGACGAAAGAATACGTCTTGAAAGAGATAACTCCAGTGCGGCAATGCGAATAGTAGATTTGTTCTCGCCTATCGGCAAAGGACAGAGAGGTATGATTGTAGCTCAGCCTAAAGCTGGAAAGACTACATTACTTAAGCAGGTTGCTAAATCAGTTAAAGATCAGAATCCTGATATGCATATTATCGTACTTCTTATTGATGAGCGTCCTGAAGAAGTTACAGATATGAAGGAATTTATCGAAGGTGATAATGTTGAAGTTATCTATTCTACTTTTGATGAACTCCCTGAACATCATAAGAGAGTTTCTGAGATGGTTATCGAGCGAGCAAAACGTCTCGTAGAACATGGTAAAGATGTAATGATACTGTTAGACAGTATTACTCGTCTGGCTCGTGCATATAACCTTACTGTTCCACCTTCAGGCAGAACTCTTTCAGGTGGTCTTGATCCTGCAGCGCTTCATATGCCAAAGAGATTCTTTGGTGCAGCTAGAAATATGAGAGAGGGAGGAAGCCTTACTATCCTCGCAACAGCTCTCGTAGAAACTGGGTCCAAGATGGATGATGTAGTATACGAAGAGTTCAAGGGAACTGGTAATATGGAACTTATTCTCGACAGAAAGCTTTCTGAGAGAAGAGTATTTCCGGCTATTGATCTCTCTAAGTCAGGAACTCGTCGTGAGGATCTGCTCCTCGATGCAGATGAGTTAGAGGCTATGACTATGCTTCATCGTAGCCTGAATGGAATGCGCAAAGAAGAAGCTACAGAGAATATTCTTAATGCTATTACGCATACTAAGTGTAATCGTGACTTTATAGAACTTGTAAAAAAGAGAAGACTTGTATAAAATAGTCCGCCTTTCGTAATTGAAAGGTGGACCTTTTTATAATATAGAAAGAAAAAAGATTGAATATTCTGAAAAGAACGTTATAATGTAATCGGGATTGTTGATGATATATCAAGGAGAAGGAGAAATGAAAAGCATTAATCGTATATTGGTTTTGTGCGGAGTGGCAATTATAGTTTTTGCTTTTGCTATTTATGTAAGTCAATATAAACATAATGTTAGCAGCGCAAATCCTTCTGTTTCGGCTTCTGAAAATGAGACTAAAAATGAGAAGGCTGAAAATCTTGAAGTTGTATATGCTAATGATTATTTATATATTACGCCGCAGGATGTAATTAATCATAGTGACTTAGTTGTAGTAGCAACTTTGAAGAACAGGGGCGATTCATATATGGCAGCTGATCAGAGAGCGCATACGGTTGAATATTATTCTGTAGAGAAGGTCTTAAAGGGAAGTTATTCTCAGAGCGAAATTGAGATAAGTAGGCTGGGAGGAGAGGTTCCTCTTAAGGAGTATTTGAAAACACAAGATTCTGAGCAGATTATCAAAAAAAGGGTTGGATAAATACTCTAAAAAACAATTAAATGAAATGAAAATACGTTTTGTTCCGGAAGAAAAAAAGCTACAATCTTTGAGTGATGGTAACACAAAATACCTTTTATGCCTAGTTTATGCACCAGAAGAGAATAGGTATATAGCTTTATCTGATGATTACGGTATTCTTAAATATAAAGAAGAAACTGACGAAGTATTTGATATTGATAGTAATAATTATGTCTCAAATCCTCTTGCATTTTCAAAATAAAAGTGATATATTATAAGAGCTGTTTTCGGGATGCAGTTACGGGCTGAATATTGTCAGCTTTTTAATATTAAAAATTTGTGAGGTGAAAACAATGAGACAGGGAATCCATCCAGATTACTATCAGGCAACTGTTACTTGTAACTGTGGTAACACTTTCGTTACTGGTTCTACAAAGGAAAGCATCCACGTAGAAGTTTGTGCAAAGTGCCACCCATTCTACACAGGTCAGCAGAAGGCTGCTAAGGCTCGTGGACGTATTGATAAGTTCAACAGAAAATACGGAATCAAGGCTGAGTAATCACATTGATTTATCTACAATTGTAGGGGCTGAAGGGAAACTTTCAGCCCCTATTTTATGTCGTAGTACATATTTTGGGACAGAGGTTTTATTTATAATAAATTATGAAGATATCTGAACTTAGAAAATATGGTGAGAAACGCTTATTAGAAGCCGAAATTCCTGATTATGCATTTGATGCGAAAGAGCTTCTTTTTTTTACGTTAGATATAGATATGAACCAATATCTGCTTCATATGATGGATGAAGTTTCGGATGAAGCGGTTTATAAGTACAAAACTTATATAGAGAAGAGGGCTTCCCATATTCCGCTGCAGCATATTACAGAGGAACAGAATTTCATGGGATTTTCGTTCTATGTGAATGAGCATGTCCTCGTTCCCAGGTTCGATACGGAGAATCTGGTTGAGGAGGTTTTGAAGGCTATACCTGATGATTCAAAAGTTCTCGATGTGTGTACCGGAAGCGGATGCATACTATTATCTATTCTCGGCTTAAAAAAAGATGCTACAGGAATCGGTACAGATTTATCTGAAGAGGCACTTAAGGTTGCAAAGATAAATCGTGAGAGGCTGGGCCTGGCTGATAGAGCATCATTAGTCCAGGGAGATTTGTTTGAATCAATAGATTCGAACGAAAGCTTTGATATCATAGTTTCAAATCCACCATATATCAGAACGGATGTCATAGAAAGTTTAAGTGTTGAAGTAAAGAGCCACGATCCATATATGGCGCTCGATGGAGGAGAGGATGGACTTGTTTTTTATGAAAAAATAAGTGCTAAGGCTCCAGAGTTCCTTAAAGATGGTGGAATGCTATTCTTTGAAATAGGGCATGATCAGGCAGATGATGTCATGGGAATCATGCAGAAATGTGGCTTTATAGATATAAATATGATTAGGGATTATGGTGATAATCCACGTGTAGTATACGGAACGAAGAAAGGGAATTTGTGATGTTTGAACATCTTGATGATATCGTTATGAGAAATAACGAGCTTCTAAATATGATGAGTGAACCGGCTGTGGCAAATGATTCTGCAAAGCTTCAGCAGGTTATGAAAGAGCAGGGTGAAATCGCACCTATCGCTGAGACATATTTAAAATACAAAGAAGCACAGAATACTATTACAGACAGTTTAGAGATGCTTGAGGCGGAGTCTGATGAAGAGATGAGACAGATGATTAAGGAGGACCTCTCACAGGCAAAGGAGGATGTAGCAACTTTAGAGAATGAATTAAAGGTTCTCCTCCTTCCAAAGGATCCTAATGATGATAAAAACGTAATCGTAGAAATCCGTGGTGGAGCTGGTGGCGATGAGTCAGCGCTTTTTGCTGCAGAGGTCTATAGAATGTACCAGCATTATGTAGAATCTCGTGGTTGGTCTACAGAACTTCTCGAAGTAGAAGAAACCGGTATCGGTGGCATGAAGAAAGTAAACTTCATGGTAAAGGGAAAAGGCGCATACTCTATCCTTAAATATGAATCAGGTGTACATCGTGTTCAGCGAGTTCCAGAGACAGAATCAGGTGGACGTATTCATACATCTACTATTACAGTAGCGGTTATGCCTGAGGCTGAAGATGTAGATATCGAAATCAATGACAAAGATATCCGTATCGATGTTATGAGAGCTTCAGGAAACGGTGGACAGTGCGTTAACACAACTGATTCAGCTGTACGACTTACACATTATCCTACAGGTATCGTAATCTACTCTCAGACAGAGAAATCACAGCTTCAGAACAAGGAAAAAGCATTTGCGCTCCTTCGTACTAAGCTTTATGATATGGAACTTCAGAGACGTCAGTCTGAAGCTTCAGCAGAGAGACTTTCACAGATTGGTACTGGTGACAGATCTGAAAAAATCAGAACTTATAATTTCCCACAGGGACGAGTTACTGATCACAGAATCAATCTGACACTTTATAAATTGGACAAGATTATGAATGGTGATTTGCAGGAAATCCTGGATGCGCTTATGACTGCGGATCAGCAGAAGAAGCTTCTGAAGATGGAGGATGAAGCATAAGGGGGAAGTTATGTCTTTACGTTTTGTTATAGGCGGTTCAGGTAGTGGAAAGACTACAGAAGTATTAAAGAATATAATTGAGAAATCCATGGAAATGCCGGACAAGCATTTCCTCGTGATTGTCCCTGAGCAATTTACGATGCAGACGCAGAAAGAGATAGTGCGTCTGCATCCTTTTCATTCTGTAATGAATATCGAAATACTTTCCTTTATGAGACTTGCGTACCGCGTTTTCAATGAGACTGGTTTATCGAGTTTGGGTGTGTTAGGTGATACAGGAAAAAGCTTGATAATCAGAAAAGTATTTGAGGACAAACAGGATGAATTATCAATTCTAAAAGTCGGCCTGAAAAAGGCAGGCTACATATCCGAAGTACGTTCTTTTTTATCAGAATTATCACAGTATAGGATAGGCCCGGATGAACTCCTGGAGATGGGAGAAACAGAAGGTTTTAATGAAAGATTCCATAAGAAGATAGAGGAAATCGCTACCATATATCGTGGATTTAATGATTTCATCGATGATAGATATATTACAAATGAAGATATATTGGATAGATTAGGTGAGGTGGCAGAACAGTCTAATCTGCTTAGAGACCAGTGTATCGTTTTGGATGGATTTACTGGTTTTACACCTGTTCAGACAGAACTCCTCAGAAAAATAATTCCACTGGCCAGGGAAGTCTATGTAACTGTAACTATGGATGCTGATGAGGAGTTTACAGGAGACATCAGGGAGCATGAGCTCTTCCTCATGTCGAAACAGATGATTCAGTCGCTGCTTTCTATCTGTCGGGAGGGAATGGTAGAAGTCCAGGATCCGATATATATGAGAAACTCAGGTGAGATGCGTTTCAAGGGGGCTTTGGCTCTTTCGCATCTCGAGCAGTCCATATTCAGGGACACCTATGAGAGTTATATTGGCGAGTGTGAGGAAATCAGACTTTGCAAGGCCTCTGACATGAATGAAGAGATGTACTATATCGCGTCAGAAATCCGTGAACTGGTTAGAACTAAAGAATATAGATATTCTGATTTTGCAGTTGTGACTCCATCTGTTGAAACTTATGGTTTCAAGGCTGAGAATGCATTTAAAGAATATGAAATCCCTTATTTCATCGACCAGACGATGAAGATAAAGAATCATCCGCTGTTTGAGTTTGTACTTCGAGCACTTAATATGGTAGAGAGGAATTTTAAGAATGAGGATGTGCTTCGATTCTTGAAATGCCGTATTCCATATTTCGTTGATACGAATCTGGATGAGTTTGACAGATATATTACTTCGATGAATATACGAGGATTCAGAAGTTATTCCAAAGCTTTTTCGAAGAAGTCGAGAAGATATAACGATGAACTTTTAGCGGAACTCAATGCTACCAGAGAGAAGTTTGTATCTCTGATTACTCCATTCGTTCAGGCACTTAAAGGTGAGCCGACAGTTCGAGATATAAGTCGTGCTATTTACGAACTCCTCGTGAGCGCGGATATCTCAACCTATTTGAGAGAGAAAGCATTGAGCCTGAAGGAAGATGGGGATGAAGCACTCGCACGTCAGTATGAGGATATATACGGCCTTCTGATGGATCTATTGGATCATATGGTAGACTTGCTCGGAGATTTGAAACTTCCGCTTTCTGAATATATGCGAATTCTCGAAGCTGGTTTTGATACTTTGAAGGTGGGAATGATACCGCCTGCAAATGATTGCGTTACTTTCGGTGATATAGAGAGAACGAGACTTTCTGATGTAAAGATTCTCTTCCTCTGCGGTGCGACAGACAGTCTCATTCCAAAGAGTGATACCAGAGGAGGTTTGCTCTCAGAGCTCGAGCGAGAACGTTTAAAAGAAGACGGTTTTGACCTCGCGCCTACTGGAAGAGAGAGGGCGTTTAGGCAGAAATTTTACCTGTATCTGATTCTCACGAAGGCATCAGAGCGTCTGTATATTACTTCTCCGAAACTGGATGG
This sequence comes from Lachnospiraceae bacterium, assembly GCA_045579705.1. Lineage (GTDB taxonomy): Bacteria > Bacillota > Clostridia > Lachnospirales > Lachnospiraceae > Lachnocurva. The sequence goes on from JAZNMP010000002.1 coordinate 81,416, forward strand.
CGAAGGCAAATCAGCGAGAACGTCATATATTTATAGCGATATCGAAAAAATATTCCCTCAAGTGTCCATACTGGATGCCTCAAAGGAATTTGATTTGTCTCGTATTGTAAATACGAAGACCGCTACAGATGCGCTGATTCGTCTGATGTTTGTAGATCAGAATGGCGGATTAAATAATCACGACAGACAGATCCTTTCCTACCTGCTTCGCTACTTTAATAGTGAAGACAGAGAGAAGCTGGCTGAAATATTGAGGGCGAATTTTTACAAGCATATACCTGAGAAGCTGGAAAGCCAGATCAATGCCCAGCTTATCAAAGATAGACTTCATGGTTCGGTTTCTAAGCTTGAAACCTATGCAAGATGTCCTTATAGCTACTATTTGAAATATCTGCTTCGCATAGATGAATGGGAAGAAAGTAGCATGGGAAGCCGTGAGATGGGTGATTTCTATCATAAATCGCTCGAGGCTTTTTCAAAGGAGGTTCGCGATAGAAATACGAAGTGGCATGATCTATCCGAGGAGGATCAGAATTCTATCCTGGATGATGTTATGTCTAAGGTGGAAACGGAGGATGAATTCTCCAGATTTAAGGAAGATAAAGAAGCTTCGTTTAAGCTTGAGGAAATCAAAAACACTCTAAAGAATACGGTTTCAGTTATCGTAAATCAGGTAAAGCACAGTTACTTTGAACCTGAAGGTTTCGAAGTAGATTTCGTGGATTTGAAGAGAGATTACGATTTGTCAGCCCTGCATTTTGATCTGGATAAGGGCGAAATGGATCTCTCTGGAAAGATTGATAGATTGGATACTTACCAGACGGAAGATGGTAAAGTCTACGTAAAGATAGTCGATTATAAATCCGGTAACAATTCTATCGATGCTACGAATACTCTGGCTGGACTGGATATTCAGATGTATGTCTACATGGATGCGGCTCTCGAATATACTGAGAAGAAGACGGGATGCCCTACGACTCCGGCTGGGCTTTATTATATTCATGTAACGGATGATATAGATTCTAAGGCAAAGGAAGAAACTGCCCTGGAAGATACAGTCCTGAAAAAGGGACTGATAAACAGTGATCCAAAGGTCCTTCAGGCTTTAGGAGATGAGCTTAACAGCCGCTCAAAGAACGGTCTGAGTGACGAGGAGTGGAAAGCGCTTCGAGATACGGTTCGTGGTATCGTCAGAGATTCAGGCAATCGAATGCTTGAAGGTGACATCGAAGCGAAACCATATAGATCTGGAAAACATACAGGTTGTGAGTATTGCTCTTATCACAATATCTGTCATTTCGATTCGAAGATGGATGGATATGAATATAGAAATATCGAGAGCAAATCGGAATTCATAAGATAAAGAGGATTAAGTTGTGAAGTGGACTAGTGAACAGCAGAAAGTCATAGATACGAGAGGAAAGGACATCCTCGTTTCTGCCGCAGCTGGATCTGGAAAGACCGCTGTACTGGTAGAGAGAATTATAAATCGAATTCTAAAGGACGAGCATCCTATCGATATCGATAGGTTACTAGTGCTGACTTTTACGAGAGAAGCTGCCCGTGAGATGAGGGACAGAATACGTCGCGCTATCGATAAACAGATAGAGATCGATCCGAAGAATGAGAGACTTCTAAAACAGAAGACTCTGGTTTCTTATGCCAATATCACGACTATCGACAGTTTTTGTTCCTACATCGTAAAGAACAACTTTGAAGAAGTGGGTATCGATCCAAACTTCAGAGTCGTAGATGAAGCAGAAGCAAAGATATTTAAGCAGCAGGCTCTGGCTGAAGTATTTGAACATAAGTACGAGGAGCAGTCGAAGTCTTTCTTGAAACTCGTATCGACTTATAAGTTTAAGAATTCGGACTCCAGAGTTCGTGAATTTGTGGAAGAAATAGCAAGAAAGAGCGAATCTATGGCCTGGCCAGATGAGTGGCTGGATGACATTCTAAAGATGTATCAGGTGGAAGATGTCGAGAAGCTGGCAGACTTTCGCTTTGTGAAAGAATTTTTTTCCATATATCAGAATCAGGTTAGAGGATGTATCGAAAAAATAGATATGACTGCAGATATGCTTCTCAGCGAAGAGTACGGTTATCCGGAATATGCTGAGGCATTGCGATGCGATAAGGATGCGATTCTTCCTGTGCTGGCTGTAGAGAATCCATTTGAGTTCTTTGATGCGATGAAGAATGTTTCGTTTCCGCGACTTAATAAGAAGGATGCGGACAAAGAAACACATGATTATATTTCAAAGAAAGTTCGTCCTAAGTGGAAGAATGTATTCATAAAGGATGCAAAAAATCTTCCATCAAAGGAAGACTGCGAGAGAATCGTCAGCGAGTTTAATGGCCTATATCCATTTGTGAAAGAGTTGATTTCCCTCGTTCGCGATTATAGAGCGTCATATCAGGCGAAAAAGGATGAGGTAAACGGGCTTGATTTCTCCGACCTCGAGCATGCGGCTCTTTCTATTCTCGTGGATCCTGAGACAAAGCAAGCTACGGATGCGGCAGAGGCTTTTCAGAAGCATTATGAAGAAGTTATGGTCGATGAGTACCAGGATTCAAATGAGATTCAGGAGAGTATTCTACGTGCGGTTTCGGGTGATTATATCGGAAAGAACAATTATTTCTGTGTAGGAGATGTAAAGCAGAGTATCTATGGATTCAGAATGGCGGATCCAAGCATCTTCATGCAGAAATTTGAGGATTTCAGGGAAGAAACGAATGAGCATATTCGTATCGATTTGAATCGAAATTTCCGTAGTAGGAAGGAAGTTCTCGATATTACGAACGATGTCTTTAAGATGGCGATGGATAGAGACATGGGAGATGTCTCCTATGAGAGCGATGTCTATCTCTATCTCGGTGCGGATTATCTCGAGAAGGAAGTCGGGAGTGACAGACCTGAAATCTGGTATATGAATCCTACTGATGAGGAACTTTCTCTCGCAGAATGTGATTCAAAGAATGAGTTTGAGTTTAAGTTTATCGCGCAGAGGATTCGAAATCTAATCGATAGTGGCTATCAGGTTCAGGACAAAGATGAAGATGATAATCTGATTCTTCGACCGGTGAGATTCTCTGATATCGCTATCCTGAGACGTGGTATCAAAGATGACAGCGGTGAGATGTCCAGATTCTTAGACATACTTCGTGAATATGGAATCGATGCGGTTCTCGCAGAGAATTCCGGATATTTTAATACATATGAGATAGAGACTATACTTTCATTCCTGGAAATTCTGGACAATCCTCTTAAGGATGTAGATTTGATTTCTGTGCTTTCTTCAGAAATCGGACATTTTAGCGAGGATGATCTGGTCGATATTCGCAGGGCTTATCCTGACGATGATTTCTATGTGGCGCTGACACGATATGCCGCCGAGAGTGAGAATGGACAGAAGGCGCAGGCTTTCCTGGATTTCTATTCGAGCCTGAGGGAGAACGAGGACCTTTCGATTTCGGATTTGATTCGAAAGATAGTAGACGAGAGTGGATTTATGAACTATATCTCTTCCATGCCGGGAGGAGATTTGAGACGTGCAAATGTACTTAAGCTCATCGATGAAGCCGAGATGTCGGAGTCTAAGTCTGCGGACCTCTATACTTTTATGGCTTATATCAGAAATCGTAAGAAGTATAAGGCTGAAATCGGTATGGCATCCCTCCTCGGTGAGGAAGAAAATGTCGTGCGTATTATGACTATTCATAAGTCAAAGGGTTTGGAGTTCCCGGTGGTATTCTTAAGCGGTTGTGGTAAGCAGTTTAACGATATGGACACTATGGGCGCTCTGCTTATAGACCCGAAATTCGGACTCGCCTTAAAGCGATATGATGAAGGCAGAGTTAGGATTTGCAGGAATACTTTTTTCACAGACTGCATGTCTACTCTGATAAAGGCAAAGACCAGAGGAGAGGAGCAGCGTCTGCTCTATGTAGCTATGACTCGAGCAAAGGAGAAGCTCATCATTTCTGGAGTGCTCGGTGGTCAGAAGGATGCGGATGAAGCACTGGTTGAGTATGTGTATCCTATCGTAGGTCGCATGTCTTTCGTCGACAAATTCAAAGCGAGAAATTATTTTGGCTGGTTGCTGCCGTCTCTTAATGCGACACAGGAATTTGGTGCGCCGAAGTATACTTTCAGTAAGGCCACGATAAAGACTTTCGTAGAGGCTGAGGCGACTGAGCTAGATGCGAAGGAAGAGAGAAAGCAGAGACTGAATCTGATTCTGAACGAGAGTACAGATGCGGATTTGGCGGATATGCTGGATCGTATATCGTTTGAATATCGTTTCGATGGAAGTGAGAAGTTTAAGAACAAATATTCGGTTTCGGAAATTAAACATATGGAAATCGATCAGAAAGCAAGCTTTATCGACAGAGAAGATTTGAATCAGGACGATATGACTGAAAAAATGATATCTGAGCCTGAAGATGTGCCTGTTCCTCGCTTTATTTCGGGCGAGAAGGAGGTAGAGGAATTCTCTGCTACATCTTATGGTACAGCGATGCATAGAGCCTTAGAAGGGCTGGATATGAGCGTAGTATACGATGAGGAGACTCTGCGTACTGCTATTAAAGAAATGAATGAGCGAGGATTCCTGTCTGATGACGAAGCAAAAAGTTTACAAATTTTTGATTTGCTAAAATACCTAAATTCTGATATAGGTAGATTAGTACATAAAGCTAGTTTGGAAGGACGACTTCTTAGAGAGCAGAATTTCGTTTTTTCTGAAAGGATTGATAAACTGTTTGCTGGGCTTAGCGAAGATGAGCTTTCTGATCAGGAGGTTTTGGTTCAGGGAGAAATCGATTGTCTCGTGGTTGGAGACGATGGAGTTATCGTAATCGATTACAAGACGGACCGTGTTTCTGATGAACAGGAACTCTTAAACAGATACTCGAGACAGCTTCAGATTTATGGTGAAGCAGCGAGTCGTACATTTGGCAGAGAAATCGATAAATTGTATATATATTCTTTCGTTTTGAATCGATTCATCGAAGTTTTGCCGCTTTAAGAAATCGTATTGTAGTTTGTATTTTTCTGTTATATAATCTCTATGCTTTAGACGTAGAAGAGGGATTTTTGGTTTAAAGTATTTTGTGTATAAAAGCCATAATGTAAGGCTTGGTATTTAGATAAATGGAGGAATACTTATGACAAACGAATATGATAATGAGGTAATCGAATATTTCCTGGAGAATCAGTTACAGCTCTTCCCTGAAGAGGTAGCTTCACTTCCTGAAGAAGCAGAAGTGTTCTTGGAAGACTGTTTGGCATGCGTCTGCGATGACAAAGAAGAGGCGCTTGAATATATACATGAAAATATGGATGTAGAGGATATGTCTGATAATGAGATTCTTTCTCAGCCAGAAGTATTTGCTATGAACGATGGTAGATACTTAATCGTAGAAGGTTAATAAAAGGGGCTGTGAAAAAATGAGATAATCATTTTTTCCAGCTCCCTTTTTATATCATTTTTTGTGAGGTATGCTGTTTCTGGCAAAAAATAGAGTATAATGCCCCTTTCCCCAAAAACTGCAAACTTTTTTGATTAGGCAG
>JAZNMP010000003.1:0-152049 GCA_045579705.1 Lachnospiraceae bacterium
TGGCAAAACGCCCTGATTTAGAGTATTATAATAATTGGTTTGATTGTTCATGGTAATATTTTACCATGAACAAAGAGAAGTAATCAGCTGTTTCCAGCTATTACTTCTCTTTTTTTCATGAGCTGATTATTTCACAGCCCCTTCTCTTCTGTTAAACGATTTAAGGAGATTTATTTTGAGTATTCCTTTACACAAGGAAGTACTTCCTCAGGTGTGAACTCGTTCTTCTGGTATTTCTTTCCATAGAATGCGAGTTTGTACATTTCCTTCAAATCGGAAATAAGTGGGTAACGAGGGTTAGCTCCTGTACACTGATCATCGAATGCGTTCACACTCATATCATCAAGTGTAGCGAGGAAGTCTTCCTCAGTTACGTTATAGTCAGCGATAGTCTCTTTGATACCTACAGCCTTCTTTAATTCACAAATCTTCTGGCAGAGCTTCTCTACAGCCTTTGCATCATCTTTTTCAGCGATGCCTACGAAACGAGCACATTCTGCATAACGAGCCATAGTATGTGGATATTCATACTGTGGGAAGGTACCCATCTTTGCTGGCTGCTCTGATGCATTGTAACGGATTACTTCTGTAAGAAGAAGTGCATTTGCAAGTCCGTGAGGAATATGGTGATAAGCACCGAGCTTATGTGCCATAGAATGGCAGATTCCGAGGAATGCATTTGCGAATGCCATACCAGCCATGCATGAAGCATTTGCCATTTCGTTACGAGCCTTTACATTGTCCGGTTCGTTGTAAGCTGTTGGAAGGTATTCAAATACTCTCTTCATAGCCTGGAGAGCTAAACCATCTGTGTATGGTGTTGCCATCATAGAAGCATATGCTTCGAGGGCATGTACGAGAACATCGACACCTGATGCAGCTGTAAGTCCCTTTGGCTGTGTCATCATGTTGTCTGTATCGATGATAGCCATGTTTGGAAGAAGCTCGTAGTCTGTAATAGGATACTTCGTTCCTGTCTTCTCGTCTGTGATAACCGCGAAAGGAGTTACCTCAGAACCTGTTCCTGAAGATGTAGGAACAGCAACGAAGAGAGCCTTCTCACCCATCTTAGGGAACTGATATACCTTCTTACGAATATCGATATATCTCATAGCCATATCTTCAAACTTAACATCTGGATGCTCATAAAGAACCCACATAATCTTACCAGCATCCATAGCTGAACCTCCACCAAATGCTAGGATGCAGTCTGGCTCATATCTTCTCATGAGTTCAGCACCTTCTGTTGCATTTGCAAGTGTTGGGTCTGGCTGTACATTTGAGAATACTGTATAGTCGATTCCCATCTCATGAAGTGCATCTGTAATAGGCTTTGTGAAACCTGCCTTTGCGAGGAAGGAGTCAGTTACGATGAAGCACTTCTTCTTTCCATAAACTTCCTTCAATTCCTGAAGAGCTACTGGCATACAGCCTTTCTTGAAGTAAACTTTTTCAGGTGTTCTGAACCAGAGCATATTCTCTCTCCTCTCAACTACATGTTTGTAATTCAACATATGTTTAACGCCTACGTTCTCAGAAACTGAGTTTCCGCCATAAGAGCCACATCCCAATGTAAGAGATGGAGTGAGTTTGAAGTTGTATAAATCTCCCAGACCACCCTGTGCACTAGGCTGGTTATGAAGGATACGGCAAGCATGCATAGTAACTTCATGCTTTCTGATCTTCTCTGTTTCACGAGGATCGATAAAGATAGAAGCTGTATGTCCTGGGCCACCGTCCATGAGGAGCTGCTGAGCCTTCTTTAGAGCATCGTCGAAATCTTTTGCCTTGTACATAGCGAGTACTGGTGAAAGTTTCTCGTGTGCAAAAGGTTCAGCCTTTGATGTATCAGTTACCTCACCGATTAAGACTTTCTTATCATGAGGAACTTCGATTCCTGCGAGTGCTGCAATCTTCCAAGCTGACTGTCCTACGATTTTTGCATTAAGCGATCCATTGATGAGGATTACGCCTCTAAGCTTCTCGATTTCAGTTTTTGAAAGGAAGTAAGCACCACGCTTCTCAAATTCTTTCTTTACTGCATCATAAACTTTTGAAAGAACTGTAACTGACTGCTCAGAAGCACAGATCATACCGTTATCAAAAGTCTTTGAATGAAGGATTGATGAAACAGCGTTTTCAATATCTGCTGAATCATCTATGATACAAGGGTTGTTTCCGGCACCAACACCGAGAGCTGGAGTACCTGATGAATAAGCCGCATTTACCATTCCAGGACCACCTGTAGCGAGGATGCAATCAGCCTGTGCCATGATTTCGTTTGTCATCTCAAGTGAAGGCTCGTCGATCCATCCGATGATATTCTCTGGAGCACCTGCTTTTACAGCTGCCTCTAATACGATTCTAGCCGCATCGATAGTACACTTCTTTGCACGTGGATGTGGGCTGATGATGATCGCATTTCTAGTCTTCAAGCAAAGCAATGTCTTAAAGATAGCTGTAGATGTAGGATTTGTAGTAGGGATTACTGCTGCTACGAGTCCGAGTGGCTCTGCGATAGTCTGAATTCCAAATGCTGGATCTTCCTCTATGACACCGCAAGTCTTCCAGTTTTTGTACTTGTTGTAAATATATTCTGCAGCGTAGTTATTCTTGATAACCTTGTCCTCGACTACACCCATTCCAGTCTCTTCAACTGCATCCATAGCAAGCTGGATACGCTGAAGGTTTGCTGCTGTAGCTGCTGCATTAAAAATAGCATCTACCTGCTCCTGTGAATATGTAGCGTATTCTCTCTGTGCAGCTCTAACTACTGCAATCTTTGCCTCGAGAGAATCCATATCTTTAACTACGTCCGGATTTGTAAATTCCTGACTCATAATAAATCTTCCTCCTAAATTTCTAACGCCAAATCTTTGCAGAAAACTTTGAAATAGCTCTATTTATAACCCTGTTGTTTCAACGATTTAAAGTATAGAACTGTGTTAATCATTTGTCAATGCGTTTTGTTATTTTTTTATCGAATTTTTTGTGTAAAAAAAACACCCCTCCACTTCGCTTTGCTATCCACGTTCTTCGATAACAAAGAGAAGTTACTAGGGGTGTTTACAAATCCAATACTGACTATATGTCCTACATCAAATCGCTAAAGTTCAACCAGCTCTCGAGAAGTTCTTTCTCCTCAGGTCTGTTCTTTGTAAGGTTAGCAGCTGCTATGATAGGCAACCATTTCTTTATGTATTCTACATCAGTCTTTGTCTTTGAGCAGAAGTTATTATAATATTTCTTTGCGATTTCTGGATCTTTGAGATACAGTGTGAGGTATGTTCTCGCAACATCACCAGAAGCGTTACCCTGAGTAGCATGTACCCAGTCGATCAGGTAAAGTTTACCATCCTCGCCTACGATGATATTTGAAGGTCTAAAATCACCATGGCAGAGTTTGAAATGCTTTGGCATAGAGTTCAAGCGTGTGAGGAGCTCGTATCTAGCACCTGCATCGATAGTATTCAAGCCATTAATCTGGAAAGTAAGCTTATCACGCATACGTGTAAGCATAGGTGCTCTCTTCTTAAACACTTCCATCTGGAGATCAACCATCTGATCGATATATTCATCAATCTTTCCTGGGTTCTCTTCCATCAGTTCGAGCAAAGTCTTTCCTGGAATGTACTCCTTCTCGATTCCGAAACGTCCTTCAGAATCCATAGTAATTCCAAGCACCTTTGGCACATTCAAGCCTTCGATATTCTCGATACGAGTATTTACGAAAGCTTCATGAAATACTTCGTCTTTAGGGAAATCGCTGTCAAATACTTTTGTAAGCTTATTTCCTTCGACATATACACTCTTCTTACCATTCTGAGATATTAAATTACTCATACTAAGTTCTCCTTTACTGGAGCTTCTCAAGTTTTTCTGCAATTCTTATTCTACACTTTCGTTAATTTATTATCAACACCTTTTTATTTTTTACAGAAAAAAACTCATAATCTGTCCGACGCCTGCCTTTAAAGCCTGTTATAGTGTATATACTTTTGTGATAAAGGAGGCTATATGGATTTATCATTAGCAGAGTGTAATAACTATACAAATATACTTAAGGCAGAACTCGTGCCTGCCATGGGATGTACAGAACCTATCGCCGTAGCTTACGCTGCAGCAAAGGTTGCCGAAGTCCTCGGCGAAGAAGCTACTCACCTGAATGTACGCTGCTCTGGAAACATCATAAAGAATGTCAAGGGCGTTACTGTTCCTAATTCTGGTAACCAGAAAGGAATCGAAGTAGCTGCTACTCTCGGTCTCATCGGCGGAGACCCGTCAAAGGAACTCGAAGTCATCGCCGGAGTCACAGATGCTGACCGTGCAAAGGCTGGCGAGATGGTTCACGCAGGTTTCTGCGAAGTCGAACTCGAAGAAGGTGTTCCAAACCTCTACATCAAAGCTACCGCTACTGGCGAACATCATAAAGCGGTCGTTCTCATCGAAGACAACCACACAAATATCACACTGATTGAACGTGACGACGAAGTTATCCTCGAAACTCACAGACATATCGAAGATAACGATACAGAAGGATCTCCAAAGAAGAACAAACTCGATTATAAGAAGATGTCACTCCGCGGAATCCTGACTTACGCAGAAAGCGTTAATATAAACTGCGTTAAACCTATCCTCGACAGACAGATTGCCTGCAACACAGCAATTTCTGACGAAGGACTGAAGAACAACTGGGGCGCACGTGTCGGAAAAACTTTCCTCGATACCTGGGGCGACGACGTAAAAGCTCGTGCCTGTGCCAGAGCTGCCGCAGGTTCAGATGCCCGTATGAGCGGATGTCCACTTCCTGTTGTTATAAACTCAGGTAGCGGTAACCAGGGTATCACTGTTACTATGCCTGTTCTTACTTTTGCTGAAGAATGGAATGTTCCTGAAGAGAAGAAATACAGAGCGCTCCTCATCAGTAACCTCATTTCGATTTATATCAAGCATTATATCGGAGCCCTGTCAGCTTTTTGCGGAGCTGTAAGTGCTGCTACTGCATCTGGCGCAGCCATCACATATATGTCTGGTGGAGATATCAACGCGATCGGACGTACCATCACAAACACATTGGGAAATGTCGGTGGAATCGTATGCGACGGTGCAAAACCTAGTTGTGCAGCAAAGATTTGTTCCAGCGTAAACGCTGCTATTATGGCTCATTACATGAGTATTTCTGATGATGAGTTCAAAGGCGGTGAAGGCTTCATCGAAGATGATGTCGAGAAAACTATTAAAAACATGGGTTATATCGGAAAAATCGGTATGAAAGAAACTGACGTCGAAATCCTGAATGTCATGATTGACAAAGTTGACGTCGACAAAGAATTGTAAACCATCTAATAATTATATCTGCTTAATAAGAAACCCCAGCTTTGCAGAACGGGGAGTTGAAAGATAAACTTTCAAGTTCTGCAAAACCGGGGTATTTCTTTATTCAAATTACACTAATTACCTTTATTTAGAGTCGGCCGCTTTCGCGACCGACTTTTTCTATGTATTAAACATAGATTATTTCTTTAACCAAGCAGTCTCCTTTGGAGTCTTCTTGATAAATGGACGTTTGATAGCCTGTTTTGCTGCGTACGGAAGGATATACTTAAGTTTGTCCTCAGCCTTACGCATTGTAGAGCATTCAGGGTTATCGCGCGTGAGCTTGATAGCATCAAATTCACAACGCGTTGTACAAAGACCACATCCGATACACTTGTTTGGATCTACGATAGAAGCACCACAGCCAAGGCAGCGAGATGTCTCGAGCTTAACCTGCTCTTCTGTAAAGATTTCCTTTGTATCGCGGAATGTAAGTTTTCCATCCTCTGTCTTCTTTGTTCCTGCTACCTGACGGCCAACTGTATCGTAACCTGATACGCTGATATCGTCTTTATTAAGCTCGATAAAGAAGTTAGGATCACGTCCGATAGTAAGTGATGAATGAGGCTGTACGAATCTGTGGATTGAAACAGCGCCTTCTCTACCGCAAGCGATAGCATCGATAGCAAATCTAGGTCCATAGAACATATCTCCACCTACGAAGATATCTGGAACAGTTGTCTGGAATGTAACCTTGTCAGCTACAGGAGCTGGTCCTCTGAACTCTACGTTCTCACCTTCGAGGAGGTCACCCCATACTGTCTTCTGTCCTACAGAGAGGATAACGTTAGAACACTCGATAGTCATAGTCTCGTTCTCGTCATACTTAGGATCGAAACGACCTTCTGCATTCTTAACCTGTGTACACTTCTTGAATACGATTCCTGTAACCTTGCCATTCTCTGTGAGAATTTCCTTAGGTCCCCAACCGCCTTCGATAGCGATTCCTTCAGACTCTGCGAGCTCGATTTCCTCTGGAAGAGCTGGCATGATGTCACGTGTTTCAAGTGAAACCTGTGTAACCTTTGATGAACCACAACGAACTGCTGTACGGCTTACATCGATAGCTACGTTACCACCACCGATTACTACTGTATCGCCCGAAAGCTTGAAGCTCTCGTCATCGATAACTGTGTGAAGGAGGTCAACACCCTTCATAACGCCTTCTGCATCTTCGCCTGGAACGTTGATTCCACGTCCACCCTGACATCCGATAGCGATGTAGAATGCTTTGTATCCCTGCTCACGGAGTTCCTTGAGAGTGATATCCTTACCTACTTCTACGCCGAGTCTTATGTCTACGCCTAATTCACGAAGTACATCTACTTCAGCTTCTACTACATTTTTCTCCATAACGAATGATGGAATACCGTATGTTACCATTCCACCAGGTTTCTGGTTTTTGTCGAAAAGTGTAGGCTTATATCCATTAAGTGCCAGATAGTAAGCACATGAAATACCAGCAGGACCTGCACCGATGATAGCGATTTTTTCATCGAACTCACCATCAACCTTTGGTACAACCTTCTCTGGGATGTAGCGTGTATCTGACTGAAGATCTCTCATAGCTACGAATTTCTTTACTTCGTCGATAGCGAGGGCCTGATCGATAGTCGCACGAGTACAAGCATCTTCACAACGGCGGTTACATACGTGACCACAGACTGCTGGAAGTGGGTTGTATCTCTTAATAAGTGCGAGTGCTTCTTCGTATCTACCCTGAGAAGCCATCTTGATATATCCCTGTACAGGAATATGTGCTGGACATGCTGTCTTACATGGAGCTGTACCAGTCTTGTGTGTATTGATACGGTTGATATCGCGGTAGTCTTCTGTCCACATTTCTGAAGACCACTTCTGCTCTGTTGGAAGTGGCATCTTAGGATAAACTACTTCGCTTCCGTCTTTCTTGCAAAGTTTCTGTCCGAGAGTTGCAGCACCAGCTGGACAAACCTCAACACAACGTCCACAAGCTACACAGTTGTCTTTGTCAACGTGAGCTACATAGGCTGAACGTGACATATTAGGTGTGTTGAAAAGCTGTGATGTACGAAGTGCATAGCAAACATTTACATTACAGTTACAGATAGCAAAGATTTTGTCCTCACCATCGATATTTGTAATCTGGTGAACGAAGCCATTGTCCTCAGCTTTCTTGAGGATTCTCATAACTTCATCTCTATCGATATAATGTCCGCCCTTCTTTGTCTCAACAACCCAGTCAGCCATATCGCCGACAGCGATACACCAGCTTTCAGGGTCATCAGCACATCCTTCGTCGAAAGTCTTTCTAGACTTACGGCAAGAACATGGAGAAGCTGCATACTTTCCATCATATTTATCAAGCCAGTGTGTAATATGCTCGATTGAAGCAGAAGTGCTAGTTGCGTCGATAGCTTTTTCTACTGGAATAACGTGCATACCGATACCAGCTCCACCCATAGGAACCATATTTGTAAGTCCCTCAAGCGGAATTCTACTCATACGCTCGAAGAATGGGCCTACTTCTGGATGAGCAGCATAGAGAGTTGGGCTCATATTACCGAACTCTGCTGAACCTGGTACATACATAGGAACTACATACTGTTTCTCATGTCTGTCATTTTCCCAGTTGTACTCGATGATTCCGTTAAACGCCATCTCATCGAGATTCTTCTGAAGTTCTTCCGCACTGAACTCAGGGCAAAGAGCCTGAATCTCTTCAAAAGTTCTAGGCTTTCTCTTCTCCATCTTTAGGCCGATTTCACACTGTTCATCAGTGATCATACCGTAGATGCCCCAGTACTCTGGGCTTTCCTTTGTGATTTTTTCTTTGCCTAACTTGATGTCTTTTCTGTCTGTTACCATCGTAGCGAACCTGGCGAGTGGCTCTCTAAATGGCGCGTCCATATCAACGTTAGCTGGAATAATACCAGCACGTGGATCCTTTCTGTTTCTTTCTGGATCCAATGAATATGGAGTCATTAGTTCTGATTCTTTAAATTCCCTCTTATCCATTTATCATTATCCTTTCTAAAAGGCATTAATTGACAAATTTATGTCTAAAAATAGTATATCAATTAACAAGCTTTTAATATATAATAATCGGAGAGAAAAATAAAACTATCGGAGGCTTTTAGATGTCAGGATCAGCCAAATTTCACCCAATAATCGAAGAGATTTACAACTATTTCAAGCTACCACTATCAGTGGTTTCCCAAAAAGGCAAATGTTCTTACTGCATTCCATCCAACAACCGTGAAATAGTTCCCGCCAGACATATATCAAACATCATTTCTGGCCTGAATCCTGCTCTCTTTGAGTCCATGGTTCCATATGTGAAGGTCACACCTTACGATTCCTATCTCGGAATCATTCCACTTTCGACCCACGATTATCTCATCGTAGGGCCGGCTTTCACCAGACCTTTTTCCCTGTCGCGTGTCATAAAATTTAAGAAAGAGTATATGACCGAGGACGAAATCCTCACGATCGACCAAGCAACAAAGCGCTCCCCTATCATCGACGAGAAATACTTTGCCGAAGTAATGTCCAGTATCATAATGCTGCTATACTACACACGTGTTGATGCGGAAACCATCCTGCAGCGAAACGAGATTCCTCATGAGAAAAAGACTTACTACGATGCCGCAAACATCATCGAATCCGATTACAAAACGCTCCTCCTGTTTGAGTCCCGCGTCGAGTCCGCCGTTCAAACCGGAAACCTCACCGAACTCACAAAACTCTGGGAAGGCTTCCGTCTCCACATCCGCGACCGCCATGAAGAGTATATGTACTACGAGCATCACCTGATGATACCGCTCCTCTCCTCGGCACGCCGCGCAGCACTATGCACCTCTGCACCAAAGGAAGAAATCATCCAGATCTTCCACTCCTGTATTTCAAAGATAGCCGGTGGTGAGTCACTCACTATGAACTCAAAAGTCATCGAACAGGGGACTTATTCTCTATGTAAGCTGGTTAAAAAAAGTCAGAATTTCCAGTTTCACACTGACATCTGCATCACGTGCGAGAACTATATCGACGATCATATTTCAGAAAAAATCACCGCAGCGGACATAGCTCGCCACTGCGGTGTTGATAGAAGTTTGATATTTGATATTTTTAGAAAAAATTATGACCTAAGCCTGACAGAATACATCCAACAGACACGTATCCGTCGTGCGAAGGTACTGCTCATCCATTCGCGTGCCTCCATCGCGGAGATTGCTGCTTCACTCGGGTTCGGAAGCGCCTCCTACTTCTCAAAGCTGTTCCAGTCCTACTGCAACTGCACTCCGACTGCGTACAAGCGGAAGCACATCAACGGTTGATCTTTCCTTCCCAAACTGCGAGAGCATCGTGCATCTCAACTATATATTTGTCATTCGGCTGGATCAGGACATCGCCTCTCTTTACGAGAACTATATGTATACCGAATTCATCCAGAACTTCCGCTATACTGAGTCCTATCCATCTGCTGTCGATGTCTACGACTACAGTCTGCAAGTTTATATCGAGAGAATCCGCGCTGCTCTGCGCCTTATGATACTGCTCTACGAAACCTGCAGAAATGATACCTGTAGGGATAGCAACAACTCCGACTCCGAGGAAGGCTATGCAAATAGCCATTATTTTTCCGACCAGAGTGATCGGATAAACATCTCCATAACCGATGGTGAGAAGCGTCGAAACACTCCACCAGATTCCATCGAAAGCATTTGAGAAATTCTCAGGCTGCGCAGGATTCTCTGCGCTATACATGCATATCGAAGAAGCCAACATGAGAACCGCGATGATAAACATCGAAGACAGAATCTGGTTCTTCTTCTCATAGAGTACAGATGTAATGACATTAAAGGAATCGACATTTGGATTGATTCGAAACAGGTTAAAGATACGAACCACTCGAAGCAATCTGAATGCGACGAAGCCACTCATGAAGAAGAATGGCAGGATCGTAAACAAATCGACTATGCCATCGTACGATATAACGAATTTAAACACCGCCTTCGGGCGACTTTCCTCCGGGAAGAGGTAGTTCGCCGTCCAGATTCTAAGAGCATATTCCAAGCAAAAGATGAGCATCGTAACCAGCTCGATAATATCAAAGATTCCTTCATATCGCTTCAAACTCTGAAAAGTCTCCATAACCATAACTGCGATATTTAAGATTATCGTCGCCACAATAAAGTAATCGAACAGGCGGCTTACGATATCGGAGCGGTTTCCGATCTGTATGATATCAAATATTCTCTTCTTCAAACTAATCTGTTTATCCAAATAAAACTCCCCTATCAAATCTACATCATTTCAGAATGAAGCATCAGCATGGCAACTGTAGTAATCGCAGCTGTTTCCGTTCTCAAGATTCTCTTTCCGAGCGAGATAATCTCAGCATCCTGCGACTTCTCGATTTCCTCAGGCGCGAATCCACCCTCCGGTCCGATAAATACGCTCACGCTCGTGCCCGGTTTAATCTTCTCCAAAGCCGCTTTCGTAGCCTTCATTCCATCTTCATTCTCATAAGGCAGTAAGATCACGTCCGAAATCTCGCGTGCATACTCGAGCGCATCCTCGTATTTCATTACTTCGTGTACATTTGGAACGATACTGCGTTTGCTCTGCTTTGCAGCACTTTCAGCCACCGCCTGGTAACGTTTAGTCTTCGACTCTTTCTTCTTATCATCGAGTTTGACTACACAGTTCTTCATCTCGACAGGTATGATTTCATACACCCCGAGCTCGACCGTCTTCTCGATAATGGTCTCAAACTTGCTTCCCTTTGGAAGCCCCTGAAACAGATAGATTCTGTTTTCGCTTTCTGTATCTTCGCTCTCGCACTCGATATCAGCGACAACCCGGTCTTTTTCCACCTCAGAAACGGTCGCAAAGTAATTTTTTCCGCCGTGGACACTCACACGAATTCTCTCTCCCACCCGGATTCGAACTACACGAGACAGATGCTTCGCATCCTGCCCGAGCACGAGCACCTGATCTCTATCTATCTGATTTGCATCTACAAATATCTGTTGCATAAATTCTCCATATTACTATATTTTTATTTTAATAGTTACCATATATGATTGATACTTCTCTAAATTCTGCGACAACTATTTGTATAAGTATAACATAAGAGAAAGGGGCTGTCGCACTAGATGATTAAATCATCTGGGCGAGGCCCCTTTCGAGTCTCCATGTCCCTTTCCTCTCGATTTCCCTACTTCGCCTTAAACATCCAGAAATGATTTTTGCCATCCTCCGTGTCAGTCACATTACACCCCAGATTCCGATTTTCACCTCTTGCGTATTTTGCCAAAAGCACACCCAGCATGGTGTTAGCAAATCCGGTCTCCTTCTTTTCCTCGTTTACCTTAAAAAGCAAGGCATACTCTGTATTACTCTCCAATCTCGGCATTTCACTCAGGAAATCTTTGACATGCTCCCAACCGTGAACCTCGTAAAGCATCTCATAATGTGGATCCTTCAGAAAATCAATTTCTTCTTCCGGCTCAAGCTCCTCTCCATCCGGATATCCCGTCAAAGAAAAGTTTGCATCATCTTCATTTCGAATAAGATCATCAAAGAATGCATTCACGTTTCCGATAACCTTATCTTCGTAAAACTCCTTATCCACACCAAACTCTTCTCTTGGGTCGTACTCCATCAAAGCCTTCGTAATCTGCTCCCGCCATGTTTCAATTCGTTTTTCCATAGTTGTCATTTCGTACTGATATGACTGCTGAATTCTCTTGATATTCCGAAGTCTGGACTTCGCCTCCTTGATTTTCTCCTCAAATGCAGAATAAATCTCCTCATTCGAAGCATCTGATAAGCCACGAATTTCTTCGATAGTAAAGCCTGCCGTCTGCAAATTTTTTATTTTGACAAAATCTAAAGCTTGCTCCTCCTCATAATACCGATACCCTGTCCATGAATCCACTTTAACCGGTTTCAGAAGTTCCATACGATCATAGTATCGCAAGGTCTGAGGATTACATCCACACAATCGTGCAAATTCTTTAATCGTCATATCGCACCTCTCCTTTCCAAAACCGTTATATCATTGCAGTGCACTGTAAGGTCAACACCTTTATACAAATAACACACCAACACTATGTACAAATAAAGTCACAACCCAGGCCAAACCACACTGCCAGAGGACTACACAAATAGCCCACTTTGGTCCCATCTCACGTTTGATTGAAGCGATAGCTGCTACACAAGGAGTGTAAAGCAGTGAGAACACCAGGAGACACGCTGCAGTCAAAGTTGAAATCGCACCCGATACACCGGCTGCACCAGCGGAAGAACCAAAGAGTACTTCCATAACTGATACCACGCTTTCCTTTGCCATAAATCCAGAAATCAGAGAAGTACAGATTCTCCAATCTCCGAGTCCTATAGGTCTAAACAGTGGCACCAACCATCCGGAAATCATCGCGAGGATACTGTCCTTCTGGTCTGTTACCAGATTCATATGTAAATCAAAACTCTGTAATACCCAAACGATTACTGTCGCCAGGAAGATTACTGTAAAAGCTCTCTGCAAGAAATCTTTTGCCTTCTCCCACAAAAGCTGAATTACGTTTCTCGCACTTGGAAGTCTATAATTAGGAAGTTCCATCACAAAAGGCACTGCCTCGCCTCTGAAACGTACCTTCTTAAAAAATAAAGCCGCGAGAACTCCGAGGAAAATTCCCAGGAAATATAACCCCGTCAGGATTAACCATCTATGTTCCGGGAAAAAAGCTGCCACGAAAAATGTGTAAATCGGGAGCTTCGCCGTACAACTCATAAAAGGAGTTAGTAGAATCGTCATCTTTCTATCCCTGTCACTTGGAAGAGTTCTAGTCGACATAACTGCCGGAACTGTACATCCAAATCCGATTAGAAGCGGCACTATACTGCGACCTGAGAGACCTATCTTTCGAAGCATCTTGTCCATGAAAAAAGCAACTCTCGCGATATAACCGCTGTCCTCGAGAATCGAGAGGAAGAAGAACATCGTCACGATGATAGGCAGGAAGCTTAATACTCCTCCTACACCTTCGAATATTCCTCCGATCACCAGCCCATGAACCGCCGGATTAACATGCGAAGCTGTGAGTGCTCTATCTGTCATATCCGAAAGCGCACCGATTCCCATTTCCAGAAGGCCCTGGAGCCAGGCTCCGATGACATTAAATGTCAAGAAGAATACTGCTGCCATGACGAGTACGAATATCGGGATAGCAGTGTACTTTCCAGTAAGCCATCTGTCGATTCTCTGACTGCGGATATGTTCCTTGCTCTCGCGTGGTTTGGTAACGCATTCCTTGCAGACTTTTTCGATAAACGCAAATCTCATATCCGCCATAGCGGCGCTTCTATCGAGGCCACGTTCTTTCTCCATCTGCTTTGTGATATGTGAAAGTGCCTCAATCTCGTTTTCGTCCAGTTTGAGCGCACGTATAATTCTATCGTCATTCTCAATGACTTTCGTAGCTGCAAAGCGAACTGGAATTCCAGCGCGGATAGCGTGATCCTCAATCAGATGAATCACTGCATGGATGCAACGGTGAACCGCGCCACCATTGTCCTTCTCATCGCAGAAGTCCTCAACTTCAGGACATTCCTGATAATGTGCGATATGCATCGCATGCGCTACCAACTCATCGATCCCTTCGTTCTTTGCGGCTGAAATAGGCACAACTGGGACGCCCAACATTTTTTCCATACGGTTGATGTCAACAGATCCACCATTTCCACGAAGTTCATCCATCATATTTAAAGCGACGACCATAGGTATCTTCATCTCGAGAAGCTGCATAGTCAGATAGAGATTTCTCTCGATATTCGTCGCATCTACGATATTTATGATAGCCTTAGGCTTCTGCTGAAGCACGAAGTCACGGCTCACCAGTTCCTCACTGGAATAAGGTGACATAGAGTAGATTCCCGGCAAATCCGTAATCAAAGTATTCTCATGGCCACGAATCACGCCGTCTTTTCTATCTACCGTAACACCCGGAAAATTTCCCACGTGCTGGTTTGCGCCAGTCAGCTGATTAAACAAGGTAGTCTTTCCGCAATTCTGGTTTCCAACCAAAGCATAGGTCAGAGTCTCTCCCTCAGGCAGAGGATTTCCGCTACCCTTTATATGGTACTTTCCATCTTCTCCGAGACCAGGGTGCTCGATGTCATGCTTTACATTTGAAACTGCAGTTTTTTTCTCCTGCTTACGTGTTTCCTCCTTAGAATTATCTTCCAACAATTCCACCACGCTGGCTTCTATCTGCGCCGCATCATCCAGACGAAGTGTCAGTTCATAACCATGAATCCTAAACTCCATCGGGTCCCCCATCGGTGCAAATCTAACCAATGTCACTGTCGCCCCTGGAATAACTCCCATATCGAGGAAGTGCTGTCTCAGCGCGCCCTCTCCGCCGACCGCTTCTACCCTGGCCGACTGCCCTATCTTTAAATCCTTTAATGTCATTGTCCCGCATTACTCCCTAATAAAATTAGTAGAAACCTGCTCTTCCTTTGCCGGAAGGCCAAATTCTTTCTTTCCAAGTTCGATACTCTTCATCAGGAAAGTCATATTTCGAGCAAGTGTTCTCATAGTCTGAAGGCCTTCTAAATCAAGCTTTGCCTGACCTTTTGATGTTCCGTGTACGCTGTTCCAATACTGACTGGAAGCCACCGGCATACCGCTGATTGTAAAATACTTGTTCAACACATCAAAAGTAGCTGAACATCCTCCACGTCTTGCAACAACCACGCTCGCGCCGACCTTCATCGTCTTATCAAAACCTGAGCTGTAGAACAATCTATCGAGACAAGCGATCAGAGTCGCATTAGGTGAAGCATAATAAACCGGCGAAGCTACAACCAAACCATCCGCCGCCTCGAATTTCACAGCTATTTCATTTACGATATCATCAATCGCGCATTTTCCAGTCTTCGCGCAACTTCCGCAGGAAACGCATCCTCTGATATCCATCTTTCCAAGCTGAATCACTTCAGTTTCAATTCCACCTTCGGAAAAAACCTGCACCAATTCATCAACTGCCACACTGGTATTTCCTCCTACTCTCGAGCTACCATTCAAAATCAACACTTTCATAGCGCACCTCTCTCTCCACAACATTCAGCATAATAACTAGTCTCTCTCTATAATTCCCTCAAGCCAGGAAACATATTCCTGTTCTCTTTGTATAGCATGTTCTAATATCAAATAATGTCCATAATTTTCATTTCTAGACTTCTTTGTTTTAAAGAGCAATTCTCGTCTTTCTAACAAATGAGTTAATTTCTCCTTACGCAAACGAAACTGCTCGTTAAGCAAGCCCCTAAGTCTAGGGTCGTCTTTTTTCTTAATAAAATAGAGTTTAAGCACGAACTCATCTTTGTTAACGCTGAGCATATCATAATAACTCTCCAGCCAATCCTTAAGCCTCTCCTGGCCTTTGCTGGTGATTCGATAGTAGGTCTTCTCAATCTTGTTCCCAAAGAATCCCGTTTCCGCGACGATCTCATCTTCCGCAACCAGACGTTTAAGTTCGAGATAAATCTGACTGTGCTTTACACTCCAGAATTCGCCTATTTCTGTTTCAAATTCTTTCTTTAAATCATACCCCGTTTTCGGCTCTATATTTATCAATCCCAAAAGTATCATGGGGAGCAAATTCTTCTGTGCCATCTTCTACTCCATCACAAATATACATGAAATTAATTACATGTGCTTGACAAGTTCCGTTTATAAGTATAACATAAATGTCAGCTCAGTCGACGTGTAAATAATTACACGTTGTTTTTGACATGGTTATATAAGTCAAATATCATATATTAAGATATCGAAAGGAGAAAAATATGGCAAAGGAATTTAAAGAACTTTCTGATTTTATCGGAACACATTTCATTTACACATATGACAATGGATGGGAATATGAATGGTACTGTAAGAATGACCACACTTGCTGCTACAGAATCCACGGCGGTATGGTTGCCGGTCGTTGGGTCACAGACCAGGAAATCAATTTATTCAAGATAGCTGATGGCATCTACAAAGTTACATGGACAGAACCAACAGGTACAGACGTAGCTCTCGACTTCATGCCAAATGAAGGAAAGATCAACGGTGTAATCTTTTTCCCTAAATGGGTTCACGAACACCCTGAAATCACAGTTTGCTACCAGAACAAGCACATCGACAAGATGCACGAAGCACGCGAAAAATACGACACATACCCTAAATACGTCGTACCAGAATTTGCAACTATCACTTACATCGGTGACGCTGGAGTAGACAACGATGACGTAATCAACGAGACACCTTACGAAGGCATGACTGATGACATTCGTGCTGGTAAATTCTACGACAGTGAGTACCATCACGTTTCCAGAAAAGCAGAGTAATCCTTATAAATCAAATCACACAACACAAAACCCCAGCAGCGCATCCGCGCTGCTGGGGGTCATCATTAATATCAATTCGTAAATTTAATTAAGCTCTCTTCTTTCCATAAACGAGACCACTTGCTGCAGCCATCATAATAAGTGCGAGAAGAACTTCTGTTGCAACTGCACCTGTCTTTGGTGACTTCTTTACTACCTGTGGTTCAGCTGGAACTGAAAGTGAAACTTCCTTATCAGCTGTTGTCATCTCTACAAATACTGGTGAGAATGATGCAAATTCTGGATAGATGTTTCCATCTTTATCAGTCTTGCACTGCTGTACAGTCCACTTTCCATCATGGAAGTGACCTACGATAGCAATCTTTCCTGCATATTCTTTACCTACAGCGATCTTTACACGACCAGCGCCTGTAGCCTGAATATCAAAGATTCTGAATGTATCTGGGAGAACATCAAATCCAGCATTCTTGTAATCATTTGCAAGAGCTTCAAGTACAGCCTGTGCACCTGCAGTAACTGTTGCATCTGCGATTTCATTAATAGCTGAAACTGTTACACCGCTATCCTTTGGAGCAGAAACATCATAAAGAGCTTTCTTCTCAACTGATGGGATAGTTACATCTTTACCATCGTAAAGACCATTTGCAACTGAAATAGCTACATCTGAGTATTTCTTTCCAAGCTCTGTTGCATAAGCCTTTGCGCCAGCTTTATCTGTAGCATATTTTGAGAAGAGAAGTTTCTGATCTTCTGCAAACTGTGCATTAATGTACTCTTCAACCTTTGCATATTTAGAAATTACATTTTTACCAAAACCAGCTGGATCAGCGTAACATTTTTCTTTTACACCCTGGAATGCAAAGTAAGCACTCTTTGGATTATATGTTGTAACATTATTCTCATTTGCAAGAATTCTGTATGCTTCTGGAGTCTCATTAATCAACATAGGATAGAATGGAACATATACAGAATACTTAGGAGCAACCATAGCTCTCCACTCTACTACAGAAAGCTCTAGTGGAACATTGTTATATCTCTGGAAGATAGTACATTCCATTGTGCCCTGACGCTCGATAGCATCTAATCTGAAGAAGTTCTTTACTTCATCTAATGTAAGCTTATGAGAAGGTGTGAATGTAAATACAAATGAATCGTTCTTCTCTGTTACACCGAGTGAAGGATTCAAATATGTAAGCGCATTCTTCATACGTTCGCTATCAGCCAGGTTACTATATGATTTATTCAAGTCGATAGTAGTTCCATCGGCCTGATCACCTGACTTACCATTGATATCGGTGTAAGTTCCAGCTGTCTTTGCAATATCGATAAGCTTTGATGATACAACGAAGTCTGTAGATGTAGTAGTTGCTCTGTTTGTAGCTCCTACTGTGTTTACATTCTTCATGATAGTTACGTTTGGGTTAACAAAACACTTATCTGTAGGCAGCTTGTAAGCAGCATACTGTGTTCCTGATACGATTTCGATGTACCATGCCTCTTTACCATCTTCGATGATAATTCCACTTGCTTCTGAAGCGCTGTATTTATCAACAGCATCAAATACGATATCTACACCCTGTCTAGCTGTCATAGCCTGTCCAAGTACGATAGTTGTAAGTGACTGCTCACCAATACCCTGCTTGCCAACCTCTTCTGAATCCTTGAATGGATCAGCTGCTAAAACAGCATCATTCTCATACAGAGACTCTGTAGCGGAAATAGTTACACCGTACTGGTTTGTTCCCTGAGCTTCATAGCAAGTCTCAGACTCGCCATTCCAGAGGAATTTATCATCACGAATTGATGTGTAACGGAAGCTGTCAACTGGTCCCCATGTATATGTTAGACCCTGAGCATCTGTGAATGTAGTTCCAGCTTTAATAGCTCCTGCTTTTTTCACATCGTAAAGCTTAAGATTGTTTTTGCCTCCATCTTCAGTACGTCCGTAAATAGTCTGACCTGTAGCAGATACGTCTTTGCCGACGTAGATTTCAGTACAAGCCTTTGCTGGAAGAGTCTGTGTCGCCATAAACAGCGCACCAGCAACCAGTCCAGTCATTAGCATAGACTTTCTCTTCATAATGACCCCTTTCTTGATAACCGTCAATTAGATAATCCCCTCGATTACTACAGTTTCCAAAGTGAGATAAATGGATACCAAGTAACACACAAATAAATTCTATCGTCTAAAAAGTTCGTTTTCAACAAATTAAACTGTTTTAAAATTTGAATGTTTTTCATTATCCACATGAATATTTATAATTGTCTACTTCTACTAAATTTAATAGTGTAAATTTGTTCACAAATGCCATTACATTGCGAAAAAATCATCGAAATCAAATATTGCAAGGCAACAAAAAAAGAGGGCCGCATACGATATCACCCTTTAATGACACCGAGTATGCATAGCCCTCTCTATCAATATTATTTTACTGGAGTGTATACTTCAAAAGTAACACTTCCATCTTTATTCAGAGCAAAAGCCAAAATATGCAGATCTTTCACTCCTTTTTCACCGCCCACATAGCTAAACTGCTTAGAAAGTCCAGTTTTGCCATCTGGGAACAAATCACGAACATTTGAAGTGCCCTGAGCCTCTTCACCTTTAATCTTATATTTCCACGAAACCTGTCCTTCACTATTTGGTGTAAGTGTAGCCTTTGTAGATTCAACAGGTTCTGCGTATTTATCCAGGTTTTCAGGAGTAAGCTTTTCCACGAACTTGTCGGCCTCTGTAACCACCGGCTTCTCGCCAGCTCCGTCATGAATCCCCTTTAGCAGTTTAGCGACCTTTGCTTCATCAGCTTTAGAAGCATCTACCGGAAGCTTAAACTTCACGTTTACGTCAGCATTTTTTACCGCCAGGTAGATATCATGGTTTGCAAAAGGTTCAATATTCTCCATATCAACCAGTTCATACAGAACCGTTCTATCATCAGAATAGAACCTCGTACTTCCGCCAGACAATGTACCAATATTGACATCCTGTACCTTAAATCCGCTGATTTCAGGTGATACTACGAAAGTTTCATCTCCAAGTTTCCCGCCGTCCGTCTTCTCCGTAGCCATCACCACATAAGTTCTATCTTCACGAACTGTTCCGTCCGATAGCTTCAACTTTGAATCGGACAGATTTTTCCCAGAAACCATACCGAGAAGCTTGAATCTGTACCCGCCAGCCTCTTTCACTTCATCTAGCTGGACCACATCCCTTCCGGAAAAAGCTTTCTCAAGTCGACTATCTTCCAGTTTGCCAGCCACATCCTGAGCCGAAAAATAATGAACCGCAGCGTATGAAGTTCCTGCTGAAACCAATACCAATGTTGCAGCGCAGGCAGCTACAACAGAAGCTTTACGTCTTTTTGCATTTTTATATGCCATTACTTTGCTCTCCTTACCTATGCCTATGATTCTCTGATTAATCTCATCATCAGGTTTCATCTGCGGTGAAAGAGTATCAAATAATAGCGAATCCATATCATTCATAGTCAAAAGCCTCCCTCCTATCAGCCCTCATTAGAACTGCTAGTTTCTCCTTTGCAATATGCAATCTACTCTTTACAGTACCAGGCGGAACATGAAGCAATTCTGCGATTTCACTGACTTTAAGGTTTTCCATGTAATACAGCAGGATTACTATTCTCATCTTGTCCGGAAGACTGTTCACACATTCCATGACATGTCGCCTCGATTCGTCCTGGATTAATGTGCTTTCCGGAGATTTTTCATCTATTGATTCACTCTCCATCGTCGCTTCTGGAATGTATTTTTCCTCAAATATCCGCTTTCGCCATGCAAACTTTCGTCGCCTGTCTTTCCATAGACTTACTGACATAGACAAAAGCATCTGTTTAGCCTCTTCATCCGTTTCAGGAAGTTCGCCTTTATTAATCATTCTTTCAAACGCGTCCTGATACAGATCATCTGCCTCGTATTTATTTGTGGTCAAATAATAGCAAAAAGAATATAAATCTTTGCTGTATTTCTCAATGATGTTCTCTAATCTCGTCTTCACCTTTATACACCTGATTCAGTCTAACTAGTTTCGAAAGCTTTCTTTAGGTTAACTCTTCGGCCTTTGTTACCCTACATAAATATATCGTAATAAGCAGTCCAAATGGTTCATTTTTTATAAAAAAAAGAATCACAAGAATTCACCTGTGATTCACGCTTAAATATTTTTTCTTAAAAGCCCTCTCTACGTCTTTTCTGACGCATCTGTCTACGTTTGAGAGCAGCTTCCCATTCAGCTTTCTCAGCTAAATTTGTGAGTTCCAAACCGTATGGAACCTTTACAGGATGACCGTCAGCATCTACAGCAACCTCTGTGAAATAAGCTCTATTTACGACATGTCTCATTCCTGTTTCACGTTCTTCTTTGTAAACATCCACACGAACTTCCATCGATGTGTTTCCCACATAGGTGATCTTCGCTTTAAGCACGAGAATATCGCCCAACTTCACACTCTGCTTAAACTGCAAATTGTCAACTGCTGCCGTAGTTATCACCATTCCAGCATGACGCATAGCCACTATTCCAGCTATCTCATCCATCCACTCCATCAGCTTTCCGCCAAACAGATTTCCTGACAGATTGATATCAGCATACTGAATTAATCTGAGATTCTCTCCCTCTGAGTCAGATACTTTCTTTGTCTGCATATTTATCTCCATTTCGTCCTTATTTTTTTCAGATTATAACACCTGAATATCATAGCTTACCCGGAATGTTTCATTAATTCCAAGCGTATTTCCATATTCGCGTTCCTCCAGCTTTTGGTTGAAGCCTACTCTATCGCATCTACCATACCATGGCTCAATGCAAACAAACGGTGCATGCTTTCCTACTGGAGACCATACTCCAAAAAGCGGTGCGTCGAACCTTACCGCAACTACATCATGACCCTCGTCATCCACGAGAGTCACTTTGTCTGATTGTCTATCCTCGATAATTAGCGCATCTTTTGAAAAAAGTTCATCTGACATCCACAGGATTCCATTATCCAAGTCAAATGATTCCTGATCCTCACCAAGACAGCCGCTTCCATCACTTGCGATGAAATATGCCGTAACCTTAGAATTTGGCTTATTATCTTTTTCAAATCTCAAAGTATACGTGTCTAAATCACAGTTAAATGCAGGATGTCCACCTATCGAAAAATACATCGTTTCGTCGTTTGGATTTTCAAGCTTCCATTCAACATTTACGGTATCATTCTCTAATCTATAAGTGATTACCAGCAAGAAAGAAAACGGATATTTCTTTCGAGATTCCTCATCGTCTTCGAGTGTAAAAACAAGCTCATTCTCGGTCCGTTTACCCAGCTTAAAGTCCATATCTCTGGCAAAGCCATGCTGACCCATTTCATATGTATGTCCCTTAAATACAGACTTCTTCTGATAGTAGTTTCCTACAAGCGGAAAAAGCACCGGCGCAGTACGTCCCCAATACGCTACATCCGCCTGCCACATAAGTTCTACGCCATCAGTCTTTCTTACTAAAGATTTAATTTCAGCTCCATGTTCTGTAACTGTGAGTTTTAATTTGTTATTCTCTATTGTGTAATTCATCGTTGTTTGTCCTACTATTCTTTAAACTACAAGTCTTTTTTCATGCCGCCTACATAACAAATGGCCATGCCGTTTCAAGGCACAGCCATTTGGTAATTATACCATTATTTTTTTATTTTAGTCATTTACTTTTTTCTTCTTTGAAAGCCCCAAAAATCCAAGTCCGCCCAGAGAAACTATAAGAAGCAGATACCATACTCTGACATCATTTGAGCCTCCGGTCTTTGGCGAAGTCACTGCCGAATCTTTGTAAGCTAGTGCGTATGTTGAAAACTTATCTGTTTCAAATGTAAATACATGTGTCTTTTCATCGTAAGTGCCCGCGATAGCTGTAGCAACGCCGTCATGTACGCGGATGAGTTCAAAAGTTCTTCCGCTCTTTCTCAAGCTTTCAGGGATAACGATGCTTGCCTTTACTTTTCCGTTAGTCTCAGTCACTTTTGTTGCATCGTTACTTCCAACTTTCTTAAACAGGTTAATATCAAGATAAAGCCCAACTGTATAATCATCGGCAGTATTCTGAATTAAGGTCTTATCTGTCTGTGGTACAGAAGCACTCATATCCTGAATATCCAACCATACATTTACACCCTGTGCCACATCCGTATCTAAAAGAGAGAAAAGTGTTTTTAGCTCTTCATCACTATTATTTATAATCTTTGTTTCAAAAGGATTATTCTCTGCTGTTGCCGCAGCAGTACCAGTAATATCATTTACAGAGCCTATGCTGACAGCAACATCATTATATGGAACCTTTGCACTTGTATCTGTGTTTGTATTCGTATCATCAGAAGAATCACTTGAAGTTCCTTCACTGGTATTTCCGCTGTCAGAGGATCCACTAGACGAGCTACTGCCACTTCCACTATCAGATGAAGCTGCCTCAGCGACATTGTTGACAGTCATGTACTTGGAACGGGCATAGTCGCCATTGCTCTGCGCAACGTGGTTACTCAGATTGGTTTCGGGATTTGCGCTTATGCCGCCGTAGAGGCGCATCCCCGTGCCGAGGGTCAGCGTACCGTCGGTACCTCTGCCGCCGCCGCTGCGGTAACCACCACCGATTCCTACGCTGCTGTTTTCGAGGCCTCCACCGGCCTCGGTTTTGACCGTGCCGCCATAGATGGTGACTGTGCCTCCTGCTCCGCCGGAGCTGCTTCCGCCTGCGCCACCGCCGATACCCGCGCCACTGCTTCCAACGGCGGTAACCGTGCCGCCATAGATCGTAACCGTACCGCCGGCTCCGCCAGTACTTAATCCGTTGCCGCCGCCGATGCCCGCGCCGCTGCTTCCGCCAGCGGTGGTAACCGTGCCGCCGTATATGGTGACTGTGCCACCAGCGCCGCCGGTACTTGTTCCGTAGCCGCCACCGATGCCCGCGCCCTGACCGCTGATGGTTCGGGCAGTGATTTCGCCGCCGTGGATGTTGACCACACCACCGGCGCCGCCTGCGCCGCTGGTGTTATACACGCCGCCGATGGCCGCATTCATTGCTGCGCTCTCACGGCATTCGATCATCAGCTTACCCGTGCCTTCGCTCTGGGCGTAGATGTTGAGCGTGCTGCCGTCAGCAACTGTTATGCCGAGTGGGGCCGTCAGCGTCGCGCCGTCGCAGAGGATCAGGTTCACCGTGCCGCTGACGGTGATGCGATTGTTGCCGTATTGGCTGATACTCACGTCGTCCTTCACAACGTACCACGTCCCGTCATTCCAAGCGGTGGTGCCGCTTGTGACCTCGATATAGCTCGTGCAGCTTTCAGTGGTGTAGTTGACCTTATTATTTGCACTATCCCAACTTGCCGCCTGATAGGAAACAGCCGACGGAGTCGCCAGCGCCGTCAAGCCCATCCCCGGCATCAATACCAGCACTAATACAAGGCTGAGTATAATCCCCAATATTTTTTTCTTTAATCTCATGAGCTAATATCCCCTTTCATAGCAATCTTGTAATTTTCACGTAATTATTATAGGCATCTGCTATTGTATACACAATTAAAAATTTCTAAAGGAGTTATTATCATATATCTATTCTCATCTATATCCCATAGAGGTCTGCGCTTAGATCCGATGTGATAAATGTATTTTTATCAACTTTACATAACAAAAAAAGCGGAGATTTCTCTCCGCCTTAACAAAAAACTACAAGCCTCTTATAATACCCAGATAATCCTGTCTTTGGTCTACAACTGCAAATATGATAACCTGTTTCTTATCATCATCGACCTTATAAAACACCAGATCTTTTTCTAAAATCAAAACCAAGTATCCTTGTCGCTTAAGTATATTATACTTTAGCTCTGTACCAATGTATGGATTCTCTCCTAGACTCATAATAGCCTCTTCAAGATTATCCAATTTTTCCAGTGCTACATCCGCTCCAAAATTTTCCGCTACATGAAGGATGATTTTTCTAATTAAGGAATCTGCTGTGTCAGTTCTTATAACTTCATACTTCAAGCTTGCCCCTCCTTAAGAAGACTTCTTAAGTCGTCAAATGAATCTTTCATAGGTGCAACTCTTCCATACTTAACATCTTCATCAGCTTCCGCGAGAATCTCTAAAAGTTCGATTCTTGCTTTCATTCTTTTATACTCTTCATATGCGAGAGTAACCGTATCTCCTCGTCCATTTACCGTAATAATAACAGCTTCATTATCCTCATGGCACTGTCTGGATATTTCATTATAGTGATTTCGTAAATCTGCAGATGGTCTGATTACTTCATGCTGTACAAACATAATTATCACCTCCGTTTTTGTATAGACATACTATATCATCGTTTGTCTATACAAACAATATCTTAATGATATTTTCATCGTAATACAGAGTTTTATTTCTTATCTTTCATTGAAGAATCATCTTGTTTTTCTTGCATTTCGTCTTTATCGTCTTTTTTTACCCCAATTCCATACTCAAAACAAAATGCTATAACGGCCATAGCAACTACTGCTACCGTACATATTATTACCATCCAATCTATATTCATAATACAACACCTTTCTATTCAAATTATTAATAGTCTGATATTGTATTATGATTTTTCCTTCCATCCTTTGCGTGTATGTAGTTTAGAATCCTACGCCTAAACGCAATATAATCATCATGAACCACATCTTGATAAAACAGTAAAAACAATACTATCGGTAGGAACTTCAACGTCCAAATTACGGCGTTCATAAATAGCACTAATAAAGGGCTCACTTGGTGAGATTCCAGTTCTAACTCCTGGCCAACTCGTATAGGTTCACCCTGCATATCAATGTTTATACTTGCTACAGAGAGAATTCTTTGCGTACTATCTCCTCTGTTATCAAATGAAGAATCCGGGGATCTCCCTATTTCATAGCTGTAAGACACACACGTAATGATTAAAAGGAACACAATAAAAATAAATCGTATTTTTTTCATCGTATTTCCTCTAATAAGCATAAATAAAAATCTAGATCAATGACTCTGCTATATTCTGACTATGCTCTGTTATACGTCTTAGTACTGAAAGATAATCTGAAATATAAACGCTTGATTCTGCATATCCTTCGCCATTTCGTAATAATCTCAAATCAGATTCCAGTCTCTCTCCTCTTATCGTAGAATAGCAAATACCATGTAAGCCAAGTATATCAAGAGCATAATCGCCCCTTCTCGTTTTCCTATGTTTCTCTTTGTACAGGAAAAAACATATACAATTACACTTACTATTACCAGAATAATCAAATCCCACAATGATGCCATATTTACATCAATTGGATGAATCAATGAGGACATCCCCAGAATAAACATCATATTAAAGATGTTTGATCCAACAACATTTCCGACAGCCATTCCAGTCTCACCTTTTTTAGCTGCAACAATAGATGTAACCAATTCAGGGAGTGATGTTCCTACCGCAACTATCGTAAGTCCGATTAAAGTCTCAGTCATTCCAAAGGTTCGCGCAATTGCCTTTGCAGCATATACAACAGCCTGACCCCCACCTATAATCAACATAATCCCGATGATTATCAATACAACACTTTTCCATAAAGGCTGTACATCTATATCATCATCTTCTGTCGGATTCTTTTTCGCATCAATAATCAGATACACAATATAAGCAATAAATAATAATAAAAGTGCAATAGACAACGGTCTACTGATCAATCCCACATTTGAATCCATATCTATATGCACCCATCCTGTGGAAAAAAAGGTTTTAAAACAAGCTCCCAACAAAACAATGACTGTAACTGCTATTGTCACCGGATAATCTCTGTTTAATATCCCTTTCTCAACTGGAACAGGATATATTAAAGAACAAACACCCAAAACACACAATAGATTAAATATGTTAGAACCAACAACATTACTAATAGCTATCTCATTTGACCCTTGAAGAGCTGCAAGTGTACTTACCGCTAATTCAGGCGCGCTCGTTCCAAGTGCTACTATAGTCAATCCGATTATCACCCCTGGCACATGAAGCGTTTTCGCCAGAGCCGAACTTCCATCAACAAACCAATCGGCGCCTTTTATTAAGGCAACAAAACCAATAACTAAAATAAGAATACTTACTAAAAGCATTTTTCCTCCTTCCTCGGCATAAAAAAAGCGAGACTCCACCACAGATAAACTGTGGTAAAGTCTCGCTACTTATGACATATCCCGGGGATTAAATCCCGTATTGACGAAATATATCGCATAATACCTATGCGAGCTACTCCCTTAACCGTTGGTATTTTATCCTATATTTATCAGTGCAGTCAATAAGTTTTTTATAATATGCATTTATAGTTTCAATGAGACCTGTAACCAAATCTTGCTATGCGAAGTAATTGCTCTGTGTTGGCAACATCTGTAATTCGCTTTTTCCCATCCTGCGCTGTCATTTTCAACTGGTGACAATTTGTCACCAACTGACTGCCCACTTCTTTAAGTCTATGTTTTAGTTTACTCCAATATTTTCTTCCATCCGCACTTTCTGTTAATGCCTGCACTACATCCACAACCGAAAAATACCATTCTTCGTCTTTTTCATGTACTGCTTTAAGATTTTACTTGCCCACTGACGAAATTCGATGCCCCGTTTTGTTTTTATCAACTATACATAACAAAAAAAGCGGAGATTTCTCTCCGCCTAAATATAAACCTATTATTTTATATATTCTCTCTTCATTTTTTTGTGCTGAAAATTAATCCAAAAAAATTCAATTAAAACAGCAACGATTATTATGATTATGGCTATCACTCCATTTATTCTTGATAGAACATATCCTCCCACAACAAATGTACACCACAACATAATTCCTAAAATAATGAAATTTCTTCCATGCTTCTGATTCCACAACTTCACGTCAATTAAATCTTCTGCTTTTGGTGGTGTCTCACCGGTATTAATCCTCACAGGATCTTTAGCACGATATTGGTATATCCCTAGAATCACAAAAATCATTGCAACAATCGTACAAATAACAACATATATGATCGTTTCTGCCATAATGAGCTCCTTCCAATTGCTTTTACATAGGTTATTGCATCATATTTTTCAGTTATTTAGCATTTATAGTTATAACTGTTACCTTATATCCATTTGTCATATCTAAGGAAGAAAACATCTCCTTTAATACCATTCGGTACCTAATATATTTCCAGCCTGATCGGCTACATAAACTGGATAATTACCCCCATGGATGTACCATCTACATACAAATCCGCCATTTCCATCAGGATCCCAAAAATAAGAACCTCCATGCCCTTTTGCTTTGGCATCTCGTACTGGCTGTGGCATTACCCATTCTTCTCCAGTACCAGGATGTATTACTGTTACTTTTGAATTAGAGGAAGAACTTTTATTGTTACTATTATTAGCGTTACTATTATTGTTTAATTTTACTGAGTTATTAGATGTAATTGCCTTCTTCTCTTTTTCTTCAAATTCTTTTACTTTACTCTGATATTCAGATTTTTTAGAATCAATATTTTTAACGATATCAGCAAAGGCTGCATTGTTTTTATCAATAGTTCCTTCTAATTCATTAAGTTTATTAATTGCATTCTGATAATCAGCTTTATTACTTTTTTCATTAATCAAACCACTAATCTCAGTAAAAGACTTGGAATAACCTGCTGCAAGATTCTCATATATCTTCTTTTCATCAATGACAGCTTTCTTAAATTTATTTACAAGCTTTTTCTTATCAGCAGACTTTAAAGCCTTGCTTTTGTTTACTCTCTTTATCAATTTCTCAATCTTACTATTGGAATCCCTAGCTGCATTCAAATCAGTTGTTTTCTCATCTGTTTTTGCTATAGAACCAAACTCTTTTTCGTATTCCTTAAAGAACCAGTCATACATTTCTTTATTTCTAAGACTGTATTCCTCATAAAATTTCTGATATTTAGAGCTTTTATCATTTTCATAGTTTTTCGCCATGCCATTTAACTGCTCGTCGGAAGAGAACTTACTATACATCTTCTCCTTCTCTTCCATATCAGTTTTCGAATTAAAATCGGAAGAATACTGCTCAACCAGTTTCAAAGCTTCTTTAATCTGCTTATTTCTGGTGCTGTTAACGAACCAGAACGCACCTAAGCTAATTAATAAAATTGCCACCACGATACCGGCGCAGATTATAATTCTTTTGTTTTTCATTTGTAACTACTCCCTCAAAATCTACATTCTTAATTAAAGAATAACTATTGTTCCAACATCTATATGCTTAATAAACCAGTCCACCTCTTCCTGTTTAATCCTAATGCATCCGGCTGTATTCTTATCATCTACACTGATACAATTACCTCTACCA
Source organism: Lachnospiraceae bacterium (assembly GCA_045579705.1). Taxonomy (GTDB): domain Bacteria; phylum Bacillota; class Clostridia; order Lachnospirales; family Lachnospiraceae; genus Lachnocurva. Next base: position 29,115 of record JAZNMP010000003.1, read on the forward strand.
CTGCGCATAGTTTCTTCATCCACATCAGGAAGATACATATTGCTGTGAATGAAATAATCCTCAAATACTATCAAGTACCCAAAAAACTTAACTTCATCATATTTCTTGTGATAGCCACTAATGTAATAGTCCGCTGACTTATACTCTATATTAAAAACACCGCATGGCGTTGGTGTTTCAGAAGCGCCGTAAATGCACGGAATAGATTTGACCTTTTCATACATTACATATATCGAAGAATCAAAATCACTCCGAATCGAATGATACTTATTCAACGTTTCATTTGATACTTTCTGAAATAAATCAAGACAGGAACTCTCTCTGTTTAGTTTCAACAAATACTTCTTATCCGAGCCTTCTGCATTCTTTTTTATTATTTGCAAATTCTCTGGATTATTTATCACTGCCATAATAAATCACCTGTCCTTCATAGCTGCTATCATCCAAGCGGTTACTACCATAACCATAACAAACGTAATAGAAAAAGATGCTATCATCGCCTGTGATCCCGTTAACAGATAGTCAACAACCTGCATCACTGCAGCAATAATGGAGCTTAAACCAAAAGCAGCAATTACTGCAGAAATGATATTCTGCTTTTGTTCTAACCTCTGCTCCTGAGCTGATTTAATTAATTCAATCTTCTGTTCAATCTCCTGCAAGGCCTCATCAACACCTTGTGCTTCTAAAAGGAATCTGTATGTTTCACATACATTGTGCCATCTCGAAATCTGAGATGGTGCCAATGTACCAAATGCTCTAAATTCCAATGCCTGCTGTTTCAACGAGCGAACTGTTGATTTACTTACTATCTTCTTCTTCCGATTAGTCATCGGAGTATACAAAGACTCATGGATAGTTTCATTCAGTCTCATACAGGAATATTTCTGAATCATTGTAAGAATCGTAAGAAATAAATCACATTCAGTGATATCCTTGATAAGCTTTGTCAGCCTCTCCCTATCACCTGGAATCGCCTGACATGCATAGACAAATGAAATGTCTAAAGAAGAAATACAACATCCCCAACGGTATGTCTCCAGATTTACATCTCTGGCTCCGGATGTATAATTTATATCTGTTTCTGATACATCTTCAAATTCGCGTTCTAACTCAATCTGCTTATGTACGTTCTCAGAAAGATAATACAACGTTTCAAGATTATTAAATCGTTTATCTGTAAGAGCAAAGTTAAACACATACGACTCATTAAGAAGAAGATCCGTGTCACTTCTATCCAGATAAATCCTTAGATTATTATCTGAAATAAGCGAATTAATCTTGTCATACAGGATTGTATAAGAATCACTGTCCTTATTATCTGTCCCGACATAACCATTATTCACCAGATTATAAATCTTCCTGATATCCCTATTTTCACAGACAGTCAATAATGTAATAAACCCTATTCCGTTATCAAACAAAAAAAGCTGAAAATCTGTCAATGTTACATCTTCTTTTGGGAGATACAGCTCAAACGGTTTCTGTGTTGACAGCAAATATTTCTTTACATAGCCATCTGCACATCTCTTGGTTATAAGCTTTGACTTATCATCAAGCTCATTTTTTTGTATTTCAAGTTCATCAAGTCCCGCCTGATCAAAAGTCATTCCTTCCTTAACCAGGACTGGAATAATAAGAAAACTTCCACGAATACTCTTTCTGTAAGTTTCCCTATTTTGTTCTAATTCCTCCATAACAGTATTTCGCTGCATGTATTGTCCTTACTAATAGCCATTCAGCTATATAAAAGTTTTCTATTGTTCTTTATCTTTCTTATCACAGATATTTATAAACTCAATAAAAGCATCTACTATTTCTTCCGGTTCTGCATCAAATTGAACCTTCGGATTATAGTAAATAGTATGATCTTTGCCCCTATCTAATACTTTATTCAAAGTATCTATACTCTGACCTCTATATGATGTCGGATAAAAAAGACCATTAGCATTTGCATATTTCTTTGAAATAGAAGGATTATCATCTACAACTCTATCAAATTGGATTGATTTAACTATGCAGTTAATCTTTTTATCCTTTGAAAAAAAGAATCTCATAAAGTTAAGCTCGTACAAAACACCATTTTTTACAGCACGAATAAAATAAATAATATTGCTAGCTCCGTTTAGTTTTCCATTTGAACCCAACCAAAAATATATTTTATCTTTTCTATATTGCACTTTATCAAGCTCAATTCTTGATGAAACTTCAGCATATAATGATGATTCTGATTTACAAATCTTTTTTATATGAGTTTTCACTTCATGAAACTTGCCACTTATTTCACTCACACAATCTTCTAATTCACAGCTATCTGCTGGATAAAAATGATAATTCCTGGTCGAATCATCATATATATCCTGCTTACTATGCTCATATGGTTTTTCTATGTTTTCATTGTATAGAACCCCGATTTCCGGAAGCTGCATTCTTTTTATGTACTCTTCTTCTGAAATATTAGCCATATTACTCCCCCTTAAAACTTCCATCTATTACTACATATATTTTGTTTCCATCTGGATTCGTAGCATTATCGAGTCCCCATGAATCATATATTTCAATACTGCCATCATCTTTTAAACAAAAATCGAATCCCTCCGGATTCAGGCTGTTATAATAATCAGAACAATATCCATCACATGCCGCTTCATTATTCCAAAACAAACTAAATAACTCTGGATATTCTTTTTTCAACTTCAAGCGTATAATCTCTGCAAGTTCTGTTGTACCTTTACCTGTAACATCAAATAACGTAACTTCTCGATCATCTTTCATCCGATACGTGTGATGATTAACCTCAATAATCGGATGAGGAGCCTTTGAATCCTGCCAGTATTCCGTGCTCTCATAACAGATATACTCATCATTCTCAAACACAATCTTTTTATCAGAGTCATGCGACTTATTTGAAGTGTTTTTGGCCTTATTACAACCACTAAATACTATTGATAACACTACAAAAAGCGACAATATACTCATATACTGGCGCGTTTTAATCATTTTATTATTCTTAATTACTTTTCGGAATCTACTTACGAACGTAACCGAAAAAAGAAAAACTAGATGCGAAACTAGATACAGCAAATATTATAACAGAATCCAAATAAAAAAGAACAGATATTCAGTTTAAATCCAAAACTTTCTATCTGCTCTCTTTTCTTATTAATTACAGCTTTTTCACCAGGTTATTGATTCTTTCAATCTCACACTCCGGTGGCAGGATCCTCATGATTTGTTCTGCACTGTAATCTGCCATGATAATCTTATATAAAAGCTTTATCTGTTTTCTCGTATAACCCAAACAATCATTTAAATACTGTCTGCTAACTCGACCTAAAATAACCATGTATCCCTTGCTCTCAAGCTCCTTGTTCAATGATCTAACGATTCAATAAGCTTTTGATTCAGAGATATCAAACATCTCCCGAATCTCTGACACTTTGATAAACGTATTTGTTGTATTCATCTCAAAGCCTCCATATAAAAAACTGCTTCCTTTTATCTTCATCCTTTATATGGGTTGAGTAAATACTGATTACTAAAAATTTTTGGAAAAACTTTCGAAAATGAAAATAGAAACAGATTTGAAAATAATTCTTAAATGATTACCGATAACATTTTTTATTGTCAAAAGGTATCAATGAACATAAAAAAAGCCCAGAACCATTGTTTTTACAATGATTCTGAGCTTTCGTGGTGTCATAGGACACATTCATTTTGAAAAAAGGGCACTTAAATTTTGAAGTTGCGGATGCAACTTTCTTTTTCTGTTCCCCATTTAATCAATTCAATACAAGCCGCCAAAAATGGCCTTTTCTGCGGCTTTTTCCGCGCTTTCTTCGTCTTTTCTTCACCCAAAAAGGCAAAGAGCCTTGACTTACTTTGTCAAAAGTTCTTTGTCTTTTCGTTAAGAATTATTTAAAAATTAGTTTGCCTTATAACACCACTTGGAACTACTCCAGCTCTATACCAACTACTATATATTGGATCTATAGAGTCTAATTTTCTGCACATATGGTATATCTTTTCTAATTATTCCATATCGTCCACAACTTTTTTGAAGTTTTGGTAGACATTTTATAGACGAAATAACTGAATTTTCTACAAAAACTTACTGTAACATTTTATTTTATCAATTCCTACTTATAGTTATTTTAGGATTTCCCATCTTCCAGTTTTGTCACTTCCAATTCTTGTTATATATTCTTTGTCACGTAACGAATTCAATGTTCTTTGGATAGTTCTTACTGTCTTGGAAGTCTTTTCAGCAAGTTCTTCTCTAGTATATTGTGGATTAGAAGATAATAACTGATATACCAGCTTTTCCATTTTGTTTAGAGTGACATTTTCCGGGACATTTACAGTGACATTTGTTTTATTCGATGATATTTCACCAGCTTTTTTTCTATAAATTATAAAAGTAAACCCTGCTTCATCAATCTCATAACTAAACTTGATTTTAGCATCTTTACACAGACTATTTATACGTTTAAATCCGCTTCCAAACTGCTCTATAGACTTGCTTAAAAATAACATTTTAGCTATCTTTTCATTACGGATAGAAGATTGCAGATTCTTCTTAATATACTCTTCCGGTTTATGAGAACTTGCATATGTACCAGGGCTATATATAGTAACTTTACTCGGATATATGCATATTTCATGATATGTTGAACCATTATAAATAGAATGTGCAAAACTGTTTGCTAGCGCTTCTCTGATAACTGCAACAGGTATTTCCGGAATCTCTGTACGCTCCATACCTATTATTTCATTTGCCCAATGTATATTTTTAAAAATATACTGCTCTGCAATATCTAAAAGGTTAATAATATTATCTTCAAATATCTGCATATCTAAAAAAGTTAACTTTTCATCTGTAGCAAATATAGCAGCTTTCAGCATTACAGGATTTTTCTTGCCAAACAATACGTTTCCAGCATTATTTAAATGTGCCCCTGATACAAGATCAAATTTATCGAGAATTGTTGATGCACTATATTTTCCTTCTACTAATCGCCCTGCAGTAATTGCTTTTTCACAAAACTTTTTAATTGCTCCTTTATCCACGTCTATTTTTTGTGCATCAGATTCTGCCTTTTCCCATTTTTCTTTGTATTTTCTTTGTACTCATTAGCAATAAAAAATCTTTTAAGTTCAGCTGGAGAGACTTCTCTATCTTCATCAGCAGTTCTTAAGTAATATCGTCCACTGACAGAATAAGGCACCTCATTACCTTCAAATTCCACCTTGATAACATGTCTGTCATCCATTATCTCTTCCGTAATAACCGGATAAATTTGCGGGCGTATGGATTCATATACTGCTCTTGAGACATCTCTCAACGAAGATTCTGAAACATCTTGTCCTGTAGCATCTCCGTTTGGCTTTACACCAAAATATAGCGTACCAACTTTATGTTTATTCAAAATAGAAGAAATCGAAACCATTCCTTCTTTTAATTCTCCTGTTGTCTTTTTGAACTCTATCGTCTCTGTCTCTTTACCTAAATTTTGCATATTCTCCTCCTATCGAACTGCAAAAATTGTATCATATGTCACTGTAAATGTCGCTCAAAAATGTCACTGTAAATGTCACTCAAAAATGTCACTGTAAATGTCACTCAAAATTATAAAAAGCCTGCATTGAGCATCAATTCACACGTACAGACTTTAAACTTCCTAAAATATAACAACGGGCTGCGTCAGAAGATGCAGCCCGTAATATTCCTTCTTTGCCGGTAGGATTCCCGTCTTTTATAGTTCCCATTTATTCTATATGGTAGGGTTTCCATCTGATAAAGTTCCCATTTCGCTTGGCAAGGAAACCAATCACATCCCTTTAGATGTACCTAAATCATAAACCGTATAGACCCTAATCTCAAGCCATTTGTGGCATTTCGTCGTCCTTTTACTGATTCCACTTATGCTCATCTACCCTCACGGCACTTACTGCAAATCTTACATCAGAATCATATGAACAGGTAGACAGTGTCACGATGTGTGTCTCATCATCAACATCTATATCTGCATCTACATAGCTTCCTTGGCATATAGTATTATTAACAAATCTATATTTTAATCATTTACTATAGCCTAACCACATTGGTTAAGATGTGGTTAGGTTATTTTCTCACGAGAAATATTTCTGATTTTTACTTGATGGCTTTTCCGGTATAGTCATCTTTAATACACCATTTTTCAGCATAGGTGTTAAATACTTTCTTCTAAAACTTGTCCTGCTATCAAAATAAAATTCATCCATTATTTCTTGGACAGATTTCGGTTCTTTACAAAAATCAATGATTTGCTTGTTCAAATCCTGACCATTTTGGTTAGGATAATGGTCAGGATGCTGACCATCATTCCACAACAACCCCAAATACTTATCACAAGCCTTACACAGAACCATAATTCCAGCTTCATTAATCTCGTATTCCGGCAATGGTCCATCATACAACGCACAAGCTTCCCTAATCTTCTCAAATCCTCTTCCCCAAGCTTCAATCATACCGCTTTTGAAAAAGACATTTGCCAATTTCGGATTAAAAGGCTTTGATGAATGTTTCATAAACAATTTGTCCGTAGAATCCAGATTTGGAGGCATCTCACCATCGTTCCAAATATAAATCTTATCCTCATAAACACTAATCTGGATTGGATTATAGCTGCTGTAATCCTTATGAACAATGGCATTCAATAAAATCTCACGGAATGCGTCCTTGTGGAACATAAATTGCTCAATTCTCTGGACTCCCTCATAATCAATCAAGGCCTTCATATATTTTGTATAAACTAAATCAACAGTTTTATCTACCTGCTCTATCAAAGGCCCGTGCACCTCATCCTGATACACCAAATCCGAATCTGATTTTCCAAAATAGCCGATTTTGATATAAGAGCCTGTTACCCACTTCTCTGGATCGTTATAAAACGCAAGCATTGCTGCTCTTATCAAATGTCCATCTTCATCAATTAGGTGCAGGTTATCCATCAAGATAGCATCTTCCACACTGACTTCTTCCTTTGTAAGCCTTCCACTTTTCACTGCCTTATCTTTAAATAACTGTATTGCATTCTGCTTTAAGTCAGATACTGACAGTTTTGGCAGAGGCACACCATCCCATGTTCTTCCCTGCGTTTTTAACAAAGCTCTTTCCAATTCCTTTCCAGTGATCTCACGCATGGTACTTCCGGAACGATAATAATATTTTCCACGAAAGCTTATTAAAGATGGGTATTTATCAACAATTATCTGCAGATACTCAAGTTCGCCTTTATATAACAAGTTCACATCTGCAATGATTCCCATTGTATCTGTAATCTTATTAGGAATTCGTTCTAATAAATCTCGCGCATTATCAATACCTACAACATTACCATCGTCATCCGTACCTATATATATTGTTCCACCGTAGGCATTGGCATATCCACAAATCCATTTTAAATACTCATCCTGCCATGATTCCTTCCACTCTATGGATTGATGTTCTTTTTCCTTCATATATCCACCAACTTTCTTTATTTCTAAAGTATTTTACCGGTTATCATTATCTTAAGCTTTTATTGAGACTTTGACTAATTCATTTTGTTCTTCAAACCAAACAAATATTTTTACGGCTATAACAACCGCCACAATACTACATATACCAATAGCTACTTAGATTTTATGTGCCATAACAAATTTACCAGTCCAAATCACTCCATATGTAATAGCCCACATAACGATAAAATAAATAGTTCGAATAATCCAATGAAACAATGATCCTACTGTTCTCCCTGAAATAAAATCCCCATAATATAAACTTCCAACTTTATCATACGCAATCAAATATGCAATATATCCGATTACTCCTAATATAATCCATTCATAATACCAATCAATCGGTAATCTCAATGGTTCTGTAGCTAAATCAAAAAAAACTCAAACATTTAACGCCTTTCTTTGTCCACTTCAGTAAAGAAGACTTCCAATGTATCTACAAACATATTTGCGTCAAATAATTCTTTCGCCTGCTTTTCAAGACTTTCCAATAATTTCTAGCACTATCAAAATCCAACTGCGCTGCCAATGCTCCAACTACATCCACAATAGAAAATTACCATTCCTCATCTTCCTCTACCCACGCTGTCCATATTGATTGATTTTCAAACAAATTAACTTTATCATTTGCCATCTTTATTTCCTCCAGCTTATACTATTGTCCATTTCTATTGTTTCAACGCTTCAATATACCCCAGCAATCTTTCTTTTTGCGATTTCTTAAGACTTTCCATTTCAATCAAAAGATCATACTCCTTTGTGTCTTTTGTAACCACTCGATAATCCAACTCCTCTACAGATTTAACCGTATCCTGCAACAATTCATATGGAGTCACTTTTAACACATTGCAAATAATCATTATTTTATCTGCAGACGGGTTCGTTTTCTTTCGTTTCCAATCACTAATAGTACTCTGTGGTATTCCTGTAGCTTTCGAAAAGTCCATCTGAGTAATTTCACGTTCTTCCATCAATTTAAAAATACGTTCACTAATTGTCATTTTCCGTTTCCTTTTCCTTTACACTTTCTTCTATCCATATCTTAAACTCCTCTGGACAAGCAGCTATCCACTCAAAGAAATAAGAGGTGAGTTTCTCAAGTGTAATCCCAAAATCTTTCAATGTATTTCGATTTAAGAAGCCGTAAACTTCGCTTTCCATAGAAAATGAATATCCTTCCTCCGTATCTGTTACACTAACTGGGTTTTCATGAAGCCTTTGCAATACTAACGCTCTGATAAAATCATCCATTTCTATTGTATTCTCTTTATCTAATTCGACCTTACCGAACAGTTGCTCATACAAATCAAAAGACATAAGGATTCTATCTGTATCAAATATTTTACATTTGACAGGATTTCCATAAACCTTATAAAAATCATCTGAATCAAATTTTTCTATCAATTCTCTAGAAGAAATCTCCGGATACAGCATAACTTTTGCCCTCCTCTCTCTTCCTTTTTGCATTTAAACGTTCTTTCGTATATCATCCGTATATGCGTTATATTACGTCCATATTCAAGCAATGTCAAGATGCTATGTCATCACCATTGTTGCTTTAACCAGACAGTACTGCAACAGTACTTTGAGAAAAAGTAAAAGCCGTGAAAACCTTTATTTCAAAGGGCTCACGGCTTATTACGTTCTTACTCCATCTCTATAGTAGCATCTATATCTTGTGTTCATGTATTCTATAAAGTAATATATATAGTATGGATTTTACGATTATCCCACACATTCCAGTGTGTTTTGGTGCGTTTTGTTGACGAAATGTTGACATATAATAGTTTCAATTCATCATTCGAGCGCAATTCTCACATAACTGTTCACATTCCTTCATTTCAAAATAATCCGGCGAACGAACAACGCCAACATATGGGATATTTTTCTTTTTACATATTTCAATGATAGTTTTTCTTCTATCTGCCGGCATACGATTTTCCAAATAAACTTTGGTTATAGGAAAAAATCTCTTGGTAAAACCCTTCTGGTTTTTATCTTGAGGTGGCAACATCAACCGCCACTCATTCTGATATGCCCAATCAATACTTTTTCTGAGTACTCCATTTATGTACAAATCTCTAATGGCCTGATCATTCCAGTTTTTATCATAGGCATCCATAATTGCTTTTGTTATAGGCCGTCGACGTTTTGAATATATGACCGGACGGATATTGCTTAACACTTCTACATATTCCTCATCCGGTTGAACAGTGTATTCCAAGCAAAACCCCTTATGCTCATTTGCATAGCTTCCTCCCCACATAAGTTGAGACATTGGAGACGTTGTAAAACAGCATACATGAAAAGTATTTTGTAGTTTACTTTTAAAATTGTTATATTCATTCTCGATCGCTGTCCTTAATGCAATAGAAATCTCTTTTTTCCCCATTTCTATTGTCCAGCTTAATCTAAAGCTTTCTGCCTGAAGTCTTTCTAATTCTCCATACCCATCCATAGCGAAAATACCTTCAATATTTCCCCTCTCTTGAATCATAGAATACGCACATTGGACTATAGCATTCCCCAAATCCTGCGCTGAACTACCAGTTGTGCCCCCGCATTTACTCCATTGAACCAGTTTCTTCAACCTGTGTATTTCAAATTCATCAAACGAAATACTAATTTCCGAATCAAAAACATCGTCAAATTTGTCATGGCTATTCAAAAAGACTTCATTTGTTTCCAATGCTATTTCAGAGTAATTCTTAATTTTTACATTACCAAGGTCATCTTTTTCCTTCTCCTTTTTATCAGGAAAATACTTATAAAATTTCGTCGGTAAACTATATACAGACCTATCAGCAAATTCTTTAAGATCCATTTTCTCGATCTGATCTATTCGCCATATATTTCCGTTAATTACACAATAGTTTTCCATAAAATCAGCACTTGATTGCTGTAATTGATTTATTGCGTTGTTTATGTCCATTGAACCCCCACCCTCTTTTCTATCTAGCTGAAATAGATTTTCAAGTAAATCTACCTTTACTACCCATTCACCTTCCACTGACCTCCAAAGTCAGCACCAAGACGCTCTACTTCTCCGTTCGCCTTCATTTTCTTAATGTGATACTGTACGCCACTTTCCGATAATATTCGCTTTCCAGTCCATTGCGTCAATAATGTACTGTTCGCAGGCTCTGGAAAGCCCAATGATTGCTCCCTTGTCCTCACGGCGGATATTCATAAAAGTCGCCTTCACATCTGTTGCAAACTTCGCCATCTGCACATCGTTCATGGTCGAATTGCAGAACAAAACGGCACCGGCATTCAGCAGATGAATACCGTCCTCTGCCATAAGATCCAGCTTGCCCATAACAACCGCAGGTTCCTCAGAATCAAAGGTGATCCTGTTTGCTTCCTTTGCCCTACGCAAATATAGCTGCAGGTCTTTTTCGATAATATCCTCCACGGTATATTTCGATTCCCGCAATTCCCATGGCTTTGCTGCATCACGTTCCTCAAGCATACCATGATAATAATCCTGATCCATCACTGTTATTCTTTACACCAAAATACAACTCTCCGGAGCCATGTTTGTTCAAAATCGACGCAACAGAAATTACGCCTTCCTTAAGCTCTCCAGTGCTCTTCTTAAACTCTATCTGTTCAGTTTCCTCGCCGATATTGTGCATTTGCTCACCTCAAAATCAATATTTCCCTTATATTATAGGACAATCAGCAGATTTTAACCATAAAAAACCTGCTAAGAAAAGAGCACAAAAAGATCCGCAGACCCAGTAAAATCAAAGGCTTGCGGATATACTATTTTGTCACTTTGCTACTCCATCTCTAGAAAGGCATCAATATCTTGCGAAATTGATTTTCTTTTGTAGTTATATGTTGTTGTGGTTTTACATTTATTCCGTCAGTTCGTTTACTTTTTACGATTTTTTGCAACCAAAGTGCAACCGGAAATATTTATTGAAGTTACCAATTTCTCATATTCCACATTATATTTTTATCGCTTGTTTATTGCAATCGATATTTTCTGGTCCTATTTGCTCCTTCAGCAATTATAATTCCATCATCTACCATTTTAGACAAAATTGCCCTTGTTCTCTGTGGGCTAAGGCCTGAAAACTTCGCCATTTCAGCTGTTGTAGACATCCCATGTTGTGACATATATTCTGCAAACATAGTTCGACTATCGCTTGATTTTATCGTTTGTCGCCTATTTTTATCGCTTGTCGCTTGCTTGTTATCGCTTACTTTTATCGCTTGTTTTTCATCTTCCGGAAGAGCATGGTACATATTAACTCTAAAGGCATTTTCCATATCGATAAACTCAGCCTCTGGAAGTCCATACTCTTTGGTCTGTGCCAATATCTTTGGAACACCGCTTCCCCATTGTTCAATGAGATTCATATAAACAAAAGCATTCGCGATACCTTGATTTCTAACCTTTGAAAAACCTTCTTTCATCTTCTCAATCGTAACTCCCTGCATCAGTCCACCAGGAGACGTGATTTCAAGCCTGTTATCATATATTGCTACCTGTACAAGACCTCCCTGTAGAAAACTGCAGTTAACAACAGCATTGATAATAAGCTCTCGTATACTCTCCGGTGGCAGTTCATAAACATCTTGTCTGTGAATACCCTTGATCCTTGCTCCAAGATGAATATTCCGAAGGACAAACTGATATGCCTGCTCTACCTGTTCCCAAAGATTACCCTCATACTCTCTTTTATCTACAAAAATTCCACGTGTATTGCCTTTAAATACTGCACACTGAATCTGAGACATTACGCCATCTAAACCTCTCAGATAATAATATGCATATGTTGGACGAACAACTCCATTTTCTTCCTTAAGAATTCCCCAAGTTATCAGGTTATTCTTAGTAGGCGTCTTAACCTTTTCAGCATCTTTCTCATTCAAGCAATTACGCTGTGCCTCTTTTTTCATGTTCTCACAGAAGCTTTTAATATCTGCATCTGTTACTTCAATGTCTTTATTCACAACATTATCAAAGGATCTGTTCTCATCCTCCTAGTACATTTCCTGGATAAATGGTCTGTCAGCAAGCCGTGTAGAACCAGCTGTACGGATAAAAGTATCCTTATCCATTCCAAGCGATTTAAGATAATAAGGTCTTTGCCTTCCAGCACTAATTTCCACCACAATAACCGTTTTATCTCCCACTGCTTGTGGTGCAATATCTGGAATAATCAATGGTTCACAACTGGCACTAATAGCATTAGTGATTTTATCAATCATGGTAAAAACGGCCGTTTTATCAACTCCCACAACCTCTCTGTCATCATTGACACCAATTATTAGTCTGCCGCCATCTCCATTAGAAAAGGCAACAATTGTCTTCATATATTTTTTACTGTCCTCCGGCAGTTTTTCTTTGAACTCCAGGTCTTTTGACTCACCACGGAGGATTTCTTCTATTGTCATATGTTGTCACCCTTTCTATAACTTCAAATTGTCTTTATCAAACTCGCTATAAGTGCAAACAGAAATACATTACGTTAAACTCATATATCCCATTTATATCACCCAATGCTTTTCCAGTGATAATCCATTACTCCATCTCCACTGTTCCAGAATTGTTTTTCGTGTGAAATGCTAACAAATTCAGCGTTTCTATTTTTTTATATTCCACGAAGCACCTTGTATTTCGTGTGCTTTTTGAAAAAAAATCATTTTAGAATCATTCAACAGAATCAGTGATTCTATAAAAGTTCCATCAGGATCCTGCCTCACTTCAAAAGCTTTTTTATTTCCTTCTCATTCTGCTTTGTAAAGTCAGAAAGTTCATAAGAACGTATTCGTTCCTTAACCATATTCGGAACAACAAATCCATTTTTTACAAGTGTCGCAAGTCGATTGATGACAGTCTTATTTGTAACCTTAAGCTCTTTACTGACTTCAATAGGCGTGAATTCTCTTTTATAATTCTTTATGAGAAGCAAGAGTAATGCTTTCTCTTTACCTTTCAGATACGATAGGCTTCCTTCCAATTCTTCACTATTTGAACTCTCCGATAATTCACATACCTTATTTGAATACAGCAAAACCATGCGAAGAAAATAATTGATCCAAATCTCCGGGTGAGGTGGATTATCTCGTCCTGAATAATACAGCGCAGGAAGTCCCATCTGGATGGATTCATAATATTCATCAATATCATACGCAAAATACTCTTCTAATGAGCCAATTCCGTAAAAACCATATCCATTGATATCTAAAATATAACCTGAGAGCAACCTCGCTGTTCGCCCATTTCCATCTTCAAACGGATGAATAGTTACAAGCTGATAATGAACTACAGCTGCGACTATGAGCGGATGATCATCTGTTGTATTCACGTATTCTACCAATTCATCCAACAAATCCGGTATATCAATATATTCTGGTGGAATGTACTCAGGATTTCCGGTTTGAGAATCATATACCGCAAATAACACTCCGGGCGGCATTGGTCCTCGAAGTCCTATTTTTTCTTTTGAAGCTCCCCTTTCAACATACTTCTGTACATCTAATATCAGTTTCTTGGAAAACTGCTCTTTCTTAGCCGCCTTCTCTTCCAGATAATTTAGCGCAAGAAAATAGTTACGCACCTCGTGCTCTGGTTTAAGATAATGCTTTCGTTCATCACTATCTATAACCTCATCTACCTGCTTCTCTGATAAAGGATTCCCTTCAATTTTAGTAGATGCATAGGAACTTTTCTTTTTTGAATTTTTTCGTAACTTACTTGCTACAGCAACAGGCAATGAAACCTCTGAAACTTTATACCTGTTTTTATCAATCTCCGTAATATACTTTAATATCTCATTTGACAAAATGGTTTTGATCATAAATAATACACTCCTGACACATATATTATATCACGAGCGCGCTAATTATTTCATTATAATTACACTATTTTTTCACTATTTTACATTATCCTTTCTACTACAATCCACATATACACGTTTTTTATCGCTTGTTATATTCACTAACCAGCTCAACTGCGCATCAAATTCATCTCTGGATATGTGCTTTCCCCACTCCCAGGGCAACCTATGATAATAATCTTTTTTCTGTCCATGTAGTTAAAGACTGGACTGATTGCAGAAGCAAATTCAAACGCTATATCATTGTGGGCAAAAGTTCCTCCATAACGGCCTTTTTTCACAAACATTCCTATCGCATCTGTTTTAGCTACCCATTCAGAAACACTTGGCGTAAATGTTACCAGACCAACATCCTTTTTAAAGTGTTCAGATTCGAACACTTTAAAATCAGGATTATAGATTTCCTCCCAGAAAGATAAAAACTCTAATGTAGAACGGTTTCGCAACCAATTTCGTATGACATCTGCTGCTCTTGAATCATTTTAGAATCAATATTTAAATCATTCAAAAAAAGAGCTGGGAGCAAATGCTCTCAGCCCTTGATTTTATTGGGTTTTATCGTCACTTGCAAACCGCTTGGAACTACTCCATCTCCCTAACAAGATTGTTATCTTAAACTATTTTGTTAAGGATATCTGTTTCGATTTGATTCCATTTGGTTTCAGCCGTCCGAATCATTTGGACCGCCTTAGCTAATGTTATCATTTTGTTATCAACTACGTGTTATCACACTTCCTATGAAACATCTATTCCTTTATATCAGTTTCACTTTTATCTTTATTACATATATTCTCAGCCTGTGCTTTAAACTTCATAAGATAAAGAACATATGGTGGCATCTTGCGATTACCTACTTCCCAATCAACAACAGTGCGCTATGGAATCTGAAAGTATTCGCAGAATTCCATCCTATTCATCCCCATATCATTTCGAAGTGATTTTACTTCTATTGCATAATCCATCTATAATTATCCTCTTTATCTTTAGTTGTCTTCATTATAAACATATTATGCAGTGCATCAACAAATTATTACCAATATCTATCCCTTGCATCCCCTATTTCAATCAAAGCATTATATAATCGCTCTTGTAATTCTGCCTTAGTTAAACTGTTCACATATTTCCGTAGTTCTATATAATGCTGTCGTTCCTGCTCCTCTTCCTCTTTTCCCCATTCTTCTACTTGTTTCAGAAAATCCTTAGCGGCATTAGGCTCTGCGGTAAAATAAAGAGCAATCATATGTTTACAGACAACTCGTCTACCTTCTGCAAAAGGACAATTGCATATTGATTTTCTTGGATGCATTGTTTCAACATGGACGTTATAAGTATTGCCTTCACTTCCCGAAACTACACCTTCATATATACCATCGTTTATCTTTTTCCAAAAAACAACTTTTTTGTTTTCATAATAATCCATGCCTCTCCAAACGGAATTACCGCTAGCTGTTTCTATTATTCCCATAATAAATCCTCTCTAATATTTATGATTTATAATATTATTTACTGCCTCCTGTAAATCATTAGAAAAATCATCTAGTTCCCTTATACTAATAATTTCTTCTCTCACTAATGCGGCAATATCATATATAGCAGAAGATTTTCTCATATCTGTGATTAACACACCTGGACACTTTTTATCCTGCTTTATTCTCTTTTCAAGTTCCCAAAATCTTTTTGAAGCTGGCTCACCCGTTTGCATAAAAGCAACATATTCCGTTAGCAATCTCTCCATATAGCTTTCTTGCCAGATGCCAATCTTTTCTCTATATTTCTTCCAATCGTTTTTAGAAATCTCGTACATAGTCACCCCTCTTTATCTTATTTGTATCCAGATTGTACCCAAAGTATTATTGTTATCAACATAGTATCATTTGCCCGTTATCAACGCAATTGCAGTATACAAAAAATGCAGTATGAATAATTAATAATTATCCCATACTGCACTTATTTGTTCATATTTATTTAATTTAGCTTATGCTGTCCTTGCAAACCACCCGGTATTACTCCATCTCCCCTGTTTCAACTCTTTTTCGCGTGTGAAATACCGGTAAATTCAATGTTTCAATTATTTTATCTTCCTTGAAACACCCTGTAATTCTTGTGTTTTTCGGGGAAATAAAATCATTTTAGAATCATTCGTAGAATTAAACGATTCTATTCTTTCACATTTTTAACCTCATTATTTGTAAATTAGAAGCGGCTTAAATCTTATAGTTATAGCATTCCACATCAGTTTTCTTAAACCCAATTGATTCAAACATTCGTTGACTTTGGGTATTAAAAGAATAAATATTTGCTTTTACTTCTTCCATACCCTTTTCGTTTGCAAGTTTTATCATTTCCTTTATACAGCGGCGTCCGATATGTCGATCCTGATACTCTTTGCAAACAACGATGGCAACTTCTCCATTATCCTGAAGAGAAACATCCCCCACCAATTCACCCCGAAACTCAATGTAATAACAAGCACCATGGGAACTAAGATAATCGTACATTCTGTGTAAAAGTTCTGAATCATATGGTTCATCCCGATTATCTACCTGCTTGCATACATCCAAATCCTGATACCACGGAAGCGATACTTTATCATTTCTGTAGTATGGTATCAGTTTAATCTCATCATCGATTACCCGCTCATTCAAAAGAATTCTTTCCGCTACAACAACCGAATAATCTCCTGCATCTTGAATTGCGCCGGTCTCTTTAAATCCATTTTTATGCCAAAAGTGTTCTGCCTGAGGATTTCCTTCAACCCATGCCAAGCGAACGGATTTAGCCCCGACATCAGATAAATATGCACACAGTTTCTCTATGACGCCACTTCCGATTCCTTTATTCTGAACCAATACATCAGTCATGAAAAATCCCAAAAAGGCCGTCCCTTCATCCGGGAAATCTGTAATAAGGTCCATAACCGCTACTAACTCATTCTTAGCAGTGTAATATCCGACATAGGACTTACTATCTTTTGTCTTCCCCGGTGGAAGCGCATTCATATCATCTATAATACTCTGCTCCGTCACAAAGGGAGGACAATATTTATAATAAAGTGTATTCTTTTCACATAATGACAGAATTTCAGATATATCTTCTTTTTCTAGTTTTCGAACAGTAAAGTTCGTTGAAAATTTTTCTATATCAAGCGTTTTCATTTCTTCACCGATTATCCTTCTCTAGCTTACTTAAAACCAGTTTTTGATTCTACTTTTAAATATTTTTTAGCCGATTCAGCAAATCCTCTACAATACCGGAATCATTTATCAACGAAACACCAAAACACTTCTTGCCGGCATCCTTTATAGAAGCCCCTATATGATAAACCGTCTTTCCGTCCAACATGATAAATCTATCATGAAATACTTGCGTCTTTTTAACAGTCAGCTTCGGATACTGCGCATTAAAATTCTCCACATCTTTATTCGTAAGCGGTGCGCTGGCATATGTAAAAATTGTAACATCAACACCGGCATTCTTCTTTGCCAAAATGTTCAGCGTATTAACATCCACGTATCCATCAATCAATACAATATCACTTTTGGCCTTCTGTATAATAGTTGTAATCAAACTAAACGCATCATAGATCTGCCCATCAAAAAAGATCTTCTGCTCCGATTCGGCATGATCTTCGATATACTGAAACACCCTATCAAATCTCTCATCAGTACTTTTCTGATATTCCAGTTGTTTAACTTCCAATTCTTCGACACGATTCAGTATCAGAGAGTTTGTTGCAAGGAATTTCCGCATTTCCACAAATGCTCTCATAATACCTATGCTAACATTAATTGCTACATCGCTTCGAAGTATAGCAGAAAGCATCGATATTCCCTGCTCCGTAAAAGCATATGGCATATATCGTCTGCCGCCGCGTCCATCTGGGTCATCAACCTTTGAGATGCCATTTTGGCATCTCAAAAACTCTTCCTCCGACAGTTGGAAACAAAAGTCTTCAGGAAAACGTTTCTTATTGCGCTTAACCGCACGGTTCAGAACTCCTGTTTCGACTTTGTATAACATAGCAAGATCACTATCCAACATAACCTGCTTCCCACGTACAATATGAATTTGACTCCTAATATCTATAGTTTCCACTTTCAACGGTATATTATCCGTTGTCTGAGTCTGCTCCGTTTTCGCCACTTGCCCCTCCATATTTGACACCTTTCCCAACCAATTTCTCATATTTCAGCTGATACGCAATCAGTCTCGGAATATACTCCGGAGGGGTGCGTCGTCCTGCTTCCCAATCCTCCAGTGTTCGAACTGGGATTCCCGTATGTTCCGAAAACTCTTTTCGATTCATATTTACACTCTCGCGTAATTCTCTCATCACCTTTGCAGTATCCATAACATTCTCCTCACATTGCGTTTTTCTTGATTATATCACGTCCGCCCTATACACGCAATGTGTGGTTTAAGAAAGCTATTTATAGAATCAATTTAGAATCACTATAAGAAACATTACAAAAAGAGCTGGGAGCAAATGCTCTCAGCCCTTGATCTTACTGGTTTTCTATGCACTTGCAAACCACTTGGAACTACTCCATCTCAATCGTTCCAGGTGGTTTACTTGTCAAATCGTAGAATACTCGATTTACACCTTTCACTTCATTGATGATTCGACTCATGACTGTCTGGAGGACTGCGAATGGTATTTCTGCAGATTCAGCTGTCATGAAATCTATTGTTTTAACTGCACGAAGTGCTACAGCGTAGTCATAAGTACGTTCATCACCCATAACACCGACTGAACGCATATTTGTGAGTGCTGCAAAATACTGGTTAGGCTTCCAAGGTGCAACCTTTCCGCCGTGTGTATCTTCGTAGAGCTTTAATTCTTTAGCGATTTCTTCCCTGTAGATGGCATCTGCATCCTGAACGATAGCTACTTTCTCAGCAGTTACTTCACCGATGATTCGAATACCGAGTCCCGGTCCAGGGAAAGGCTGACGGAATACCAGAGATTTCGGAATTCCAAGCTCTAATCCAGCCTGTCGAACCTCGTCTTTAAAGAGGTTTCGAAGAGGTTCTATGATTTCCTTGAAATCTACGAAATCAGGAAGACCTCCTACGTTATGATGAGATTTAATCACCGCTGATTCTCCACCCAATCCTGATTCTACTACATCAGGATAGATAGTTCCCTGTGCGAGGAAATCCACAGCGCCGATTTTTTTTGCCTCTTCCTCAAACACTCGGATGAACTCCTCACCGATGATCTTTCTCTTCTGTTCCGGTTCTACGACACCAGCCAGCTTATCATAGTAACGCTGTGCAGCATTTACTCTGACGAAATTTAGATCAAACTGACCCTGCTCACCAAATACTGCCTCTACTTCGTCACCTTCATTTTTTCTAAGCAGACCGTGATCTACAAATACACATGTAAGCTGCTTTCCGATAGCTCGTGATAACAGCCCCGCTGCAACTGAACTGTCTACTCCTCCAGAAAGAGCGAGAAGGACTTTTCCTGAACCAACCTTCTCACGGATTTCCTGAATAGTATGTTCTACAAAGCTATCCATCTTCCATGTTCCCTGACAGCCGCAGATTCCGAGAACGAAATTCTCTAAAATCTGTTTACCCTCTACAGTATGCAGAACTTCAGGATGGAACTGTACTGCGTACAGATTTTCATCCGGCTTCTCACTCGCTGCTACCGGACAGTCCGCAGTATAAGCAGATACTCTAAATCCAGGTGCCGCTTCCTTTATGTAATCGAAATGACTCATCCAAACCACTGTCTGCTTTGAAACGTTTTCAAACAGTTTGGAATTGTTATCCACAAAACACTTTGTTTTTCCATATTCACGGACAGGAGCTTTTTCCACAACTCCACCGAGGACATGATTCATGAGCTGGGCACCATAACACAGTCCTAAAACCGGGATTCCCAGTTTAAAAAGTTCCTCGTCACAAGTAGACGCTCCCTCTTCATAACAGCTGCTAGGACCTCCTGTGAGGATGATTCCCTTCGGATTCATCTCCTTTATCACATTCAAATCAGTCTTGTATGAATAGATTTCGCAATACACATTACATTCACGAACGCGTCTGGCAACCAACTGATTATACTGCCCACCGAAATCTATAACGATGACTTTTTCCTGATTCATTAAATACTCCTTATCGTTCCGTAAATACTGAATTCATAAATACTTTCACGATTATAGGTTAGACAACGCAAAATATCAATATGCCAAATGGCATTTTTCTAAAAAATAACCTCAGAAACATATGATGCTATAGGTCCTATATAATCTTCCTTCGCTGATAGAGAAGTATAAAGCACACGATTTACATCTATTTTTCTATCATAGGACTCGCAATACTTTATAACTCTATTTCTGATTTCCTCATTAGAAAAAAGTCTACCTGAAAGGACTATTTTTTCCGGCGCCAATATAGTCGCCGAATTTACGATAGCTCTGGCAAATAAATCCATCGCTTCATCGAATGCTTTCGCCTCTCTCCCGGTCGAACTGCGAACACAGTCGGCAAACTCTGAAACTTCAAAAGGTTTTATTTCCTGCATCGCCTGATAGGAAACCTTTGTCTCCAGACATCCCCGCCTGCCACAGCTGCATTCCTTTCCATCTTTCTCTACGATAAAATGACCTAATTCAGCAGACCTGCCATGTCTTCCGGTGTAGACTTCTCTACCGATTACGAAATCAGAACCGACACCCGGTCCCCATTTAATCAGTAGGAAATCATCCCTTTTCCGGCCCATTCCATACAGGATTTCAGCTTTTGCATAGGAATCGACATTATTGTCTATATAAATTTTGTATCCGGTTTCATTCTCGAGAATCTCACAAACCTCTACCGGATTATCCCAAATACCATAAGCATGAACAGACACTCCAGCTTCCCTGTCGACTAATCCGCAGATTCCAACCGATACAGTTTTAATATTGCTTCTGACATTCCTCTTCTGACGCTCGCGGATTTCATCGATTATCATACCGATTTTTTTCAAAAAAGCTTCTGCGCTAATACTGCTGTCTGTATGAATACTAACCTTCTCTAAACTATTACCAGCGAGGTCTGATAAAGCAACCGTCGTAGTTTCTGCTTCTATGTTTACCGCAAACAGATACTCTAAATCATATTTGATATCGCATAGGACCTTTCTCCTACCAGCCCCGTTGCTCTCGTTATTTGTCCCGATTTCCTCCAGGATACCCTCTTCGATAAGCTGATTCATAATCTGCGTCACAGAAGCCGGAGTAAGTCCGGTCTCATCGGCTATATCTTTTCTGGAAACAGGTCCCACCTCACATATATAGTTCAGTATAGATGAGCGATTCTGTTTCTTTATCAGGCTCATATTCATTCCTGTATGTTTTGTAGTTCTCATATAATCTCCACAGGTATATTTAACATCTTTCCGAGAACTTCCAGTTCTCTCACTACGTCTTTATAGACTACCACAAAATGCGGTTCATATCCTCTTTCTACTGTAGTATAAACTATTTCCTCTGCAGAAGACTTCGTCTTTACCACTAGAGACGTTCCATTAAACTGCTTTGGTTTGTCGAGGATTTCTCCATCGGTTATAAAGAATCTAAAGCTTCCGTCTCTGTTTCTGCCTATACGAAAAATAGTCGCTTCTTTTGAAGGCTTGCATCCAAATTCACAGGTTGGTCCAATATGTCTGTTGCAGTGCTCCCCTATCTCGGCTTTCGTATCTTCACGTGCCAGAGAGCAGGCAGCCATACCACAATGCCAGAAAGTAATAGTATTCTCTTCTTCATCCATAGATACCGGATCGCCAAAGAATACAGGCATATCGCTTAGATGCATTCCTATATACATAGAAAGCGCGCCATAAGCATCAGCCTCGCAACTCGTAGCAATCTTTAAATCATTCAGTATAGATAAGACTGCACAAACCGGTGTACCAAATTCGACGAAATAATCCGGCCAACATCTGGAACACAGTGCACCGATTTTTTTCTCTCTTACAAACGTATCGTACGCTTTATATAGTCTGGCAAAGTCGGAAACATTCTGCGCCGGAACTGATTCAAAGCCCACTAACCTATGCTTTGCATCCTCTAAGTATTCCATACACTCTTCATCAGTATAACTCTTTGCTCTCTGAATCAACTCTCTCGCTTCGATAGATTCCAACATGACTCCAAACTGTTCTAACATATCGTTATCCAACGCTCTACCAAAACCAAAGCCCTGTGGAGTATGTCCCACCTGCGCCAAAGTCATATCCTGCATCATAAATCTAACTCTGGCAGCATTTACTGTAGCCTTAATATGCGCTATTACTTTTTCTTCCTTCGGAGAACCAAATATATAGTTAATCGGTTCATCTCTAAAAGCCTTTATAGTATTCGCAGCAGAATATGCACCAGTCAGCGAATTCAGGCGCAATCTGCCTCCATCGATTACAGGCTCTCTCAATGTCCACAGGAGAATCGGAACATCCCTAAATCTATGCAACACTTCACTCGCAAATGCTGCATTTGCAAATGTCACATTCTGGAGTACGATGAGTTCCGGATTTATCCCATCCAAATACTTCTTCAACAAATCGATTGATAGAAGCATATCATCCGGATACACCACATTATCACATACCGATTCTAATAACGAAATCGAATCCTGAAAACATATTCCCGCACTTTCCAGATGAAAAGTCGGTGCACCAATCGGCACATAAGCAACTTCAAATTTTCTCATAAATCTATTCCCCTTTATTTAAAAAACAATGAAATACCAGCTATAAACAGCAGTATATAGGTCAGAACCATAAAGAATTTCTGCGACATCTTCTTCGAAAGCACGCTTCCTATAAACATTCCTGCCACCAGCGGCAGCGCCGAGTAAAGCTGAATCCTGACATTATGTATATTCCACATTCCATTAGTCAACTGACTTACAAATATAATCCCATTTAAAAATATCCAGACCGTCGATATAGTCGCCCTGAACTCTGCTTTCTCATGAATTTTCTCAGCCAGATATGCTATCAACAGCGGTCCTCCGCATACATACATCCCATGCACGACTCCCGAAAGCACCAGTATCAGATTAAGGCATATCTCATTCTTATGAAAAAATTTTCCTCGTCCGGAGTATTCCAGATATAGCCCTAACCCACCTCGAAACGAGATAAACAGAACTATCACACCCAGTAATAAATAGAGCAATCCTGCATCATGTTGCAGTAACTGTCTGATGATAAGCCCTACCACGAGAGACGGTCCCATCACCATCAATATCTTTAAGAGCTCTCTGCGATTCACACTACGATGATTTCCTATCAGAACATATATCCCGGACCAGACACCCAGCATATTTAACACCGGAACAGCTACATCCATTCCTACCAGCTTTATGGAAAAAGGCATCGCCAGAATCGTCCCTGCAAATCCAGTGATGCCTTGAATTATATTTGATAAGAGAATTACAACCATAAACAGTAATTCATTTATCATATTACTCTTCTTTCACATTAATAATTAATAGATTTATTCTCACCAAAGATTCCTACATGAGCTCCCTGTTCCACCAGCGGCTGCTTGTGATCATGACAGATAACCCATTTGTTCTTCTGTAGTAATAAAACCTCTTCGCAGTTTTCTCCTTTTTCCCGGATGAGTTCATCACGGTCTGCTTTTTCCTCATCTGTCAAAGCTGTATTCGTCCCTTTCGGTAGAACCACGATGTCTTTAAATCCTGCGTCTTCTACACGAATAGGTGAGAGATGAAGAGTAGTTTCATACATAGAAACCACAGTTCCCTTTGGTACATAGAAGACCTCTGCATTAGAGAAATCATACCTGTTATTTTCGATATCATAGGAATGTCCCAGCGCCAGAACGAAATCTGTAACCGCTATATTTACTTCGTTTCCTTTATGATACTCAAATCCGTTATAAGACGAATTTCTGCCATTGCAATATCCTATCTGTATAGGCATCCCACCATAAAGGAGAGTCTTTATATCCTCATATTCCTTTGTTTCCTCTAAGGCGGATAGGCTCGGTTTATATACGTTACCTTCACTCGGAATCTCAGTCTGTTCATCCATTATAGAGATGAGATTGTCTACATCTATTTCCGAAATCACTCTTCCATATGACTTAAAATGACTCGAATTTACATCATAGATTTCGACATCATTTTTTGCATTTAAGTCTGTCAGCTTGTCCATCGCTAGTTCCCCTTTACCACCTTTATAGTAGCGCAGAAGTCCTCTTTGCCATAACCCAGTTCGAGTGCTTTATCATACACAGACACAGCGTTTAATTCTCCAGGCATAGACACCTTTGACTCCTCTGCCAGATTTGCACAGATATGTACATCTTTATGCATATTTTCAACGGAAAAAGCTGTAGTATAATCTTCTCTACTTATAGACTCCTTCTTTGAATCCAGATAAAAATTCTGACCGCCACCATAGGAAATCGCTTCCGCAAAAGTCAGAATATCTATTCCATTTGCTGCTGCCAGAGTAGATGTCTCATTTACACCGTTCTGTATCTGAGAAACCAAAGCATTGTGACAGATCTTCATAACGAGTCCTTTTCCATTGTCGCCGAGACGGATTACATTCTCACCCATCATCTTCAAGATAGGAAGCGCCTTCTCGTATGCACTCTCAGAGCCACCTACATATATTCCGAGCTTTCCTGCGATAGCAGCAGGTTTACTTTTTACAACAGGTGCATCGATAAACTCTGCGCCTGTAGCCTTCACCTGTTTTGATATCTCTACTGAAACACTTGGATCTATCGTACTCATATCGATACAAAGCTTTCCGGCTCCCAATACCGGCAGGATTTCCTCATATACAGAACGACTATGTTCAGACTTAGGAACCATACTAATAAATACATCTACATTCTCACATACTTCCTTTGAAGAAGAACATGGAATCGCTCCAACTGATTCAAGCTTCTGTACCTTAGCTTCTACATAATCAAATACATACACGCTATCAGCATTTTTCTTTACTATATTCTCACACATGGACTCGCCCATAATTCCGAGTCCGACAAAACCTACTTTCATATCTTTCCCCCTACTCAGTTACTGTGTTATCCCATGCATTTTCAAAAGTCTCAATACCCTGACGTGTAAATGCATGATGCATGCTGTCTTTATAAACCTGAAGTCCTGCTGTTACAATATCAGCACCTACAGTTGCACAATCTACAAACTGCTTTGGAGTACGAACTGCAGCACAGATGATTTCTGTCTGTTTATAGAAACCATAGTTCTTATAGATATCCACGATATCCTTTATATACTGCTTACAATCCTCACCGTTCTGTTCCTTCCATCCGATAAATGGTGACACGAATTTCGAACCGTTCTTTGCCGGAAGTATAGCCTGTGATGGTGAAAAAATAAGTGTCACATTTGTACGTATGCCTTCCTTCTCCAATCTTCTGGCAGCTGTAACACCCGCTTCTGTAGCCGGAATCTTTATTACGAAGTTAGAACAGATAGCACTAATCTTTCTGGCCTCGTTCACCATATCCTCAGCATTATCCAGATGTGGATTAATCTCAACTGAAATAGGGAATTTCTCATATCCTTCTATTCCTTCAGCCTTTACCCAATCAGCCATATCGGTAATCGCTTTCATAAAAGGCTTTCCTGATAACATGATGTGCTTTGGATTCGTAGTAACTCCATCTATTCCAAATGTCTCATAAGCCTCTTTAATTTCATCCATCTTTGCGCTGTCCAAAAAGTATTTCATAATTTTCTCCTTTATATACTAGTTATTCTTAAACTTAAGTGCGTTATTCTTATCCCAGAGGTTCTCATACTTAAAGCCTGTTACTTTCTCACAGACACGACGTTCCTCCTCTGTGATAGTGCTGTTATCCTCACCTTTTCTTCTGGCTACTTCCTTTACCACGATCTCAAATTCCTTCTTTCCCATAGGGAACTTCCATGTAACAAAGAGTGTGATCAGAAGCAATAGAACCTGTGAGAACACGTAGATATATACGATTCCCATCTGTACTGATGCGCACTGCCTCATCTTCTGTGCTGCCAGCAATTCGTCGTAGTTTATCGCTGAAAGCAGTAAACCGATCAGGAAGGTTGAAATACCTGTAGAAATCTTTCTGATAAAAGTAGCCATTCCTGATACGATACCAGGTCTGTTAATACCTGTAATCAACTCATCCACGTCCGCCATATCAGCGAGAATCGCATAGATAGATGTAGAAGTAGCTGCCATTCCCAAACCTATTACGAAAGATAGTGCGAGAATAATCTTGAAGTTTGCTCCCTCATAGGAGAAGAACAATAGCGCCAGAGTCGCTATGATTCTGATAGGTGTAGCCAACAGAATCGGGAACTTCTTTGAGGTCTTTGCCATGATAGGCGCAAAGATAATCATTCCCAAAAACTGTGCAATCAGTAGTATTCCCATCAGGATTGTAAAGTTACCACCGCCGTATGCATTAAGCACATCATCAATATAGTAAACTGCGAGTCCCGTTACGAAATCCGCCGCACACTGTCCAAAGATAAATATGCAGAGGAACAATACAAACGCTTTACTCTTATATACTGTAAATGACTGAGTAAATGTCTCGCCCATAGTCATAGGCTTAATAGTTTTATCTTTTTCCCATGTTCCAAAAAAGGTAATCAGAATTGAAATGATAAAGATTACACCAAAGATTAAAGCAACGCTGAAATACTGCATGCTGTTTGTATTATCTTTAATCATAATAGTCGGAATCAGACCTGCCAGAATCGCACCAAATGATGAGAAAATCATTCGAATACTTGAGAATTTAGATCTGACGGTATAATCCTCGACCATATCTGGCAGCAATCCGTTATATGGAACCATTACGATTGTAAATCCAGTAGAAAACAGGATATACATAAGCACATAGAATCCATACTGGAACGCTCCCTCAAAAGGTATCCAAAGTAATACAAATGTAATTGCAGATATGATAGACCCGATCAGAATATAGAATCTCTTTGCTCCGAATTTCGATTTCGTCCTATCCGCGATATTCCCCATCATAGGGTCTGTAATCGCATCCCAGACCTTTCCTATCAATGGAATAGTTCCTGCCAAAGCCGGTGACATTCCGAGTGCTTTCGTGAGGAACACTGTAAAAAATGTTGAGATTATTACAAATGCTCCACCACCATAAATATCAGCAAATCCATAAGCCATCTTCGACGACAGTTTGCTCTGTCTTTCCTTCAACGCCTGATCTTCCATTTAACCCTCTCCTTTAACATAAACTATACATATCCGCTACCCCTAGCAGACTCATAAACTCAGGACTGTTTTTTCGTATAAATACAGGTGGTTCACCTATCGGTGCATCTATGTAAACCTCTCCCCCGCTGTATTCTTTTTTCGAAAAAAGATGTATCCATTCATCTTTAGGTAGATGCACGATTCGACCGACTGCCCCTTCCTTTATAATCGGTGCTACCAGAACATCTCTTCCCAACAGATACTCTGTCATTTCGTCATATGCCCATTCCTCATCGTAGTGATAGAAAACAGGACGCATAACCGGTATGCCACGGCTGTTTGCCTCAGCCACGAGATTCTTTAGATAATCCTTTAAATTTGCATGCATGACAGAAGTTCTCTCGAGCTGATTCAACAGATCCTCATCATCGTCAAACTGAACATCATTGACAGGCTGATTTCCCTCATGACTTCTGAAAAGTGGTGAGAACACATTCATCTCTTCCCATCTCATCAGCAGCTCTTTCGATCTACGCATATGCATAATCGTCGTATATCCGCCTACATCAGAATGCGCTATAGGATACCCTGACATCGCCAGCGATAAAGTCGCCGGAATAACAGATGGAAGCCCATCATCCACAGACCAGTCGACATGCTGATCACCGGTCCACATCATCAGGGAGTTGTTTACAGTTCCTGTAAACCCTGCACGTGTAAAAAAGAATACTTCACCGATTTTATTGCATTCTTCTATCGCTTCCCTGTTCAATCTCGCCCAGATGGCTGGCCATTCATTATGAAGTTCAGATGGATTTTCTCCACTGTGAAGCACACAATCGACTGGCAGATATTCTCCGAAGTCTGCCATCCAGCCTCCCATTCCGAGACCTATCATATTGTCCTTTATAAGCCCTTTATACCATTCATAAGCTTCAGGATTCGTGAAGTCGACCATAGCAGCCGGGAAAGTTGTAATCGTAACCAGGTAGTCTTTGCCGTCTTTATCCTTTACGCAGTAGCCTCTTTCAGATGCAATCCTGTACAGATTTTTCTCCAGTGCTATAAAGGGATTTATATATCCGAGGAACTTGATTCCCTGTTCATTCCACTCGACTATCTTCCTGTCTAAATTTGGATAGAGATTTCTATCCCATTCCCAGTTCCACATAACCTGGTAACCAAAGCCAGTCTTTCTGCAGCCGCACCAGTCCTGTGACCAGATACCGCTTATCTTTACATTATGAGCTTTAGCTTTTCTAATCTTCTCATCGATGATATCGCATCCGCCCTGAATAGCCAGAATCGCACCATCATAAATCCAATCTGGAAGAGTTACTGTCCGGCCCAGTATTTTTGCCAGTTCTTCTGAAATCTCTTCAAAAGTGTCTGCATATCCGATATAGAATACCGGTGGTTCTTCGAACTTCAAAACTGTCCTGTTCAGACTTCTAAAATCGAACTCGGTGTAATTCTTTACGTCACAGTGCACATAGTATTTCTTTGAAGATACAAAAGTCGGCTGTGCATAGTAGGATTCATATTTATCAAATTTAAGTGTTTTATCGGGATGTTTTCCTGTGATTTTTTCTTTTAGAATCTTGCGGCCAATACGATTCGTATTTTGATGTTCTGCCACCCAGATCCTAACTTTTTCCCCTTTTAAATTAAACTTAGAATATGTTTCCCCACATCCATAGATTCGTTCCGTCTCATCTGCTTTAAACGAAACAAAGAATCGATTAAACTTCTCCCCGTCCCCGGAAAAAGAGACTTTAAAACGTTGCCCCTCATCTTTCACATTCAGGCTAAATAGATCACCGGTCAGAGGCCCTTTGAAATCCACTCTATAACCCTCATCGGTTTCAAAAGTACCTATACGTTCCAGTTTAACCGTCCTCTGAAGTTTAGTCTTGTACTTGAAACTTCCCCGCTTCATCGTGAAATGATCTTCACCGACGCCCAGCACAAGCCCTAAATCTTTCAGTAATTCTCTCAAAAGAATCCCCCCTTTTTCGGAATTGCTAATTAATTAAACGTCTTAATTAATTATAGCATTACCCTCTCAATACTCAATCACAATCTGCGGGAAAAGTTATACAAAATCCCCCTTATATTTTTGTATATATTTCCGATATATTATTTAGAGAGTGAGGAAGGTATATTATGTCTTTTAATATTACATCAAATTCTACCCTCAGGGTTGCATATGGAAGTTACAGAAACCTGATCTCAAAGAACGATCGAGAAGGGGCTTCTAATGTTGCGCTCGTGCGTGCTGACTCCTATGCCTTAAACAACACTATAAAGAGTCTCCGTTTTGCTAAATACACTGATAAGAAAGACCCGACGGAAACAACAGGAAATGCTAAGACATACTCACACAAATTAAAAGCATTCTTAGACACCTATAACAACACTTTCGAGTCCAGCAAAACAAGCCACGATTCGAATCTAAAACAGGCGGCTTCCTCTATGAAGTCTCTAGTAAAGAAATATAAAAACGAGCTCGAAGAAGTCGGTATCACGATTGATAAAGACGGCTACTTAAAAAAGAGCGGAAGCTCAAAGATAGAAACGACCAAACCTTTCGAAGACCTCTTCGGAAAAAAATCGAAATTCCTACAGGAACTCGATAGAATTCCAAACAAAATAAAGAACCGTGTAGATATCCTAATCTAGGATTTTCTATATAAAAACATGGCCTCGTACCACATTAGAATAGTGATACGAGGTCATGTTTACTTTGTCTATGTGTATTTCTCCAAACCGCTGGTGTAAACAGGAGAAGCATCGGGAATAGTTCCAAACGTCCTGCCAGCATATCGAAAGAAAGAATAATCTTTGCAAAATTACTAAACTCTGAATAATTCTGCATAGGTCCGACTCCTGCGAGTCCTGGACCGATATTGTTAAACGTAGCTGCTACAGCTGTAAAGCTGGTTTCAAAGCTTTTTCCATCAAAACTGATCAGAAAATGTGATACAGTAAAGATCAAAATATAAGTTGAAAGATATACGAGAGTCGACTTTACGACACCTTCAGGAAGTGGGGATTTGTCCACTCTAACCTGTCTAACTGACTTAGGATGAATGTAGGATTTCAGCTCTCTCACTATAGCTTTTGCGAGGATGACGATTCTGGAAACCTTGAATCCACCACCTGTACTTCCCGCACAAGCTCCGATAAACATAAGGAATACCATAATCAGCTTCGCATTTGGCATCCAGGCATCGAAATCTACCGTCGAATATCCCGTAGTTGTGATGATAGAGCAAACCTGGAAGAATGCTACTCTAAGCTTTCGCTCGATTCCAGACACCGTTCCATTAAGCTGCGCAAAAATCGCCAATGTCGCAGCACAAACGAGGAAGAGATACCAACGAACCTCCTCGATTTCAATCGCCTTCTTCACTTTCTTATTCAATCCAAAGTAATAGAAGTTAAAATTGATACCAAACAGCATCATAAACACAGCGATGATCCACTGCTGCGAAGCTGCATAACTTGCTATACTGTCATTACGAATTCCGAATCCTCCAGTACCAGCTGTACCAAATGTCAGGCAGATTGCATCGAAAACCGGCATTCTAAAGCACATTAGAAGTACGAACTCGATTAAAGTCATTCCAAAATAAATCTGGTAAAGAATAGTTGCTGAAGAGCGAACCTTTGGCACCAGCTTTCCTACAGATGGTCCCGGTGACTCAGCCTTCATCAGATTAATATTTGAACCGCCAGAAAGCGGCATAATTGCAAGCAGGAATACCAGAACTCCCATTCCTCCAACCCAATGTGTGAAGCTTCTCCAGAACAGAGAAGCATGTGAAAGTGACTCGACATCACTCAACACACTCGCTCCGGTTGTGGTAAAACCAGATACTGTTTCGAAAAAAGCATCCACGAAGTTAGGGATTTCCCTGGTTATTACGAATGGTATAGCACCTATTAGAGACATCAGTATCCAGCTTAATGCTGTAGCGATACAGCCTTCCTTCAAATAGAATACTGTGTTCTTTGGTTTCGCCCATGAAATCGCTGCTCCACATACGAATGCGATAACAGCTACTATCAAATAAACGCTAAAAGTTTCTTCCTGATAGATTATTCCTACGATTGCCGGCAAAAGCAACAACGCAGCTTCTATCTTCAAAACCAAGCCTAAAACATAACGAATAATATTAATGTTCATAATTCAAATTACCTAATTAAGAATATCATCTAATGTAGTAAATCCTGTATTTGTAGTAACGATCATAACGCTATCACCGACGTTGATTTCATCCAAACCACTTGGGATGATAATGTGTCCATTACGATTGATAAATGCAACGTTCAATCCATCTTTGAGATTCAAGTCTTTAAGTGGAGTATCTGTCGCACGTGACTGAGAATCCACTCTAAACTCGATAGCCTCTACTCTCGAATCATACATATGATACAGGGTCTCGATATTGTTGAAATCCAAAGATGCTCTCTTTGCTCTAGCGTATGCGATAATAGCCTCACTAGTAATAGTTCTAGGATGAATTACAGAACCTAAATCCATAGAGCCGATCAATTCTTTGAAGTTCTCTCTAGTAATCTTTGTAACTACCTTTGCATTTGAAACATTTTTTGCATGCATAGTCAAGAAGATGTTCTGCTCATCGATACCAGTCAGCGATACGAAACCATCTGTAATATCGATGCCTTCCTCGCGAAGGAGGATTTCATCAGTTCCATCTCCATTTATAACAATTGCATTTGGAAGCAATCTGGAGAGCTTATCGCATCTCTCAGGATTAGACTCTATGATCTTTACCTGAAGTCCCATATGAAGCAGCTGATTTGCCAGATAGAAGGATGTGATACCTCCACCGATAATCATACAAGTCTTCAACTGTACGCTCTTAATATTAAGTCTCTTTAGGAACGCTCTTCTATGTCTCTTTGGAAGAACGAATGTAACCTTGTCACCAGCATAGATTCTAAAGTCACCATTAGGAATAGTGACATTTCCACCACGCTCTACTGCGACTACTAGGATTTTTTCATCATCATTATTACAGTTAGCAAACACTTCCTGCAATGACTTTCCATCCATGAGTCCGTTTTCTTCTACTATTATCTTTATAAGTTCGGCCTGACCATGTGCAAATGAATTGATTTCCAACGCAGATGGTATGTAAAAAAGCTTAGCAATCTCAGTAGCAGATTCTAAGTCTGGATTTATAATCATCTGAAGTCCGAGCTGCTCTTTCAAATATCCGGCTTCATTAATATAGTCTGGCTTACGTACACGAGCTATAGTTGATGTATTTGCATGTTTAGCAACAGTACAACATAAGAGGTTCAACTCATCTGAATCTGTTACAGCTATAAATAGATCAGCATTTTCAATATCAGCTTCCGTCTGGATAGCATAAGAAGCTCCATTACCGACGATTCCCATTACGTCGTATAGATTTGTGATTTCCTCTACACGCTCCGGAATCTGGTCGATAATCGTGATATCATTTCCTTCGTTATTAAGTTTCTCTACTAGAGTACGTCCTACTTTTCCGCAACCAACGATGATAATCTTTAGTGGCTTTTTCTCTAGATTCTTTCTTGAGTTAAACATATTAGACATAATCTCCCACAACAATACAAGCACCGGCACTTACAATAAGTACATTATAAATACCGGTGCTCATCATTATATATAGAAATATATATTATTTAGTACCAAATATACGATCTCCAGCGTCTCCCAAACCTGGGCAGATGTATGCGTCACCGTTAAGTTCTCTGTCAAGGTGACCTACATAAATCTGTACATCAGGATGATCAGAAGCAAGTTTCTTTACACCTTCTGGTGCTGCAATAATGCACATGAACTTAATCTTCTTTCCGCCGTGCTCTTTGATAAGTTTTATAGCATCACTTCCTGATCCACCTGTAGCGAGCATTGGATCTACTACGAGGATAGTTCTCTGCTCGATAGGAGCTGGAAGCTTGCAGTAATATTCATGAGGTTCATGAGTTTCAGGATCTCTGTACAAACCGATATGTCCGATCTTTGCAGTTGGTACGAGACTAGTAATACCATCTACCATTCCGAGACCAGCACGAAGAATAGGCACTACCGCCATCTTTTTTCCTGCGATAACTGGAGTCATACATTTCTCGATAGGTGTTTCAATCTCTACATCCTTAGTAGGAAGATCACGAAGAGCTTCGAATCCCATCAACATAGCGATTTCGCTAACCAAAGATCTAAACTCGTTAGTTCCTGTGTTCTTGTCTCTAAGCATAGAGATTTTGTGCTGAATCAATGGATGATCGAGCACTGTTACATTTGATCCTAAATCCATTTCATATGCCTCTTTTCTATATATTATTTTTAATTATAATTCAGACGATATTTTAGTTTAGTCGAATATTAAAGTCAATCCTAAATATGTATAAAAATATGTTCACCTACATCTTGTATCTGATGACCAAAACTGATAATATAATTGGTTAGAAAAATGATTAATTCTTTCAGAGAGGAGAAATTATGAACACATCGACTAACATTAAAGACGCCCGTACTCTGGGCTATCCTAAGATGATGCTCTTAGGCTTACAGCATATGTTTGCTATGTTTGGTGCTACTATTCTGGTACCTATGATTGTTAATTCCTATTTTAAAGGGCATGGTCTTTCTATTCAGGTAACATTGTTTTCAGCAGGAGCAGGAACATTACTTTTTCATTTGATTACAAAAGGTAAGGTTCCTGCTTTTTTAGGATCTTCTTTCGCATTTCTAGGCGGATTTGCTACTATTGCAAGCCTTAACACAGGCATCTATAAAGGCATGTCTATGGCTGACAAACTTCCATACGCTTGTGGCGGTATCGTAGTTGCAGGTCTCATGTACATCCTGCTAGCACTCTTCATCAAGCTCGTAGGAATTAAGAAGGTAATGCGCTTCCTTCCACCGGTTGTAACAGGACCTATCATCATCTGCATCGGTCTTTCACTTGCTCCTTCAGCTATCAACAACGCCAAAACATGCTGGCCACTCGCCCTCATCGCACTCGGTGTTGTAATCTTCTTCAATATCTGGGGCAAGGGAATCTTTAAGATTATTCCTATTCTAATGGGTGTAGTAATCTCTTACATCTGCGCTCTCATCTTTAACAAGTTAGGTATGACAGCAGCAGACGGTTCTGCACTGCTCGACTTCACAGCTGTATCACAAGCAGCACCTATTCACTTCCAGCCATTCCAGCTCTGCAAATTCGATTTGACAGCTATTCTGGTTATGGCACCTATTTCACTCGCAACTATGATGGAACACATCGGTGATATCTCTTCTATCTCTGCTACAGTAGACGAAAACTTCATCGAAGATCCAGGTTTACATAGAACACTCTTCGGAGACGGTCTCGCAACTGCACTCGCTGGTCTCATAGGTGGACCTGCAAATACTACTTATGGAGAAAACACTGGTGTACTCGAGCTCAGCCACGTACACGATCCACGTGTCATCAGACTCGCTGCAATTTACGCTATCGTACTCAGCTTCTCACCTAAGTTTGCCGACCTCATCGGTTCACTTCCAGCTTCTATCATCGGCGGTATCAGTTTCATCCTCTACGGTATGATTTCAGCTATCGGCGTTAGAAATGTAGTTGAGAACCAGGTTGACTTTACAAAGTCCAGAAACCTCATCATCGCTGCTGTAATCCTGGTAACTGGACTCGGCTTCCCAGAAGGTCTCACATTCACTATCGGTTCTACTTCAGTAACACTTACTGCACTCGCTCTCGCAGCTATCTTTGGAATCGCTCTGAATGCTATCCTTCCAGCAAAGGACTACGAATATACAGAAAACTATGGCGAAAACATTAAGAAGTTTGAAACTTTAGCCGAAATAAAAGACAAATAATATAAGGCAGTATCAGTTGTAAAAGGTGTAGAGCTGGTATTACTTTCAAAAAACGCTGTAGGAAATCCTACAGCGTTTTTTAATATCTTAAATATGTTTTTCAAACCACTCTGTAATCTCATTCAGTCTACGAATTCTATGTTTCGGCTTTCCTGAGCGAGACAACTCATGATTCTCACCATGGAAGACTATCATACGAGTCTCAACATCTCTAACCGTCATAGCCTGCATCATCTGCATGCCTTCCGCCAGAGGACATCTATAGTCTTCATCACTATGAAGGAAGAGCGTAGGTGTCTTTGCATCATCCACATACGCCAGCGGACTATGCTTCCAGAGTGTCTTTGCATCGAGCTTTCCAAACCAGTCATCATATCCGATTCCACACTGATCAGGTCCGAAATATGTACCTATGTCACTGATATATGTCATAGATAACCAGCTTGAAATAGAACGCTGGCTGGCAGCACAACAGAATCTATCCGTATGTGTTACGATCCAGTTAGTCATAAATCCACCGTATGAACCACCTGTCTCGCAGATTTTGCCTGTATCGATAGCCGGATATATCTCTAGAACAGCATCTACGAAATCCATGAGATTCTTAAAGTCTGTTCCGCCATAATCCCCTCTGATATCTGCGAAATCATCACCACGTCCATCAGAGCCCTTGATATTCGTGTACATTACGATGAATCCCTTTGCCACCCAATACTGCATCTCATGGAAGAACAGTTCAGAATAAACACAACGAGGTCCACCATGAACATCGAGTACAGCAGGATATTTCTGCTTAGGATCATAATTCTCTGGAAGTAGCACCCAACCATGGAGGTCAAATCCTTCCGATTTATAATCAATTCGATTTGGCTTTGCCACATAAACGCCATCCAAGAATTTCTCATTATGGTTTGAAACCTGTGTAAGCACTGACTTGTCTGACGCAGGCTTATCAAATCTCTGATCAGAAACAGTAACCGCTTTTAAATCATCGATTCTAACCTTATAAATCTCAGTCAGTTTTTCGCTATCTCCATACGCGAGCACGATTTCGTCATCTGACATATCAAAGAAATAGATAGAGCCCGGCAAATCCAGCAAGATTTCCTTCTCACCAGATTCGAGATCGATGCGAACGAGTGCTGCATGATCTTCGATAGTTGAAATAGTATAGAGGCAGACCTTTCCGTCTCGAGAAACTATCTTTTCGCCGCGGCCGCCGCCTACCATTACATCACCTACGATACTGTTGTGCAGTGAATGAGTAGGCTTATAATTATCATTTAAAACGAGTTTGTTATCAACAACCTCATACAGATGTGCACTCTCGTTTATTCCATATGTCTTATAATTTGTTGAAAAAACATATGTCTTTCCACCTTCGTATGCCCCGCAAGCGTAACCCAGCTCATCGCCTTCATAGAGAGGGATGATTTTGCCAGCAGATACATCGTATCTATAAAGTTTGTCATAGAAGCTAATCTTGTTTGCAATCGGAGCAGTCAAAAACAGCACACCGCCATCACACTTATCAAAGTAGACTACATTTGTATTCTCATCTGTGAGGCGTTTAATCTCCCATGCATCTTTGTCTGTAACTTCTTTATCTGGATCTCTCTTTAATAGGAAGAGTGAGTTCGCTTTTCCATTGATCACACCAGCGCCGTTCATCCAGTAAGGAACCTCGTCCCAAACTTCATAATCAGACTCCAGCGCTTTCTTCTTCTCTTCCTGTTTCTTTGCACGAGTTTCATCGTCATCGAGATAAGCGTTTCTATCCTTTAAATCCATCTCGCCCTGAGCGATATAAGTATTTGGTGCAACTTTCTGAAAGCCATCAAACGGATGAGCAAATTTCGCCCAGAGTTTCGCCTCTCCACCGTTTATATTGATTGCATAGAGTTCAACACCTTCAAACTTATCTTCAGGATTCTTTCGATTCAGAATCAAAGTTTCATCATCATCCCAGAATGCGATAGTCGCATCCAATGTAGATGTGAGCTGAATAGGCGCTTTTCCCTCTTTAGACAGCCATACATTTCTCTTGTATCGATTCTTCTCCTCGTCTGCGTATGCGATATGATAAGCGAATGCGTTTCCACCATCATTCATAACGAGGTTTTCAGGATACTGATATTTCAGGATATCCTCTAATTCTACTTTCTTCATAATCTTTTTCTCCTTATTCCTGTCACATAAACTAAACACAACTTCTATAAAAAAGAAGTTGCCGTTTTCACGACAACTTCATTCTGACATTTCCTATTTATAAATTCAAGATTTAAGTCAACTTTCTCAAGAAATAACCGTCAACCTGAATACCATTATTAACGGCTATGAATGCATTTGGATCAATCTTTTTCACTAACATTCTAAGACGAAGCACTTCAAATTTGCTTAGATAAACCATCAAAATAGTAACATTCTCACCAGTAAAAGCACCATTTGCATTTACCTTCGTCACACCTCGACCCATTCGACCCATGATCTCGATTTCGAGTTTACGAGGATTCTCTATCTTCGTCAGAATGATAGCCTGAGATCCGATAGTCTGGGTATGGATTCTATCGCAAGCGAAAGAAACCACGAGAGAATAAATCAATGAATAGATAACCGTTGGAACGTCAAACAGGAACAAACAGATGAGGTACAGCATCGCATTAAAGACAGCTGCGATTCTTCCTATAGTAGAACCTGTACTCTTGTTAAGCATAATCATACCTACGAGATTGATCCCACCATCACACGCACCACTTCGAAGTATGAATCCTGTTCCGACACCCACGAGGAAACCTCCTACCAGGGCAGATCCCAGTTTATCATCAAAGATGACCGTACCCGGAATCGGTATGAAAGTCATGAGCAATGTCATCATCGTAATCGCCACCACGGTTCTCGCGATAAATCTCTTTCTCATACTCTTCACTGCCATCAGGATTGCAGGCACATTTAACAGATAGTATAGGATACCTGTCAGATCAATGTGTGAAAGCTTGATGCCCGCCGCCGCAAGTCCGTATGTAATCAACTGAGCTACACCAGTAA
Organism: Lachnospiraceae bacterium; assembly: GCA_045579705.1. Taxonomy (GTDB): domain Bacteria; phylum Bacillota; class Clostridia; order Lachnospirales; family Lachnospiraceae; genus Lachnocurva. The sequence goes on from JAZNMP010000003.1 coordinate 67,681, forward strand.
AACCACCCGCATAGAAATTCAAAGGCTGAATGAACACATTTAGGCCAAACGCATAGAGGAAAGCACCAAACAGAATCCAGGCCATTTTTTCACCCTCATGCTTAGCTCGATTCTTTCCATGGTCAAACATTTCTTCACGCTCTTTGAGAATCTTCACAAGTTCTACGGTTGTAACTTCTTTCTCTTCCTGCATTTCTTCCTCCTATTTCCTATAAAAGTCTTCAGTGCTACTATAAACCACCTAAATTTAGATGTCTATAACGAGATTTTTTAACAAAATAATAGGAGACTATGAACATCTACGCTCATAGTCTCCCATTATTAAACCTTTTTTCAACATTTAGTAAAAAAATTTACTTCGCTCCGAGGATTGCCTTCGCATTCTCGATTCTTTCCTTTGTCGGAGGCTCTACTCCTTCTAGTTTATAAGGAATTCCGAGTTCCTCCCATTTAAAGATACCGAGGGTATGATATGGAAGCACATCTACTCTCTCGACATTTGAAAGTGTATCGATAAATTCTCGAGTCTCTTTCAAATATTCATCATCATCCGTAAAACCCGCAACCAATACATGACGTATCCATACAGGCTTACCGATTTCTGACAGATATCTCGCGCAATCGAGAATATTTGCATTCGTCTGTCCAGTTAATTCTCTATGCTTCTCATCATCGATATGTTTGATATCGAGAAGCACTAGATCTGTAACCGCCATCAGTTTATCAAATTTCTCCAGAAACTCCGGTTCTCTCGAGAACGGATTCGCGCTAGTATCGAGACAGGTATTCACACCCGCTTCCTTTGCTTTTGTAAAAAGCTCCAGAACGAAATCCATCTGCAGGAGAGCTTCGCCGCCACTCACTGTGATACCACCATCGGCTCCCCAGTATGGTTTGTAACGTAATGCTTTTTTCAAGAGATCGTCAGCACTCATCTCTTCACCACAGTTTGTCTTCCAGGTATCTGGATTGTGGCAATACTGACATCTCATCTTGCATCCATTTAGAAATATAACAAATCGAATCCCCGGCCCATCTACTGAGCCGAAGGATTCGATTGAATGTATAAAGCCATTCATATTATGCAAGTCTCTCGTGGCAAGTTCTAGAGATTACATCGAGCTGCTGCTCGCGTGTAAGGTCGATGAACTTAACTGCGTATCCAGAAACACGAATTGTAAAGTTTGCGTACTCTGGCTTCTCCGGATGTTCCATAGCATCCTTAAGCTTTTCAACACCGAATACATTTACGTTGAGGTGATGAGCACCCTGAGCGAAGTATCCGTCGAGAACTGTTACTAGCTTCTCTGCTCTCTCGTCATCATCATGTCCGAGAGCACCTGGGTTGATAGTCTGTGTATTTGAAATACCATCAAGTGCATACTCGTATGGAAGCTTAGCTACTGAGTTAAGTGAAGCAAGAAGTCCGTTCTGCTCAGCACCATAAGCTGGGTTAGCACCAGGAGCAAATGGCTTGAATGCTGGTCTTCCGTCTGGAAGAGCACCTGTAGCCTTACCATATACTACGTTTGATGTAATAGTAAGGATTGATGTAGTTGGCTCAGAATCACGGTATGTATCGTTCTTCTTAATCTTTGTCATGAAGAGTTTAAGGAAATCTACTGCAATCTTATCAGCTCTTTCATCATCATTACCATATCTAGGGAAGTCTCCCTCGATCTTGAAGTCAGTTGTAATACCTTCTTCATCACGGATAGCTGTAACCTTTGCGTATTTGATAGCTGAAAGTGAATCAACTACGTGTGAGAAACCAGCGATACCTGTAGCGAATGTACGACGTACATCTGTATCGATAAGTGCCATCTCAGCTGCTTCATAGTAATACTTATCATGCATGTACTGGATGAGGTTGAGGATGTTTACATAGAGGCTAGCAAGCCAATCAAGTGTAACATCATATTTTTTCATAACTTCATCGTAGTCGAGAACATCTGAAGTAATAGGTGCTAATTCAGGTCCAACCTGCATAGGCTTTCCTGTTACCTTGTCCTTGAACTTCTCATCTTTACCACCGTTGATAGCGTAAAGGAGAGCTTTTGCAAGGTTAGCACGAGCTCCGAAGAACTGCATTTCCTTACCTGTCTGTGTAGCAGATACACAGCAACAGATGCTGTAATCATCGCCCCATACTGGACGCATAACATCATCGTTCTCATACTGTATTGAGCTTGTCTCTACAGAAATCTTTGCTGTGTACTTTCTGAAGTTCTCAGGAAGTCTCTTTGTGTAAAGGACTGTAAGGTTTGGCTCTGGAGCTGGTCCCATGTTCTCAAGAGTATGGAGGAATCTGTAGTCGTTCTTTGTAACCATAGAACGTCCATCCATACCTGTACCAGCAACTTCAAGTGTAGCCCATACTGGGTCACCTGAGAAAAGTTCATTATATGAAGGAATACGAGCGAACTTAACCATTCTGAATTTCATTACGAGGTGGTCGATAAGCTCCTGAGCTTCCTTCTCTGTAAGTGTGCCTTCTTTAAGGTCTCTTTCAATATAGATATCGAGGAATGTAGAAATACGTCCTACAGACATAGCAGCACCATTCTGTGATTTAATAGCTGCAAGATATCCAAAGTAAAGCCACTGAACAGCTTCCTTTGCATTTTTAGCTGGTCCTGAAATATCATATCCATAAGAAGCAGCCATGTCCTTCATCTGGTGAAGAGCCTTGATCTGCTCTGCAATTTCTTCACGAAGACGGATAACTTTATCTGTCATAGTTCCGTTGCCACAGTTCTTCTTATCTTCTTCCTTTTTCTGGATGAGGAAGTCGATACCATAAAGTGCTACTCTACGGTAATCACCTACGATACGTCCACGTCCGTATGTATCTGGAAGACCTGTTACGATGTGGCTGTGACGAGCAGCTCTCATCTCTGGTGTATATGCATCGAATACAGCCTGGTTGTGAGTCTTGTGATATTTTGTAAAGATCTCATGAAGCTTCTCTGATGGCTCGTAACCATATGTCTTACAAGCTTCCTCTGCCATCTTGATACCGCCGTATGGCATAAATGCTCTTTTAAGTGGCTTGTCTGTCTGAAGACCTACAACCTGCTCGAGGTCTTTAAGGCTTTCATCGATATATCCTGGTCCATAAGCGTTTACTCCAGAAACAACTTCTGTTTCCATATCGAGTACACCGCCTTTTTCTCTTTCGGCTTTCTGAAGTTCCTGAAGCCTGCCCCAAAGCTTATCTGTAGCTTCTGTAGGTTCTTCGAGGAATGTTTCATCACCATCATATGGTGTGTAGTTTCTCTGGATGAAGTCACGTACATTTACGTCATCATTCCAATGTCCGTCAGTGAATCCTCTCCACTCTGTTTTGTTTGACATGCTAGCCTCCTAATAAACAATCTTACTAACTTTTCTTTATGGGATAAAAAGTCCCCTTCTTTATAAAAACCTTTTTGTATACAATCCAAGTATACATATAACCCAGTATTAAAGCAAGGAAACTCGTTATAATTTTCACATTGTTTTAGAAAAAGAACATTTTATCAAATGTATATAATTAAGAGCATAAAAAAATGCATGATTTTGACAAATTCACATCAAAATCACGCATTTTCGCTTTCAAATGTTCAGATTGTATTATTTTGTACTTTGTATGTAATCTGTGTTTTTCTGGCGTTTTTCTTTAATTGCACCTTAATTCCATACAAATCTACAGCTACAATATAATCACTTTTTTAGTTCTACATTTACTTTAAACAGGTCTCCGTCGATATCAAGCTTCATACTACCGCCCATCATATTAACTAAACTGCTGGCGATGGATAATCCCAATCCGCTTCCTTCAGTATTTCTGGATGAGTCTCCTCTGGTAAATCTCTCCATTAGTTCTTCAGGAGTCACATTCAATTCTTCCTTTGAAATATTCTTAAAGCTGATATTTACTACATCGTCTGCTACCTCGATATCTAGATAAACTCTCGTATTTGGTTGAGAATATTTACAAATATTAATAAATAGATTATCAAATACTCTCCACAAATATCTGCCATCTGCCTGAACAAACACACTCTCATCAAGTCCATGTTTTACAACAGTCAATGATGCATCATTAAGTTTGTCTTCAAATTCACCGAGTGCCTGATTTATAAGCATCGATACATTTACCTTATCGATATCCATATTAATATTACCAGTCGTGGCTTTTGAGGCATCGATTAGATCCTGGATTAATTTTTTCAAGCGATTACTATGTCTGCCCAGAATCTCTAAGTATTCCTTTGTCTTCTCGTCATCAGGTTTGTCTTTGCCCAATTCCTTTGAAAGCAGGTCCACATAGTTGATGATTGAAGTCAAAGGTGTCTTTATATCGTGAGAGACATTTGTGATAAGTTCGGTCTTCAACCTCTCACTTCTCATCTGGTCAGCAACTGCAACCTGAACTCCTTCGTTTATCGAATTCAGTCTTTCTATATCAGTCTTAAAATCAAAATACATCTTGTCCGTAGAAATAGGTTCAGTAAGCTTTCCTTCTGCGATATCTTTAATACCATCCTGAACTATAGTCCACTGAATAGCGCACCAAACGAACACAGGTACAGAAACTAATTTATACAGAAGCCAATGACCAAATAAGCCATCTGAAACTGCGAAAAAAGGAAACTCAACTAATGTAAATAACCCGAGCAGTACTGTAAACCTAACAACAAATCGATTATTAGCTCTCCAGTAATCACGAACTCCTAGAATCGCCTTTGGAAATCCTGTTTTGTCAGACAGGAATCGTACGAAACGATTGAACTGACGAAGCAGGGATGTTTCATAGAATTTCTTTGCTTTAATACGAACCAGCGTAGTTAACACGAGTTCTACGCATGATACATAGAAAAACGCAAAGCATACCAAACTTAACGTTACGACCAGCTCAAGCGAGAGCTCATAGAAGTATTCTGTATCAAATACTATATTTGGAATTACACTTATTATAGTAACCAAGACAGAAAAAACTACCAGATAAGGAATGCGATCTATCCAAGTAAGCTTAATCTCATCACTATCTACTCTATGTCCACTTACGATACAAATTACTATCGTTGTTGCTATAAACATACATACGCTTAATACTACAAGCGGAATACCGATAGTCATCATTACTCTTATGACTTGAGCAAAAGCTCCAATTGATAAATTACTAAACATATCAATTTCAACACATGCATCTTCAGCCATAGAATAAGCGCTTTGCCCTTCCTGAATTGCGAATTCATGCCATCCCGTTCCTACTATTCCAGCAAATATACCTATTATAGACAGTACATTTAATACAAACAGGAGCACTTTTGCTCTGTATGAATACCAGAATTTTCCTTTTTTCATCTTTATGCCTCCATCTTATAACCCTGGCCCCAGACCACTTTCAAATGTCTCGGATTAGCGGGGTCATATTCGATTTTTTCTCTTAAATGGCGAACATGTACTGCTACGATATTCTCGGTTCCATAGGAATCATTTCTCCAAATTCTCTCATAGATAGCATTTGGTGAGAACACCTCACCCGGATATGTCATAAACAACTCAAGAATCTTGAATTCTGTAGGTGTCAATGAAATCTCTGTGCCATCCAAACTCACAACCTTCGTCTTTCGATTCAGTTCAATTCCACCGATCTCGAGAACATCTTTTTCCACAACATTGCTGCCGAGCTTCATGTATCTACGCAGATTCGACTTCACTCTCGCTTGAACTTCAAGCGGGTTAAAAGGTTTCGTAATATAATCATCCGCTCCTACATTCAATCCGAGTATCATATCCGCATCTTCTGATTTCGCAGTCAGGAAGATTACCGGAACATTGGATGTCTCACGAATCTTTAGTATAGTCTGAATTCCATCCATTTTCGGCATCATCACATCGAGAAGCACCAAGTGAATCTCTTCATTTGCCATCACATCTAAAGCTTCCTCTCCGTTATAAGCCTTAAATATTTCGTAACCTTCCGACTTAAGATATATCTCAAGCGCAGACACAATATCTTTTTCATCATCACAGATTAATATGTTTGCCATTTCTCATCTCCTAGGATTGTTATCAACTGTCTGTATTATATGCTAGTAACATTAAGAAAAAAGTTGTTAAAACATTAAGAATTCCTTAAGGTCTATTTTTTCCCTTCATATTAATAAAAAAGCTTCTCATTTGACTATACGATTATACATCAAACGAAAAGCTTTTATATTACTGTATTACTGTAACTCCATGCTCTTTCATAAGTCCTATGAAATCTGGAGTAAGCCCACCATCACTAACTAGTACGTCGATGTCTTCAGGTCTGCAGAAAGTGTACACACTCTTCTCGCCTACCTTTGAAGAATCCATCAGCAGTACTACTTTCTCACTTCTTTCGATGATAGTCTTCTTAATCAAACACTGGTACTCTCTCGCGCAGGTAAATCCGATTCCTTCTTTGTAATTCAGTGCACTGATAAAAGAGATATCGAAATTCATCGTGCTCAGTTCTTCCAGGGCCCTAGTGCCATATAGAGAAAGTGAACTTCTCTCCATCTGACCTCCCGGAAGGAATACCTTTGCTCTGGTCAGCTTCTGCAATTCTATCGCACAGCTGATACTCTCTGTATAAATGAGAGTATTTACATCTGGAAAAAGTCTGGCAAACATCGTAGTCGTGCTACCAGAATCGATATAAATAGTTGAATTTGGAAATACGAGAGTTCTCGCTTTTCTAGCAATCATCTCTTTCTTGTCCAGGTTAGTAACGGTTCTCCATGTCATGACACCTTCAGTGCCCATAACCAGGTCGATAGATCTCGCTCCACCGTGAATTCGAACCAGCTGTTTTCCCTGGTCTAAAGTTTTCAAGTCCGTACGTAAAGTCATGTCGGAAACATCCGGAAAGGCTTCTTTTAATTCATTAAAAGTTACTGTACCTTTCAGATTAACTAGCTTTACTATTTCCTTTTGTCTCGTTGTTTTGCTCCCCATAAAAACTCCTTGCTGCAAAACGTTGTCTAAAACTTAACACATTATACACATTTTTTAGTATTATATCAACGATTCCTATTAGATTCTCTCCATTCTGTTATGAACTTTTGAAGAACCCTGGCTTCATCATTTCTCTCCTTCAAAACATCTATAGTTTTCTGCGCGAGTTCTACCTCGTCAGTTATGATTCCATCTACATCTGAAGTTATAAATTTTGATAAACCGTTTACGGTATTTACCGTCCATACGTATACTTTTTTTCCATTCGCATGAGCCGCTTTTACATTCGTCTGAATAGCCGCATCCGTTCGAAGCAAGAGCGCATCGCACTTCATATTTCTTACTGTTCCATAAGAATAGAAGCACAGATAACCAGTTTCTGCATCTGGATGAACGGATTCCAAATGATAGATGGTATCGAAATTCATACTTATAAATGTACATCCTTTAATATAATCATATGTATCGATAATATGATAAACATCATCCGCCATCTGACGATCCGCCGTATCGCCTTTTAGCTCGACATAAAGGTGGATATTATACTTCTTTGCAGCCACCACCATCTCATCCAGGGTCGCGACATCAGTATCCGGTTTTCCCGGCACGAAGTTATTACTAACCTTCATCTCCATGATTTCATCTAGAGTACATTCATTGACTGCCTTCTTCACACCGCAACACCTCTTAAAAGTATTGTCATGATTTATAACATACCACCCATCAGTCGTTCTCTGAACATCGATTTCTGCAGATTTAATATGATGCTTCGACGCCTCCTCCAGAGACAACACCGTATTCTCATTTCCGAGATAACCGCCTCCACGATGCGCGATGATATTCGTACTATAAACCGCAGGAAAATACTTATTAAAATCCATCGCGGTCACTACACTAAATGCAACTACCAATCCCAATGCAGTCGTGATCAAAGAAAAAACAAACCTTCTCTTTCTTTGTTCCGGATAAATATACTCACCTTCATCGATTTCTGTGTAGCTCTCATATATCATCGTGAGTTTCATATTCCAGAAATAGAAAAAGATCATCGCATAAATCACCACCGACACAACGGTGAGCGTAGTGAAAAATATGATTCCAAAGTAATACCAGTATCCTTTATGCGTAACCTGGTGCAGCAAAGTAATCGGCAAGATATAAAATACACCGCCTATGGCAACCAGGATTAATACTGATCTGACCAGAAAAGTCCCCAGTCTCTGCAATATATCTCTCCAGTTCTCTGTCACCACTTTTCTGGATTCGAGTAAAGCTCTCCATACTCTCATCTTTCCCAGGATTGTATACTGAAATACAAACAAAAAATAAAATCCAAAGATCAATAACACCGCGAGCATTCCACAGTAAAGTACACGATTTAATTTGTCATCAAAGATCAAGGAAATGATTTTTTCCGGAACGGACAAATTCGTAGTTATCGCTATTCCCATCGGTGCGCCGAAGAGAGGACCTACGATAGCCGCATATACTGCCACCAACATTCCCAATGGCGTTGCAAAATAACGAGTGGATTTAAACGTATCTTTTAAAAGCGACCATATGTTAATCTTCTTCCTATGTAATAACCTGTCACTCATAATGATGGTAGTATTAATATCAAATATCGTGTATATGATTAAAGAAATGAGTCCCAGCGCAAATACGACCATGCCCTGCCAGCTCGACATCAGTTCCGGTATTTTTCCGGTTGAGAAAGCAGGCTTGTCTTCATTCCACAGAATGATTCCCTGTAACTCATTAAACATTTTCAAAAACAATATTAAGATGAATTTTGTGATTACCTGATATAGGAGAATAACTGGAATGTCGCCTCTATAATTAAACAGGGAGACGTCATTTGAATTTGTCAATTTCTTAAACCACATATCTAAATCCCTCTAGCAAGTTTTCTTGATTATTTCATTTTACCACTATAAAATATAGAGCGTTAGGAGAAATTATATGAATGAAATAAGAGAAAACAAGATGGGAGTTATGCCCATCAAACCACTCATCATCAACATGTCACTACCTATTATGGTATCCATGTTGGTGCAGGCACTCTACAATGTAGTCGATTCTATATTTGTAGCACAGCTCAGTGAATCAGCTCTCACAGCTGTTACCGTTGCCTTTCCTCTACAGAACCTCATGATTGCAGTAGGTTCTGGTACCGGAGTCGGTGTAAATGCCATACTTTCCAGAGCTCTCGGTGAGAAAAATTTCAAGCGTTCTGATGCAGCTGCAAACACAGCACTCTTTCTTGCGCTTTTAAACTATCTGGTCTTTCTACTAGTTGCTATATTTGCAGTAACACCTTTCATCAACTCTCAGACATCAAATGCTGAAATTCGTTCTTTAGGAAACATCTATCTCGGAATCGTTATGACTTTTTCCATGGGTGTATTCTTCCAAATCACTTTTGAGAGATTACTGCAGGCAACAGGTCGCACACTGCTATCTATGATTACACAGCTTTGTGGTGCCATCATAAATATCATCCTCGACCCGATTATGATCTTCGGTCTCTTCGGTTTTCCAAAGATGGGAATCGCTGGTGCCGCCATCGCTACAGTTTGTGGACAGATAACAGCCGCTATCCTCGGTTTAATCATCAATATTCGATACAACCGCGAAATTAACTTCCATATAAAGGAAGTATTTGCCTTCAATTTTGAAATCATCGGACACATCTATTTGATAGGTATTCCATCTATCCTCATGATGTCCATCGGCTCAGTGATGACATATCTCATGAATTTGATTCTCATGACATTTTCATCTACTGCAACCACAGTATTTGGAGCATACTTCAAGCTTCAGAGTTTCTTCTTCATGCCTATCTTCGGTATGAACAATGGTATGATCCCGATCCTCGCTTACAACTATGGAGCAAAACATCGAGATCGAATCAATGAAGCCCTTCGCTTCGCAATGCTCCTCGCAGTTTGCATCATGTTAGTCGGAACTCTTACTTTTGAGTTCATACCACATGTTCTGCTCGGTATGTTCAATCCATCGAAATCCATGCTTACCATGGGAACCATCGCGCTTCGAATCATCGCGCTTCACTTCCCACTCGCAGCTATCGGAATTGTATTTGGATCTATCTTCCAGGCCTTCGGAAAAAGTTTCTACTCACTCATGGTCTCCCTCGGAAGACAGCTCATCGTCCTCATACCAGCTGCTTACCTGCTCTCTCTCACTCGCAACGTAAACAATGTCTGGTGGGCATTCATCATAGCTGAAGTAGTATCACTGATGTTGTCGTTAGTGTTCTTCAAGAAGTTGTATAGGGATGAGATTGAGAATCTATAAAGATTGATAGCAATTGTGTTATGCGTTGCAATTTATAATTTACTTATAAAGCGCCGATCAGCGGTTTGAAACATTGTTTTTGTTTCTAGAAACGAAACAAAAACGATGTTTCACCGGCTCGGCGCTTATTATTTTGCTTAAATTTCAAATTACACGCTTACAAGCTCTCTACTAGAGCTGCAAGAACCTTAATTTAATGGTTTTATAGGTAATTTCCAATTTTCTAAGCATTTCCCTATACCAAAGTGCCTAAATCAAGCTAGTTAGCTCCGCTTTGTATAGGGAAATCCTCTATATCAAGCTTTTCCCTATACCAAACTACATAAATCAAGCTTGTTGGCTCCGCGGCGTATTGGGAATTCCTCTATATCAAGCTTTTTCCCTATACCAAAGCTCCCAAATCTAGCTTGTCTGCTCCGCGGTATATTGGGAATTCCTCTATATCAAGCTCTTTCCCTATACCAAAGCAGCCAAAAGCAAGTGCGGCTGTGCCGCAAGAATGGCTTTTCTGTATTTTTAAACAAGAATAATCAAAAGCACAGAGTTTTTCAGCTCGTAAGTCCTGATCCAACTCCTAAAGTCTGTGTTATATTTCATATTCACTAGAAAGCACAGACTTTCTGTAATACTCCAGACTACCACCACATGTATTCTCTGTGTATTCTTCCATTTATCATCAAAAGCACAGACCTTCACAGATTACAAAGTCTACTACAAGCTCAAAACTCTGTGTTTCTTCAAGATTTCATAAGAAAACACAGACCAGCACTCCCCCCAGTCCATAATCACAAAGCAAGTGCGGCTACGCCGCAGAGTAATCCTATTATGTTTGCTTGATCACAGCTTTTCATCAAAGAAGCAGCATGTCAAAGATGGCGAAGCCACCGGAGGCTTACGTCCTTGACAGGCTGCTTTCTTTGATGAATATAATCAGTCAAGCAAACATATATCTCATTTTGTGCGCATGCACACAACCTAGAATCTTGCCTAAAACCATCAGAATCAAAGTCCACTCTGTGAGCGAAGCGAACACTTGCTTTTCTCGCCAACTACGGAAATGGCAACACAATCTTCAAATTTTCCGTAGTCCAAGCGCACCAACAAACCAAGTCAGCTCCGCAAACTACGGAAAATCCTGCTCAAACCTTCTATTTTCCGTAGTCCAGGCGCACCAACATAACAAGTCAGCTCCGCAAACTACGGAAATCATCTACTCCGCGTTCTTCAGCGCCTCAGCCAACGGGATTTTTCTAATTCTACCAAAGCCCAAAACTGTCACTAGTCCATAAGCTAGCAAGATATAAGCTCCCATCCTAAACATTCCCTTCGCATCAAGCACGAAAGCAAAATATCCTGATATATCCTGGAACATTTGAATCCACACAAATGTCATCAGAAGCTTCGAAATTACCACTGATATTACAGCCGAAATCACAACAGCCCATGTAGTCGGAATCAGATAAACTCTCGAAATCTCAGAAGTTGTATATCCTAATATCTTCGTCATAGAGATAGACTGCGCATTTCTCTCAATAATCAGTTTCGTAAGCAAGAACATAAGCACTGCTGCCAATATCATACACAGAAATTGGAAATACAGCATATATCCGCCCATCGAATGGTCAAGCTGGTCCGCCATTCGAGTGATATCTTTCTTTGTAATCACATTCGCCACATATTTTTTATCGATATCAGTTAGCTTCTTCTGTGAAAAAAATGCGTTATAATATCCGTCTTCCAGATCAAACATCTTATTAAACGCAGAATCTTTCATAAATACCGCCAGACTACCTTCATAGTCTGTTACTTCCTTTATCTTTAACTTAAGGATGTGATTTCGATATTTTTCCTCTAGCTTTACTGTATCTCCAGGCTTCAATCCATACTTTTCAGCATAACTCTGGCTGATACATATCTCTCTAGCTCCAAGCTTTGGAAGCTTTACGTATTTACTTTCATCACTAATTCCATAAGTTGTGACATCTTCTGAGAAGTCACCATTCTTCATAACCAAAGTCTGAATAGCAATTTTCTCAGCACTATCTTCAGAAGTTTCTATCAATCTGCCTTGAACATCTTTATTCTTAAGCAAGTTCGTCTGGACCTTTGCTATCATCATATCTGCTGCATTATCCTGATAAAACTTTAGAGTTTGCGGCATTCCTATAGACATCGCCAATAGCAAACTTACAAACAATACTCCGATGAAGATAACCACATATCCATTTAGATTCTGTAGGAATACTCTCATTCTGAATCTGGAAAGGAATCGAACACGAGGCAATCTCACAGTCTTATCATTATTTTTTTCCTCTAAATCCTGTCGTAAGAAACGAAGCGGTGAAAGGCGCAGTTTCTTTGAAAGAATTACTAAATTCACTACGAACATAAGCACTACAGGAATTACTGTCGTCTTCCAGAAGGCTTCCGTACTAAAGACGGTGTGATAAGTCGGCAAACTGTAGCTGTTATAATACATCGCAACAACTACATTCTTAAACACCGTATATCCGAGAATATTACCGATAACAGCCGAAAGCAGCGTTACGATAACCGGCATTGCCATATAATGTCGTAGCATCTCACCACGCGAATAACCACTCGCACGAAGAGTTCCGATAGTCATCGACTCCTTCATAATAGTATTTGAAATAGTTATGCCAAAGATAAAAGCCAATACGACGATCAGGATGTATAGGAGTACTCCACCCATAGCCTTGTCTGAGCCTAAATCTTCTGGCGCAAAATGTATCGCCTGATTCATGAAATTAGGAAGATAGTTTTCAACCATACTTCCAGAGGAAAGCGCTTCCTTTGTAATTTCACCGACGAGTTTATCCGACCATTTTTTCTCTTCTACCTGATCCTTTGCGCGAACCAGTCCATCATCATAATACCTAAAAGCATAATTATAATGTGTCTTTGCCGTAATTCTATCGAACCCGTCATCTGACACCAAAGCTACATCAAAAGAAATCGCATCAAACATAATGTCAGTATTCTTTCGATGCAAAGTCGTATAATCCGGATTTGATACGAGACCGACCACCGTAAACTTTTGACCCGCTACTTTAAGCGTATCGCCAATCTTAATATCGCGATTATCCGCATGCATTCTGTCGATTGCAATTTCATCTGCTTTTTCCGGTAACCTTCCGGAAAAAACATCCGCTAGATTTACTTTGCTTCTAACTTTGAAAATGCGGACATCAGATTCTTTATCTTTATCATTCGTCGAAACACTGTCTTCATCCGCCTTCTCCTTTCCTTCTTTAAACCATTGCTCATATACTTCTACCGGTCGTTTTGAATTTCCTTCTATATTGGAAATCAAATCATCAGTAGCTTCATCTAGCAATTCAAAATGTCCATCCTCTAATTTATTTGAAGATATTCCTTCGTTATAAGAAACTATCATGCTATGATTTGCCACGTACATTCCAGCGACAAAACCTATAATCAAAATCATAAATACAGATATTACAAAATACTTCGCCCAATCTCCTCTAAGCTCTCGAAGTATACGCTTCTTTAGAGGATTCTTTATCTTTTTCTTCATAACAAAAACCTCCTAATAAAGCCATTACCATTCGAGTTCAGCCGCATCTAACTTTGTCTCATTAACGATATTCTTTCGAACGACACCATCACGTAGTTTAATCACATGATCTGCCATCTTTGAAATAGCCTCGTTATGAGTAACCATGATGACAGTATTTCCATATTTCTGGTTTACTTCTTCGATAAGTGTCAAAATCTCCTTTGAAGTTTTATAATCAAGTGCACCTGTTGGCTCATCGCACAACAGTATATCAGGATTTTTTACAATAGCACGTCCGATAGACACTCTCTGCTGCTGCCCTCCTGATAACTGATTTGGCAGCTTGTATCTATGTTCATATAATCCTAAAGTCACGAGTAGATCATCAATATCCAGTGGATTATCTGAAAGATACGCTCCAACCTCGATATTCTCTTTAACATTCAGATTCGGAATCAGATTGTACTGCTGAAATACATATCCCAGATGCTTTCTCCTATATTTCGTAAGTGCTGATTCATTCATATCGATAAGCTTATCTCCATTTATCGAAATAAATCCACTATCCGGGTTATCTATTCCACCTATAATGTTTAAAAGTGTTGATTTTCCAGAGCCTGACGGTCCGAGCAACACACAGAACTCTCCCTTTGAAACGTGAAAATTCATTCCGGTTAATACATTCTGTCTAGTCTCACCTTCTCCGAAGCTCTTATGAACATCATTTATGTCTAAAAAATATAGTTCTTCATTTGACATAACCATCACCTCTATAAAAAACAACCTATTGTTAGTATTGCCTAACAATAGGTTATCACAATTAAACGATAATTTAAACGTTAAATTTAAATTTTTATCTTATGATTCTACGATAAATACGACACTTATTCTTTTTCCATTATTTCTAATTCTCTTTCTATAAAAAAGAGACGGCCTAAGCCGTCTCAAATCATTCTTAATATGCATAATCTTTGAAGTAAATGCCATACCAAAGTAAGAAAGTATAGATAGTATAAATCTTTCTCGCGGTATTCTTTTTACCTGATTTATGATCATCTAAAAGTTTATTAATCTTTGCTACGTCAAAGAACTCTGATACATAATCACGGTTAAATACTTCCTTTACCTGATTATAGTATTTATCTTCACGGATCCAGTTTCTAAATGGAACCATAAATCCAAGTTTCTTTCTCTTTGACCACTGTTCCGGAACCATCTTTGAAGCTGCTTTTCTAAAAGCATACTTTGTAACATGATTCTTCACAATATAGTCAGTTCCTACTCTCTCAGAGAATTTAAAGACTTCTCTGTCGAGGAATGGCACACGAAGTTCGAGTGAAGATGCCATAGTCATCTTGTCTGCTTTTAGCAGAATATCATATGGAAGCCAAAGCTGTGTATCTACATACATTTTTTTCAAAACTTCCTCTTTATCAGAAACAGCTTCGAATGCTTCTCTAGTTATATCCTGATATCTGAGATCAGATTTATATTCATCTGTAAGCAGTGAATTAGCTTCCTCGTTTGACATGATAAAAGCCTGTCCTACATATGTATCCTCAAGCTTAGATCCACCTACTGTGAGGAAATGCTTTCCTTTAAAGCTTGGAAGATGCTTTACTGCACCTTTAATAGCACTTCTCAATCCAAATGGGACTTTTCTATACTTCAGATATTCTTCTGCAACATTGTAGGAAGCGTATCCACCAAAAAGCTCATCCGCACCTTCACCAGAAAGTACAACCTTTACATCCTTTGCAGCCAAACGCGCGAGGAAATAAAGAGGTACAGCTGAAAGGTTTGCATGTGGCTCATCTGAGAAATACTGAACCTTTGGTACAGCATCAAAGAACATATCCGGTGAGATAAGTTCATTTTTATTTGTGATACCGAAAATATCAGACAACGCTTTCGCATCGTTTATCTCATTGAAACCGCCTTCGCCTTCAAAACCAACTGTGTAAGTCTTGTTAGGCTTTGCGTTACTTACCACGTAACTAGAATCAACTCCAGATGATAGGAATGAACCTACCTCCACGTCAGCAATCTGGTGATGCTTTATAGAGTCATCCATGATTTCATTGATTCCATCTACAAGCTGATCGATATCGTTAATGTCATTCTTATATTCTATAGAGAAATACTTCTCAATCTTCATCTCTCCATTTTCATATGTAAACATATGACCTGGATCAAGCTTATATACATTTTTGAAAAAAGTCTCATTCAATGCGTCGTACTGGAACACCAGGTAGTTCTTCAAAGACTTCTTATTCAATTCCTTTTCAAAGTTAGGGTTCTTTAGAAAGCTCTTAATCTCAGAGCCAAACATGAACTCGCTACCCTTCTTATAATAATAAAAAGGTTTGATACCAAACGGATCTCTGGCTCCGAAGAGTTTCTTCTCCTGCTTGTCCCAAATTACAAAAGAGAACATACCACGAAGTTTGTTTACGATATCTTTGCCGTATTCTTCATATCCATGGATGATTACTTCTGTATCACACTTTGTTCTAAATTTATGGCCTTTGTTTAACAGGTCAACCTTTAATTCTTTAAAGTTATAAATCTCACCATTAAATACGATGACCTTAGATTCATCTTCATTAAACAGTGGCTGTGTACCACCTTCCAAATCGATAATTGAAAGTCTACGATGACCGAGGGCTATATCTTCATCGATATAGTATCCCTCTCCATCCGGTCCTCTATGTCTGATAGCGTCTGCCATATCTTTGATGACAGGCTGTTTATCTTCTTTTCTTCCTCTACTAATATATCCGATAATTCCACACATATTTACACCATTTCTTTCTACATTAGAATTAACTTATGTATTATACATCATAGAAATTATTTTTTGTAGTGAATATAATGATTCAATTCTATTTCTCTATGCTATAAGCAATTTAAATCCAACCAGAACTAATAGGAATGATACATTCAAAACTGTAAACACACCGATATAGCGAACCTTCTTATCTTCATATTTTCTGGAAAATTCTTTATAGGATATCAAACTAGCCATAGAAGCGATTAATGTTCCCAATCCTCCGATGTTTACTCCCAATAGCACTTCCTTCAAATTTCCAGTGAACGAAGTGAGAAGAAGTGTAGCCGGTACATTACTGATAAACTGACTGGTAACGATAGAAACCGCAAATTCTCTTCCATCGATTAGTTTTTGCAGAGTTTCTTTGATGATTTCTACACGGGCCATATTTCCTGTAAAGATAAATAGGAATACAAATGTCACTAGCAAACTGTAATCTACCTGTTTAATCAACTTGGGATTCAATGCTACTGTTGCTACAAGGATAATAGCAGCAACCAAATAATATGGAATCAGCCTACCAACAGCACATAGCGCAAACACAAACATCAGACTATAAGATATTATCTCAATCCTGCGACCATGATGTATCTTCTCACTTTCAGTTCTGTGGAGAGCTATGTGTTCTCTCTTTCCCGGTAGACATGTTACTGAAATCATCAATAGTACCAGACTGAGAAGTGTATATGGCAACATGATTCGCAGAAAATCTAACGGGCTTATCTTCATAATTCCATATAGGTAGAGATTCTGTGGATTTCCTATAGGGGTTAACATGCTCCCAAGATTCGCGGCCAGTGTTTGAAGAACGATAATAGGCAAAGCTAATTTCTCGCGGTTACTTTTTTTCAGAATCAATATGGAGAATGGCACGAAAGTTATAAGTGCCACATCGTTAGTTATCAACATTCCTCCAAAGAAACAGAGGAGAACCAGGACTACAGCCATTCCACCGACTCGATTGATATGGCGCATCAGGTATTTCGCAATTCTTTCGAATACTCCGTTTACAGTGAGACCTTGGACTATGATCATAAGAGACCATAGAATAACCAGCGTTCTCACATCTATATAATCTATATATTTCGCGTCCGGGTGAACCAGCACTGAGCTAATCACCGCAAGTATTCCTGCCATAACCAGAACCGGGTCTAGTTTTCTTATCTTTGAAAGCATAGTTTATTTTCCTTATTATTGTTTTTCTTCCTTAAAAACCTTACTCTACATAGGAATTCTCATTTCTTGAAATTCCTATGTATTATTACATCAATTATGTTTGTTGCAGCCAGCAAAATTACATAGGGAATCTCATTTTCTAGAATCCCTATGTATTACTGCATCAGTTATTTGTGTTGAAGCAAGCAAAATTACATAGAGAATCTCATTTTCTAGAATTCCTATGTATTATTTCATCAATTATGTTTGTTGCAGCCAGCAAAATTACATAGGAATTCTCATTTTCTGTAATTCCTATGTACACTTACCTCCTATAAGAGCCGAAAAAAGCCTGGACCATAACGGACCAGGCCAATTCTATCATATAAACATAATATTTAGGTAAAATAAATTAGTCAACGTGTTATAAATTAGAAGAAATTAACTTCTACTAGGAGTAATCCTAAAGCAAATACTGTAATGATTCCAAGTAATGGCATTACAAACTTAAGCCACTTATCATATGTTACATCTACCATAGACAAGCTAGCCAGAATCAAGCCAGTAGGTGTAATGAATGAAATCAATCCAAGTCCATACATGTAGCATGAAATGATTACATCTCTAGGTACTCCAACAGAATCTGCAAGAGGTGCCATAATAGGAATAGACAAAACAGCCAATCCTGAAGATGATGAGATGAAGAATCCGAGGATGATGAATACAAACATCATGAGGATTACGAAGATACTTGGGCTCATTCCTGCTACTGCATTTGACATTCCATAAAGAATAGTGTCAGAGATAAGTCCGTTCTCCAGGATGATATTGATAGATCTAGCAACACCGATGATCAAAGCTACGCTCATAAGGTCAGCTGCACCAGCGATAAACTGATCAACAAAAATCTTTTCTCCAATTCCTGAAATGAAACCAATAATAATTCCTGAGATGAGGAATAGAGCTGTCATTTCTGAGAACCACCACTCCTGTGTTGATACACCCCAAATCATTACTACGAATGTGAGGAAGAAGATGATGAGGATAAGCTTTCCACGAAGTGTAAGTGGAGCAGCATCTCCACCTTCTTCATCAGCATATTTAGCTTCAATATGAGCTTTGATATCGTAGATAAGTGACTGTGAAGGATCTTTTCTAACTTTATTAGCATATCTGATGATGTATGCAATAACGATAATAGTTCCTAGTACTAATCCTACTAATCTGAAGTTCATGCCTTCAGTAAAGCTAATACCAGCTGCATTTGAAGCGATAACTGTACAGAATGGGTTTACTGTTGAGAACATAGTACCAATACATGATCCGAGATAGATAGCTGCGATACCAACCATAGCGTCATATCCGGCAGCCAGGAATATCGGTATGATAATCGGGTAGAATGCAATCGTCTCTTCAGCCATACCAAAAGTAGTTCCACCGAGTGAAATAAGTGCTGTTACGAATACGATCAGGATATACTCATGACCTTTTGTAGCTCGTGACAACGCTGCAATACCCGATTTAATAGAACCGGTATAGTTAATAACACCAACTACACCACCGATGATAAATACAAAGAGGATGATGTCGATACTATCAGCAATACCTGCCATAGGTGCTAGGATAACTTCCTTCACACCCTGTGGGTTTGCTTCTACTTTTTCATATGTTCCTGGGATAGCGATTGGCTTGTAGATACTACCATCTGTAAACTTCTTGATATCGTTCTTGATTCCGAGTTTATCGAGAGTAGCCTGTGTTGCTTTAAGTTCTTCTGTGCTTCCGTCTGGATGTGTTTCAACGAAGATTTTGTCATCTTCGTTGTACTGAAGCTTTGCATAAGAACCTGCATCAATGAAGTGTGTCAGTGCTGCAGCTAAGAATAGCACGATAAAGAGCACTGTAAAGGCTGTCGGGAAGGACAGCTTTTTCTTTTTTTCCATAGTTTTCCCCCCATAAATATTGTTTATATGTTATGTAAAATTATACCACTAGTTAAACTCTCCTCTCCTTGCAATAAATTCAACTTATAATTGATAATAATTCATTTTATTTTAATAATTTTACAGAAGAAAAAAGGGTAATCAAGCCCAAACTGGTCTGATTACCCTTATCAAAGATCCGGCGTTTTCATCATTCTTTCTCAGAATCGCCACCCGGAAGTTGTTTTATACCATCCAGACTTACCATGGACAGAGTCTTAATCTGCTTAACAGCAAGTTCTCTAAGCAACACTATCCTTTCAGACATTGTTTTGCCCTGTCCAATCAGGATTGCGTTATAGCTTTCCATATTTGCCAGAACAAGGAGCTGGTTCAGTTCTGCCTCATCACGGATATTTCCCTGCTTGCCCGGGTTTTCGTCTCTCCATTGCTTTGCAGTCTTACCGAAAAGAACCACATTAAGCATATCCGCTTCATTGGCATACTTGTATGAAATCTGCTCCGGTGTCAGTTCTGGTGGAATAAGATAAGCCTTAATAGCATCGGTATGAATTCGGTAATTAAGCTTGGCAATCTCACGATTCAGGTTCCAGTCAAGTGACAAGCGACTGTTTTCATCGAACTTAAGTCTTCTGTAATCTTTCATGATATACAGTTGAAATTCCGGAGATATCCACGAGGCAAAAGATAAAGCAATATCACTATGTGCATATGTGCCGCCACCATATCTTCCCGATTTAGATACAATACCTTTGGCATTCATCTGCTCAATCCATTTTGTAGGTGTCATAACAAAACGATTTAGGCCAGCTTCATTTTTAACCGCCTCGAATTGCACACGGTTAAAATCCGGATTGTGAAGTGTTTCCCAAACAGCAAGAAATTCAATCGTATTTCTATTACGCATCCAGTTTTGAATAACAAAACGTGGGTCATCCACATTCCTATATTTTGCTATATCTGTCAAGGATATAAATTCGTTTTCGAAATCTGTTGTATATATACCAATATCAATACCTTTGGCATGGATTGTATCTTTCTTTATCGTCTTAGGCATATTATTCCACCTCCCCGGTCAGATAATCATATAGTTTTTCGGCAGAACTTAAGTCTATATCATGGCCATTCTCGTCTGTAATCATTCCGGGCACATATTTTCGTCCATAATCCAACTCATAAATATAATAGTCGATGTTTTCACCTGCATCCTTAAGCAGTTTCCGAAGCAAAAACACCACCGTGCTTTCATGAGAAATCTGAAGTGAAGCTCCGTTACAAAAGTCACATTCCACATTCTCCCTACTGTTTCGAAATAATTCATCAACTTTACTAACAAGATCTGAAGACTCCCTTAACCGATTCAGTATTTCAATAAATTCTTCTTTACTGATATTTGTCCTGAATTCTTTGGCATTTTCATGCAATACCCTGTGAATCATCTTCTCAACTTGCTGAAATCGTACGATTCCCAATGTTCTCTTATCTAAGAAAGATGTGCCGTTTTGATCTTTTATGATCCATTCACAATCAGAATTATTGATGATATACAGGTAATCCGTCCAATTCTCCGTAATGTCAATTACCCTCTCCTCCTTGCAGGCAAGCGGATGGATCAGTTCTTCCTCGTAACCGTAATGAGACTTATTAAACCGGATTACAAAACTCTCATAGTTACTGTAGTTCGAAAACAATCCTGCTTCGAACATTTCCGGAATTCTATCAGTCTTCCCATCCGGATACATATCCCCATTAAATTCTACTGACGAGAAAATCTTCCCGTCCCGGTCAATGTAAATAATCTTTCCTCTTGTCATCACGCACCTCCGATGTTTTTCTTTTATCGTATGATATGCGTGATATCATGTCATTGGACGGATAATCCAAAATCCTTGCTATGCAGCAATCAGTGAATAATACACCTGTATTCGTTTTATGAAACAAATTGAATTTACTTCTACGGTCGAACAGAATTCATAAGCATACTTTGAGTATTGTTTTACTAACAGATCCTCCATATGAACATGGAACAATTCACTAAGTCGAAGAAGATTATCAACAGAAGGCAGTATTATTCCCTTAAACCATCTGTATACCGGTTGCGGGCATGACAATCCAAGATACTGTTGAATATCCTTTACGCTATATCCATTCTCAAATGCATATTTTCTAAGGTTGTTTCCGGTCTTCTCCATATCAATTATAGTTTTACTTTCAATCATTCGTCCTGTCCCCTTTTATTCTGTATTAATCCTCCATCTCAACATCCAGAGTAATAGCTTTCGGACAGGTCTTGCTCACCCTCTGCAAAAGCACACAGCTTTCGATTTGCGAACCATTGTCCAAACTAATCTTCATATCTTTTGAAATGATTGGAAGTTTGAATTCGATGGATTTAAACCACTGTCCATTTTCTTGTTCTTCTTCGTAAATCTCAACCTTTTCAATGAATTGTGTCAGGAACTCTCTTCGTTCCGCTTCATTCATTGGTTCGTACATTTTGTCAAAAAAGATTAAAGCTTTGTAGATATTGTCTCCACAAACCTTTTCAGCAAGTATTGACCTCTTCTTAGCTTTAGCCTCTACTAAAGTGTTTTCTGTCTCTTCGATTTTATCATAAGTCTTACTAAGGCGGTCCTCTAAATCTGCTTTTCTTCTCTTGTAATGCTTATCTTCATAATCCAAGTTGTCCAAATCTGAAAGAATGGCATTCTTGTTCAAGTAACTTTGGCGTAGCATCTTTTCCTGAGCAGATATTTCCTAAATTTGATCCCATATCTGTATTAGCGTACTGGTCAAAGAATGTTCTGATAGCTACAGCTTCCTCCTCGTTGATTTCAAGTTTTCCATCATATACAAGTATACAAATAAGCTTTTATTATCTCCTTCCCCAATCAAATCATCTCCTTTAAATACTTTTATCTGGGAGCTTTAACAAAGCATCAATAACCGGACGAACCATTTGTACTGATTCTACCTTGTTAATAGCACAGAGCGTTCGTCCTGCATCCTTACTTGATGCTCCACAGTGGAATGCCTGCTCTGTTGGCAATCCATAATCGAGAATAATAAATCTATCATGACAATCCGGATTTGGTTTAATCCGAAGTGGTGGGTACTGGTTTATAAAATCATTAACCACAGATGTCGTAAGAAATCCTCTCTTGCCATGCCCATTCTCCGTAAAAAGGATTACTTCCACGCCTGGATTCTTCTGCGATAATAACTGCAATGATTTTGTATTCATATAATCGTCAACAACATAAATTGATTTTGCTGCCTGCTGATAGATATCTATGTAAGCAACATCTGCCTCAAACTTCTGACCTTTATAAATTATGAAATTCTTAAAATCCTTATCTGAAACAAAGTTTTCATTCAAGGTATCAATACTCTTCTGTATATCTTCAATTGCTTTATCCGTTAGCTTCTGATGATCAATTGCTCCAGCCATTTGCACAGATAACTCCGAAACTTTAGCAGTAACTATGCTCATTTCAGACTGTGTAACAAACTGCTGATTCTGACGGATATAGTGACGCATTTCCTTAAAAGCGCGCATGATAAAAATACTTTGTTGCTCTGCTAATTCTCCTCTAAGAACAGTAGCAAGCATATATATTCACTGCTCAGTAAAAGCATAAGGAAGTTTTCTTTTACCGCCCCAACTTGAAGTCGCATTTTGCGACTTCAAGTTCTCTTGTGATGAAGTCGCAAAATGCGACTTCACCAAATCAACTTCATCCATTGTTAATTGAAACATAAAATCCTCTGGGAATCTGTTTATATTTCGTTTAACCTGCTCATTTAATCTTTTAACCTCATATCCATATATTGAAGCCAAATCATAATCTAGCATCACCTGTTGTCCGCGTATCGTATATACACAGTTTCTAATAGACTCAACTGTGAGTAATCCTGTTGTATTTTCCATAAACACTATATTCCTTTGCATTTTCTTTTTTGAAGTCACAAATTGTGACTTCATGTATTTACGCGTTAAAAACAAAAATATTTTTGTGGCCGAAAAAATCGACCACAAAGCCTCGATTCAAATTTGTAAACGCATATTAGACTTAGAACTATATCTACATGTCTTCAAGACTTTCTATCTTCTTCAGTGCTTCCATATAAGCCATAAGACGCTTCTGCTGTTCTTCCTTGAGATTATGATAATCTTCAATCATCTGAACATCCCCAGGAGTAAATTTACTTTCAGGACTTGCAGCTGCAATTTCCTCTTCATCCTCAATTCCTTTTCCTGTTAGAAGCTGCTCTGGAGTAATCTGTAAAACATTACAAATATCCATTATCTTTTCTACAGTAGGATTAGTCTTTCTCTTTTTCCATTCGCTTATCGTGCCTTGTTTTTGAATAAAAGAAAAGAGCCGATTTCTCGACTCTTCTCAAAGATGATTACTGTATTATTTTATTCAGTCTTCGATGTAATGATACTGTTTCAATCTACTTCCCGTGGCAATACACAGAATACTTCCAATTACTCCAAGTATTAGCATCATCAATGCTGCTCCCGAACCTTTTCCGCTACCGAACAGAAAAGTCAAAGCGTATGAGGATTCCTGCGTTTTCATAAAAGGCTCACACACCTTGTCCACCATAAATCCGCCCCAGAACAGCCCAATAGGTATCGTGAAAAACTGAAACGTGTTCCTACAGGCATATACCCTTCCCTGTAAATCCACTGGAATGGAATTTCTCAATATAACATCCAGATTAGCACTCATGATAGGAACTAAAATCCATCCAATTATCTGCCCTATGCACCAAACAAACGGCTCTCTGGCAAATGCCAAAAGAAAATTCTCAGTGCTAAGAGAGATAAGCATTGTAAGATAAACGACTTTCACACGGTCTCTTGGTTTCGGAAGAATCGACACAATCAAGCTTCCGATGATCATAGCCGCGCCGGAAGCAGATGTTACTATTCCAAGAACATTTGTCCCACCCTTTGGGTTTGGAATTACATATCCCGGAAGCGTAGCATCAAAGGCAGATGCTACAAAGTTGACGCCAGACATAAACAAAATCAATGTAAATACAAGCGGCGTCTCTTTTAGAAACTTCAAACCTTCTCTTGCCAGCTTAAGCGTACTTTCTTCTTCTGCCTTTGCTGTTTTAGGCACTTTGATAAATGCCGCAAGCGCAATAAATGCGACCAGAAAGCTTATCAAATCGACAGCAATCACTAGTTCTAATCCGGCGAATGAATACAAAGCCGCAGCAATCAATGGATTTAGAATGGAGATAACCGATCTTGCCAGAGACTGCAACCCACTCACCTTCTGATATTGATCCTTAGGAACAATCAAAGTCATTGTAACTTCAGATGCCGGCTGCTGGACCGTATTCATCAATCCTGAAAGCATATTTATAGCATATAAATGCCAGATTACAAGAGTTCCTGTTCTATAAAGCAGAAATACCACAAGAGTTGAAACTGCAGCCATTGTATCGCATACAAGCATCGTTCTTTTCTTATCAAAGCGATCTGTCAATGCCCCCGCGAAAATACTCATAATTACATATGGTGCGTAAGAACATATCGTCAGTGTTGATGTGCTTAAAGCTGACCCTGTTTTCTCATATAGCCATAAGGTCAAAGCAAACGCTGTGATACTACTTCCCAGTTGCGATAAACTCTGGGTACTCCAAAGAACATAAAAATCACGTAACACAAATTCTTTTTTATTATTCATTTCTTTGCTCCTTTGTTTTTTGATGATTTCAAGAAGCAAAGTCTGAGGATATATGGATTCCTATCTTGTCAAATCCATTCCTCCATACAGTCTCCTCAAACCCTGCATGGAGCTAAAGCAATGCAAAGTATCATAATAATATTTCCTCCTATACATTCTTCCTTGCGTCCTTGATATGGTAGTAGTCTTCCAAGTCCACATCAATCCTGAGTATTTCCTGAATCTTCTGAAAATCATACTTCTTATGCAGATTATCAAGAACAGATGCCAATTCCTTCTTGCCGTGCTTCCAAATAAACATGGCCATCGTCTTCACCGCATTCGCATCATTTCCGAGTGCGTAGAATCCTGTAACGCAATCCGCGAGATTTTTCATCATCAGATAGCAGTTAATCCCATTTTTATAAAAATCAGTTAGTTCTCCAACACACTTATATCCCAGATTTTCATATAATTTCTTCGCTCCCGGGTTATAATCATCTACAGTTAAGAAATACTTTGCCGAAGAAGAATCGGAAGCATTATCCTCAAAAATTCTATCAACTGCTTACCGATACCACAACTTCTGTATTCTTCCTTTACTGCAACAATATGGAGATAAGGGTAGCTTCCAAAAACACCATTTGTCATGTAGTAAATAAACCCCAGGCATTTCTCATTTTCATCCAATGCAACATATATGTTTTCTTGTCCCACTGCATATGCAAGCATATTAGCTGCCTTTTGATGAATTCTAAAATACGCTTTCCCTAAATCCGAATTTTACAATATTTCTATGCAGCTATCAATATATTTCATATTTGCAAGTTAACAATGTATGAAAACCCGGTTCTTTCTGAAAGGCATTCCGCATATTTTCTGGTCGCCCCATATAATTCATGTTTTCTCTCGTTTAAGTAGCAATAATCCTTTTATGGTCATCAAAATAAAGACTACAGATGTAGCATACGATGCCCTGGTGATAAGAAGATGGATACGATGCCTCCATAACCCCTTCTATAGGAATAGGCCTATAGTTGATTGGTATCATCTCATGGAAGCCTACGTTAAATCCAGCAAATCCGATATCTGTTCCATTTTGGCCGACCGGCTGATTTCAAAGTATCAAAGGATATGAAAAACAGAAAGAATCTTGCCGTCACATGAGCGATACGCTTCGTGTCATGCCCCGGAATATAATTTTTTCATGTGTTTTTTCACCGACTTCAATAATATCTTATCACTGCTCTGCAGCAATACAAAGGCCAATACACACGCCAAAATGTGGCTTACAAGAAAAGCAAACCATATTCCCGACAGTCCGAATATATGCTTTAGCATCAAAGCTGGCAGCACCCTGAATATAATGTAATACGCAATAAGCAACAGCATAGCCCTCTCCGGTCTTCCAATTCCAGTAATATATCCCTGAATACAGCTTGTAAGCATATTTAATACGTATCCGATGCTGACAATATGGAAGAACTCTGCAACTATAACGCCAACCTCTGCTCCCTGGCCGAAGCATCCGCTAAGCATAGGACTTGCGCAGATGACAAGGGCGCTTACCAAGCCAATCAGAACTCCCCCTGTAAGCATGGCTTTTTTACAATAATCACCAGCTCGGTCTATACGACCTGCGCCCTTACATTGACCAACTATAGAGGTAACAGCCATTGACATGGCATTGGTGGGCATAAACATAATAAGTTCAAGATTCCTTACCACTCCATATCCAGCAAGGGCTGTCAGTCCGAAGGGATTAACAAATGTAATCATAACGGCGGAACTTAATGCCGGCATAATAGACTGTATTGAAGTCGGAACACATAGCCTTCCCATGGTTTTTACATCCTCCCATGACATTGCCTTAAAATCAAATGAGAACCATTTCTTTTTATAATGATAAGCAAACGCATACGCAAGGCAACCAAACTCCGATATCACTGTTGCTATGGCTACCCCATTGAATCCCCACCAGTTAATCATTATGGGATCAAGGATAGCATTAACTATCACCGTCATAAGCATTCCTTTCATCTGAAAAACCGAGTCTCCAAAGGCCCTGAATATAGATGTAAACTGCATGTATAAAAAGAGAGCAACATTTCCAATAAGATACAGTTTCAGATAAGACACCGCTTCAGTAAGTACCTCTGCAGGCGTACCCATTACTGTCAGAAGATACTCAGATGCAAGTTCTCCCACAAGGCATATCGCTCCGGAAAAAACCAGAGAAACTATCATAACAACGGCGGCTGCTCTTTTTACTCCCACTGTGTCCTTTGCTCCGACACGTTGGGCAATCATAACCGATACTCCGTTACCAACACCCATTGATAAGGAATTCATAATAAGGACAATAGCTGTACTTGCCGTAAGTGCAGACATACCTGCCTCCCCCAGGAGATTTCCTACCCACAGGCTATCAACCATACTGTATGCCATGGTAAGTGTCATGGCAAGCATAAGGGGTACAAAGAGCTTCATTAGAGCTCTTGTTGTGTTTTCGTTTATAAAATCTACTTTACTTTTCATAAGTCTTTTCCACCTTCTTTACAAATTCTACTGCTGCCTTAAGCTCTTCCTCATTGGGATTGGACTTATTCATTCCTCCGATTAACTTTAATGGTCCATATGCGTTAAAACCACGACATCCGTATGTTCCAAGGCACTTGGCTCCTCGCTCTTCTACGACCTTCTTAATCTTAGCGGCAAAATCCTTATCGTTCTTTGCACAGGTATAGATAAAGAAAGTCCCCTTCCCCGCTGGAATCTGTTCTGCCACACGGCTTACCGAATCGTAAAACTTGGAATATGCTATACCCGATGCAAAGCCCACCATGTCATAATCCTCCCATTTGAAATCCGCTCCCACGTTCCCGGCCTCTATTAGTTCCACTTGACATTCTGCTGCCACGCGGTCACATACCTTCTTTGTATTACCATGGTGCTTTGATTCATAGATAATTATTGTCTTCATAATTGTTTTCCTTTCTATGAATGAATTTCATTCATTTATATTGTTTATTTTTACCCCTGATACAATTGTTTCAGGGGTTTGTCTTACAAATTCAATATTTCAATTAATATATCCTGTATTCTTTTACTGCAATCCTTTTCGCTGCCATGCTCAAGTAACATTCCCAGCTGTCCGTATACAAAGAAATAAGATAGCGCATCGATATCCGATATGTTTATTTCACCGGCATCCTGGGCCTTCTCCAGCTCCTTCTTAATATAAGGTACTAGCTTAGCTGCTGTCTTTATCATAAGCTGATCATGCATCTTCTGACTTCCATCACTATGAAAGAGACTATATAAAAGCTCGTTATCCTTCTCTGGCTCACGGTACTCTTTCAGACTTCCAGAAAATGACCGAATCTTCTCTTTCAAAGTTATGTCTTTACTGTCAAATCTCTTCATGTTAGCTCTAACGATAATATCAGCATACTCTTCAACTGCTGCATCATATATCTCTTCTTTTGATGCATAGTATCTGTAGCAAAGTCCCTGAGAGATTCCCAGTTCCCTCGCTATATCGGAAATCGTGGTCTTATCATATCCTTTTTGGGCAAATACCAAAAGAGCTCCCGAGAGAATCTCCTGCTTTCTGGTGTCTGGGTCTTTTACGGTTCTCATGTACATCCTTCCTTACTTTGTTTCACTTTCTGCATATTAACACAGAAGTTTCAGAATGTCAATGAATTATATTCATTCATTTGTAATCCGTTAAGGCCGAGAAGGTTGCTCGTTTCTTTTTTTGTCTATAACATCGTACAGATAAAGTTTATAATCACTAGCATGTCTTTTCAATCAAAAAGCTCCCAAACTTTAAGTTCGGAAGCTCTTTTTATATTATACTTTATTTAGTTCCTATATCCTATCGAGTTTTGCTACAGTCTCCACATGAACAGTATTCGGGAACTGATCTACCGGAGTTACCTCCACGAGTTCATACCCTCCATCTACCAGCATTTCCAGGTCTCTAGCCAAAGTCGAAGGATTACAGCTTACATACACGATTCGTTTCGGCTGCATCTTAAGCATAGTCTCGATACATTTTTCATCCAGGCCTTTGCGAGGTGGATCCACGCAGATTACATCCGGATGGATGCTCGCATCCTCGGAATTCTCAGCTGCTGCCTTTCGATAGAATTCCGGCAAAACTTCTTCCGCTTTTCCAGCATAAAACTCAGTATTTGTAAGCCCGTTCAATTCTGCATTCTTCTTTGCATCTTCAACCGCTCTCTCGACGATTTCGATTCCATAAACCTTTTTTGCATCACGAGCGAGGAAGAGCGAGATCGAACCGATTCCGCAGTATAGATCCCATACAGTCTCCTCCCCGGTCAAAGCCGCATACTCTAAAGCTTTGTTATACAGCTTCTCCGTCTGGAACGGGTTAACCTGGAAGAATGATTCTGCAGAAATAGAGAATTTAATATCTCCTATCTGGTCCTCGATAGTCTTTGAACCATAGATTACTCGAGTTTTATTTCCCAGGATTACATTGTCTCGTCTGGTATTTGTATTAATGCAAACTGATGCAATTCCCGGAACTGCATCAACCAGACGCTGCACTAACAGCTTTTCTAAATCTTCTGAGGCACCCTTCTTTCCCTTCGGAAAAATTTTTCCGCTGAGCGACTCACCATTTAAGATGAGGCAAACCATGATTTCGCCACTCTTATATCCATAACGAACCAAGATGTGTCGCACGAGGCCAGCCCCAGTCATCTCATCATACGGCTCAATGCCGTATTCCCGCATAAAATCTGTAACCGTGCGAGTGATTATCGCGTTATCTTCGCTTCCCAGAATACAGTCGTCGATAGGCACGATTCTGTGACTGTGATTTGCATAGAAGCCAGTCACAATGCTACCGTCCTTTGCGCGGCCGACCGGGTACTGTGCCTTGTTACGATAACGAACTGGATTCTCCATTCCAATGATTGGTTGCAAAATCGAATCGACGAAACTCTCCTCGAAATGTCCGAGTCTAATGAGATCCGAGCGAACTTTTGCAGCCTTCCATTCGAGCTGTTTCTCATAGCTTAGTTCCTGAATCTGACAACCGCCACACTGCTTCGCTATAGGGCAAACCGGTGCAACTCTGTCAGGCGACGGCTCGTCTATGGAAATAACACGGGCGAAACCTATTTTTTTCTTAAGCTTCGTAATACCCGCTGTAATCGTATCTCCCTTTATCGCACCCGGCACGAAAAAGGCCATTCCTTCGAAATGACCTATTCCTTCACCGTTTACACCGATGTCCTCGATATAAAGTTTAATTACATCATTCTTCTGCATTATTAATCCTCAAAGCTGGTTGCTCTAAAGTTTGTATCCAAGAATCTGTTGAATCCCATCCATCCCTTTGAATCAGGGTTACCATTCTCAAGCGCCTCACGGAAAGTCTCCAGCTTCGCATCCATATTATCAGCAAGTGAAAGCGCTACAGCTTCGATGAGAGCCGGAACTTTTGGTGAACCGAACTCAAGCTGTCCGTGGTGAGCGAGGATACAGTGGATAAGCTCGTTCTTTTTCTTCTCAGGGAAGTCTGGAATATCCTTTATCTTGTCACGAATCATACCCGCACCGAGTACGATATGTCCGAGGAGCTGTCCCTCATCTGTGTAGATATTCTCAGGGAACTCTGAAAGCTCGTCTACCTTTCCGATGTCGTGGCAGATAGCCGCTGTGATGAGGAGGTCTCTGTCGAGCAGGTTTCCATAGTGCTTTGAGAAGTAATCACAGAGTGACGCTACAGAAAGTGTATGCTCGAGCAAGCCGCCGCTGAAACCGTGATGTACTGATTTCGCAGCTGAGTGCTCCTTAAATGTCTTTATAAACGCCTCGTCTTCGACGAAAAAGCTCTTAAGAAGCTGCTTCATGTATGGCTTCTCAATTGAATCGATGAGCTTAAGCAGGCGCTCATACATCTTATCAATTTCAAAACGACTGACAGGGATGTAATCCGCTGGATTAAAAGTTCCTTCATCAGCTTTCTTTATCTTATAGATTTTGAACTGAAGAGTTCCGTTATAAGATGTCACATCTCCAGAACAAACCACATAATCGAGATCATTTACTTCAAAGATTCCAGGATCAGATGGTGACCAAATCTTTCCATCGAGCTTTCCCGATTTATCGCAAAGTTCCAAACTCAAGTATTCTTTACCAGTTTTTGTGGTCTGGCTAACTACTTTCTTACACAGGAATACATTGTCAGAAAGACGCATTCCATCGCTCATTTCACTAATAAGCATATATAACTCCGATCTAATATAAATTGCTAACCCGAAGGTTTATTTCAAAATATCATTCTTCACATTATAATACAGAATATATGTTATAATCTACTAGTTAATTTATAAATCATATGTAAGGACAAAATATGAACAAGAAAGTATTTCACACACTGGAATTTGACAAAATT
This sequence comes from Lachnospiraceae bacterium, assembly GCA_045579705.1. Lineage (GTDB taxonomy): Bacteria > Bacillota > Clostridia > Lachnospirales > Lachnospiraceae > Lachnocurva. The sequence continues at coordinate 99,581 of JAZNMP010000003.1, forward strand.
GTGGATAGGCTCTGCGAGCTGGCTTCTTCCGATAAAGGAAAAAGCTACTGCGAGAAGCTTACCCCTATCACAGATATAGACAAAATCAATGCGCGACAGACAGAAACCGCTGACGCTTTTTCTCGCATTACCCGCGACGGAAACATTTCTTTTTCCGGAGTTAAAGATATCACTCCATTTAAGAAGAGACTCGAAATCGGCGGAACTCTCAATATGAGTGAGTTTTTAACCATAGGTTCACTTCTGTCCACAGCAAAGACTGCGATCAGTTATAACCTCTCCTCAAAGGAGGCCGATCGAAAGGACACTCTAAGTGACTATTTCAACTCACTTTCCGACTGTGAAAGCTTACGACGTGAAATCTCACAAACTATCCTCTCTGCGGACGAAATCGCTGATGATGCCACGCCTGAGCTTCGAAGCATCCGCCGAAAGATCGGTGGTTTCTCTGACAAGATTCGTTCAGAAATGTCTCGTCTCCTCGCCGGAAAAGCCCGCGACTTCCTTCAGGATTCCGTCATCACAGAACGTGACGGCAGATACTGCCTCCCTGTTAAAGCTGAGTTTAAATCTCAGGTTCCAGGTATCGTTCATGACCAGAGTTCTTCAGGCCAGACCCTCTTTATCGAACCTATTTCGGTAGTAAAGATGGACAACGAACTGAAGGAACTGTTTGCAGAAGAGAAGAAGGAAATAAACCGCTATCTCGCCGAGCTTAGCGCAAAGACATACGAACATCTCTCCGAAATCGAGATTGACTACCGCGTACTTTCCGAATTGGATTTCATCTTTGCAAAGGCCTACCTTGCGGAAAAAATGAATGCTGTAAAACCTGTATTAAATACAGATGGCCGAATCAACCTCCGAAAGGCTCGTCATCCTCTGTTAAACATAGAGCGCGTCGTTCCTATCGATGTAAACCTCGGAATCGACTTCAATCAGCTCATCATCACCGGACCAAACACCGGCGGAAAGACAGTAACTCTAAAGACTGTAGGTCTGCTCACACTGATGGCTCAGGCCGGTCTCCACATTCCTGCCGGAGACCGAAGTGAAATGGCTGTCTTCCACAATGTTTATGCTGATATCGGAGATGAGCAGAGCATCGAACAGTCTCTGTCTACTTTTTCCGGTCATATGACCAATGTCGTAAACATCCTGCGCTCAGTCGAGCAGAGCGGCAAAGAATCTCTCGTCCTCTTTGATGAGCTCTGCGCCGGAACGGATCCTACCGAAGGAAGTGCCCTCGCGACATCCATCCTCGACGAGCTACACCGCGAAGGAATCCGCGTTCTCGCTACAACACATTACAGCGAACTAAAGATATACGCGCTCTCAACAGAAGGCGTCGAGAACGCCTCATGCGAGTTCTCAGTCGAAACACTGAGTCCTACATACAGACTGCTAATCGGTATCCCTGGAAAAAGCAACGCTTTCGCAATTTCCAGAAAGCTCGGCCTTCCTGAAGGAATCATCGAAGATGCAAAGGAACTCATCTCTAAAGAGGACCAGTCCTTTGAAGATATGATTTCAGATTTGGAGTCAAAGAGAATCTCTATCGAAGAGACAGAAACACGTATCAAGCGTGATAATGAAGAAATTGCAAAGCTTCGCGCTGAACTCGAAGCTGAGAAGCAGAAGATAAAAGCACAAAAAGCTTCTCTCCTCGAAGAAGCACACAAGGATGCAGCGCGCATCCTCAAGGAAGCAAAAGACGAAGCAGACAGTACGATAAAGACATTTAGAAAGCTAAAAGCATCTAACCCTGATCTCTCAGAAATGGAAGCTCTACGTACAGGTCTTTCAAAGAAACTGAACAAAGCCCAGTCTTCTACTTCAAAGGTAAAACTACAGACTCGTACTAATAACAGCATCAAAGCGAGCGACCTTCATATCGGAGACACCGTAAAAGTTCTCTCGATGAACCTGACAGGAACTGTTCACTCACTTCCTGATAAGAAGAATGAACTCATGGTATCTATGGGAATCATGCGTTCAAAGGTTAAACTAAACGACATTGAAATCGTCAAAGAGGAAGATGCCGCAACTAAATTTAGAAATGCAAAACGTAAACAGGCTACTCATACATTCTCCGGCGGAAATGCTATGTCTATCTCACCAGAGTTAAAGCTTCTCGGTCTAACCGTAAGCGAGGCTATCTCGAAGCTAGATAAGTACATAGACGACGCCTACATTGCTCACCTTAAGTCAGTCCGAATCGTCCACGGAAAGGGCACAGGAGCCCTCAGAAAAGCCGTACAGGACTATCTGGCAACAAATGCTTATGTGAAATCATATGATAAGGCTGCATATGGAGAAGGTGATGATGGTGTAACGGTGGTTAAATTGTTCTAGCCCTTCTGCATTATTTATACCAAAAATATATCTTCCCAAAACAAACTTACTATTCCCACTGCATCACCCAACCTGAATTTCTCGCAATTCCAGTAAGCGCTCCCTGCATTTGCTGGACATTTTTTGATTATTTAGGTAATGGTAAGTGAAAAAAATGTATATGTGGCTAATTTTAGCGAAGTGAGTTTAGATTTCTTATTACTTATTTTTAACTTTTAGTGATAACGAATATGTTTGAGCGAAGCGAGTTATTCGTTATCACGTATAAAAAGTTAAAAAAAAGTGATTAGAAATCATACGAACGTAGCGTTTTAGACACATATACATTTTTTCACTTACTATTTTTTAGATACTAAAAAACGTCCTGCAAATGCAGGACGCTTTTAATATGCTTAAAAAGTAAAATTAAACGAGCTCAAGAAGTACTTCAAGTGCTCCGTCACCTTTTCTCTGACCAATCTTAACGATTCTAGTATAACCACCGTTACGGTTAGCGTACTTAGGTGCTACTTCCTCGAAGATGTAGTTAGGAACGTTAAGTGACTTTCTCTTCTTCTGAGATACTACTTCTGATACTGGGTAAAGAACCTTAAGCATCTGACGACGAGCGTGAAGTCTTGAAGGCTGATCCTTCTTGATAGTCTTCTCTACTGTATCGTATACAGTAACTTTCTTACCATCTTTAACTTCCTTAACTCTCTTACCGTCAGCGTCTTTACGAGCGACTTTAGCCTGAACAGTAACTTCGTCGAAGTTGTTCATCTCTTTAACAGCTGAAGCGATGATTCCTTCAGCGATCTTTCTTACTTCCTTAGCCTTAGCTTCAGTTGTAACGATCTTTCCGTTAACGAGAAGGTTTGTTACCTGGTTTCTAAGAAGAGCTTTTCTCTGTGAAGATGTTCTTCCAAGTTTTCTATACTTTGCCATTTTTTACTCCTAATCTAATGGAATACCGATTGATGCCTTTAGGACTTATTCAATCGGCATATTAATCCATTGTGAGAACCAAAGCTATGTGCCTAGACCGGACTTATCATAGCTCCTTTAATTTACAAATTAATCCTCAGCTGTACGAAGCTTAAGGTTAAGCTCCTCGAGCTTGTTAAGAACTTCATCGAGTGATTTTTTACCAAGGTTACGAACCTTCATCATCTCGTCTGGAGTCTTATTACAAAGCTCTTCAACTGTGTTGATTCCTGCTCTCTTCAAGCAGTTAAATGAACGAACTGAAAGTTCAAGTTCGTCAATAGTCATAGACATAGTAGCATGTGTGTTATCTGTCTCCTGTGGAGCGATAACAGATGCTTCCTTTGCAGCCTCTGTAAGGTTGATGAAAAGGCTAAGATGTTCTGACATAACCTTTGCAGCAAGACTTACTGCTTCGTCTGGTGCGATAGCGCCATTTGTGAACACATCGAGTGTTAACTTATCGAAATCTGTCTGCTGACCTACACGAGTATTTTCAACTTTAATGTTTACTCTATCGATAGGTGTGTAGATAGAATCGATAGCGATAACTCCGATAGGTGTATCGTCAGACTTATTTCTATCTGCTGAAATATATCCACGACCATCAGTGATAGTCATATCAATGAAAAGCTTGCAGTCCTTACCACCGTTAAGATGAGCAATTACGAGATCTTTGTTGATGATCTCGAGGTCATCGCTAAGCTGAATATCAGCTGCTGTAACGATACCTTCGCCTTCGAAGTCGATATATGCCTTTTTAGGCTCGCTATTTCCGCTGTTATCACGGATAGCAAGTTCCTTGATATTAAGAACGATCTCTGTAACATCTTCCTTAACACCAGGGATAGAGCTGAACTCATGAAGCACACCATCAATCTTGATCTGGCTTACTGCAGCTCCTGGCAGAGAAGAAAGCATGATTCTACGAAGAGAATTTCCGAGTGTAGTACCATATCCTCTTTCGAGAGGTTCAACTACAAAACGGCCATACTTCTTGTCTTCGGATATCTCGGCGATCTCAATGTTGGGTTTTTTGAAATCAAACACCACTTTACCTCCATCCTTTTACTGAATTCTTAGCAACTTAATTTATTACTTTGAATACAGCTCGACGATAAGCATCTCGTTTACAGGAACATCAATCTGGTCTCTTGATGGAAGAACCTTAACAGTTCCCTTGAGATTTTCGCTATCACATTCAAGCCATTCAGGAACAACTCTACCATTTGTTACTTCAAGAATGTCCTTGAATCTCTGAAGATCTTTCTTCTTCTCAGCAACTTCGATTACGTCACCTGCTTTAACCTGGTAAGATGGAATGTTTACTTTCTTACCATTTACAAGAAACATCTTGTGGTCAACAACCTGACGAGCTTCTCTTCTAGTACGAGCGAAGCCAAGACGGAATACAACATTGTCGAGACGAGACTCGAGCATTGTCATCAGGTTTTCACCTGTCATTCCCTTCATTCTAGCTGCTTTCTTATAATAGTTACGGAAAGGCTTCTCGAGCATTCCGTAGATAAACTTAGCCTTCTGCTTTTCTCTTAACTGAAGACCATATTCTGAAATTTTACGACGTGAGTTCCTCGGCTGTCTATTAGACTTCTTATCTACTCCAAGATATACAGGATCAAGGCCGAGGGATCTACATCTCTTAAGGACAGGTGTTCTATTTACTGCCATATTCTATTCCCTCCTGATCAGACTCTTCTACGCTTTGGCGGACGGCATCCGTTATGTGGTACAGGAGTAACATCCTGAATACTTGTAACCTGAATACCATTTGCTGCGAGCGCTCTAATAGCTGCTTCTCTACCTGAACCAGGTCCTTTTACCATAACATCTACAGACTTCAGACCTGTTGGTGCTGCAGCCTTTGCCGCTGTCTCAGCCGCCATCTGTGCGGCGTACGGAGTAGATTTCCTTGAACCCTTAAAGCCTAGTCCACCTGCTGATGCCCATGAAAGAGCATTTCCGTTAGCATCTGTAAGTGTAACAATAGTATTGTTAAATGATGCCTGGATATGTGCCTGGCCATGTTCAACGTTTTTCTTGACACGCTTTTTTGTGACCTTACTTGTTTTAGCCATAATAAAAAACTAACCTACTTTCTTGAATTTTACCGAAACGAATTATTATTTCTTCTTGTTTGCGATTGTCTTACGTGGGCCTTTTCTAGTACGAGCATTAGTCTTAGTCTTCTGACCACGTACTGGAAGTCCCTTTCTGTGACGAATTCCGCGGTAGCATCCGATCTCAGTGAGACGTTTAATGTTCATGATAACTTCTCTTCTAAGATCACCTTCTACAAGGATGCCGCTCTCATCAAGAGCATTACCGATCTTCTTAACTTCTTCATCAGTAAGATCCTTAACTCTAGTATCAGGATTTACTCCTGCAGCATCAAGAATCTTTACAGCACTAGTTTTTCCAATGCCGTAGATATAAGTCAATCCGATCTCGATTCGTTTTTCTCTCGGCAAATCCACACCTGCAATTCGAGCCATGTGTATCTTTTCCTCCAATTTTCAATCAATTACAATTTGAGCCCATCATCTGGTATGTGAAATGATAGACTCGGTCTATAAAATCAGAAAGACATAAATGTCCTTCTGCAGCCGCTAATTTTAACTAGTATAGAGACAAATTAACCCTGTCTCTGCTTATGCTTGGGATTTTCACAGATGATTCTGATTTTCCCTTTTCTCTTAATTACCTTGCACTTTTCGCACATAGGCTTAACGGAAGATCTTACTTTCACGGGATGTACCTCCTCTCCTGATCTCACTTTTCAAGCATATTCTAAAAACGTTTTATTCAGAGGCTGCAACCTACCTCTGAAAAAACGTCCGTTACAAATTATATCTACAGTTAGATGAATTGTCAATATTTATTTATCTCTCCATACAATTCTACCTTTTGTCAGATCATATGGTGACATTTCAATAGTAACCTTGTCTCCTGGAAGGATTCTGATATAGTTCATTCTAAGCTTACCGCTAATATGAGCTAAAATCTCAAGTCCATTATCAAGCTTTACCTGAAACATAGCATTTGGAAGTTTTTCTAAAACGATTCCTTCAACTTCAATAGTATCTGCTTTTGACAAAACTGTTCCTCCTGTAAATTATTTTACTAAGATCTTATTAATAAGATCAAATTCTTCATCGATTGCATTTTTTCCACTAACAGTATGTAGAACTCCCTGTTCTTTATAATATCCAACAAGTGGTTCTGTCTGTTCGTGATAAACCGCAAGTCTCTTCATAACTGTTTCCGGTTTATCGTCATCTCTCATAACAAGTTCTGTTCCATCTTCATCACAGATACCTTCGACTTTAGGTCTCAGTGCTGGAGTTACTGTATGATAGATTTTGTTACACTTAGGGCAACTTCTTCTACCAGACATTCTCTCAACGATGTCTTCATCACTAATGTCTAGATTGATAACGTATTCAACCTTCTCATCAGTTTTTGCAAGTTCCTTTGTAAGGGCTTCTGCCTGAGGGATTGTTCTAGGGAATCCATCGAGGATGAATCCTTCTTTACAATCTTCCTTATGAATTCTATCTACTACCAAGTTACAAGTAAGTTCATCTGGAACTAACTGTCCTTCATCCATATAAGCTTTTGCTTTCTTGCCAAGCTCTGTCTGGTTTTTGATATTCTCTCTAAAGATATCTCCTGTTGAGATATGAGGAATATTATAATGAGCAGATAGTCTGGAGGCCATAGTACCTTTGCCAGCACCTGGCGCACCTAACATAACAACCTTCATAGGTTCTCCTTTTCTATTCACTTAGGAATCCCTTGTAATTTCTTACTAACATCTGGGACTCAATCTGCTGAAGTGTTTCAATAACAACACCTACAATAATAATGATTGAAGTTCCACCGAATGAAACATTCGCATTAAATAATCCATTGAGAATTATTGGCAACATAGAAACGATTGAAAGTCCTATAGCACCAATCAAAATTATGTAATTAAGAATTGATGTAAGGTAATCGCTAGTAGGTTTTCCAGGTCTAATACCTGAAATGAATCCACCAGATTTCTTCATGTTATCAGCAATTTCAAGCGGATTAAATGTAATTGAAGTATAGAAATATGCAAAAGCGATAATCAGAACTAAATAAAGTACTGCGCCTAATGTATATATCCAATTTGCTTTGTTGAACCAATTTGATTCAGACATGCATCTCAGTACTGTTGGCCAGAATCCTGTACCCTGTCCTACCTGAAGGAATGAGCAAATGATAACTGGTGTCTGCATTAGAGACTGAGCAAAGATAACTGGCATAACACCACCAGTATTAACTTTAAGAGGAATATGTGTACTCTGTCCTCCATAAGTTCTCTTGCCTCTAAGCTGTTTTGAGTACTGTACAGGGATCTTTCTCTCAGCTCCCTGAAGTATTACTACCATAAGAACGATTGCAACGATTACAGCTGCGATAACTACACCTGCGAGAATTCCATTAGCAATTCTCTTTCCTTTGATAAACTGCTCAAAGAGTGTATTTAAATCAACTGGTAATCTAGAAATGATATTAACGATAAGTACGATAGAAATACCATTTCCCACACCGTTTTCTGTTATTCTCTCACCAATCCACATCAAGATTGTTGAACCAGCTGTAAGTACAGCAATAAGAGTAATAACACTAAGTGGACCGTAATTTTCCAAATAACCGCTTCTTCCGAATCCGATAGCCATAGCTCCTGATTCAAGAATCGAAAGACCAACTGTTACGAAACGTGTGATCTTTGTCATGAAACGGCGACCCTGCTCCCCATCTCTTGATATCTCTTCTAGCTTTGGAAAAGCTATCGTGAGAAGCTGAATAATAATCGAAGAAGTAATATATGGCGTAATATTCAGCGCAAAAATACTCATTCGTTCAAGCGAACCACCGGTGATTGCAGAGAAGAAATTCATTGAATCACCAGCAGCGCCGAACAAGCTGTCAAATACGCCTTCGCTTACTCCCGGAGCGGGAATCTGAGAACCTAATCTGATGACAAACAGCATCAGAAATGTAAAAAATATACTGTTTCTCAGATCTTTGATTTTAAAAGCATTGCGAAGGGTTTTAAACATATTAGATCACCTCGCAGCTTCCACCTGCGGCTTCAATCTTTTCTTTTGCTGATGCACTGAAAGAAGTTGCCTTAACAACAAGCTTCTTTGTAAGTTCACCATTTCCAAGAACTTTGATACCGTCTCTAGAATTCTTTACGATTCCAGTGTTCTTAAGGAGCTCAGCATCAATTACTGTACCGTTATCAAATCTGTCGAGAACTGATACGTTAACTGATACGATTTCCTTTGTATTACGGTTCTTAAATCCTCTCTTAGGGATTCGACGGAAAAGTGGCATCTGTCCACCTTCGAATCCTGGTCTAGGCGCACCTGAACGTGCTTTCTGACCCTTATGTCCTTTACCGGCTGTCTTTCCGTTTCCTGAACCATGACCGCGGCCTCTTCTAAAGTTGTCGCTCTGCACGCTTCCCTTAGCCGGAGATAGATTAGATAAATCCATTTTGTTACCTCCTATTTAAAGTTTAAGCATCGACTTCTTCAACAGTAACCATATGGCGAACGTTCTGGATCATGCCTCTAGTTGCTGCATTATCTGGAAGAACTACTGTTGAGTTAATCTTATGAAGTCCGAGTGCTTCTACGGTCTTACGGTTTCTAGGAACCTGTCCGATTTTAGACTTCACTAATGTAATTTTTAACTTTTTAGCCATGATATCCTCCTTAACCAAGAACTTCTTCTACGCTCTTACCGCGAAGACGAGCTACTTCTTCAGGGGACTTAAGCTCTGAAAGAGCATTAATTGTAGCAAGTACTACGTTCTGCTTGTTTGAAGAACCAAGTGACTTTGTACGGATATTCTGGATACCTGCAAGATCACATACGGCACGAGCAGGACCACCAGCGATAACACCAGTACCTTCTGGAGCCTTCTTAAGAAGAACTGTAGCGCCTGTGTGCTTACCAATGATGTCATGAGTAATACTACGAGCAGAGTTCATCTTAACTTCTACCATGTTCTTGATAGCATCTTCTTTACCCTTACGAATAGCGTCTGGGATTTCAGCAGATTTGCCAAGTCCAGCGCCTACATGTCCGTTACGGTCTCCTACAACAACGAGGGCAGCGAAACGCATGTTACGTCCACCTTTAACTACCTTCGTTACTCTTTTGATTGCAACTACCTGGTCATCTAATTCTATCTGACCGAGGTCGATATTTGTACGCTTCATTTATCGTGTTCCTCCTTAGAATTCAAGACCAGCTTCTCTAGCAGCGTCTGCAAGAGCTGCTACTTTACCTTTGTAAATGTAGCCACCACGGTCAAATACTACTTCTTTGATACCTTTTTCAATAGCCTTCTTAGCGATTGCTGTACCAAGAGCCTTTGCTGCAGCTACGTCGTTAGTGTGTTCGAGATCACCCTTCAGATCTTTATCAAGAGTTGAAGCAGCAACAAGTGTGTTGCCAGCTTCATCGTCGATAACCTGTACATACATATTCTTATTGCTTCTGAATACGCAGAGACGCGGTCTGTCAGGGGTGCCTACGAGATGATTTCTTAATCTTCTGTGCTTCTTAGCGCGAACTAAAGATCTAGATTTTTTATTTATCATATCTTCTCACTCCTTCAATTATTTCTTACCGGTCTTGCCTGCAAGACGGCGAACATGTTCTGTAGAATACTTAATACCCTTACCCTTGTATGGTTCAGGCTTTCTCTTCTCGCGGATATTAGCCGCATACTGTCCAACCTTTTCCTTGTCAATTCCGGAAACAATGATATTATTACCTTCAACTTTTGACTCAATTCCTTCTGGATCTTCCATCTCTACTGGATGTGAGTATCCAAGGTGAAGTGTCAACTTCTTACCTGATTTCTCAGCACGATATCCGACACCATTGATCTCAAGAGTCTTAGTATATCCATCAGATACGCCCGTTACCATATTCTGAATCAGAGATCTAGTAAGGCCGTGAAGTGACTTATTCTTCTTTAAATCATTTGGTCTCTCAACGATAACTTCTTCGCCTTCTTTCTTGATAGTCATCTCAGCTGGGAGAACTCTATCAAGAGTACCTTTAGGACCTTTTACAGTCACATGATTATTTTCTGCAATTTCTACAGTTACGCCTGCAGGAATTGCGATTGGCATTCTTCCTATACGTGACATGCCCGTACCTCCATTTGTATGTCCGACCAAGCAGGTCGGTTTATACTTCTATCTGTTAATAATAAAATGTTACGCTCTATCTTACCAAACGTAAGCAAGAACTTCTCCACCGACACCAAGCTTACGAGCTTCTTTGTCAGTAATAACGCCCTTGTTTGTTGAAAGGATAGCGATACCAAGTCCACCGAGAACTCTAGGTACATCATCCTTACCAGCGTAAACACGAAGACCTGGTTTAGAGATCTTCTTGATTCCAGAAATAATCTGATCTTTCTTTGTACCTGAGTACTTAAGTGTTACACGGATTGTCTTAAAGTTTCCGTCTTCTACGATCTCATATTTCTCAACATATCCCTCGTCAACAAGAATATCGGCGATGGAAATCTTCATTTTTGATACAGGAATGTCTACTGTATCATGCTTTGCAGTATTTGCATTACGGATTCTCGTAAGCATATCTGCGATTGGATCACTTATATTCATGATTTATTGTCCTCCTACAAAAAGCTTACCAGGAAGCCTTCTTTACTCCAGGGATCTCACCCTTATACGCAAGTTCACGGAAACATACTCTGCAGATTCCGTATTTCTTTAGTACAGAATGAGGACGACCGCAGATCTTACAGCGTGTATATTCTCTTGTAGAGAATTTCTGCTTTCTTGCCTGCTTAACTTTCATTGATTTCTTAGCCATGTTTTCCTCCTGAAATTACTTAGCGAAAGGCATTCCGAAGAATCTTAACAATTCTCTTGCTTCCTCATCTGTCTTTGCTGTTGTAACAACAATGATATCCATTCCACGGATCTTATCAACCTTATCATACTCGATTTCTGGGAAGATGATCTGCTCTTTGATACCAAGTGCATAGTTTCCTCTACCATCGAAAGAATCAGCATTTACACCTCTAAAGTCACGTACACGTGGAAGTGCAAGATTTACAAGACGGTCAAGGAAATCGTACATACGCTCACCACGAAGTGTAACCTTACATCCGATACCCTGTCCTTCTCTAATCTTGAAGTTAGCGATAGAGTTCTTTGCCTTTGTGATAACTGGCTTCTGACCAGCGATAGCTGTCATATCAGCTACAGCAGCATCGAGAAGCTTAGCATTCTCTTTAGCTTCGCCAACACCCATGTTGATAACGATCTTATCAAGCTTAGGAATTTCCATTTCATTCTTATATCCGAACTTGTCCATCATCTGCTTTGTGATGTTGTTCAAATATTCATCTTTAAGTCTACTCAAAGTAATTGTCCTCCTTTCCGCAATTATTTGTCGATCTTCTCGCCTGTAATCTTAGCGATACGAACTTTTTTACCGTCTTCAACCTTGAAGCCAACACGTGTTGTCTTACCACCAACAACGAGCATTACGTTAGAAAGGTCGATAGGAGCTTCCTGCTCAACGATTCCACCGTTCTGGTTAGCCATGCTTGGCTTTGTGTGCTTCTTGATCATGTGAACGCCTTCAACAACTACACGGTTGTTCTTACGATCAACGGAAAGGACTTTACCTTCATTATTCTTATCAGCACCGGCGATAACACGTACTGTATCGCCAACCTTGATCTTAGTTGTCATTATGCTACCTCCTACAATACTTCAGGAGCAAGAGATACGATCTTCATAAACTTCTTGTCACGAAGTTCTCTTGCAACTGGTCCAAAGATACGTGTTCCTGTTGGAGTATTGTCATCTTTAATGATAACGGCTGCGTTCTCATCGAATTTGATGTAGCTTCCGTCTTTACGGCGTACGCCTCTCTTTGTACGAACGACAACGGCTTTAACAACATCACCCTTCTTTACAACTCCGCCGGGTGTTGCCTCTTTTACAGTAGCACGTACAACGTCGCCGATGTTTGCATATCTCCTTGTGGAGCCGCCTGTAACACGGATTACGAGAAGCTCTCGCGCACCAGTATTATCAGCTACAGTTAATCTGCTTTCCTGCTGTACCATTTCAAGCCTCCTTAATCCTTATTTAGCTCTTTCAATAACTGAAACAAGTCTCCATCTCTTATCTCTAGAAAGTGGTCTTGTTTCCATAACACGAACTGTGTCACCCTTATGTGCTTCATTATTCTCGTCATGAGCTTTAAGCTTATACTGCTTCTTGACGATCTTGTTATATAGAGGATGGCGTTCGTTATTGTTAACAGTCACAACGATAGTTTTATCCATCTTGTCAGATGTGACAATACCTACACGTGTTTTTCTAAGATTTCTCTCTTCCACGTCTGTTCTCCTTTCGTGATCCTATTACCTAGCCATTCTCTTCTCAGTAATGAGTGTCTGAATACGGGCAATATTCTTTCTAACTTCCTTGATTCTACCTGTATTTTCAAGCTGATTTGTTGCATTCTGGAATCTAAGGTTAAAAAGTTCCTTCTTTGCATCTACAAGCTCAGCAGAAAGTTCTTCTACAGACTTAGCACGTAAGTCCTGTACGTAATCCTTAGTTTTCATTAGCTTCACCGCCTTCCATTCCTTCGCGGGCAACTATCTTGCATGCGCAAGGAAGTTTATGAGATGCCAGACGAAGAGCTTCTCTAGCTACGTCTTCAGGTACTCCTGCGATTTCAAAAAGTACACGACCAGGTTTAACAACTGCTACCCAGTAATCTACAGGTCCTTTTCCTTTACCCATTCGAGTACCAGCTGGCTGGCTTGTAATAGGCTTATCTGGGAAAATACGGATCCATACTTTACCGCCACGCTTAATGTGACGAGTCATAGCTACTCGGGCTGCTTCGATCTGTGTTGATCTGATCCAACATGGATCAAGAGAAACAATACCGAAATCACCGTTAGCAATAGTGTTTCCTCTAGAAATCTTACCTGAAAGACTTCCGCGGAACTGCTTTCTATGCTTTACTCTTTTAGGCATTAACATTGCGGTTTACTCCTTCCTTCTTGTTTTTCTTTGGAAGAATCTCTCCCTTATAGATCCAAACCTTTACGCCGACCTTACCGTATGTTGTATCTGCTTCAGCAAATCCATAATCGATGTCAGCACGAAGTGTCTGAAGTGGGATAGTACCTTCATTGTATGATTCTGTTCTAGCCATATCAGCACCGCCAAGACGACCAGAGCAAGATACTTTGATACCCTGAACGAAGTTTGACTTCATTGTTCTAGACATGCAAGACTTCATAGCACGTCTGAAAGATACACGGTTCTCAAGCTGCTGAGCAACGTTCTCAGCAACAAGCTGTGCATCATCATCAGGACGCTTAACTTCCTTGATGTCGATAACAAGCTTATTCTCTGTAAGCTTCTGAACTTCTGATTTAATCTTTTCGATTTCTGCACCGCCCTTACCGATAACGACACCAGGCTTTGCAGTATAAACGATAACCTTTACACGGTCTGAAGCACGCTCGATATCAATCTTTGAGATTCCTGCGTTGTAAAGCTTCTTCTTAAGGAATTTACGGATCTTCTGATCTTCGATAAGGTAATCAGCAAATTCCTTCTCAGCATACCATCTTGAACCCCAGTCCTTGATAACGCCGACTCTAAGACCATGAGGATTAACTTTCTGTCCCATTGTTTTCCTCCTTCTTACTTCTCATCAAGAACTACAGTGATGTGGCTCATTCTCTTTTCGATTCTATAAGCTCTACCCTGTGCTCTTGGACGGATTCTCTTCATAGTCGGTCCTTTATTTGCGTAGCACTCAGCTACATAAAGGTTCTCTCTCTTCATACCGTTGTTGTTCTCAGCATTTGCTGCTGCAGACTCAAGAAGCTTTCTAACTACGCTAGAAGCATATCTTGGGTTATATGTTACGATTGCAATTGCAGATTCAAGATCTTTGCCTCTGATTGCATCAAGTACGAAGCAAGCTTTTGTAACAGACATTCTTGCGAAAGACAGTTTCGCAGAAGGTCTCTTATCTTTCTGTTCGTTTCTCTCACGCTTAATCTGGGTTCTATGTCCCTTAGCCATGATGAAACCTCCTTTCAATTAACGACCTATCGTGCACCGGTCTTTCTTGCGTCATTGTTTCCGTGATGTCCGCGGTATGTTCTAGTAAGAACAAACTCGCCAAGTTTATGTCCAACCATATCTTCTGTAACGTATACAGGAACATGCTTTCTTCCGTCATGAACGGCGATTGTAAGTCCTACCATGTTAGGGAAGATAGTTGAACGACGTGACCATGTCTTGATTACGGTCTTATCGTTTGAAGCAACTGCGGCTTCAACTTTCTTAAGCAGGCTTTCGTCTGCGAAAGGTCCTTTTTTCAATGAACGGGCCATAATTTACCTCCTTATTTGATTGCCTTACCGTCTCTTCTTCTGATGATAAGCTTATTGGACTGTTTCTTCTTCTTACGTGTCTTAAGTCCCATAGCTGGTTTACCCCAAGGAGTGCAAGGTCCTGGACGTCCAACTGGAGCCTTACCTTCACCACCACCGTGTGGATGGTCATTAGGGTTCATAACAGAACCACGTACTGTTGGGCGGATACCCATGTGACGCTTTCTTCCGGCTTTACCAATCTTAACAAGGTTATGGTCTGCATTACCAAGACTACCGATAGTAGCACGGCATGTAAGCTTAACTCTTCTCATTTCTCCTGAAGGAAGACGAAGTGTTGCATAACCGTTTTCTTTAGCCATGAGCTGAGCTGAACCACCAGCTGAACGAACGAGCTGTCCGCCTCTACCTGGGTAAAGCTCGATGTTATGGATTTCTGTACCTACTGGAATGTTCTCAAGTGGAAGGCAGTTACCAACACGGATTTCTGCGTCAGCACCGTTCATAACTGTCATACCATCTGTAAGACCAGCTGGAGCAAGGATGTATGCCTTTGTACCATCAGCATAGTGAAGAAGTGCGATGTTTGCTGTACGGTTTGGATCGTATTCGATACCAGCAACCTTAGCAGGAACGCCATCCTTATTTCTCTTGAAATCGATAATTCTGTATTTTACTCTGTTTCCGCCTCCACGATGACGAACAGTAATCTTACCCTGATTGTTACGTCCTGAATTCTTCTTCTTTGTAACAACGAGTGATTTCTCTGGAGTCTTCTTTGTGATCTCTGAGAAATCAGATCCGCTCATGTTTCTTCTGGAAGGTGTATATGGGTTATATGTCTTAATTCCCATTTTTATCTCCTTTCAACCATTTGTTGTCGCACTTTGTTTTGTGCATAATTACTCAGGATTAAAGACTCTGGAAAAGGTCGATATCCTTTGAGTCTGCTGTCAGCTTAACAATAGCTTTCTTACCAGCTGCTGTTCTACCAACAACTAATCCACGACGCTTGTTCTTTCCGAGAACGTTCATTGTGTTCACAGAAGCAACCTTAACACCGTCAAACATCTTTTCAACGGCTTCCTTGATCATAGTCTTGTTAGCGTCTGGATGAACAAGGAATGTATATTTTTTATCTGCCATCAGAGACATTGAGTTCTCTGTGATAACAGGACGTATAACGACGTCATAATACTGAATATTTGCCATTATGCGTATACCTCCTCAATCTTCTGTACAGCAGCCTTAGTTGTTACGATAGTGTTGTACTTAAGGATATCGTAAACGCTAAGTGTATCTGCCTGAGTAGTTCTAACATCAGCGATGTTTCTAGCTGAAAGAACTACATTCTTGTCTTCTTTGTCCTCAAGAACGAGAAGAGCTTTGTTTACATTAAGAGCGTCGAGAACTGCCTTCATATCCTTTGTCTTAACCTCAGAAAGTGAAAGCTCATCGATAACGATGAATTTGTTCTCCTGAACAGCTGAAGTAAGAACTGACTTAAGAGCAAGTCTTCTTTCCTTCTTGTTCATCTTGATGCTGTAATCTCTTGGAACTGGAGCGAATACTACACCGCCACCTGTCCACTGTGGAGCACGGATAGAACCCTGTCTAGCATGACCTGTTCCCTTCTGTCTCCAAGGCTTACGTCCGCCGCCACGTACTTCTGAACGTGTCTTAGCTTTCTGTGTGCCCTGACGCTTGTTAGCAAGCTGAGTCTTTACAGCTTTATGTACAAGGTTTTCGTTAACTTCTACATTGAAGATAGCATCGCTAAGTTCAATCTTGTCAACTTCTTTACCTTTCATATCAAATACTGATACTGTAGCCATTTCTATGTTTCCTCCTTTCCTGATTCTTAAGCCTTAACTGACTCTCTGATAGTAACGAGAGATTTCTTTGGTCCTGGAACTGATCCACGGATCAGGAGAAGGTTCTTATCAGCGTCTACTCTAACTACTTCAAGGTTCTGAACTGTAGTCTTTGCAGTTCCCATATGACCTGGCATACCTTTACCCTTGAATACCTTAGATGGTGTAGAACATGATCCGTTAGAACCAGCATGACGATGGTACTTAGAACCATGAGCCATAGGTCCTCTGTGCTGGTTGAATCTCTTGATTGCAGACTCAAATCCATGTCCCTTAGAAATAGCTGATGCGTCTACCTTATCGCCTACAGCAAAGATATCTGCTTTGATCTCGTCAGCTACTTTGTACTCAGAAGCGTTCTCAAAACGGAATTCTCTTACGAACTTCTTTGAAGATACGCCAGCCTTATCGAAGTGACCCTTCTCTGGCTTGTTTGTACCGTGACGATGAGCAACAGTTTTCTTTCCCTGTGCGTCTCTTTCAACTACTTTGTCTTTGTTGTCCAGGAATCCAACCTGAACTGCCTCATAACCATCGTTCTCAAGTGTCTTTACCTGAGTAACAACGTTTGGGCCTGCCTCAAGTACTGTAACTGGGACGAGTGTTCCGTCCTCGTTGAAGACCTGAGTCATTCCAAGCTTCCTACATAGGATTGCTTTCTTCATTAGAATTTCCTCCTAAATCTACAGCGGAGCACCTGGGTGCTCATACTAGCGCGCAGCGGAGCACATACATGCTCATGCATTTAGCGCAGCGGAGCGATTTTCACGCTCATGCATTAATTGGTTACCAAAAGAGATTTATTTCTCTTTCATTTTGATGTCGATGTAGACACCAGCTGGCATTTCGAGTCTTGACAATGACTCAACAGTTTTCTGTGTTGGTGTCATGATGTCGATAAGTCTCTTGTGAGTTCTTCTCTCGAACTGCTCTCTTGAATCCTTGTACTTATGAACAGCTCTAAGAATTGTTACAACTTCCTTCTTTGTTGGAAGTGGAACTGGACCGCTTACTACAGCGCCGTTCTTCTTAACTGTGTCGATGATCTTTGCAGCAGATGCATCTACTAACTCATGATCATAAGCCTTAAGTGTGATTCGCATTACCTGAGTTGCCATAAAAAAAGCCGCCTCCTTTTCGTACTATTCGTACGACAAGTGGTGACTGTACACTTTCCCGTGTGTGTCCTACACAACACGTTTGTTTCTACCCTCGTGGTAGACATTATTTGTACAGTGACTTGTCGCCAGTTTCTCGACTTGACATTCGCTCCACGGAGATACCTACCGAAGTAGCAACTTCACGCTTCATCGCTATCAATGTCACAGCACAAATAAATATACAACGATTTACAAATAAACACAAGACATTTTAAATAATTATTGTATTTTTTTAAATACAAAATCTGCAAGATGCTCCTTCAGGCAGATTCAGGCCTGATTTAGTAACAGGAAGACCAATCTCATTACTATCGCAACTTCCCTTGTGATCTTTCAAAACTGTTTCTACCATGTATGACATAACTGCTGGCTGTAATCCAGTAGTATAAGAGTTCACTAAGTAAAAAAGTGGTTCATCGACGAGGATTGCCTCTGTCTTCTGAATTAGTTCAAATACAGAATCTTCAATCTTCCAGATTTCGCCCTTTGGTCCTCTTCCATATGAAGGAGGATCCATGATAATCGCATCATACTTGTGACCACGGCGTGCTTCTCTTTCAACAAACTTCAGGCAGTCATCCACCAACCAGCGAATAGGCGCATCTTTAAGTCCTGAAGCTTCAGCATTTTCTTTTGCCCAGTTTACCATTCCTTTAGACGCATCTACATGAGTAACTTTTGCACCAGCAGCTGCTGCAGCGAGAGTTGCACCACCTGTGTAAGCAAAGAGATTCAACACATTGATTTCCCTCTTCGGATTCTCACGAAGTGCATTCTCAATCTTCTCTGAAAACCAATCCCAGTTAGTCGCCTGTTCTGGAAACAGTCCAGTATGCTTAAACTTAAATGGCTTAAGTCTAAATGTAAGCTTCTTTGTTGATGGCAACTCATAAGAAATCTCCCATTCATCCGGAAGACTAAAGAATTCCCAATCGCCGCCACCTTTAGCACTACGGTGATATGTGGCATTAGTATGTTTCCACTCGTATCCTTTTTTCCCAGTGTTCCAAATAACCTGAGGATCCGGACGGCGAAGAATATACTCGCCCCACCTCTCCACCTTTTCACCAGTGGCAGTATCTATAACTTCATAATCTTTCCATCTATCAGCTATCCACATATTTTTGTTCCTTCTATATAATATGAGTTTCTTCTATATAAATATCTCTTCATGAAAAAAGATGTCACCGAAGCATATTCGAGTAACATCTTTTAATAATACAAGTTTAGAAAAATTTTTCAAGGTCTAAAACCTTATCAACTATATCAATATGCTGTTTCTTCTCCAAAAGTTCTCGACTTCTGAATCCCCAGGATACTAATACGCAATCAAGCTCACTGTTCTTTGCTGTCTCAGCATCTACATCAGAATCTCCTATATAAAGAGTTTCCGCTTTCGTAGCTCCGAGATCTTTCATAGCTTCGAAGCAGCCATCCGGTGAAGGTTTTGTTTTTCTGCCTTCCTTCACACCGTAAGCTTTAGTAATCTTGTCACCAAAATAATACTCAGCGAGTTCTTTCACTGCAGCATCATATTTATTAGAAACGATTGCTGTAGGTATACCTCTTTCCTTTAGGAAGGAAAGGAGCTCATCTACACCATCGTAAGGAAGAGTCTCTTCCTTACAATGTGTAAAATAATAATTTTTAAATTCCTGGAACTTCTCTTCAAAGCTCGGATCATCTTCGCCCTGTGGAATAGCATCAATCATGAGTTTTCTATTTCCACGGCCGACCATCTTTCTGATTTCTTCCAGAGAAAAAGTTGGATGGTTGTGCTTCTCGCAAACATGGTTTACAGCATTCTTTAAATCCGAAAGTGAATCTAGAAGAGTACCATCCATATCAAAAATCGCATATTTATACGTTTGCATTTCTGATAGCCTCTCTTACATGGAGGATTCTAGAAGGTGTAACTGAGAGTTCATCAACTCCCATTTCGATAAATTTCTCTGTAAGAGTTGTGTCAGCACCAAGCTCACCACAGATTCCTACCCAAGCGCCACCCTTGTGACCATTCTTAATAGTCATTTCGATAGCACGAAGAACTGCTGGGTGATGTGTATCAATCATATTCTCAAGAGCTGCATTCTGTCTGTCAGCTGCAAGAGTATACTGTGTTAAATCGTTTGTACCGATTGAGAAGAAGTCTACTTCCTGAGCAAGTTCTTCTGACATAAGTACAGCTGCAGGTGTCTCGATCATGATACCCTGCTCTACTTCACCATAAGGAACCCCCTGCTCGTCAAGTTCAGCCTTAACTTCTGCAACGATTTCTTTGATCTTCTTAACTTCATCAACAGAAATGATCATAGGATACATAACGCTGATCTTTCCGAATGCACTAGCTCTGAAGATAGCACGAAGCTGTGTCTTGAACACATCTACTCTATCGAGACAAATTCTGATAGCTCTGTAACCAAGTGCTGGGTTTTCTTCCTTTGCGAGGTTGAAATAATCAACCTGCTTATCAGCACCGATATCAAGTGTTCTGATGATAACCTTCTTACCAGCCATCATTTCAGCTACAGCCTTGTAAGCATTGAACTGTTCTTCTTCTGTAGGATATGTATTTGATTCAAGGTAGAGGAACTCTGATCTGAACAGACCGATTCCACCTGCATCATTCTGAAGTACAGAAGCAACGTCCTTTACACCACCGATGTTAGCGTAAAGATTGATCTTTGTACCCTTCTTTGTAACGTTTTCTTTTCCACGAAGTTCCTGGAGAAGTCTTTCCTTCTCTTCATCCTTCGCTTTGATCTCTTCGTATTTCTTAATTTCTTCTTCTGTAGGCTCGATGATAAGCTTTCCTTCATATCCATCTACGATACCGAACTTACCGTCGCAGTCTTCTGGGAAATCTACACCGATAAGAGCTGGAATATTCATAGTACGAGCAAGAATAGCTGTATGTGAATTTGTAGATCCACCACGAGTTACAAATGAAAGAACCATGTTCTTATCAAGCTGTACTGTTTCTGATGGAGCGAGGTCATCTGCGAGAAAGATCGATGGTTCATCACCTGTCATCTTTGATTCCTCAACACCCTGAAGTACAGAAACTACTCTGTTTGAGATATCTTTGATATCTGCTGATCTGGCCTGCATATATTCATCATCCATAGCTGCAAACATCTGTGAGAAATTATCTCCAGCTGTTGCTACAGCGTATTCAGCATTTACATTCTGAGAAACGATGATATTCTTAATAGAATCATTGAAATCCAAATCTTCAAGAAGCATCTGGTGAACGTCGAAAATAGCTGCGTTAGCTTCTCCGACTTCCTTCATAGCCTTGTCATAGAGGCCTTTAAGCTGAGAAAGGGCAGTAGCCTTTGCATCTTCAAAACGCTTTACTTCTGAATCAGTATCTTCTACATGCTCACGCTTTACCATGTTTTCATTCTTGTGGTAAATGTGAAGCTTTCCTATAGCAACGCCTGTTTTTGCGCTTTTCCCTTTATAATCCATGATTACTCCTTTTCTATTCTTAGAAAAAATTCGTTAGTATTATATCACCATTATTTCAAATATCATATGGTTAAAATATACATTCTTTCCCATTTTTAATTATGTTTTGCACATAATTTAACAAATATTAACGAAATATACAAGTTTTTTTATGTTATAATCATTCATATTATTTTTCAAGAGGTTTTTATGACAAATTACAAATTAACAATTCAATACGACGGAACCCGTTATTTCGGTTGGGAACACCAGCCCGATAAAGAGACCATTCAGGGTAAACTCGAGGACGCTTTTGAAAAAAGTCTCGGCATCCCGAAATCTGCCTTCAAAATCATCGGAGCCGGTAGAACTGACGCGGGAGTACACGCTTTAGAGATGACAGCGAACGCCGTACTCGATATAGAGGTTCCAGAAACGACACTTAGAGATAAACTAAACTCTAATCTTCCATCCGACATCGCAATCCTTTCAGTTCGAATCGCTTCCGAACGTTTTCACGCGAGATATAACGCCGTCGGAAAGACTTACGACTACACCATTTCAGATGGTCCGATCAAACCTATCTTTAACAGAAAATATGTAACCATCCTGGATAAACAGCTCGACACAGACGCTATGATAAAAGCCGCAAGTTACCTGGAAGGTCAGCACGATTTCAAGGCTTTCTGCGGAAATTCTCATTTCAAGAAATCCTCCGTAAGAATCGTCGATAAGATTACCATTTCCAGAAAGAACGGGTTGCTCACACTTTCTTTCCACGGAACAGGATTCCTGCAAAACATGGTTCGAATCATGGTCGGAACGCTCATCGAAGTCGGATATCACCGAATTGATCCTGAAAGCATCCCCGACATCATCGAATCATTAGATAGAAAAAAAGCAGGTCCAACCGCTCCAGCGAAAGGACTCTGCCTAAGAAAGGTCGATTACTAACAAGTAATCGACCTTTTACATTTATAATGTATTCATATCCATCTGGTGACCTTTTTTTACCAACGCATCACAAAGCTCAGCCAATGCTACTTCCGATTCTTTTGTCACCCTGGTTTTTACAGATACAACCGGTTCGATAATCTCGATGCTATCCATTTCTTCCAGTTTTTCTCTGATTTTCTTTGCTGCCATCGGAGCCCATGAACCATTTTCTATGATTCCAATACTTCTCCTGCAATACTTCTTTATCTTTAAATGATAGAGCAAATCTTCCATCGCCGGCATCAATTCTCCGTCATAAGTAATCGACGCGAGGACGATTCTGTCAAAGCAAAAAGCTCCTTCAACAGCTCTAGCCATATCATCCTTATTCAAATCAATAGTAACTACGCGCTCTCCCTGTTCCTGCAACATATCCCGAAGCATCAAAGCTGCCTCCTTCGTATTTCCATGTGCAGTAGCATAGGCAATCATCACGCCTTTTCGCTCAGGATCATACTTCGACCATTTATCATAATAATCGATGTATTCTCCCAAATCATCTTTAAGGACCAAACCATGAAGCGGCGCAATTACTTTTACCCCAAGCGGGAGTACCTTTTTTAGGACAGCTTGTACCGAAGCACCATACTTTCCAACTATATTAAAATAATATCTACGAGCTTCAACCAGCCAGCTTACGCCGTTCCTCACAGTTCCAAAAGATCCAAAGGCATCTGCCGAAAAAAGAACTTTTTCTTTTTTCTCAAAAGTCATCATAACTTCTGGCCAATGCACCATCGGAGCTGTCAAAAACTGAAGTGTATGTTCTCCCAAAGAAATCTCATCCTGGTCTTTGACCTCGATAACGCGATCCAGATAATCCCGGCCTGCGAACTGCTCGAGCATACTTTTTGCTTTAACACTCATCACAAGTTTCATCTCTGGAAATCGTTCCGCGAGTTCTGTGATTCCACCACTATGATCCGGTTCCAAATGCTGGATTATCAAATAATCCGGTTTTCTCTCGCCTAAGACACGACGAATATTCGACAACCACTCACCCGTCGCACGTTTATCGACAGTATCTAAAATCGCAACCTGTTCATCAACTATGAGATAGGAATTATATGTTACTCCGAAAGGCACTTTGTACTGGCCCTCGAACAATCCCAATGCTCCATCGTCAACACCAACATATCTAATTTCTTTTGAGATATCCATACTATCTCCCTTCTAAAGAACATTAAACTGTGTTATCTGTCCACTGTTTCTGAAGATGATAATTCTTTCTAAATTCCCCAGGTGTCACTCCACGAAGTCTAACAAAATTTCTATTGAAGGTCTTTACTGTGTTGTATCCCACATTTACAGCGATATCCACCAAACTTTCCTGTGTTTCGAGAAGCAAACGACACGCCTGATTAATACGCAAATAATTCAGGAAGCTTTCAAAGTTCTTCTCGACTATATAAATCAACAGTTTGTTCATTTCTACTACTGACATTCTGAATTTCTCAGCAACTGTAGCAGCATGAATATCCTCTGCAAAATGATTACCTATATATGCAATTATTTCAAATCCCCTCTCACGAGAATCTGAATCCGGCTCATCACCCATGATGCTATAAATCTGTCTATACTGTTTTGGAGTATATCCAGTCCTAGCGGAAAAAGATCTCACCAAGTGAGACGCATCCGTATAACCCACCAAAAATGCAATATCTGTAAGTGCAAGTTCAGTGTAAATCAAGAGATCCGTAGTCTTAGAAATACGCATCTCATTCCCCAGCGCTGACAATGACATTCCTGTCAGTTCCTGAATATCATTTTCTATCTTTTCTTCAGAATCATCAAAAACATCAGAAAGATTCGAAAGAGTAGGATGTTCTGCAATATGAGAATAGATATAAGTTAGAATATCTGAACGATTATCTTCAAGTGCTCTCTCTGTCTGCTTACCAGAAGTTACCAGATGCATGTTGTACATTATCAACAATTCCATCAGCTTATTCGTAATCAGAAGTGCTTTCAACTCCAGGTTATCCCCTTCGCCAAATAGAGATTCAACTCCAGTCTCATCCTTGATGATATCCAATATGTCAAAAAATCTCTCACGTTCTCCTTCATGTAAATGAATGAGCGGATACTCACGGATAGGTTCGTAAATCTTTAATGCTCCACCCGTTGTGTTATATCCAGTTCTAAGAGATGAAATAATCAAATCCGAATTGAAGACAACCTTTATCATAGTAAGCGGTTCTTCAACTTCATCTACCATCGTAGTAGACCAAGGCAAAATACAGAAGAAACAATTAGGCTTGGCCTGATATTCAGTTCCATTAATCGTGATCTTTGCTCTGCCCTTTTTTACCAACCAGAATCTGGCTGTCTGATGGATGATAGGGATAGTTCTTCCGTCGATAAACTCAACATCATACGTACAGAACTTACGTCTATCATATGCTGAGCAAGCCTGTTCTTGAAGTTCTCTTACTGACTGCATCAATTCTCCTCGTTATCTACAAATATACGGATTTAGTTTATCACAATCTTTTTTCGAAGGCAAAAATATTTTCTCATTATTTAATATGCATAAAAAAAGAGACTCCGGATTACTCCGAAGTCTCTTAATAGTAGTTAATTCATTTTGTATTAAAGTACAAGCATTCCGATAACGAGAACTGCACCTGTGAATACAAAGAGGATTCCAAGAAGTTTCTTAACCCATGCAACATATGATGTGTAAGGAACTCTTGCGAGTGCAAGACCACCCATGATGAATCCGCATGTTGGTGTGAAGAGGTTTACGAGACCGTTTGCACCAACGATAGTCATGATACCAACTTCTGGTGACCATCCCATCTGCTGTACGATAGGAGTCATGATAGGAGCTGAAAGTCCAGCAAGTCCTGATGAAGATGGAACGAGGAATGAAAGAACAAGGTGAAGAAGGTAGTTAAGGAATTCGAAGATTCCGCCACCCATTCCGAGGTTCTTGATTCCGTTTACAGCAACCTGAACGAGCCAAGCGCCCATTCCTGTTGTGTTCATAACTACTGTAGTAGCACGTGCAAGTGCAATTACAAGGTTAACACCGATCATATCAGCGATACCAGCTTCGATAACTGTTGGAAGCTTTGATTTGTCTTCCATACCGATGAGAGCGATGATAAGCCCCATAAGGATGAACCATGTAGCTGCATCTGTGAAGTACCAATCACCAAGCTGTTCGCCTGTAAGGAACTTTGACCATCCGAAAGCATTGTAAACACCTTCGTTAAGTGATCCCCAAGGAATGAAACCAAAGATCATTACTACGAAAGCGAAAGCAAAGAGCCAGAGGCAAACTTTCTGTCTTCCTGTAAGTTCATCACTTGATTCACCCTGGTTGAATGCTTTTCTGCACTCTTCAAGCTGCTCATGTGTAAAGATTGAACCTTTACCAGCTTTTACCTTCTTAGCATAATTTACTACATAGATTGTAGAAATGATGTAAGAACCGATCCAAAGGATAACACCAAGAACGAGGATTGTTCCCATGTTAGCTTTAACATCAACACCTTTAGCAGCATCTACAGCAGCACCAACAGCGAATGGGTTTACTGTAGAACCAAGTACACCAGATCCTGCACCAAGAAGTACTGTAGCAGCACCTACAAGTGGATCCATACCTGCTGCAAGCATTGTAGAAGCAAGAAGGATGTAGAAACCTACTGTCTCTTCACCCATTCCGTATGTTGTTCCACCGATTGAGAAAAGGAACATCATAATAGGAATAAGAATGATTTCTTTTCCGTTAAGCTTCTTAACGAGTACATTGATACCTGTTTCAAGAGCGCCTGTTGCTGTAACCAAAGCAAGGAAAGCACCAAGGCAGAAGCAGAAACCAATTACTTCACGTGCATCATAAAAACCATTAATAGGAGCTGTAAGGAATGTATCAAGTCCAGCACCTACTACTTTTGCGCTCTTACCATCTGCACCAATATATCCCTGTCCGTTAAGGAAAACAGTGATAAGTGAGATAACTGCAAGTACGAGCAAAAGAATTTCATAAGTGTTCAGCGAACGTCTCTTCTTTGTTTCGTTCATTTCGTTTTTCCCCCTACTATTTATCTGTGGATACGTGTACCAGTCTTACCTTCAAGAGCTTCCTTAGCCTTCTCAAGAGAAGTGATGAGAGCTGTACCGTTCTCAGTATTCTCTACGAATGACATACAAGATTCAATCTTAGGAAGCATAGATCCTGGAGCGAACTCACCATCATCAGCGTACTTCTGGCACTGCTCAAGTGTAAGATCCTCAAGGTTCTCCTGCTCAGGAGTATTGAAGTGGATAGCAACTTTCTCTACAGCAGTAAGGATTACAAGCATATCTGCATGAAGTTCTCTAGCGAGAAGTGAAGAAGCTCTATCCTTATCGATAACAGCTGCAACACCTGTGCATCCGTCATCTTCTTCTACTACAGGGATTCCGCCGCCACCTGTTGAGATAACAACGTTTCCACTTTCTACGAGCTGCTCAATCATAGGTAGCTCAACGATCTTCTGTGGAATTGGTGAAGGAACTACACGACGATATCCACGTCCTGCATCTTCAACAAATGTCCAACCCTTATCAGCTGCAATAGCATCAGCCTGCTCTTTTGTATAGAAAGAACCAACTGGCTTTGTAGGATGAGAGAATGCTGCATCGTTTCTATCTACGATTGTCTGTGTTACAACACTTGCAACAGGCTTGTTGATGTGACGCTTGTTGAGCTCACGTCCGATTGCCTGCTGAAGGTGATAACCAATATATCCCTGTGTCATCGCACCACATTCTGGAAATGGAATGTAAGGTGTGTTTCCACCATTATTAGAAGAATAGTCCATTGCAAGGTTAACCATACCAACCTGTGGTCCGTTGCCGTGGCCGACAACAACGTCATATCCCTCTTCTACGAGGTCTACGATAGTTCCTGCTGTGTTCTTTACGAGAAGGAGCTGTTCTTCTGGAGAATTGCCAAGGGCGTTTCCACCCAAGGCAATTACTAATCTCTTAGCCATTATAATTATTTAAGTGTAGCATACATTACGGCCTTGATTGTATGCATTCTGTTCTCAGCTTCATCGAAACAACGGCTCTGTGGTCCGTAGATAACGTCGTTTGTTACTTCTACGCCGTCCATGCCGAATGTCTGGTATACCCACTCACCATTCTCAGTGTTTCTGTCGTGGTATGAAGGTAAGCAGTGAAGGAAGATAGCTTCAGGCTTAGCCTTAGCCATAAGTTCCTTGTTAACCTGGTATGGCTTAAGAATATCGATTCTTTCCTGCCATTTCTCAATAGGCTCACCCATTGATACCCAGATATCTGTGTAGATAACATCTGCATCTTTAGCAGCTGCATCAACATCTGTTGTGCACTCGATAACAGCGCCTGTTTCCTTAGCAACTTCCTTACATGTCTTTACGAGATCATCTGAAGGCATAAGTTCCTTTGGTCCGCAAGCTACGAAGTGCATACCAAGTTTAGCAGATACAACCATAAGTGAGTTAGCAACGTTGTTTCTAGCATCACCGAAGAATACAAGCTTCTTACCCTTTACACACTGGCCGAACTCTTCCTGGATTGTAAGAACGTCAGCAAGCATCTGTGTTGGGTGGAAGTCATCTGTAAGACCATTCCATACAGGAATTCCTGAATACTTAGCAAGGTCTTCTACATCACTCTGAAGGAATCCACGGAATTCGATACCGTCGAACATTCTTCCGAATACGTAAGCTGAATCCTGGATAGATTCTTTCTTACCCATCTGTGATGATCCTGGATCAAGGTAAGTAACACCCATACCAAGGTCCATAGCACCTACTTCAAATGAACATCTTGTTCTAGTAGAAGTCTTCTGGAAAAGAAGAACGATGTTCTTTCCTTCGAGGAAACGATGTGGAATACCGTTTCTCTTCATGTTTTTGAATTCTCTTGAAAGATCAAGAAGGTAGTTGATTTCAGCTGGTGTGAAATCGAGAAGCTTAAGGAAGCTTCTTCCTCTTAAATTGACACCCATTTTAAATCTCACTTTCTAAAAATAAAACTATAAAATATTGCTTTTGCGAAGAAATGCCCAGCGAGGGGCGCTGGGCTTGTTTCTTCAGTAAAAAATCAAATGTTTAAGCGCATTTGGTTCTTATAAAGTTATTAGTCCTCACGAACGAGAGGCATTGACATACAACGTGGGCCTCCTCTACCTCTTGAAAGCTCAGCTGATGGCATTTCAAGAACGTTGAGTCCCTTCTTTCTAAGAAGTTCGTTAGTAACGTCATTTCTCTGGTAAACAACGATTGTACCAGGCGCGATACAAAGTGTGTTTGAACCATCGTTCCACTGCTCACGAGCAGCTGCGATGAGGTCATCACCACCACATGGGATAAGTTCTACATCATGGCCGATGTATTTAGCAAGAACTTTCTCAAGTGTTGTGTCAAGACGCTGTGTCTTGATTTCACCTTCTTTATCACCAGGTGTTAATTCGTATACTACGAGAGGTCCGATGATAGCTGGGTGAATTGTGAACTTGTCTTCATCGATCTGTGTAAATACAGTATCGAGGTGCATGAATGCACGGCTAACAGGAATCTGGAATGCAAGTACTGTACGGATCTTGCAATCTGGATCTGCAAAGAGGTTTCTAGCTGCTCTTTCGATAGCGTCAGCAGATGTTCTCTGTGAGATACCGATAGCAAGAGTCTCAGCTGTGAGGTTAAGTACGTCACCACCCTCGATGTTTGCAGAGTTTTCTCTTCCGTAGTAGTTCTTTACGTATCCAGCGAAATCTTCATGATATTTGAAGATGTAATCTGAATAGATAGTCTCACGACATCTAGTTGGGAATCTCATCTTGTGGATGAATACACCATCACCAACTGATGCGAATGGGTCTCTCTGGAAGTAGAAGTTTGGCATTGGATCGATGATAAGGTGATCTGGTTCAGATAACATATCTTCGAGAGTAAACTGTGCATACTTCTCGCCCATTTCTTTAAGTGTGATACCTTCGATAGTCTTAAGAACAAGGTCTTTGCCCTTGAAGTTTGTAAGAAGGTAATCCTTAAGGACTGCCTGCCACTTCTCTGTGTGGATTCCAGCCTCGATTAACCACTGTGTGATAAATTTGTCTGTAAGTTCTGGATGCTGTTCAAGAACTTCAGTCATAAGATCTTCGATATATGTAACTTCTGTTCCATTGTCACGAAGGATCTTTGCGAATGCGTCATGCTCTTCCTGTGCCACTTTCAGGAATGGAATGTCGTCAAACAAAAGCTCTTCCAGAGTATCTGGAGTAAGGTTCAAAAGTTCTTTTCCAGGTCTGTGGAGAAGGACTCTCTTAAGCGGCTTAATTTCGCTAGTAACATGAATACCTTTCATATTAGCCCCTTTCTGTTTTTAAACATAAGTCTATAAGTTACTTCAAAAGGAAAAATGATTTTCGCTTTTCTATTTAGTGGCCTGTACTCAGCGATTCATTTTCATACCACGAATATAATATAACTTATGCACAAAACAACAAGGACATTTACTTGGTTTTTTATTGTACTTAACCAAGTAAATGTCCTCTACATTCAATTTATTGTTCGAAAATTTAACGTTCCTGTTAATTAAATTTCGACTTCCTGATGGTCTTTATCAACTAGTGCACACACTACAGTCTTTGCATCGAGATACTTCTCCATCAAGCT
Source organism: Lachnospiraceae bacterium (assembly GCA_045579705.1). Taxonomy (GTDB): domain Bacteria; phylum Bacillota; class Clostridia; order Lachnospirales; family Lachnospiraceae; genus Lachnocurva. The sequence goes on from JAZNMP010000003.1 coordinate 129,540, forward strand.
CTGAAGTTCTTCCAATGCAGCCTTAAGCTCGTCTACTCTGTCAGGTTCGATGCATTCCAGGATAACAACTTCATTACGAGTATCATCATTTACCTCTGTTCTCTGACCGTCACGCCAGTTCCAGCAACGGCAGATAACGCCTGTATTGTCATAGTAAGCAAGCTCGCCTTCAAGTGGTGGTTCCTGTTTATCAGATCCGATAGGAAGGAAGTCCTCTCCGCCCTTCATAATGCCGAGACGAATGTCTCCATCGATAGCGTCTTTGTTCTCGCATCCAATAGGAAAAGCATGCTTCAAAGAAATAGCATTTGTAATATCTACAGATGGAGCAATATGTCCAACAGGTTTCTCATGAAGAACTCTCTTCAACAGATTCTCCATAGAACATCTAGCGCCTTTCTTTGTAGGGAATTTCTGATAAGCCTCTCTCCAGGCAGCAACAACAGGATTCTCTGAAATAGTATCGCTAACGAGGAATTTCTTTGCTTCTACATTTGCATCATCGAGAATCTTCTTAACTTCATCAGCTTCAGTGCCAACGAGTTCCTTTGATTCCTGAACATTATCGAAAGAAATTACGCCGATTACAGCTTCCGGAAAAATATCCCAAAATTCTTTATCTGCAACAAACTTTTTCATAGCCGTATCTCCTTTATCTGTAAATAAATTTAACCACAAATATTCCTTTTTAATGTTAATTGATTTATAGTCTAGTTGTCAAAGATTTTACTAAATACATGGAGGCTTATAATGGATATTAGGGATTTATTTTCAAATCTACACGAAAACCCTGAATTCTCAGGCAAAGAAAAGAAAACCAAAGCTATTTTGAAGAAGTATCTCGAAGAGAACACCGATCTCATTCTCAAAGACCTCGGAACTTTCTTCTATGGAGTACATGACGAAGGCGCAGAACACACTATCGCAATCCGCGCTGATATAGACGCCATCCACCGTTCAAACGGAAACGCCTTCCACGGTTGCGGCCATGATGGACACGCTTCCATGGCTGCAGAGGCAGCCCGCTTAATCTCTGGTAAAAAAATCGGCAAGAACGTAATCTTCCTCTTTCAGCCAGCAGAAGAAAATGGTAAAGGAGCAAAGACCTGTTTTCCACTATTCGAACACGAGAATATCGATTTAATCCTCGGACTTCACAATATTCCAGGTTATCCACTCGGCGAAATTCTATTAACCAGAGGAACTTTCGCAGATGCTTCCCTCGGACTTACGCTCACATTAAACGGTGCGCAGAGCCACGCAGGCTGTCCTGAAGAAGGAACAAATCCAGGATTTGCTATCAGCGATTTAGTTTGCAAACTTTCAGCCATCGAGAAATATTCTATTTACGAGAAACCAGTCCTCTCTACTCTCATCTGTGTAGATGTAGGAGAACCAAACTTCGGAATCAATGCTGGTGGCGGAGAACTATGTCTCACACTAAGAGCCAGAACCACAAAGGACTTAGCAATTTTCACAAATACGGTTATCGATGAGATGAAGAAATCCATCGAGAAATGCTACTCAGAAGAGCAGAGACAAAACATCACGCTAGAGACAAAGATACAGGACGAATTCCCTGCAACAGAGAACAATCCAAAGGAAGCAGAACACATTTACGAAACGCTTAAAACCCTCGGATTCAAAACTAGCTTTCTCGACAACCCTATGAGATGGTCCGAAGACTTCGGAAATTACAGAAGCAGATGCAAATCATTCTTCTTTGGTCTCGGATCCGGCGAGAATCACCCGGGACTTCACACTGAAGAATACGTCTTTCCTACAGAATTGCTCGAAAAAGGCGCAGAAACATGGGTCGAAATCATACGAGCGATCTAACATAATTTCATCTTTATACATACAACAAAAATGCTATTGCCGAGTAATTCGACAATAGCATTTTTATTATTCCTCTGTTTCAGCTTCGACCTGCTTTATTACGCATCCGTTTCCACGCAGCAGATATGTCTCAGGACTATTGCAATAAGGACATATTTTTCCGTATTTAACAGTTTCATATTCCTGATTGCACGCTGTACAAATCGTAACAGCTTTTTCCTCTTCAATGATAAGTTTGCATTCCTGCAACTTCTCATGTCTGCGTTTAAAGTAATCCCAGCAATCTACAAAGTAATCTGTCATGATGCCAGATACTTCTCCGACTTCCAGGGTAACAGAACCGTAACTGGAAATTTTTTCCTCTTCTGCAATCTCATCCAGAGTCTTTGCCAGATGAGTTACAATTCCTAATTCGTGCATTAAGTACTAATTCCTTACATTAATTATTTCTGTTTGGATTCTTCATAATCTTGATCTTACGCTTTGCTGCATAAGGAAGAACCGCACCGACTTTGTCCTCACAACGAATCATTCTAGAAGCTTCAGGGAAGTCTCTCTTAAGGTGAATAGCATCAAATTCACACTTTGTAGTACAAAGTCCGCATCCGATACATGCGTTCTCATCAACCTTTGTAGCACCACAGCCCAAGCATCTCTTTGCTTCAGTCTGTACCTGTTCTTCTGTAAATGGAAGACGTAAGTCATCAAATGTCTTTGTAGGATCTCCGCCCTTCATTCCTGGAACCTGACGTGAAGCATTATCAAAGTTTTCAACTCTGATATCGTCCTTATCAAGCTCAACGAAGTGACGTAAATCTCTAGCAACATACATATCCTGTCCCTTATGTACGAATCTGTTGATAGAATCTTCGACAATACGTCCTGCTCCGATAGCATCAATAGCAAATCTAGGTCCTGTAAATGCATCACCACCTACAAAGATATCTGGTTCAGCAGTCTGAAGTGTAATAGGATCGGCCTTTGCTGTATTGTTTCTGTTCAGCTCTACCTTAGTTCCATCGAGAAGGTTACCCCATTCGATAGACTGTCCGATACTCAAGAGTACATTTGAACATGGAATAGTAATAGTATCATTCTCATCGTACTGTGGGTTGAATCTGTGGTTAGCATCAAATACTGCTGTACACTTCTTAAATACAACTCCAGTAACATGTCCATTCTCTGTGAGAATTTCCTTAGGGCCCCATCCATTCTTAATATCAATGCCCCATTCTTTAGCATCAGCCACTTCATCTTTAGCAGCTGGCATTTCAGCTTCGCTTTCCAGGCAAAGCATAGTTACCTTACCCTCTGTAAGACGAACAGCTGAACCTGCAACATCGATAGCTACATTACCACCACCAATTACTACAACATCACCATCCATCTTCTTAAGATTTCCAAGGTTTACATCACGGAGGAAATCTACACCAGTTACAACGCCTTCTGCATCTTCGCCAGGAACACCAGTCTTTCTACCGCCCTGTGCGCCGATAGCAACATAGAATGCCTTATAACCTTCATCTCTAAGTTTCTGAATAGTAGTATCTTTACCTACTTCAGTATTAAACTTGAATTCAACTCCCATTTCTACGAGAACATCGATTTCTGCCTGGATTACATCCTTCTCAAGTCTGTATGAAGGAATACCATTCAGAAGCATACCACCAGCTCTAGGTCCTCTTTCAAAAACCGTAACCGGATATCCATGTTTTCTGAGATAGAAAGCTGCTGACAAACCAGCAGGACCAGCACCGATAACTGCAATCTTCTCATCTGTCCAGAAACCGCCATCATCCTTCTCGCAAATTGGAACATAACGTTTGTCTGCATGAAGTTCCTGTGCAGCGATGAATTTCTTTATTTCATCAATAGCTACAGGCTGATCAACTGTACCTCTAGTACATGCATCCTCACAGCGTCTGTTACAGATTGCTCCGCAGACTGCCGGGAATGGGTTGTCCTGTTTGATAAGTTTAAGCGCGTCGAGGTATCTGCCCTCAGCTGCCATCTTTACATAACCCTGTACTGAAAGGTGAGCTGGACAAGCTGTCTTACATGGAGCTGTACCAGTTTCATAACAGTTAATCTTGTTATCTTCTCTATAGTTAGGATTCCATCTTTCTGGTCCCCAATTTCTATCATCTGGAAGAGTCCTCGTAGGATACTGAACGAGCGTTCCGTTCTTCTTACAAAGCTTCTGTCCGAGCTTAGCTGCTCCAGCTGGACATACTTCTACGCACTTACCACAAGCTACACACTTTTCCTTATCAACATATGCTCTATACGCAGAACGTGAAAGGTTTGGTGTGTTATAGAGCTGTGAAGTACGAAGCGCATTACATACGCCAGGGGCACAGTTACAAATAGCAACGATTTTTTCCTCGCCATCGATATTTGTAACCTGATGCACGAATCCATGTCTCTCAGCTCTCTTACAAACTTCGAGAACTTCATCTCTAGTAATATAACGTCCCATGCCTCTTTCAACACAGAACTCAGCCATATCACCTACGCCGATACAGAATTCACCTGGAATTTCGCCAGAGCCTTCGCCACGAACAGACTGCTGGATACGACATGTACACTGACCTACTGAATATTTGTCATATTTATCCAACCAGTGAGAAATGTGTTCTACAGAAACTGATGAATTCTCAGCTTCGATAGCTTTTTCTACCGGGATAACATGCATTCCGACACCTGCACCACCCAGAGGAATCATCTCTGTCATTCCTTCAAGTGGCATCTGAGTCATCAAGTTAAAGAATGTAGCAATTTCAGGATGTTCTTTCATAATAACCGGGTTCATAACCATGAACTCAGCGATACCAGGAACAAAGATAGGAACATCATACTGAAGGTGTTTGTCTTCATTCTCACGGTTTGATTCAATACATCCAATCCAAAGGAGATGCTTAATCATCTTCTCTGTGTCTTCCAGAGACATGTTGTTCATCTTTGCAAGTGCTTCAGCGTCGTAATTTACACGAGTCTTCTTAAAGCTGAGCAAGAATTTAACTTCTTCCTTTGTAAGAACAGCATCGAGCGCCCAATACTCAGGATCCTGACATGTCATTGAACCAGGCAATTTCTTTGGAATTCTGTCTGTAATCATTGAGCCTAATTTCTTAAGGAGCTTGTCTTTCTCCAAATCCTTTGGAACGAAATTAGGGTCCTGCACAAAATCCCTCTCATTTGTCATACGTCTGTCTGCTTTTGTGATTTTTGTGGCCATTTGATTTCCCCTCTACTAATTATTTTTTATATCTGGTCGACTTGATTTAAAAAGTCGTCCAGATCAAATGAATCTCCATCATCATCGTTATACTCTTCGATGACAGTTTCATTTTGATCCCTAACTAAATCCACTAGTCCTGATCTAAATACCCCCGCAAATAGAAGGACATAGAAAACTATCGTAAAAACAATACCTAATATTCCAGTGACAAAGCCCGCAACAGCCAGTCCTGTTTTCTTATGAAACAGCTTATCCCTGTTAAGCTGTGACAAACCAAATACTATGGCGAGGATTCCTACGATAATATTGATGATATTAAACACGAAGAAAATCATGCTCATAATACCCAGAATCAAGCTGACAATCCCAAGTGTATTTGTATAAATCTCTCTGGAATTCATGCCTGAATATGGGCCATTTGAAACAGTTCCATATGAACTATCTGAATAGCCATTAGAACTTTCGTTATTATTTTGACTATATTCATTATAACCCTGATTAGGGGTGTTTTGTCCATAGTCTTTCTGATCCATTATTTCCTCCGTTCTAATTTAATTACTCTACTGTAACTGACTTCGCCAGGTTTCTAGGCTGATCAGGATTTACATCCTTTTCTACTGATGTGTAGTAAGCCAGAATCTGGAGAATAACTGCTGCCTCAAATACAGAAAGTTCATCTCTAATAGCAGGAAGTGGAATATGTACATCGCAAACTGATGGATCTACAATTTCCTCATCCTTTGAAAGCAGAAGTACGAAAGCACCTCTAGCTTTTACTTCTCTGATGTTTGAAATAACCTTCTGGTAAACATGTCCCTGTGTAGCGATAGCGATTACAGGTACACCTTCACTAATCAGAGCAATAGTTCCATGCTTTAATTCACCGGCTGCATATGCCTCAGCATGGATATATGAGATTTCCTTAAGTTTAAGAGCACCTTCCATAGAGAGTGTATAGTCGAGTCCTCTTCCGATAAAGAAAGCATCATGTGCATTTGCCATTCTGGCAGCGTAGGCACGGATGATTTCTTCCATTTCGAGGACTTTCTTAATAGCCTCAGGAACTTTTTTCAAATCAGAAATAAATCCTTCGATAGCACTCTTCTCGCAAAGTCCATTTACAACACCGATACGAGCACCAATAAGGTACATAGCTGCAACCTGAACTGTGTATGCTTTAGTAGAAGCAACAGCGATTTCTGGGCCAGCGTGTGTGTAAAGAACATACTTACTCTCACGAGCGATAGTTGAGCCTTTGACGTTTACGATAGCGAGTGTTCTGTCAGTCTTTGTCTTTGCAAGACGGAGCGCTTCGAGAGTATCGATAGTCTCACCTGACTGAGAAACGACGATTACGAGTGTTTTATCAGTAATCGTAGGTCTCTCATATCTAAACTCAGAAGCGATAGCTACATTTACTGGTACTCCGAGCTGGTTCTGAATGAGACTTCTTCCTACATTACCTGCATACATAGCTGTACCGCAGGCGATAACTGTTACATCAGTGATTCCTTCGAAGAGTGAGTCATCGATTCCATCATCGCTGAAATCAGGAAGATTATTCTTAATTCTAAAGTTTACTGTGTTTGCAAAAGCAGTAGGCTGCTCATGGATTTCTTTTATCATATAGTGAGGATATCCATTCTTCTCAGCTGTAGAAACATCCCAGTCAACTGTGAGATATTCAGGTTCTACTTTATTTCCATCGAGGTCCTGCATCTCGATACCGTCTACTGTCAATTTACCGATGCAATACTCTGGAAGTACGAAATATTTGTTAGTAAACTCGATGAAAGCTGTAAGATCAGAAGCAACGAAAGCTCCCTGCTCTTTTGTATATGTAGCAACCATAGGGCTTACATTACGTACGATATAGATTTCACCCGGGTGATTCTTAAACATAATACAGAATGCAAAAGAACCTTTAATATCCTCGAGAGACTTCTTAATAGCCGCCACAGGATTTCCATTGAAGTTTGCATCAAATACTGCTGCCGCTACTTCTGTATCTGTTTCTGATTTAAGCTTTCCGAGGAGAGAATACTTCTCGATAAGCTGATGATAGTTCTCAATGATACCATTATGAATCAATGTAACATTGTTTACTCTATGAGGATGAGCATTGGCATTTGTTACTCCACCATGTGTAGCCCATCTAGTATGTCCAATACCACAAGTTGAGATATTTTCCTCATCTACGATGGCACGTAGATCTGAAACCTTTCCTGCAGTCTTTCTAACTGAAATATGTCCACTATTCTCCTTGAAGAAAGCGATACCTGCACTATCATATCCTCTATATTCAAGTCTCTGAAGGCCATCTAACAGAATGTCCTGTGCAGCACGTTTACCTGTGAATCCAATAATTCCACACATTTTATTTTCTCCTAATTAAAACCTACAAATTTCTGAGACATATGATAGAGTCCCAGATAAATATTTCTTCCAACACGTCCCGGCAGATTTGATGCCATTCCGAGGAGTCCCAATCTCATATGCCAGAATGTCTTTGGACATTTCTTATGACAATAAGCCCAAAGCTGTTTAACTTTATGTATGTTCTTCTTGTCCTTTGAAACATATCCGAGAGATGCGCTAACAGTAGTAATCATCTCCAAGAATGAAAGCATGTATTTTCTCAAATATGGTTCATCAATAGACCATATATCATAAGCATCGATGAGAAGTTTGTTTACCCTCAGCTGCTGATCGATACGGCTGATCATAATCTGTTCATTTACAGACTGACCTTCACGACCGATAAAGTAGCGATAGAAATCTACATTTAAATAGTAGATAGACTTAACATATGGCAACGGAACATATACGAACAAATTGTCTACATAGAAAGTATGCTTTGGAAGTACTAATCCACACTCTCTGAGCATTTCTGTTCTATAAGTAACGGAATGCATGAGGATAGTAAATCCTTTGATAACTCTCTTCATATCCTTCCAACCGATAACCTTGTCTGTTGGGAACATGAGCGTGTAGAACATAGTTCTCCTATGATTCTCATATACTTTTTCATATACATAATTAGTAAGAAGCATATCAACCGGTGCGCCCTCTGAAACGAGTTTCTTTAAAGTGGACAGCACTTTCATATAAGCCTCATAATCAACCCAGTCGTCAGAATCTACTACTTTGTAGTACATTCCTTTCGCGTTACGAAGTCCCGCATTTACAGCTTCACCATGTCCACCATTTGGCTGATGAATAGCACGAATGATGCCTGGATATTTTGCTTCGTATTCATCTGCAATCTTTGCAGTATTATCTGTAGAACCATCATCGATAATGAGGATTTCTACATCATCTCCACCTGGAAGTAATGATTCTATGCACTTACTCATATATTCCTCTGAGTTATAGCACGGAATCGCAAATGTAATAAGTTTCATTTGAGTCAGTCTATTCCTTTCTGTCTCATTTTCTACATAATTGTAGCACTCTACATAATCTCACAAATTATAACCTTTATTTATAAAAAAATAAATAGCAACCTTCAGTCTGCCTCATTAGATTAACTTAACTAAAAAATGGACTCCTAAACCTATAGTTCAGAAGTCCATCATATTAATCATTTTCTTTAAGTTTGAGTTCAACTGTAGCCAGTCGAACACATATAGCAAATATCTTCATAGCCTGTTTTAATTCATCTAGTGTCGGATAAGACGGTGCAATTCGAATCACGCTATCATCCGGGTCCTTATGATACGGGAACGGAGCTCCCGCACTGGTAAGAGTAAGTCCCGCAGCGAAACACAGGCTGATAACTTTAGCTGCAGCTCCGGGTACTGTTCTAAATGAAACGAAGTATCCTCCTCGAGGCCTTACAAATGTTCCCGCGCCTCTAGGTAGAAGCTCCTCTTCCAAAGTATCAATCACGCACTCAAACTTCGGACGAAGTATAGCCGCATGCTTCTTCATATGTTCATTTAATCCCTGCAAATCCTTGAAGAATTTAATATGGCGAAGCTGGTTAACTTTGTCATAACCGATAGTCTGAACCGCCATAGAACTGATTATGTCTTCCTTGTTTGCTCTGGATGCCGCCACACCAGCTATTCCCGAACCGGAAAAACTAATCTTTGAAGTCGACATAAATTCAAAAACCAGATCAGGGTTACCAGCTTTTTCGCATTCGAAGAGGATGTCTAGAATATGGTCCCTTCGTTCCTCTTCATCATACAAATAGTGAATCGAATAAGCATTGTCCCAAAATATTCTAAAGTCTCTGGCTGCAGGTTTAAGTCTCGCAAATCTGCGAACTACTTCATCTGAATAAACGATGCCTTCAGGATTTGAATATTTAGGCACACACCAGATTCCCTTTACCGCCGGGTCCTGAACATATTTTTCGACGAGATCCATATCTGGACCATCCGAGTTCATAGGAATCGGAATCATCTCGAATCCGAAGTGTTCCGTTATAGCAAAATGTCTATCATATCCTGGAACAGGGCAAAGCCACTTTACCTTATCAAGCTTTGACCATGGTTTCTCGCCCAAATAACCAAATGAAAAACCTCTGGCTATCTGGTCAAACATAACGTTTAATGAAGAATTTCCACAAACGATTACGTTCTCACTCTTACATGAAACCATCTGCGCTAGAAGCTCTTTCGCACCTTTCAAGCCCTCGAGGACGCCATAGTTTCTAACATCCATACCAGAATCAACATCGATAACCTCATCATGTGCAATCGGATCCAGCATTCCCATAGACAAATCAAGCTGTTCTGTAGACGGCTTACCTCTCGCCATATTCAAAGTCAGATTTAATTCCTGATAGCGTTTATACTCGATTAATAATCTTTCCTGCTCCGCCTTAAGTTCATCCTTTGTCATCTCGTCGTATGAAATCATAGAAGCTCTCCTAAGATAAACATTCAGTTAATTAATTATCAAGTTTTATCTTAGTAATAAAATGAATTTTTTTCAACTACAAATTTCATGTTTCCAATTTAGGACAAGATTACTTCTTTGTGACATAGAGAGCATCCTTAGTAGAATCATATTCAATAGTAAGTTCCTGTTTCGGGATGAGGTCGCCCTGAAGAATCTCACGTGCAATCAGCGTTTCAACCGATTTCTCCAGGAATCTCTTTAAAGGTCTGGCGCCAAATGCGCTATCATATCCTCTCTCTGTAATGAACTTCACTGCATCATCAGAAAGAACAGCAGAAAGCTCCTTGTCTGCAAGACGACGATTCAAATCCTTCATCTGCAGATCGATAATCAAGCGAATGTTGTCCTTTGTAAGAGGCTTAAACATAATCGTTTCATCGAGACGATTTAGAAATTCCGGTCTAAAGGAGGCTCGAAGCATATTATTCACGTTCTCCTTTGCCTCGCCCGTAATCTCACCATTCTCATCGATGCCGTTCAACAGGAACTCTGAACCAATATTTGATGTGAGGATGATGATAGTATTCTTAAAGTCAACAGTTCTACCCTGTGAATCTGTAATACGGCCGTCATCTAAAACCTGAAGAAGCACATTCCAAACATCAGGATGAGCTTTTTCCACCTCGTCAAAGAGAACTACGGAATATGATTTACGACGAACCGCCTCAGTAAGCTGACCGCCCTCATCATATCCTACGTATCCTGGAGGCGCTCCGATAAGTCGTGATACTGAGTATTTCTCCATGTATTCCGACATATCGATTCGTACCATATTAGACTCATTGTCAAACAGGGTGGCAGCAAGTGTCTTTGCAAGTTCTGTTTTTCCGACGCCAGTCGGTCCTAAGAACAGGAAGGATCCGATAGGCTTCGATGGGTCTTTGATTCCAGCACGAGAACGAATGATAGATTCAGTAACGAGTTCCACTGCCTCGTCCTGGCCTACTACTCTCTTATGAAGCTCTGTATCGAGGTGCAGAACCTTGTTTCTCTCCGTTTCATTAAGTTTAGAAACAGGGATTCCCGTCCATCTGGAGACGATTTCTGCAATCTCATCTTCAGTAACATTCTCATGAATGAGTGAGATATCCTTTACCTCGATATTCTTCTCTTCCTCTTCGAGTTTTTTCTCAAGCTCAGGCAGGCGACCATACTGAAGCTCGGCTGCCTTGTCCAAATTATATTCCTGCTTTGCTTTTGCGATTTCATTCTTTACAGATTCAATCTGCTCACGAAGTTCTGAAACGCCAGTCAGAGACTTCTTCTCGTTATCCCACTGGGTCTTCATCACATTCAGTTTATCTTTGTACTCAGACAACTCTTTCTGAAGTTCAACGAGACGCTGTTTTGAAAGATTGTCGGTTTCTTTTTTCAAAGCAGTCTCTTCAATTGAAAGCTGCATCACCTTACGATTCAGTTCATCCACTTCTTCTGGCATAGAATCCATTTCAGTCTTTATAGATGCACAAGCCTCATCGACCAGGTCGATAGCCTTGTCAGGGAGAAATCTGTCAGAAATATATCTATCAGAAAGCGTTGCAGCCGCAACCAGCGCAGCATCGGCGATCTTTACTCCATGGAAGACTTCATATCTGTCTTTCAAACCACGAAGGATAGATATAGTATCTTCGACTGTAGGTTCATCGATCATAACCGGCTGGAATCGTCTGGCCAGAGCGGAATCTTTTTCAATATTCTCACGGTACTCGTTCAACGTCGTCGCACCGATACAGTGAAGCTCACCACGGGCAAGCATCGGCTTTAACATATTTCCTGCATCGAGAGAACCTTCTGTCTTTCCGGCACCGACTATAGTATGAAGTTCATCGATAAAGAGAATGATTTCACCGTTTGAATTCTTTACTTCATTTAAAACAGCCTTCAATCTCTCCTCGAACTCACCTCTATACTTTGCTCCAGCGACGAGGGATCCCATTTCGAGGGAAAAAATCTTCTTATTCTTCAAATTATCCGGCACATCGCCATTTACAATACGCTGAGCTAAGCCTTCTACAGCAGCGGTCTTTCCTGTACCAGGTTCACCGATCAGGACCGGATTATTCTTTGTCTTTCTCGAAAGAATACGGATGATATTTCTGATTTCTGAATCACGGCCGATTACAGGATCAAGCTTACCATCACGAGCTCGCTCAACCATATCAAATCCATACTTTTCTAGTGTATCATATGTATCTTCAGGGTTATCCGTAGTCACTTTCTGATTTCCTCTCACTTCAGACAACGCAGTGAGAAACCTCTCTCTGGTCAATCCGAATTCTTTAAATTTGTTCTTTATAGTCTTGCTAGGTTTCTGAATCATCGCCAGCAACAGATGCTCGACAGAGACATACTCGTCGCCCATAGCTCTAGCTTCATTTTCTGCATAATTCAGAGCATCGTTCAGCTCTCTACCCATGTAGATTTCTCCGCCACTTACCTTTGTAAGGCCGCGGGCCATTCCTTCTACATCGTTCTTAAAATAGGTCAGGTCTATTTCCATCTTCTCGATAAGTCTAGGAATCAGCCCGTCTTCCTGTCTGAGGAGTGCGAGCAGGAGATGCTCTTCAGTCAACTCCTGATTACCGTATTCGGAAGCGATACTAGAAATATCATTAATCGCTTCGATGGATTTCTGTGTGAATTTCTGGATATTCATGTACTACCCTCCTTTTTATCAAGGATATATCCTAATATTTCTATCTAAAAATGGTTATAGCATCTTTTGTTAGCACTGTCAACAGGTGAGTGCTAATTTATTTCTACAGGTCGAAATCTTTCCTCTGGCAGCTCATTCCACTAAAAAAACCTCACATCGAAATAACGATGTGAGGTCTTCATTATTCATAATGTCCTTTACATACAATTATCCTAATACCTTACTCCTCCAATAAATCATGCTCCTCAAAGTGCGCTTTACCAGTTTTAATATCATCTACTATTTTTTCTAAATACTCAATATTCTCCTTTGAATAAAACGGATCAGAAAGAGATACATCAAACGGAATCCTCTGTTCTCTAGTCATCTTTTTTGCAAATATAGTAAATGCAGTCGTCATCGACATACCGAGCTTATCACACAATACTTCCATTTCTTTCTTTAAATCAGAATCTAGTCTGAAGTTTACATTCACAGATCTTCCCATGGTACTACCTCCTTTCTATAATTTCATTATATCACCCTTAATCAGTTTTGCAATACGTTATAATGAATCTTCATTACACAGTCAATATAGCTATATATACAATTAACTTTCAACTCTCATTTCAAAAAAAGAACAGGGCCAAGCCCTGTTCTTGCTATCACTTCTCCTTCACAACCTGGAAGACATAAAATTTCAAATAATATGAATTCTCGCTACCATCGATTAAAATCGGATGGTCTGGTGCCTGAGTTGAAAAGGACACCTGACGGATGCGCTTGTGAGCTGAGCGAGCAGCTTCTCGCATCATTTTTTCAAATAACGGCTGTGTCATGAAGTGTGAGCATGAGCATGTTGCCAGATAACCACCTTCGCGAACCAGTTTCAAACCACGAATATTAATCTCACGATAGCCTGTTATAGCCTTCTTTGTAGCTTCACGAGATTTCGTAAAAGCAGGAGGATCAAGAACGACCACATCATATTTCTCCCCCTCATCGATTAAACGTGGAAGTTCATCGAAGACATCCACTTCCTTGAACTTAACCCTGTCACTAAGGCCATTCGCCTCAGCATTCGCTGTAGCTTCTGCAACAGCAAGAGCAGAAATATCAAGTCCTGTAACACTGTCCGCTCCAGCCAGTCCCATATTCAAAGCAAAAGTTCCCATATGAGTAAAGCAATCAAGCGTCTTCGTAGGAAGTCCCTTCGCCTTCATATTCCGGATAAGTTCCTGCATATACATTCGGTTTCTCTTCTGGTCGAGGAAAAACCCTGTCTTCTGTCCATTTTCAACATCGACTGTATATTTTACTCCATTTTCCACAACAGAAACGAGAGTATTCATTTCACTGTTATCGCGAGTCCAATACCAGCCCTTCGCTTTCGCCATGCCTTCTTTCTTACGAACAGCTGCATCTGAACGCTCAAAGATACCATTTATGATGACATTATCTTTCTCCATCGCCTCAACGAGTCCCATAAGAACGATGTCTTTGATTCTGTCCATTCCAAGCGACAGGCACTCGAATACCAGCACATCCTCATATCTGTCTACTGTGAGTCCCGGAAGGAAATCCGCTTCACCGAATACTACACGACAGCACGAAGACGTATCGATTACAGCCTTTCTGTATTCCCACGCGTCTTTCGCTCTCTCTCGAAGAAATTCCTCATCGATAGGTTCCCTTCTATAACGAGAAAGCATACGCACCCGAATCTTTGAATTCTCATTAATAAAGCCATATCCCATAAAATATCCATCGAAATCGTGAAGCTCGATAATATCTCCGTTATCAAACGCCCCCTGTACTGACGCGATTTCGTTATCATATACCCAGGCACCACCGCTCTTCAGCGCACGTCCCTCCCCCTTTTTCAATGTCACGATTCCATCTGATACTAAATTTGACATATATTTCTCCTATCTAAAGAAATAGAGCGGGCGAAATGCTCCCCCACTCTATTTCCAAAAAGCTTATCTAGAAGCTTTCATATTTCGCTTGTTTACATACATTCTCGAGTCCGCTACTCTAAATGCATTTCTTATATTCTTAATTCCAGCTTCGTCTGAATAGCAATATCCACTTGCTACACTCATATTCCAATCCTCGTGGATGGAGTTCTGAACCTCTATCTCTTTCTCCAGTGCGCGAAGCTTTGAATCAACATATGAAGGCTCGAGACAATGCGGACTGGTCAGAACCGCCACAAACTCGTCTCCACCTGTTCGGCCTATAAAGCCTGAACCATCAAGAGCTCGCTTCAACGCATTCGCAAAAGATTTGATATAGAAATCTCCTGCCTCATGACCATAGGTATCATTAACAACCTTCAAATTATTCAAATCAAACTCAATCAAACAATAATCCTGCTTCAGTTTATCCACTTCATCGTAGAACTCTTCTGTCGCATGTCGATTTCCTACTCGAGTCAGATTATCTATATACGCAAACTCTTCAACCATTCGAACTTTCGCGCTATTGTAGAGAACATAGATTACATCGGATACGTAATCGACTAGCAGTGATACTGAAAAAATAAATGCTGCGAGATACAAGTAATTCTTAAAATATCCAAGCTCACTAGGATGGATATATTTTTCGTAATTAAATCTAGTTACTTCTTCCATCGCAAAGACGGCCAGAACCAGCATACCAAAGAGAAGCCAGTTTGTTTTTCCTTCGTGTCTCTTCCAGTCATAGTAATAAACGACGATTCCGTATGAAACGACTAACACATCAATCAGATGATTATATGGAAGCATCGCTGACGGATGGAATCGGTTCGTGTACTCTCCGAGTAGCAGGGTAAACCAGAAACAAATCTGAATGAATATCAGGAAGTCATATAGAACTCGACGAAGCGTCTTTTTTCCATATTTTACTTCTTCGTAAATATAGCCCGTAAAGCAAACCGGAATCATGTAGAGCGTCTCAAACTCGAGATAAGCACGTAAGAGATTCTTGCTCGTAAACAACATTATGATATCAGTTGCACACATGGAATACAGGCCGGCGAAAAAAGTAAAGGCACCAAGCCACATCAGCTTCCAGAGATTTATCTTCTTGTTTCTACCGAGAGCGAGTCCAACTGCAAACAGGATGATAATCGCGCCGAACACTACCAGGTAGAGCGAGATAATGATTTCCCAGGCATTGTGCATGATGAAATCGGGGATAAAACGTGTTGCCTCAACTATCTTTGGCGACACTATGGATGTAAACGCATCAAATTCAGAAACGTCCATCTTTATAGACAGATAATGGTTCTGATCACTAATACTAATCGGAATGACATTATAGCCATAACCGACTACTTTCTTCTTCTCAAATCTATCAATTCCATATTTATAGATGTTCTTTCCATCGATTTGAACAGTAACAGCGGAATGAATTGAATATAGTATCAAAGCAGGCTGCTTCTTTGTGATCTTAGGAAGTTTTCTTCCGAGAACGACTGTGTCGCCCTGGTCCACACTCTTAAAATCAAAACTCCTTAAATCTACATTTTCATATAATTTATCATTAATCTGAACCGTCCAGTTATCTGCTAAAAGCTGCGATTCCTCTTTAGATTTATTATAGCTAAACCAGTTAACGATACAGAGCATGAGGACTATCATAATAGTTCCCAAGATAGCCAGTACCGTCATAGACTTAACTTTTTTCATCTCATCCTGTAAGTATCTCATAATTTCCCCAAAAACATTACTAAAAACTATTTGTTAATATAATCCCCTGCATATTTAACCAAATATGAAACCAACTCATCGAAACCTTCACCAGTCTTTGCTGATACTGGGAAGATATGCGCATTGGGGTTTCTTTTTTTAATATAACTCTTCGCTTTGTCCATATCGAAATCGAAGACAGGTAGAGCGTCAATCTTGTTTATGATTACCACATCGCAAGTTTCAAACATAAGTGGGTACTTCAGTGGCTTATCGTGTCCCTCTGTAATTGAAAGGATGCACATATTCAGTGCTGATCCTGAATCAAACTCAGCCGGACAAACCAGGTTGCCGACATTTTCCAGAATTACGAAGTTGTAATCTTCCATCGGAAGGTTTACGAGAGCCTGTCTAGACATGTCCGCATCGAGGTGGCACATTCCATTCGTATGAAGCTGAATAGAACGCACGCCTGCTTCTTCGATAGTGATGGCATCTACGTCCGAATCTATATCTGCTTCCAAAACTGCCGGTTTGATATGCTCTGGCAGTCTAGAAAGGATATTCAGGATGCTTGAAGTCTTTCCTGAACCAGGAGAAGACATCAGGTTTATATAGAAGCATCCCGCTGCTTTCATTTCCTCGCGAAGTTGCTTTGCTTCTACCTCGTTATCGAGGAGAACTTTTTTCTTTAAATCTATTATTTCTACTTTTGACATTTTATTTCCCATCTTTCGCTTTTATTAAAAAGTCTACTAACTCATCTACACCTTCACCAGTCTTTGCTGAGATGAAGAAAATATTTGAATCAGGATTCAATCTATGAACGCGCTCCTCAAAGGCCGCTTCATCAAATGGGAAATAATCCTTTGTATCTATTTTGTTTACGATGCATAGCGAAGCCACTGTAAACATAAGCGGATACTTAAGAGGCTTGTCATCGCCTTCTGGCACAGACAGGATTACTGCATCGATATCTGCTCCTACGTCATTCTCTGCAGGGCAAACCAGATTTCCTATATTTTCAAGGAACAAATAATCCAAATCCGAAGTATCCATTCCGCAGATAGCTTCCATAGTCATATCTGCGTCCATAGCACACTCACCACCGGTATGTACCTGAATAGTGGAAATGCCATTTGCTTCCATAGTTTCCGCGTCGACTTCAGCTTCGATATCAGCTTCCATAACGCCAATCTTAAAACGATCTTTCATTCTAGAAATGAGGCTGAGCAAAGTTGTAGTCTTTCCAGCCCCAGGTGATGCCATAATATTTACTAGCAGAGTATCCTGTTTCTGCATCTTTTTTCGAATATCATTTGCTATATTATCATTTGCGGCATTTACATCCACATTTAAATCTAAAACCTTAAAATTTGACATAAAATCCCTCACTTTAATTTGTTCCTATGAAAGTATACTAAAATAAGCTATTCTTTACAAATCAAGTTAGAAATTTTATTATTAAAAATGTAGATTTTTTCTACAAAATCAGAGAAAGATACTAGAAAGGATTATGCTATGAAAAAAGAAATACTTGAGCGTTTTACTAGATACGTAAAGATTCATACAACATCAGAAGATGAAGTAGAGCAGATACCTAGTACAAACCGCCAGTTCGACCTCGCCAGACTTATCGAGGAAGAACTCAAAGCTATCGGAGTAGAGAACGTAAAGGTTTCTGATAACTGCTACGTTACGGGAACTATCCCAGCTTCAGAAGGATACGAAGGAAAGAAGACTGTAGGATTCATTTCTCACCTCGATACTGCTCCTGATTTTTCTGGTGAAAATGTTAAACCAGTTGTTCACGAAAACTACGATGGGGAAGATGTTGTACTCGGTGATTCAGGCAGAGTCATCAAAGTAAGCGAGTTCCCAGACCTGAAGAACCTGAAGGGACGCACGCTCATCACTGCAGACGGAACTACACTTCTCGGTGCTGATGACAAGGCTGGTATCACAGCAATCGTTACTGCAGCAAACTACCTTCTCAACCATCCAGAGGAAAAACACGGTCAGATCCGTATCTGCTTCACACCTGATGAAGAAGTAGGCCGCGGTTCAGACAAATTCGATGTTAAAGCTTTTGGCGCTGATTACGCATTCACTGTAGACGGTGATGACGAATCAGAAGTTGCTTACGAGAACTTCAACGCAGCTTCATGCACTATCAAGATTGACGGCGTAAACGTTCACCCAGGTGAAGCAAAAGGTATCATGGTAAATGCTGGATATATCGGAACAGTTATCGCACAGATGGTTCCAAAGAAAGAGATTCCAGCTCTTACAGAAGGACGTGAAGGTTTCTATCACCTCTTCGAATTAAAGGGCGATGTAGCTCATGCTGAGCTTTACTACATCCTTCGTGATCACGACAAAGATTGCTTTGAAGAGAGAAAGAAAGTTATGCAGGAAATCTGCGACAAGGTTTCAGAGATGTATCCTAAGGCAAAGATTACTTGTGAGATCAAAGATTCTTACGAGAACATGATTTCTGTAATCAACGAACATAAAGATGTCGTTGAACTTGCTAAAGAAGCTATCTCAGCACAGGGTCTTACACCTATCTCTCGTCCTATTCGTGGTGGCACAGATGGTGCTATGCTCTCATTCAAAGGACTCCCTTGTCCTAACCTCGGAACAGGCGGATATGGTTTCCATGGACCATTCGAGCATGTAACACTTGAAGGTATGGAGACTGTTGTTAATATAATCATTTATATAGCTAAGCATCCTTTATAGAATAAAAACTATTAGGGGTTTAGTTTTAAAAAAAGAGTTGGGCTCTTATATTATTTTTTACTAGTAAATCTACGTTTGTAAATTTAACGACTCGTGTTTTATTAGCAGTGCCCTTTCGGGCATCACACCATAAAAAACTCGCGGCGTTTCTTCCTCGAATTATGGATGAAACGCCGCTCGAACAAATTTTATGGTGTGAACTAATAAAACACTTCGTCTAAATTTACTAAACTCGATTTAAACCGTAAAAAATAATATAAGAGCCCTAACTCTTTACTTTTAATCCAAAAATCTACTTCAATAAAAATTTACTTCATCAAATCAAATGATGCCAACCCCAAGTCATATATTTCAAATATCATAAAACACGAACCGTTAAATTTACACGCGATAATTGACTAGTAAAAAATAATCAAAAAGCACGAAGCTCTATTTAATAAAATCAACATATATAGTATTCTAAATACAAGAGGTTAAATATATTAGGAGGTCCAACTATGTCCCAAAATCCATCAGTAAGTTTCTGCACCTGCACTGACACCAGCTGTCCTTGTCATCCAACCAACCATGACAAAGGGTGCACACCTTGCATTGCAAAAAATTTAAAGGAACGCGAAATTCCAACCTGTTTCTTCTACAAAGCCGGTGGTACAAAGCCAACCGATGAATGGCATTTCGAAGATTTCGCTGCTCACATCAATAATTTAAATAAAGATAATTAATCATCTTTACATGCAAAAACCCACGACTCACATCGTGGGTTTAGCTATGTAAATATTTAATTTTCATATTATCTCCGTTTTTACATCAACTTCATCAAGTGTAGATTCTCATTTATATCAATATGAATATCTTCGATAAATGGCATAGGCATATCACATTTCTCATACGGATTACTAACTGGCTTTCCATACAAATTCACATCGCATGCTTCCCAACGATCGCTCAAATCACCATAAGGAATAGCGAGGAAACCAGCCATAAAATTCTTTAAAGAAAGACCACCCTTCATACTCCTCTCCTTTCATATCCTAAAAATATGCTCCGAACTAATTCTTTATCGTAAGCTCATTATAAAAAATGGACTGCAACAAAAGTGTGACACCATCGTTACAATCCATAATCTTTAATATTTATTTTATTGTTAGCGCAATCGAGATCTATCACAAATCCCGCATCAGCATCGCACAGGTTTCCTCCGCCCAGCCATACTGATTCATATATTCACCATGAAAATACTCCTTCGGAAGGCGTCCCGCCTCATATTCATACAAATCACAGTAAATCTTTGTCGTATCCAAACTATACGTTCCATGATTATTGAAAAAAATATCCTTTGCATCGCATAATGCCAGGGATCTACGTATATCACTTGCTAGAGTTCTGATATACGACTTCTTTGCATCGGAGTCTTCCTCTTCTCCCCAGATTATCGCACGAAGCTCGTCTGTCGTGACATTCGCTCCATGTTTATCAATCAGATAAGCTATAAACTCCTTGCAATGTCTCCTCTTAAAGAGCAGTGGTTTCCCATCATAGAAGATTTCAAAGTTTCCAAAACACCTGAACTCTAACTTCGGTCTCGCTTCAACATCCTTTGAAATCGGTTTTCGAAGTTTGCTCAACGCCTCTTGGAAATCCTGTTTGGTCGCTGGCTTTAGCAGAAATGCACTAGCATCAGTCTTCCAGGCATCTAAACCATATTTCTGATAACCTGTTACAAAGACTATATTAGAGTCAGGCGATATTTCTACTATCTTTCGGCTCAAATCCAAACCATTCATTTCTGGCATATCGACATCCAGAAAGGCTACATACGGCTGAAACTCTCTAGCGATATCTATAGCATCCAGGTAATTATCTGCAGTATGAATCGGGCTGTCATCTCCTACGACAGTCCGAAGTGTTCTCGCTTCATCTGCAAGTATCAAATTTTCGTCATCAACTATCAGATAATCCATAATGTCACTCTATTTATCATTTCACATCTTTCTTTGTGAATCTGAGAGTTGCAATACCTGCTACAGACATCATAGCTAACATTAATAATGCTAAATCAAATCCATTTGATCCAGTCTTTGGAGACTTTGTATTAGTATCTGTATAGATAATTGCATACGTTGAGAACTCATCTGTCTCAAATGTAGCATTATAATTTTTTCCAAGTGTTACATCTAGAAGAGCCGCTGTTCCATCATGAAGACGTACAATCTTAAAAGTACGACCCTCTGCCTGAAGTGCCTTTGGAATCACAAAACCGATCTTTACTTTTCCGTTAGGGCACTTTGTTATCTTTGTAGCTGCTTTATCACCTACCTGCTTAAAGAGATTGAAATCAATATAAGCACCTACTACATAGTTTGTTGAAGGAAGCGCTTTCTCGACTTTCTCTTTATCTGCCTTAGGAACAGTTGCTGTAATATCCTTTGACTCAAGCCATACATTTACTGGAACACCTGAAGCTACGAGCTCCTGCTCTTCCTTTGTAAGGACATTATTAAGCAATTCTTTGTCTGTATTCTGAAGGCCTGCAGCACTAAAGTTTCCTGCTGCCTTTGTAGATGTTACATCAGTAACCTTTGCTTCTTCCTGCGCCGGTTTTGATTCCCCATTATCAACATCATTTTCAGGAGCTACAGCTTCTGATTTCTTAAATGTACCATCTTCCTGAAGAGTACCTAATTTATACCATAGGAATCTGTCACATTCTCTTATACCATAATCATTATAAGTCCAGTTACTTGATATATCTTCATCGTTCACATATGCCTTTACACCACCCAAAGTCTCTGTATAGGTATACATATCCTTATTAACAGATACCAAAAATCTAACGGCATATTCTTTACTTACTTCATATTTAGTAGGCTCAGCCCATTTTTTCCCATCAAATACATCTTCTGTATCTTCTTCAGTTTCCACCAAAAGCCAGCCTGAAACATACGAACCAGCAAATCCTCCGGCTTCCTCATCCATAGGTTCCTCGTCATTAATCTGAAGCTGTTTTGGAATATATGCTCCACCTACATTGTCGAAATTCTCAATCTTACTCGGAAACTTAACATCTATAAGTTTTACAGATGTTACTGTCTTAAGCGAACTAGCATTCGCCTGTTTGGGTACCATTACAAATCCCATTGTGAGAATCAAAACTAACGACAAAATCCCTGCCCCTATTCTTCTGCATAATTTTGCCATACATTTCCTCCTTTATAGAAATATATTCAACACCTAATTTGTATTATACTGCCTCCACCACGCTCCGAACAATCTCGCAATTCTAAACATTTAATAAATTATCAGAACACTTCGTATTAAAAAAGGGGCTGTGAAAAAATGAGATAATCATTTTTTCCAGCTCCCTTTTTATATCATTTTTTGTGAGGTATGCTGTTTCTGGCAAAAAATAGAGTATAATGCCCCTTTCCCCAAAAACTGCAAACTTTTTTGATTAGGCAG
>JAZNMP010000004.1:0-165005 GCA_045579705.1 Lachnospiraceae bacterium
GTAAGTCAATATCAGTTGCAATAATCTTAATCCTGTCAAGTGGCAGAAATTTTGATAACAACATTACCAGAGAATAAGGCTCATCTCCGGTGGAACATGCCGCACTCCATATCTTAAGGGATTTTGTTTTCTCAAAAAGATATGGAAAAATCTTTTCTTCTAAATATTTCCACTGCTCCGGATTCCGATAGAACTCAGATACATTAATTGTAAGAAAGTTTATGAATTCATCGAATACTGCAGTATCTTTTTTCAAGAGATCAACGTATTCATCATAAGACTTACAATTGTTTCTGGACACCAAAGAATCTATACGGCGTCGCATCTGCTTTTCCTTATAAGAACTAAGGTCAATCTTTGTCATTGAAAGTACTTTTGCTTTAAAACCCTCATAATTGTCCATAGCCTACCTCCTGATATCCAGAATAATGTTAGTTCCAAAGATCTATTTAATTACTCTTCTACAGCAACTGCTTCTTCAGCTTCGTCACCCTTACCATCCATAGCTTTGATGCTAAGTGAGATCTTGTGCTCGCTATCACGAACTTCTACAACTGTAGCTGTTACTTCCTGACCTACCTTAAGTACATCAGCTGGCTTATCAACGTGATCACGTGAAATCTGTGATACGTGAAGAAGTGCATCGATACCTGGCTCAAGTTCAACGAAAGCGCCGAACTCTGTCATACGTGCAACCTTACCAGTTACAACTGTACCAACAGCGTATTTCTCTGAAGCGCCGTTCCATGGGTTCTCGTTATCGAACTTGCATGAAAGAGCGATCTTCTTTCCATTGATATTCTTAATGAAGACTTTAACCTTGTCATCAACATTGTAAAGCTTCTTAGGATTTTCAACATGTCCCCAAGACATTTCTGAGATATGAAGAAGACCATCAACTCCACCGAGATCGATGAATGCACCGAAGTCAGTAACGTTCTTAACTGTACCTTCGATAGCGTCTCCAACATGAATATTATCAAAGAATTCCTTCTGAACTTCTTCTCTCTTAGCAACAAGAAGCTGCTTTCTATCACCGATGATTCTTCTCTTTCTAGGGTTGAACTCAGTGATAACGAATTCGATTTCTTTACCGTTGTACTGGCTGAGATCCTTTACATAAGTATCAGCGATAAGGCTAGCTGGTACGAATACTCTTGCTTCATCAACAACGACTGAAAGACCACCGTTAAGAACCTTAACAACCTTTCCTTTAAGAACTTCATGGTTCTCAAATGCTTCTCTAAGCTTTTCGTTGCCTTTTTCCTGCTCAAGTCTTCTGTATGAAAGAAGAACCTGGCTCTCGCTCTCGTTAACTTTAGTAACGATTGCTTCCATTGTATCACCTTCTTTAACTACTGTAGTTAAATCAAGGTTAGAATCTTCTGTATACTCGTTGCGAGTAATGATTCCATCGCATTTATATCCGATGTTAAGTGCAATCTCATCTGGTTTTACATAGATGACTGTACCCTCTACAATCTCCCCGTTATGAATTGTTTTCATTGATGCTTCAAGCATCTGTTCAAAGCTTTCTTCTGGCATGTTCCTTGAACCTCCTCAATAATTTTGTTTGGGGTCGAAGCCCCAGCTGTTATTCCTACGCTGTCAATGGATTTAAGTACGGAGAAATCAAGGTCATCAACTGTCTGGATAAAATATGTATCCTCATTCTTTTCCTTACAGATCTCAAACAACTTTTGTGAGTTAGAACTGTTTTTCCCGCCGATTACGATCATCACATCAACTTTATCTGCAACTTCTCTGGCTTCTTTCTGTCGTTCCCAGGTAGCATTACAGATCGTATTCAAACATAGTAAATCATAACCTTTTTTTCTGATGATTTCAACTATATCTTCAAATTTCTTATAATTAAAAGTAGTTTGAGAAACCAAGCAAACTTTTTCGCCTTCGTCAAAGGACAAAGCCTCTGCTTCAGCGACATCTTTAATAACTGTATATTCATCAGAGCCAATCCATCCGATGATTCCTCGAACCTCTGGATGATTGATATCTCCGGTTATGACAATCTTATAATCTTCTAAATCATATTTTTTAACTGAACGCTGAATCTTCTGGACAAAAGGACAGGTTGCATTTACAACTGTAAAGCCTCTTTCCTCGAGATCCAGAATCGTCTGTTCCGGCACTCCATGGGATCTGATGATAATCACACCCGGAGCGTATTTGGACAAGTCTTCCCCTTCTTCAATAACTACTACACCGCGGTCTTCTAATTCCTTTACCACGATTTCATTATGAATAATAGGTCCATAGGTATAAATATGCTGCGGCTCTTTGTCCAGTTCTTTGTAAACTGTATCGAGAGCTCGCTTAACCCCAAAGCAAAAACCTGCGGACTCTGCTTTCACTATCTCCATTAAAAATCTCCTAATTATAATCTAGAGTCTTTAAGCTCTAAAATCTTTGCTACAACTTCATCTATAGTCATATCTGAAGTATCTACGAGCACGGCATCATCTGCCTGTTTAAGCGGAGCGATAGCACGATTTCTATCCTGCTCGTCTCTAGCTTCGATGTCTGCGATGATAGATTCTAAATCAGCCTGCTCACCACGTTCAATCATCTCTTTATATCGACGCTCGCCACGAACTCTGGAAGATGCTGTAAGAAAAATCTTTAACTCAGCATTTGGTAATACAACTGTACCGATATCTCTTCCGTCCATAAGAACGGAATTCTTTCTGGCGATATCTTTCTGTAAGTCTAAGAGTCTAGCACGTACTGCTTTATATGAGCTGGTCTTTGATGCGGCTGCAGAAACTTCACCTGTACGAATGAGAGAATTTACATTCTCACCGTTTAATAAGATCTGCTGTTCACCATTCTCGTAAACCAAATCGATATTTACATTTAATACAGCATCAGACACAGCAGACTCATCTGTGATGTCGATAGAATTCTTTAGCATATAAAGAGCAACTGCTCTATACATAGCTCCTGTATCTACATACAAAAATCCCATTTCCTTCGCAGCACGTCTGGCGATAGTACTTTTTCCTGCTCCTGCCGGTCCGTCGATTGCTATATTCATCTCTATTTCCTCCAATTAAATTAATTTGCCGCAGAAACACCTGCAGCATATCCACTCGAAAAAACAAACTGTAGATTAAAGCCTCCAGTAAAGGCATCTACATCGATTACTTCTCCAGCGAAATAAAGTCCATCTATAAATTTAGATTCCATAGTTTTAGAATCTATCTCTTTACAGGATACTCCACCCTGTGTAACAACAGCCTGGTTGTATTTGCCGAGATCTGAAACTGTTATATCAAAATGTTTCATAAGTTTAATTATCGATTCACGATTCTCCCTAGTTATATCGTGAACTTTCAAATCACTCTTAAGTCCCAATCTATGAATAAACACAGGTATCATCTTTGAAGGGAGTAAAGCTCCCAGGACATTTTTCAAATCTGCATTCTTCCTGTCTTCGAATTCTCTAAGAAGACGTTTATCCAAAGTATCAACATCTAAAGCCGGTTTTAAATCTATAAAGCCAGGGAGTTCTCCCCTCTTCTCCAGATCACGACCTATAATCGCACTACCGGAAAGGACCAACGGTCCCGAAATACCGTCTTTAGTAAAAACCATCTCTCCTCTATTACAATAGGATTTGTTCTTTCGATACTGAATATTAAGCTCTACATTACGAAGAGAAAGACCTTCCATCTCACCATAATCGCCCTCTTTAAGTATCATCGGAACCAGTGAAGGTCGAAGTGCTGTAACACTGTGACCGAGACTTCTCGCAAAGTCATATCCATCTCCAGTAGAACCTGTTGTAGGGTATGACAAACCACCCGTCGCTATTATTATAGCATCACCTTCGAGAACATCTCCATTGTCAAGAGTGACAGATTTCACCTGTTTTATCTTCTTACTTTTTACATCGGAATCTGTATAATCGATCACTTCTATAGAGCGAACTCTGGAATGCAACTTTACGATTACGCCGTTTTTTTTCAGGCATGATTCAAAAGCCTTCGTAACACTGGACGCATGATCAGAAACGGGAAATACTCTATTTCCCCTCTCCACCTTTGTCTTACATCCATTCTGTTCCAGAAAAGCAATCAAATCATCGTTTGTAAAAGCATTGAAGATACTATAGTTGAATTTAGGATTAGAAATGTAATTCTCTAAGTATTCGGACATAGGAGCAGCGTTTGTAACATTGCATCTGCCCTTACCTGTGATATAAATCTTTTTTCCCAGTTTCTCATTTCGTTCTATGAGAAATACTTTTGCACCCATCTTAGATGCAAAGACGGCGGCGCATAGTCCTGCAGCGCCACCACCTATTACAATCACTTTTTTCATAAAATATTTCCACCTGGATTATCAAGCTGTTTTATTTCATCATTTTCATATGTCTGGAATTCATCCCAGATTTCTTCCAACTGAGTTAATATTGTAGTCACATCTTCATGTTTCTTCAAGCATAAAGATATAATTAGCGCATTGATAACACTAAGTGGTGCTACGAGAGAGTCAACAACCGATGCCATATCTGACTTTGCAATCAGATTACATGATGAATACAGATTCATCGGACTATTAACACTATCAGTAAGTGTAATAACCTTTGCTCTACGATTGTCCGCAAACTCTAAAGCTTTTAATGTTTTCCTAGAATATCTAGGAAAAGAAATACCTATAATGACATCGTCTTCATCTATACGAATCATCTGCTCAAAGATTTCGCTGGCATTTGATGTATGAAGTAATACGACATCATCTCTAACCAGATTCAGATAGAATGAAAGGAAATTTGCCAGCGGTTCGCAAGAGCGAATTCCCAGCACATAAACCTTTTTTGCATTAAGAATCAAATCGACTGCTCGATTAAATGCATCTTCATCTATGGTGTCTCTAGTCTCTTTAATCTTATCGCAATCAGTACTGAGCACGGACTTTAAAACTCCATGCTCTGAAATCTTTCCGTAAGTAACCTCCATACGCTGTAGAGAATTCAGTTTATGTTTAACCATCTCCTCTAAAGCTTTCTGGAATTCCGGATATCCTTTGTAACCGAGGTTCATAGCGAATCTGACAACAGTAGATTCGCTGACCCCAACTTCTTCACCGAGTTTTGATGCAGTCAAAAAAACTGCCTTATCATAATTCTTCTCAATATAATCCGAGAGAAGCTTCTGTCCCTTACTGAGTTTCTTATAATTTGTATTGATTCTACTAATAAGATCGTTATTATTCTTCATTCCTTATACCGGATACGAACCATTCTCCGTATCTGCTTTCTTTAAATCTACTCCTGATTCCTGAGCTTCACGATATTCAAAGAAATCCTTTGCAACCTGTGGGAACAAAGCATATGTCAGGACATCTTCATCCTGCTTCTTCCATTTAGCTACTGCTTTTTCCATTTCCGGAAGCTGTGGCTCTAAGAGATCAGCCGGACGAACAGAGATAGCATTCTTCTTCTCTTCACCTAAAGCCTTATCTACGACTTCAGGATTGAAAGGCTTCTCTGTCTTTCCATATTTTCCTAACAACAGATCCTTTGTCTGATCTGTAACTACTTTATAACGTTCTCCCATGAGAACATTTAGTACAGCCTGTGTACCCACAATCTGTGATGAAGGAGTAACTAATGGAGGTTCTCCTAAATCAACTCTAACTTTTGGAACTTCTTCTAAAACTTCATGAAGTTTATCTTCTTTGCCCTGTTCCTTCAACTGTCCGATCAGATTTGAAAGCATACCGCCCGGAACCTGATACAACAGAGTTTTGATATTAACACCGAGTACTTTAGTAGAAAGTCTACCACTATCGATATATTTCTGTCTGATAGGCTGGAAGTATTCTGCAACTTCTGAGAGAAGTTTCTGGTCTAATCCAGTATCAAACTCTGTTCCCTTGAATGCTTCAACCATAACTTCTGTAGCCGGCTGAGATGTACCTAAAGCAAATGGAGAAATGGCTGTGTCGATAATATCACAACCAGCTTCTACAGCTTTCATACATGTCATAGACGCTACACCTGAAGTGTAATGATTATGCAATTCAATAGGCAAGTCTGTAGCACTCTTTAATGCACGAATAAGTTTATCAGCTTCCTTCGGAACCAGCAATCCCGACATATCTTTAATACAGATAGAATCAGCACCCATAGATTCGATAGCTTTTGCTTTCTTCATCCAGTAATCGAGTGTGTATGCATCACCAAGTGTATATGACAAGGCAATCTGTGCGTGACCACCTTCTTTTTTCGCAGCCTTAACTGCTGTCTCCAGATTTCGTAAATCGTTTAAGCAGTCAAAAATACGAATGATGTCGATACCGTTTGCGATAGATTTCTGAACGAAATACTCAACGACATCATCTGCGTAAGGCTTATAACCTAAGATATTCTGTCCACGGAACAACATCTGAAGCTTAGTATTCTTAAAGCCATCTCTAAGTTTTCTAAGTCTCTCCCATGGATCCTCATGTAAGAATCTAAGGCAACTGTCGAAAGTAGCACCGCCCCAGCATTCTACAGCATTGTAACCTATTTTGTCCATAGTAGGAATGATAGGCATCATTTCATCAGTTGTCATACGTGTAGCGATCAATGACTGATGCGCATCACGAAGTACTGTTTCTGTTATCTTTAATGGTTTAGTAGTAATCTCTTCACCCATGATAGTCTCCTTTATTTAACCCCGAAAATAGCCATAAATACACCAGCTGCAACTGCAGTTCCAATTACACCTGCTACATTAGGTCCCATAGCGTGCATAAGCAGGAAATTTGTAGGATCAGCTTCTGCACCAACCTTCTGAGAAACACGAGCACTCATAGGTACAGCAGAAACACCTGCAGATCCGATCAGAGGATTGATACGGCCATGTGTAAGTCGACATAATAGCTTACCAAACATAATTCCAGCGAAAGTACTAACACCAAAAGCTATCAAACCGAGGAAGATGATTTCAATAGTTCCCCAGTTCAGGAAGTTCTCAGCACTGGTAGATGCCCCTACTGATGTACCGAGCAGAATTACAACGATATACATCAGAGCATTGCTGGCTGTTTCCGTAAGCTGACGTACTACGCCTGATTCTTTAAAGAGATTTCCAAGCATAAGCATACCAACTAGAGGAGCTGTAGTTGGAAGAATCAAGCAAACTACGATAGTTACGATAATCGGGAAGAGAATCTTCTCAAGCTTTGAAACTCGACGGAGCTGACTCATATGAATCTTTCTCTCATCTTCAGTTGTAAAGAACTTCATAATAGGCGGCTGAATCATAGGCACCAAAGACATATAGGAATAAGCGGCTACGGCTATAGGTCCCATAAGCTGTGTCTGTCCCAGCTTTCCAGCCAGGAAGATGGATGTAGGTCCGTCTGCTCCACCGATGATAGAAATCGCGGCAGCAGCCTGATCATTAAAGCCAAACATAATAGCGAGCAGATACGCGGTAAAGATACCGAACTGCGCTGCAGCACCCATCAGGAAACTGATAGGATTTGCAATAAGCGGACTGAAGTCAGTCATCGCACCTACGCCCAAAAAGATAAGCGAAGGAAGGATCGACCACTCATCCAACAAATAGAAATAATGTAATAATCCACCTACACCATTTGCTGATTCCTCTGGCGAAAGCATGATTCCCGGAAAAATATTTACGAGAAGCATACCAAATGCTATAGGAACCAGAAGCAAAGGTTCATATTCTTTCTTAATAGCAAAGTACAACAGTACACATGCTATAACTATCATCAAATAGTTGCCTAAAGTCAGATTGAAAAAAGCTGTTTGGTGGATCAGATTATCTAATGTATTTAAAAAATAACTCATCTGTTTCCTCCAACTATTTAGTCTAGTGTAATAAGCACATTTCCAGTCTCAACCTGCTGGCCTTCAACTACTTCAACAGAAGCAACCACACCATCCTGAGGTGCTGTGATAGGTGTTTCCATCTTCATGATTTCAAGAATCAAAAGCAGCTGACCTTTCTTTACTTCCATTCCCTCTTTAGCGTTTACTCTGAAGACCTTTCCAGTAGCTTCAGCCTTTATTACAACTGAGCCTTTCTTTCCGGCTGCTTTCTTTACTGTTTTCTTTGCTGGAGCACTAGCCTTTGGTGCGCTAGATGTTTTCCCTTTTTCTTCAACAGTAACATCATATACATTTCCATTTACTGTAATCGTATAACTCTTCATAATCTATATCCTCCATCTAATGGTTATCTACGTCTAATCTGTCTAACTACAAAGTCATCTGTAGTAAGTCCGCTAGAAGCTGCTATAGCAGCACTAATTACTGCAACAAGTTCCAAATCATCTTCGAGGCTTACATCCTCTTCTACAACTGGTTCTGGAACTGCATTTATTTCTTTGGCTTTCTTTTTCCGCTCTTCGAGATAAGGGAATATCTTGAAGGCACGAATAATCAGCGAAATCAATATCAATACAGCGAATACGATCAGCATTCCCATGAG
The DNA here is from genome assembly GCA_045579705.1 of Lachnospiraceae bacterium. Taxonomy (GTDB): domain Bacteria; phylum Bacillota; class Clostridia; order Lachnospirales; family Lachnospiraceae; genus Lachnocurva. The sequence goes on from JAZNMP010000004.1 coordinate 8,475, forward strand.
AACGTTCAACAAGGCTTTCTGGAAAATTTCCAGTTTAGAGTATCTAGGATTTACATTGATACCTGTAAGCTTCATGTTGTCATTTACTATCGTATAAACGAACAGCAAATCGCAGTTTCTCTTTGAACAGATTTCTTCAAGGCTGCAAGTAACAGTCTTTCCAGCCTTTGATACTGTCATATTGCCAAACTCTTCGAACTTACCTAATTCACCATTTGTTTCTTTAACTGATGAAAGGAACTGGGCATACATATTTGCCTGATTCTTGTCGACTTCTGTCTTTGCTTCCTCTGCCAAATTTACATACTTATCAGATAACTGCTGTAACTCGCTATCATTCATCGAGTTAACCGTCTGTGCCATCTGAATCATATCTTTTTCAATTTCAGCTCGGCTTTCTCCATAGATTTCCTTCTGTGCATTTAAATCTGCGCCACAGGAAGTCAGTGAAAAAACAACTATCAAAGAAAGGCAAAGAGTTAATAATCTCTTCTTCATAATATTCCTTTCTATTTTGAGCTATGTTTCTTTAAACCAACTTTTTCTCTCTTTGTATAGAGAAGTTCAAATCCACTGATCAGATACTTTCTCGTATCATTAGGATTAATAATCTTGTCTACAAATCCACGACGTGCAGCATTTGTAACACCAGAATTAAGCTCATAGAATTTGTCTTCTACTTCGCTTCTATCTAAATCACTTCCTTCCGGACATAGAATCATAGATGCCTTGTCAGGTTCGATAATTCCCATACGACTGTCAGGATAAGCGTATGTAAGATCACAGCCGATTGCCTTTGAATTCATAAGGATATACGCAGAACCAAATGCCTCGTTTAAGATTACATTTACTTTTGGCATGTCCGCTTCTGAAAGTACAGATGCAAAAGCAGCTAATTCCATAGGCATGGCTTTCTCTGTTTCAATACTTCTCTCATAGCCTTTGATATCAGTGAGTGAAAGTAAAGGGATATCAAAAGCATCGATGAAACGTACGAAGGCAGCAGCTTTCTTTAAGCCGGAAGTTTCTAAGCCTTTTTCCTCAGTAAGATTACGATTACCGATTACACCGATAGTTGTTCCACCGAGTTTCATAAATCCGGTAATCATAGATTTGCCAAAATCTTTTTTCACTTCTACAAAACGATTATCGTCTGCAACTTCGTTAAAAAAAGCTTCCGCATCATCTAATTTGCCGTAAACATCTGAAACACGGTTCAAGTCGTCTTCTGTCTCGTCGATACGATATCCTTCATCACAAGTGCCTGGAAGCAAAGTTATGAGTTCACGGACACGCTCAAACATCTCGTCTTCGTCGTTTACGACATCGACTACACCTGACTGTTCAGAATGAAATTCTACTTTTGAATTGTCTAATAGATCTATGTTATTTCCTGGAATAGAATCAGGAGAATTGATATAGAGACTAGCATCCTTTGTCATATAAGAGAAATCTGAAAGGCTTGCAAGTAGGCTGATTCCGCCACCGCACTCACCTACAATACAGGAAATCTCAGGTACAACACCAGATGCCTCAATCATTGAAGAATAAATAGTTCCTAGAGCAGACAGTGCATCAAAAGATTCCTGTAGTCTGACTCCATGGCTATCTATGATAGAAATGACAGGAGCTCCAAGCTTTACTGCCATATCATACACGTATTTGATCTTTCTAGCATGCATCTCACCGATAGTACCACCTAAAACAGTGGAATCCTGGCTATAAACGAAAACCAGGTTGTCATCAATAAGTCCATGACCAATGATTACACCGTCTGAAGGAGTTTCTTTCGCGTTAAGATTGAAATCTGTAGCACGAGCAGTGACTGAAGACATAAGTTCAACGAAACTGTTTTCGTCAAGCAATGCTTCAATCCTCCTCATAGCGGGAGTATTTTTAGTAGTATTCATTAATCTTCCCTCCATTAATATAAATTTTCACCCTGCATACAATTTTATGCTAAAGCCACTTCCATTTCAACCGAACATGTTAGTTTTTTATCAGAAAAAACAATAAAAAGAGAAGCTATTTTGTGCAAAAATAACTCCTCTTTCAAATTCAATTAATTTTGTTTTAAAAACACTTATTTAGATGTCATCTTCTTCACTACGAAGTGTTTCTGTAGCTTCTTCCTCAGCCTGAATCTTCCATTCTTCGATTTCAACCGGGTCGAGTTTTGGCAAGTCTTCCATACTCTGAAGACCGAAAGAACGCAAGAACTCTTCTGTAGTTCCAAAGAGCATAGGACGACCAGGTGCATCCAGTCTTCCTAGTTCCTGACAAAGGTTATAAGTAACCAGTTTGTTTACTGCATGATCTGAGGATACACCTCTGATCTTCTCGATTTCAGCCTTTGTAACAGGCTGTTTATAAGCGATGATAGACAGAGTCTCTAAGAGAACTTCTGTAAGTTCGTGCTTCTTTGGCTGTTTTGCGAGCTTAATCAGATATTCATAGATATCCTTTGAAGAACTCATCTGATAATTGCCTTCAATCTTCTGAATACGAACGCCTCTGTCTTCCTTCTCGTAATCTGCTGCTAGCTCATCGATTAGAGAAATAACTTCATCATTTGGAAGGCTCAAAGCTTTTCCGATTCTTTCAGCGCTAATACTTTCGCCTACTGAAAAAAGAATGCCTTCAATAATAGATTTCTGTTTCTGTCTGTCCATTAATTAAACACTCACCTTATCTTCACGAAGAGTAATATTTATATCATCAAAGATTTTTTCCTGAGAAACTGTTATAACACCAGTTTTCATAAGTTCCAAAATACTTAAAAAAGTAACTATGACATCTACCTTTGTAGATTTCTCACTAAGCATAGCTCTAAAGGAGCATTTACGATGCTTAAGAACATACTCGCGTACGTCTCCCATTCTCTGTTCCAGAGAAATCTCTTCCTTCGGAATATCACCGAATCTCGCACGAATCGGATCTTTTCGATCCTCTTTACGCCTTAGTACACTTTCAAAGATATCACCAAGCTTCTGCAAAGTAATGTCAGACATAAGCTCCTGTGTATCGACAGGCTCCTCGTACTCGAGTACTTCTTTCGGAATAGATGGATCCCTAAAGTAGAGATTATCAGCATTCTGATGCATATCATAGAGCTCGCTGGAAAGTGTACGAACCATACGATATTCTACCAACTGCTGTACCAATTCTTCTCGTGGATCAATTTCCTCACCATTCTCATCTTCCTCTCTAGGAAGAAGCATCTTTGACTTAATATTTAAAAGTGTAGATGCCATAACGAGAAATTCACTAGCCACTTCGAGACTGTACTTCTCCATCTCAGACAGATACTCCATGTACTGGTCTGTGATGCGGGCGATAGGAATGTCATAAATATTGATTTTGTTTTTATCTATTAAATGCAAAAGAAGGTCCAACGGACCCTCAAATGCATCAAGATGAACTTTAAGTTCCATAAATTTACTCTGTTACATCCTTAATTGAAAATGAAATACGTCCCATCTTATCTTTGCCAAGGCATACAACCTTAACAACATCACCGAGAGTAAGAACATCTTCAACATGCTCGATTCTCTCATTTGCAATTTTTGAAATGTGAACCATTCCTTCTTTGCCTGGTGCAAATTCAAGGAATGCGCCAAACTCTTTGATATTTACTACAGTACCTGTAAGGATCTGACCTTCATAGAAATCTGTAGTGATGATATCGATCATGTTAAGTGCATCATCGATACCCTTCTGATCTGTACCGCATACATCTACGCGACCATCATCTGTAATATCAATCTTAACACCTGTACGAGCGATAATCTCGTTAATAGTCTTACCTCTCTGTCCTACAACATCACCAATCTTCATAGGATCAATCTTTGTAGAAACAATCTTTGGAGCATACTTAGAAAGCTGTGCTCTAGGCTCGGCGATAGCCTTTGACATACAAGTATCCATGATGAAGAAACGAGCTTCTCTAGTTCTTCTGATAGCTTCTTCAACGATAGCCTTTGTAAGACCATGAATCTTAATATCCATCTGGATAGCTGTGATACCTTCTTTAGTACCTGTAACCTTGAAGTCCATATCACCGAAGAAATCTTCGATGCCCTGGATATCTGTAAGTACGAGGTAATCATCATCTGTATCACCTGTAACAAGACCGCAAGAAATACCAGCTACCATATCTTTAATAGGTACACCAGCAGCCATAAGTGACATACATGAAGCACATGTAGAAGCCATAGATGTAGATCCGTTTGACTCGAATGTCTCAGATACGGCACGGATTGCATATGGGAACTCTTCTGCTGATGGAAGAACTGGAAGAAGTGCTCTCTCAGCCAATGCTCCATGTCCGATTTCTCTACGTCCTGGTCCTCTAGAAGGCTTTGTCTCACCTACTGAGTATGAAGGGAAGTTGTACTGGTGAAGATATCTCTTCTCAGTAATATTAGGATCAAGTCCATCTACCTTCTGTACTTCAGAAAGAGGAGCAAGTGTAACTACGTCACAGATCTGTGTCTGTCCTCGAGTGAACATAGCTGATCCATGAACTCTAGGAATAATATCAACTTCTGCTGAAAGAGGTCTGATTTCATCCACACGACGTCCATCTGGACGCTTGTGATCTTTGAGAATCATCTTTCTAACAGTCTTCTTCTGGTACTGATATACAGCATCAGGAATGAAAGCAAGCCATTCTTCGTTATCAGCAAATGCTTCTTCGAGTTTGGCTGTGATTTCTTTAATATTTTCATCACGCTTAAGCTTATCATCTGTAAATACAGCTTCTTCCATAAATTCAGGAGAAACGATTTTCTTCATTTCTTCGATCATTTCAGCTGGAACTTCATAGTGCTCATACTCAGATTTCTCTTTACCAACTTCTGCGATAATCTGGTCGAAGAATTTGATAATAGTCTGGTTTACTTCATGAGCTTTGTAGATAGCTTCAAGCATCTTGTCTTCTGGAATAATATTTGCACCAGCTTCGATCATAATAACTTTTTCACGAGTTGATGCTACTGTAAGACGAAGGTCACCTTCATCCCAGTCTTTCTGTGATGGGTTCATTACGAACTCACCATTAACCATACCAACCTGTGTCATAGCACAAGGTCCGTCAAAAGGAATATCTGAAATGCAAGTAGAAATAGCTGTTCCAAGCATAGCAACAAGCTCAGGACGGCATTCAGGATCTACTGACATTACTAAAGAGTTAAGAGTAACATCGTTTCTATAATCCTTTGGGAACAAAGGTCTCATAGGTCTATCGATTACACGTGATGTAAGGACAGCATTGTCTGAAGCCTTTCCCTCTCTCTTCTTAAATCCACCAGGAATCTTTCCTACTGAATAGAATTTTTCTTCATAGTCTACAGAAAGTGGAAAAAAGTCTACGCCTTCTCTAGGTTTATCAGATGCTGTTGCTGTACAAAGTAGCGTTGTCTCACCGTACTGAATAAATACAGCACCATTAGCCTGCTTTGCTACTTTGCCGACCTCTACAGAAAGTTTTCTTCCTAAGAGATCTAATTCGAATGTCTTTACCATCACTTCGTCTCCTAACGTCAAAAAAATTATTCAAACTAAAATTAGAGCGAAATATGAAACCATACTCCGCTCCAAAAAAATTACTTTCTAAGTCCAAGTCTTTCGATCAATGAACGATATCTCTCGATATCAACAGACTTAAGATATCCGAGAAGGCTTCTTCTCTTACCTACCATCTTAAGAAGTCCTCTTCTTGAGTGGTGATCCTTAGGGTTAGCCTTAAGGTGCTCTGTGAGCTCCTTGATTCTCTCTGTAAGAACTGCTACCTGTACTTCTGGTGAACCTGTGTCGCCAGGTGTACGAGCGTACTCATTGATGATTGCTGTTTTTGTTTCTTTAGAAATCATTTTGTATCCTCCAATAAAATTAACTAAATGCCTGAATCATGCAATAGGTCGGATATTCCAATTGCTTAACCCAGGTACACAACATATGAGATATTACCACAACTATCAAAAATTGTAAAGTTGTCTCATATTTCATTTACAAAATAAGTAAATTACATAAATTCACTTACATTACTTGAATCAACAGGCTTAAATGGAACCCAGATATTCTTGTGGTCATCATCTACACCTTTAACATCTTTTAATGACTGTTTTTTTCCTAATAAAGCAGCTGCTTTAACAGCCATCTTCGCCTGACCCTTTGCATCCTGTAAAACAGTAAAAGCCATCTCACCTTTAGAAATAGATTCGCAACCATCCTTTGTAGCATCTACACCACAAACAGGAATCTTTGAATAATCCAAGCCATTTTCCTTTAACGCTTCTACTGCTCCGAGAGCCATAGTATCGTTATTACAGAAAATAGCATCTACAGGCTGTTTAGTCTTCATAAAGATATTAAATTTGTCCTTCGCCTCTTTGTCAGACCAGTTTGCATAATCTACAAATACATAGTTAACGTTAACACCTTTATCTCTAAAATACTTCTTCACTGCAGAAGTACGTCCGATAGTTCCGGAATGTCCCTGCTCACCTTCAAAGATAATCGCATTGAATGAAGAAGGACTATTAAGCTTTTCATAAACGTACTTCGCCTGATATTTTCCGGCATCAGTTTCCTGTGAACCAACAAATACATATTTGTCAGCTTTCAGATGACTGTCATCCGGCTGAGCATTTACATAAATGATTGGAATATCATTTGAAGTCACATTCATCTGAAGTGCAGTAGATGCATCTGAAAGTCTCATAATGATTGCTTTATAGCCTTCACTCTTTGCCTTTCTGACTTCAGCAGCCTGCTTATCAATATCATCACCTGTATCTACTTCAGTAATGCTGACACCCTGGCTAGACGCCTGTGATTTAATGGCATCAGCCAATGTCTTTCTATAGTTGTCATCAGTATCAGTCATAATAAACTTAACTTTGACGCCACCGCCGTTTCCACTTTTAGATCCGCATCCTGAGAAGACCGTAACAGAAAAAGCAAAAATCAGACATAAACTAACGATTCTTTCAAAAAATGTTTTTTTCATAATAGCCTCCTCTTAAATCTTGAATCTATGAACATAGTCTGTAAGAGTTTCAGATGTATTTGCCAACTCATGAGAATTATCAGCAACATCCTGGCTACTCTGAGTGATGTTCTCAGCCTGTTCTACCATGTTATTTGAAGTAGCGAGAATCTCTTCGGCACTAGCGGCCTGCTCTTCAGAAATAGCTGCAACATTAGTAGCGACTTCATCTACTTTTTCTACATTTCTAATCATCTCAGCCATGCTCTCGCTGGAATCCTGAATATTGTTGTAAATCTTGTCAAAAGTATCTACAGCAACTTCGATAAGCTTGCCATTCTCCTGAATAGATTCAGCAGAAAGATCAGCCTGCTTAACAGCATCATCGATAAGCTTGTGAACCTGATCGATAAGGTCTGAGATATTCTTTGCATTTGATGCAGAAGTATTTGCCAGATTTCCGATTTCAGAAGCAACTACCGCAAAACCTCTACCAGCTTCACCAGCTCGAGCGGCTTCAATAGAAGCATTCAGTGAAAGCAGATTTGTTTCTTCTGCAATCTCATGAATCATGCTAACAATATTTGTAATCTCTTCAGATGCTGTACCAACATCGTTGATAGATTGAACGAGATTGCTGTTTGCCTTCTGAATCTCAGCCATAGCTTCTGAAAGATGTCTCATGTCGTCGATTCCTTTCTTTGAAATCTCGACAGTTTCTTTCATGCTGGCATCAGCTTTTTCACTATTATCTCTGGTATCTGTAACGATCTGTGCCAAAGTTGTAGCATCTTCTGCGATTTCGTTTACTGCTTCAGCCAACTGATCTACAGTTTCATTCAGCTGTTTCATAGCTTCGCCCTGTGCCTGTGAAGCAGAGAACATAGAACGTGAAACTGAATCAGAGTTATCAGATTCTTCCTTTAGCTTCATCGATTCTGCATTAATGCTATGAATCATATTTCTCATAGAATCTACAAACTCGCTGATTCTAGATCCCATGTCACCGATTTCATCATTGCTATCGATATCAACATCGATAGTAAAGTCACCATCTGACATAGATTTAATATGTTTAGTAATAACAGAGATAGGTGCAACTACTCTATTTACTACTAGTACGATTAGAAGAATAATTACTGCTACAGAAACCACACCGAGGATTACGAGAACACGTGCCAAATGTGTAACTGGAGCCAGGATAACTGATTTCTTAACATATGAAACCAATACCCAGTCTGTACCACTGATTTCTTTGAAAGCAACGAGATAATCACCGATGTCCTGTGTATTATAATCATTCTTGTTCAAAGCTTTAGCAATCCCTGCTGTAAGTTTGTCTGAATCAGAAGCAGAAATCTGTTTAGAAAGCATTGTTTTATCACGATGCGCGATAATCTTGTTTCCATCTGATGTGTCGATCAGAGTAGAACTAGCCTCATCCATCTTTACACCAGAGTTTACGATGACTGAAATCTGATTAATAGATACGTCACCACCGATTACTTTGACCACATCCGAACCGTCATTCAGAATACCTGTAGCAGAAATTACATCTCCGCCTTCTGAATCCTGGTATACCGGACCAAAAGCCATCTCTACTCTAGTCATACCCTGTTTAAACCATTCACGTGTGGTAGGATCGATAGCGCTTCCCTTTACCTGAGACGCTTCCATATAGGATCCATCTGAACCACCGATGTACAAACCTAATGGTACATTTTTATTATAACCATAATATGAATCCAGAGATCTCTGGATTACAGCTGTATCCTGTGGACCATTCTCTATAGAATTCTTTACAGTCGAGAAATACGTAATCAAAGAATTCATCCAACTCTCAATGTTGTCACTCTGGTTAACGATAGATGATTCCAACTGGTTAGTAGCCATCTTCGTAAGCTGTTTCTTTGAAAGCTCTGTTGAAACAGTAACCAAAATAGCAATCATAAGAATTACGATTGGAACGATAAAGATCAAAAGTTTGGATCTGATCTTTCTGGTTTTCTTCTGTTTGTTTGTGTTCTTGGCCATGTCTTTCTCCTATTTCTTTAAAACAGAAATTATGGTAAAACTCTTCTTGCACCCACATATCTACCTGGATAATTCAAGCCAGTGACTTTACATCCCGCGCCAGGATTTAATTCAGAAATAACCATGCCATTTCCAATATAAATTCCAACATGAGAAACCCTACCACTGCCATAGAATACTAAGTCTCCAGGCAAAAGTTCAGAAGTAGACACCCTGGTTCCCAAACGAGACTGCGCTGCTGACGAATGTGGCAGATAAACACCATATTGCGCCATAATTCTCATAACAAAACCTGAGCAATCCGCTCCACGAGTCAGAGATGTGCCTCCCCATATATAAGGCAATCCCTGATAAGAAAGAGCATCACTGACCACGCTCGAACGAACGTCACTCACACCTCTGCCATAATAAGCTTCAGTAGAATTCAGCGAAGTCTCTAACTCTTTATTAGAAACCAGGAATTCCTGGGCTCTAAGCTCCGCATCTTTACCAGTAAGCAGATATTCCTTTAGAACATATCCGCTTACTTCTCCAGAGTTGATATGGTACCAATCTCCCTCTACTCCGATGACTTCACACGCACATCCATCAGGAAGCTTGCCAACTCTCTTTGAGTTTTGACTAGCTTCTTCACGAACATTTACATTTCCGCCAGAAATAGCCATACCTAAATGTGTATATCCATACTGACTTCCAGCTAAAGGAACATCTACATTACCAGCTGAAACGATATTTAAATTCTGATTTGTTTTTACTGATACTTTATTTGAATTGAAGATACAGGCACTAACTCCTGCTCTATTTGAAGTTTTCACCTGCATGATATATGCAGATACACCAGATGTGAGGTGATGATGTTTCTCTGAAGCCGAAACATTAATACTCAAACCTAACATTACTAATAGACTAATCGAGAAAACGATAGCGAATCTCTTTGCTTTCATCAAAAATTAAACCTTTCTCTAATAATAAGTAAATTATATGACCTTTAAGAAAATCAGTCAATTTAATGAATATTAAAAAAATCTAACGCAACTTCAATATCTGCCTCGATTTGTCTCTTCAATTCTTCAAGGTTATCAAATTTCTGTTCCAGTCGAACGAATCTGAGAAAATCCAGTCTGGCTGAAACACCATAGATATCCCCTTCAAATCCGAGTATATTCGTCTCTACTGTTATCTCATCTCCGTCTTCTACACTGGGTCTCACACCGACATTTGTGATTCCACAGTACTCTTCACCTTCGATATAAACCTTTGTCAGATAAACACCGTTTCTCGGAAGTATCTTATCCAAATCGGGAATCAGATTTATAGTAGGCACACCCAGGCGTCTTCCCAGTCTTTTTCCGTGCTTGATAACTCCCGAAACAAAGTAAGGATAACCTAAATGTTTGCGGGCAGCTTCGACATTTCCGCATTTGATTTCATCTCGAACACGGCTGGAGCTGATATCTACACCTTCATCCTGTAGCTTTGAGATAACATCTAGTTCGAAACCTAAATGTTCATGAACTGATTTTAGAAGGTCTGCATTTCCAAGCCCGCGGTAACCAAAAGTGAAATCATCTCCTACCGCCAGATATTTCATATTATATCTTTCAACTAGAATACGAAGGAAATCTTCCGGGGAAGTCTCCATAAAACGATCATCAAAAGAACACACGAGAACGTAATCGATTCCCTCTTTTCTAAGATATTCAAGTCTTTCATCGAAACTCAGGAGGTTCCGGCGATCTTCGTCACTATTTAATCTGATTCGAGGAGAGATGTCGAAAGTAACTACCATGTGCTTAAGCTCGCGTTGCTGTTTCACGAGATTAAGCAATTCTTCGTGGCCAACATGAAAGCCATCAAATTTGCCGATAGTCACCGCAACATCTTCATTTAATTCATCTTCGAAAAAATTCTTAAGTATAATCATATCTACAAAAACATCTTTACAGGTTTCAAGTAATCTTCACATGGTTCATAAAGAGCGCCGAATGTTCCATCCGAATAATAAATACGATAAATATCTCCATCGCAAAATTCTTCAAAATTCGATGCATATAAACGATTTCCATTCTTGAGATAACAGTCAGCTTCAGCTTTTAATCTCAAAAATGGATACTCTATAAAAATTGAATCCAATTCTAATATACAGTCTCCAATATCATCATCGGACATTTTTCCGAGATTCTCAAGTGTTTTAGCATCAGAAACGTCAAAATTCTCTGTCTTTGTACGGCGAAGTTCGCTCATAGTTGCGAGAGTATTTAATGCTTCTCCGATATCTTTGCAGAGAGTTCTAATGTATGTTCCTTTAGAACAAAGCACTCTAAATGTTACCTTTGGCAAATCTATCGCAAGGATTTCGAGTTCATAGATTTCTATATGGCTCGGCTTTCTCTCGATGACTTCACCTCTTCTGGCCAAATCATACAGCTTCTGACCGTTTACTTTTTTTGCAGAATACATAGGAGGAACCTGGTCGAATTCTCCGATGAAACGAGGGAAGACCTCGCGAATCTGTTCCGGAGTCACATTAACTTCAGTGCGCTCTAATACCTCTCCTGTGATGTCCTCAGTATCTGTAGAAAGACCAAGTGTCATTTCGGCGATGTATTCTTTTCTAGCATCTGGCATTACTGAAACTGCTTTAGTTCCTTTTTCCACGCAGATGAGCAACAGACCTGTCGCCATAGGGTCGAGTGTGCCTGTGTGACCAATCTTCTTCGTATGCAATATCTTTCTAAGAGCGCTGACTACAGCAAAGCTCGTCATACCCTTCTCTTTATCAATTAATAAATATCCACTCTTCATACTAATATCCAAAAAAAGACACGGTAAAAAGCCGTGTCCTTTAACTATTTGTTCATTGCTTCATCAATCAAAGAAACGATTTCCTGTTTAAATTTATTTGGTGAAAGATTTGAAAGTAAGCCGGCAGCTTTCGCATGTCCACCACCATGGAAATGAGCAGCAATATCGGCTACGTTTACATCATTCGACGCTCTAAGAGAACCTTTGAGAGCATTGTCTATCGTGTCATAACAGAAGACAGCCACTTCTACACCTCTAGTAGATCGAAGAGATGCAACTATACCTTCCAAATGCTTAGGTTCTACACCATATTCTTTCATCTCATGACGAGAGATGTGGCAAAAGATCACTTTTCCGTCGAGAAGCAGTTCTGCTTTTGAAAGAGCATAACCTAATATCTTCTGCTGAGCAAAAGTCTTCTCATAGAAAACATGATCTACGATATAAGGATAATCGATTCCCTTATCCATTAAGAATCCACCGACATTCATCGTATGAGAAGATGTTGAGGAATACTGGAAGACACCAGTATCTGTAACTATACCTGTGTAAAGGCATTCAGCAATTTCCTTTGTGATAAGTTCCGGCTTCATACGGTCGAAAACCATCTCACAGGCGCTGCTTTTTTCAGCTTCAACATCATTTATATCAGCAAAATCGTCATTTGACAGATGGTGATCTATGCAGAAAGTCTCTTTAGCCTCTTTAAAATAAGCACCTGCCGGACCTAAACGATTGATATCTCCACAATCAACTGCGATAAACAAATCGAATGGCTTCTGAACACTTCCTGGTTCCTCAATCTTATCGCTATTTGTAAGGAATGAAAAAATAGACGGAATCTCCTGTAAGAATACATGCAAGTCCAAACTACTGTCATAATTTAACAGGTAGTTATATACAGCAAGCGCACTTCCGATGCTATCGCCATCTGGACGAACATGTCCGGCTATGCCTATTCTCTTCTTTCCTTTACAAACTTCTAAAATATCAGACATATGATCACCTTTAAGTCTCTATTCTTCAGATTTTTTCATCGCATCCTGCTTTGAAACATCATCAATCATCTTTGACATCATAACACCGTACTCGATAGAATCATCTTCTAAGAATGTGAGCTCAGGTGTGTTTCTAAGGTTAACAGTACGAGCCAGAGCACCACGAATGAACTTCTTTGAGCTGTTTAGTCCATCCATAGTATCCTGTCTGGCTTTTCTGTCACCGAGAACAGAAATGTAAACCTTGCAAGTCTTTAGGTCCGGCGCTACTTCAACTGAAGTAACGCTGGTCATAATATTGACTCTAGGATCCTTTACATCATTTCTGATGATATTTGAAAGTTCGCGACGAACTTCTTCGTTAATACGAATATTTTTAATACTATTCTTACGCAAATCTATCGCTCCTTATCTTGGAACCTCTACCATGATGTAAGTTTCGATAGTATCTCCTTCCTGGATATCATTGAATCCATCGAGAACGACACCACATTCGAAGCCTTCTTTAACTTCCTTTACATCATCTTTCATTCTCTTAAGTGATGAAAGTTCATCATCATACTTAACTTCGCCATCACGTGAAAGTCTAACCTTGCATCCTCTCTGGAAGATACCGTCATTTACGATACATCCAGCGATTACGCCGACCTTAGAAGATTTGAAAGTAGCACGAACTTCACCGTGACCGATAATCTTCTCTTCGTAGATAGGATCAAGCATACCCTTCATAGCGCGTTCTACATCTTCGATAGCATTGTAGATTACGTTGTAAAGGTGAATATCTACGCCTTCATGCTCTGCTGTAGACTTAGCAACAACATCAGGACGTACGTTAAATCCGATGATGATAGCGTTTGATGCAGATGCGAGAACTACATCAGATTCATTAATGCTACCTACACCACCGTGGATAACCTTAACGACAACTTCATCATTTGAAAGTTTCTCAAGTGACTGCTTAACAGCTTCAACTGAACCCTGAACATCAGCCTTAACGATGAGGTCGAGTTCCTTAACATCTCCAGATTTAACCTGTGAGAAGAGGTTCTCGAGAGACATTCTGCTTCTAGATTCATCCACAAGTCTGCTCTTCTCTTCATCTACGAATGCCTGAGCAAATGAACGAGCTTCACGCTCTGAATCCTGCGCTACAAAGATTTCACCTGACTTAGGAACTTCATTAAGACCCTGAATCTCTACAGGAGTAGAAGGTCCAGCAACCTTAACTCTCTTACCATTTTCATCAGTCATAGCTCTAACCTTACCGAATGAGCTACCAGCAGAAATAGGATCACCTACACGAAGTGTACCCTTCTGTACGAGTACTGTAGCAACAACACCCTTACCTTTATCAAGCTGAGACTCAATTACGAGACCTCTAGCCTTTCTCTTAGGGTTAGCCTTGAGCTCGAGAACGTCAGCTGTAAGGAGGATCATCTCGAGAAGGTCATCGATACCATCTCCTGTCTTTGCTGATACAGGTACAAACTCTGTTGATCCGCCCCAATCTGAAGGAATGAGTTCATACTCAGAAAGTTCCTGCTTAACTCTATCGATGTTAGCGTTTGGCTTATCCATCTTGTTAACAGCTACGATGATTTCTACACCAGCAGCTTTTGCATGGTTGATAGACTCTACAGTCTGTGGCATTACACCGTCATCAGCAGCTACAACGAGGATAGCGATATCTGTAGAAGAAGCACCTCTCATACGCATAGCAGTAAATGCCTCATGTCCAGGTGTATCGAGGAAAGTAATCTTTCTTCCATCAACTGAAACTACATAAGCACCGATATGCTGTGTAATACCACCAGCTTCTCTTTCAGTAACCTTTGTATTTCTAATGCAGTCCAGAAGTGAAGTCTTACCGTGATCTACGTGTCCCATAACTGAAACTACAGGTGGACGTCCTACGAGATCCTTTTCGTTTTCTTCATCCTCTTTAAGCATTTCTTTGATAACGTCTACTTTTTCTTCGTGCTCACAAAGAATATTGTACTCAAGAGCGATTTCCTCAGCCTTTTCATAAGGAATATCAGTATTGATAGTAAGGATTACAGCCTTTGCAAACATATCCTTGATAATCTGTGAAGGCTGCATCTTCATTCTATCAGCCAAATCTCTTACTGTAAGATGATCCGGAACCTTGATTGACTTGATTTCCTCTTCCTTTGGCTTCTGCTCTGGTGTTTTGTTCTTCTTCTTTCCACCATTCTTCTCAAGATTAATATAATGCTCATTGTCATTATTTCTATAATCGTTCTTGTTCTTACGATTCTTCTTGTCATGAGGGTTCTGACGACGAGTATCGTGTTTTGCAGATGGAGCATCTGCTACAGCATTATTATCAAACTTGTTATGTCTGTCCTTCTTTGAAGGCTTGTCCTGATAATGCATATCTTTCTTTGAAGGCTTTGCATTCTTGTCGCTAGAATGATTCTCTGTCTTAACAGGAGCCTTCTTCTCATGCTTATTCTCTCTAACTTCCTTATTCTCTTTTGCTACATTCTTTGCAGCTTCTCTTTTTTCCATAGCCTTCTGCTCTTCAAGTGTTGGTTCACCTACACGTGTACCATCCTCTCTGATAGGGCCATGTCCTCCTCTAGGTTTGATTCTAGGTCTGTATGGATCCTGGAAAGAGTTAGACTTAGAGTTATCTCTACGAGCTTTAGGATTCTTCTTTCCATTGCCTCCTTTTGACTTATTATCATGAGAATACTGTGCATTAAACACAGCAGAAATAGAAGATTTCTTCTTTTTAGGTTTATCTGCGTCTGTCTTTGAATCGGAGTTCTTTGGAGCAGCTTTCTCAGCCTTCTTTGGCTCAGATGCTTTTTCTCCTTTAAACTTATTCTTTACAAGTTCCTGCGCTTTTTCATCAATATTACTCTGCGCCTTAACTTCGATGCCCTGCTCGCCTAAAAATGCGACAATATCTTTAGACTGGACATCTATTTCCTTTGCAAATGTACTTACTCTAATTTTTGCCATTTGTTACCCTCCGAAATCTATTAGCAAGTAAGCTGACTTTCGACAAGTCGTGCCATATTTTCGTCTATTACTGCACAAACCTTACGACACTCTTTACCGATAGCCTGGCTAATTTCGTCTACCGTTCCTATTTCATGGCACTTTACTTCATAATACTCACACATATTTGTGATCTTCTTTTTTGCATTGTCAGAGCAGTCGCTGGAATACAATACCAAGTATGCCGTTCCAAATTTTACCGCTTCTTCAACCTGAAAAGTACCACTTTTTAAATTACCTGCTTTTTGGCACAAGCCAAGGTACGAATACAATTTATTCATTACTTCTTTAACTCATTCTTTAAAGCATCTATAAGTTCTGAAACATCATCTACTTTGAATACGCGTAAAAAGACGTTCTTCTTTACAGCCTTTTTCAAGCAGTCAGAAGAGGCGCACAGATAGCCACCTTTTCCAACACCATTCATCACATATTCTCTATCGATGACACATTTATCGTCTGATGTTTTAACTATACGAATCAGTTTGTTCTTATCGAAACTCTGATTACATCCTAAACATCTTCTCTGTGGATTACTCATTATCCTCTGAAACTTCCTCTACATCTGAATCAAATTCAACATCATCGTAGTATTCGTCTTCTTCATCATAGTACTCGTCTTCGAGACCTGGGAAGTCACCAGATTCTCTAGCCTGTGTCTCAGATTTAATATCAATCTTGTATCCTGTAAGCTTAGCAGCAAGTCTAGCATTCTGTCCTTCACGACCGATAGCAAGTGAAAGCTGATAATCAGGTACGATAACCTTTGCAGACTTATCTTCTGAGTCAGCAACTACAGAAATAACCTTTGCTGGGCTGAGCGCGTTCTCGATAAGTCTAGCAGGATTCTCATCCCAGTTGATGATATCGATTTTTTCATCATGAAGTTCTTCAACTACAGCATTAACACGTGTTCCGTTCATACCTACACATGCACCTACTGCATCTACATCTTCATCATTTGTGAGAACTGCCATCTTAGTACGCTTTCCAGCTTCTCTAGCGATAGATTTAATCTCTACGATACCTTCTCTAATTTCAGCAACTTCCTGTTCAAAGAGGCATCTAACGAGTTCTGGATGTGTTCTAGAAACAAAGATTTTTGCCTGATCCTTCTTATTCTTCTTTACATCTGTGATGTAGAACTTGTATCTATCACCAGTCTTATAATCTTCTTCAGCGATCTGCTCTTTATCAGAAAGGATAGCTTCTGTATTTCCGAGGTTAACGCTGATAGAATTTCTCATCTTTCTCTGGATAACACCAGTTACAACAGTATGCTGTTTTGAAATGTACTCATCATAAATAGCTTTGCTTTCTTCCTTAGAAAGTGCATTAATAAGTGTGTTTCTAGCAGCTGATGCAGCAATACGACCGAAATCAAGAGACTTGATTTCCTCAAAGTAAACTTCGCCAACTTTAAGGTGTCCATCATACTCCTGAGCCTTTGCAAGGCTGATTTCTACAACAGGATCCTCAACAACTTCTACTACCTGCTTTGCTGCGATAATGTGATACTCGCATGTCTCAGGATCGATAGAAATAGAAATGTTATCTGTTCTACCAAAAGCATTCTTACAAGCGATAGTAAGAGTTTCCTTAATCTTGTCGATGATAACTTCTCTTGGGATATTTTTTTCTTTCTCAAGAACCTCAAGTGCGTTTATCATTTCTACATTTGCTGACATTTTTTACCTCCTAATTTAAAAAGCTTTGCGAACCAATGACAAGTTCTTGCGCTCAAAATTTACATCAACATCATCTATAGTTAAAACGACATTCTCTTTATCAAAAGACTTCAAAACACCAACGAACTCTTTTGCTCCGTCGATAGCTTTGTAAGTACGAGCTTCAACCTTTGTATTTAGATTTCTTTCGAAATCTCTATCCTTCTTAAAAGGTCTGTCTCCGCATGAGCATACCTCAAAGATATAGGCCTCATCGATATAATCTTCGCTATCTAGTATATCATTCATTGGTCTAGAAAGCTCAGTACAATCGTTAATAGAGATTCCCTCAGGTCTGTCGATAAAAACTCTCAAATAGTAATCATCCAGTTCCTTTACGAACTCAACATCAACGAGCTCGATGTCCTTTCCTTCGAGCAGTTTAAGTACATGCTCTTCTGTCTTCTTGATATAGGTATCTTTCTTTCCCATATTATCTCCTTTAAATAATAAAAAGAAAAGTACCGGAAATCCGGTACTTCGTTGGGTTGGGCTATTCTATTGTAAGTAGTTCGTAGGGGAATCGAACCCCTGTTTCCGCCGTGAGAGGGCGGCGTCTTAACCGCTTGACCAACGAACCAGAACTTTGTTGTTTTGGGCTTATTGCTCATCCCCGCCGCAACAATGAATACTATACAGGAAAGTCTTTAGGATTGCAAGTGTTTTTTTTACTTTTTTTGTAAGTTTTTTTGTTTTGAGCAGAAAAGCAGCTTGCATTCGCCGTTATCACAGCTTACTTTTGCTGTTTTCACAGCTTGTTCTTGCACCTAATTTACACCGTCCCGCTCCTAATACCTACCAAATCCTCATTTCAAGCTTTTAGGTGGGTATTCTTCGCATCCTTTGCTCGTTTAAATACCCACCAATTCTCTATTTCAAGCTTTTTGGTGGGTATTCTTCGCGCCTTTCCTTCGTACAAATACCTACCAATCTTCTATTTCAAACTTTTTGGTGGGTATTCTTCGCGCTTCAAAACTAAATCAAGTGCGGCTAACACCGCAGAAGTATCCTATTATGTTTGCTTGATCACAGCCTTTCAGCAAAAAAGCAGCCTGTCAAGGATGGCGAAGCCACCGAAGGCTACGTCCTTGACAGGCTGCTTTCTTTGCTGAATATAATCAGACAAGCAAACATATATCAATATCCTGCGCTCTCGCACCAATCCCACTCTATGAGCGAAGCGAACGCTCGATTAACACCTAAAGCATAAAGCAAGTCAAAAGAATTAGTATGAATCTCTACTTTTCCTGAATTACACACCAACCTCAAATTTTAAGCACTAGTGTGAAACTACTACTTCCGTTAATCTCACACCACCAATGAACTTGAAGCAATGGTGTGAATCCATGCATTTCCTCAATTTCACACCACACCTCAAAAAAACCACTGGTGTGAGATTAACTATTTCTTACTTTTCACACCAAATAAAATCTTGAAATGATGGTGTGAAACTGAAGCTTTTCCTGATTTCACACCACGCCCCATTTTAGGCACTAGTGTGAAACTACTACTTCCGTTAATCTCACACCACCAATGAGCCAAATGTAATGGTGTGATACCTAGCATTTCCTCAATTTCACACCACGCCTCAAAAAAGTCACTGGTGTGAGATTAACTATTTCTTTCTTTTCACACCAAATAAAATCTTGAAATGATGGTGTGAAACTGAAGCTTTTCCTAATTTTACACCATACCTCATTTCAAGTGCGGCTAACGCCGCAAAGGAATCCTATTATGTTTGCTTGATCACACCCATTCATCAAAAAAGCGAAAATAGCTCAGAGCGTAAAGCTCGCATTCACCTATTTACTCTTCATATCCATTAGGATTATTCTTCTGCCAGTTCCATGAATCACGGCACATTTCGAGGATACCAAATTCAGCTTCCCAGCCGAGTTCTTCCTTTGCCTTTGTAGCATCAGAATAGCAAGCAGCTACGTCGCCAGAACGACGAGGTCCGATTTCATATTTGATTTCAATATCATTAGCTTTCTCGAAATTCTTTACGATATCGAGTACGCTGTAACCTACGCCAGTACCAAGATTGTAGATAGAAAGACCTGAACCTGGCTCGAGTTTCTTAAGAGCTTTTACATGTCCCTTTGCAAGATCAACTACATGGATATAATCACGTACGCCTGTACCATCTGGTGTGTCGTAGTCATCACCAAAGATAGTAAGATGATCAAGCTTGCTTACAGCGACCTGTGTTATGTAAGGCATAAGGTTGTTTGGAATACCATTTGGGTTCTCGCCCATACGTCCTGATGGATGAGCTCCAATAGGATTGAAATAACGAAGGAGAACTACATTCCACTCTTCGTCTGCTTTCTGGATATCTGAAAGAACCTGCTCAAGCATAGACTTAGTCCAGCCATATGGATTTGTACATGTTCCCTTTGGACATTTCTCAGTAATAGGGATTTCAGCAGGATCACCATAAACTGTAGCTGATGATGAGAAGATGATGTTCTTTATGCCATGCTGTCTCATAACATCTACAAGTGTAAGTGTTCCAGCGATGTTGTTCTCATAATACTCCCAAGGTTTTCTAACAGATTCACCTACAGCCTTAAGACCGGCAAAATGAATTACGCTGTCAATTTCTTCTTTATCAAAAATCTCATTAAGAGCCTCTCTGTCGAGGATATCTGCCTTGTAGAATTTAACTTTCTTTCCAGTAAGCTCTTCTACACGCTCCAGAGATTTCATACTCGAATTTGAAAGGTTGTCTAGAACTACAACGTCATAACCAGACTCAATTAGTTCTACACATGTATGGCTGCCAATAAAGCCCGTACCACCTGTTACTAATATTGCCATATTAACTCCTCCTTAAATACGAAGAATACGATTCATACAAATCGCAAACTTTAGTCCGCCTAGTATTATATCACACTATTTGGAATATAAAAAAAGAAAGGCAAATTCTCATTGCCTTTCTTCAAGTACAAGATTATGCTAATTTGCTTGAAGCAACTTCACAAAGCTTTGTGAATGCAGCTGCATCATTTACAGCAAGGTCAGCAAGCATCTTACGGTTGATCTCTACGTTTGCAACCTTAAGACCATGCATAAGTCTGCTGTATGAAAGACCGTTAAGTCTAGCAGCAGCGTTGATTCTTGCAATCCAAAGAGATCTGAACTGTCTCTTTCTCTCTTTACGTCCTGAGTATGATGTTGCCATCGCTCTCATTACAGACTGCTTAGCTACACGATACTGCTTAGATCTAGCTCCGCGGTATCCCTTAGCCATCTTAAGTACTCTATTATGTTTCTTTCTGGCGTTCATTCCGCCCTTGATTCTTGCCATCTTTTAATACCTCCTGATCCAAAAATTAAAGATAAGGTAAAATCTTCTTCATGTTCTTTACATTTGTGTCATCTGTGATAGTTGACTTACGAAGATTTCTCTTTCTCTTTGTGCTCTTCTTTGTCAGGATGTGGCTCTTGTAAGCTTTAGCTCTCTTAAGCTTACCTGTACCTGTTTTCTTGAAACGCTTTGCAGCTGCCCTGTTTGTCTTAATCTTAGGCATAGTTTAGTTCCTCCTTACTTCTTCTTGGCTGTTACTGGTGCCAAGACCATTGAGATGCTCCTGCCTTCCAACTTTGGTGCTTTTTCAATTGTAGAGATGTCTGAAAGAGTCTCTGCGAAATCTGTAAGAATGTGGCTAGTTGTGGAAATGTGAGCCATTTCTCTACCTCTGAATCGAAGTGTAACCTTAACCTTGTTTCCTTTTGTAAGGAACTTACGTGCAGCATTTGACTTTGTATTGACATCATTTGTGTCAATATTTGGTGACATACGAATTTCTTTCACTTCGAATGTACGCTGCTTCTTCTTCGCTTCCTTTTCTTTACGCGCCATTTCATAGCGGTATTTACCGTAATCGATAATCTTGCAAACAGGTGGCTTCGCATTTGGAGCAACCTTTACAAGGTCTAAATCCTCTTTACGGGCCAATTCAAGCGCATCTCTAGAAGACATAATTCCTAACTGTTCACCGTTCTTGCCGATCAGTCTTACTTCTTTGTCTCTGATCTGCTCATTAATCATTGAATCGCTAATGGTAATACCTCCATACAAAATAAAAAAGCGGATAGGCAGGCTATCCACTAGTAAAAGAGACTAACCGAAAACTCGGCTAATTAATCTTTATTAACGCTAAGTCGCAGTATTTCAGCGCTTAGGTGAGAGTGGATGCTCTGCTTTTATTAACAACATCAAGTAATATAGCACCTTTCAAGGCAGACGTCAAGCATTTCGGTGCTATTTTTTCACAATACAATTAAATAAATCTACAAAACAAACTTTTCAAACACTTCGGCTACTCCTGAGTGTTCGCAGTCGTTCTCCGTGATATAATCGGCCACAGCTTTTGTCTCCGGATGCGCATTTGCCATAGCACAGCCTAGTCCCGCGTCTTCGATCATAGAAATATCGTTTCTCTCATCGCCGACTGCTATAGTATCAGTGATATCTCTGCCGAGACTTTCTGTCAGGGTGCGAAGCCCCAAGCCCTTATCAACTCCGACTTTAACGAACTCCAGATACTCCATGCATGAAAAAAAGCTGTTCACTTTCCAGTCTGCCTCACTTAATTTAAACTCGTTCTGAAAATCTACAAGACGCTCATGGTTTTCAAAATCAGCAAGTAAGACTTTATAGATTTCGACACCTTTGTCTAAAATCTCAGACGGATCATCATAGAGCGTATGTGAATCATTCGTGATTCTTATGTAACGCTTGAACTCTTCACCTTCGTTCGGACAGTAAATTCCATGCTCTGCAAAGGCGACAGCAAAGATACCTCTGGCCTTAGCCGCCTGAAGGAGGCTGACTACTCCTCTTATATCCATAGGATTTCTGGCTATTACCTCTTCCGAAGCTACATTTCGAACCAGGCCACCATGATATCCTATCTGGTATAGATTTGGATGAGAGATTCCCAGCTCCTTTAAAGCAAGAGATCCACCGTAAACAGATCTACCAGAACAGATTGAGACAATGTTTCCCTCTTCGAGAGCCTGTGTTATAGCGTTTCTATTCTCAACAGAAACACGCTTCTCGTGATCCAACAAAGTATCATCCAAATCTAAAAATACCAATTTATTCATACTAACTTACTATCTCCTAAATGCTTTGATTTCAGGCGTTCACGCGCCTCACGGGTAAAGATGTACTGAGAACCATGCTCATCCAGTGAAACACCTTCTGTTCTCACGAACTCACCCTTTGATGTCATATGATAGGCTTTTCTCCTATCATTTAATTCTACATCCAGATAATGTACTACCTGCTCTTTTATAGCGTTATCTTCTACCGGATAACAGATTTCTACTCGACGATCAAGATTTCTAGGCATCCAGTCAGCTGAGCCCAGATAGATATCCTGGGCGCCATCATTAAAGAAATAGAAGATCCTCGCATGTTCCAGGAACTCACCTACGATGGAGATAACTGAGATATTCTCACTGACACCTGGAATTCCCACTTTTAAAGAACAGATTCCACGGATGATCAGTTTAATCTCAACTCCAGCCTGAGAAGCTTCGTAAAGTTTCTGAATCATACCTTCATCGCAGAGGCTGTTCATCTTCGCAATGATGAGTCCGCGTCTCCCCGCTTTTGCATGAGCAATCTCTCTGTCGATCATCATATAGAAACGCTCTCTCATCCAGATAGGTGCGACGATGAGTCGATTCCATACCGCAGGTTCTGAATATCCGGAAAGCATGTTGAATACGGCTGTCGCATCCTCTCCATAACTCTCAGAGCATGTAAACATACCACAGTCAGTATAATGCTTCGCAGTAGAATCATTATAATTACCAGTTCCCAGATGAACATATCTACGGATTCCATCGTCTTCTCTACGAACTATGAGCGCAATCTTACAATGTGTCTTTAGGCCTACTACACCGTAGATTACATGGCAGCCTGCCTGCTCGAGCTTCTTTGCCCAGAGGATATTGTGTTCCTCATCGAATCTGGCTTTAAGCTCAACCAGCACAGAAACCTGCTTACCATTCTCAGCTGCCTTAGAAAGCGCCTCGATAATCGGAGAATTACCGCTGACACGGTACAAAGTTTGCTTGATAGCCAGCACTTTGGGATCCACGGCAGCTTTTTTTATAAAATCAACAACCGGGTCAAAGGACTCGTACGGATGCTGCAGAAAGATGTCGCCACGTCGAATTTCCTTAAAGATATCAGTACCGGGCATAAGTCTCGGATGGTTCACCGGCTCATGTGGTTTGAAATAAAGCTCCGGACGCTTTCCATCCTTTGGAATCTTTGAGAGGAAGGTCAAATCTATAGGACCGTTTATGTAAAAAACATCCTGCTCGTTGATTCCGAGGTTTGCCTTTAAGATGTTTATCAGTTTCTTGTTAACATCCTTCTCTACTTCGAGACGGATTACTTCTCCCCAGTCTCGCTTCTTGATTTGCTTTTCAATCTCTTTCAGTAAATCTTCGGCCTCATCCTCTTCGATATCAAAATCGGCATTTCTCATAATTCGATATGGGAAAGCATCGACGACATCATAGTTCAGATAAAGCTTGTCCAGGTTCTTCTCTATAATCTGCTCCAGAAGGATGTAACTCTTTACCCCTTCTTTAGATGATGGCACGAGGACCAATCTAGGAAGCACTGATGGAACCTGAACTGTTGCAAACTCGATTACCTTTTTCTTCTTCTCATGGCGAACGAGTCCGACTCGGTCCGGATTGCTCTGAATGAGAGCTGCGATATTTAAAGTCTTATTACGAACGAGCGGAAAAGGTCTCGAAGCATCCACCGCCATCGGTGTTAAAACCGGATACACACTCGCTTCGAAATATTTGTCTACGAAATGAGCCTGTTCTTCGTTTAGCTCCTCATACTGAGAGATGATTTCAATCCCCTCCTCCGCTAGTAGCGGAAGAAGCTCGTCATTATAAATTTCATACTGATCTTTGGAGAACTGCTTCGTAGCTTTGTTAATCTTCAAAAGCTGTTCTCTAGGAGTCATTCCCGCGATATCTTCCTTCGTATATCCCGCGTGTACCATGTCCTTTAGGGACGCAACTCTAACCATATAGAATTCGTCAAGGTTGGAGGCAGTAATCGAGAGGAAACCGACTTTTTCCATAAGTGGATTTCCATCGTCTTTCGTTTCGTTTAATACACGCCTGTTAAAAGACAACCATGAAAGTTCACGATTTTCGTAGTATTTAGGATTTGATAAATCGAAAGTCTTTGATAATCGCATATTATCCCCCTTATTTCACTTCTCTGATAACAGGTCTGATGGAAAAAATATTCTCGAAGAAATCTGCTTTTTCCTTAAACAGTCCTCGCTCGAGTGCAATCGAGGATTCCTCGTTTACACCGATTATCAGTTCGCGATCTGCTATAGATAATTTAACGTCCTTTAGTCTCTGTTTGTGGCTGCGGTCGAGCGCATTTGCTACACGCAGAATTGCAACCATCTTTGCGATATTCCAGTATTGCTTTCTAGTAAACATAGACGAGAGTTCCTTGTAATTTGGCAGGTCTTTACGATTATACTGCGCTACACAGGCAACCATCTGTCTCTCTTTATGTGTAAGTCCCAGAATTTCAGAAGAAAGGATAATTCTAAACGAGTTATTCGAAGCTTCTGAAATACTGATATATTTACCACAGTCATGCAGGATTACTGATACTCGAAGCATCAAGCGCATTCTGTCATTCATACCGTTTGAATCGCATATAATATCGAAGATCTTGCAAGACAGATTGTCAAGCACTTCGATATGAGGGAAGTAGCTTCCATAGCGCTCGGCAAGGGAATACGCCGCAGAAATAACGTCCTTCTGGAAATCATGTTTTGGAACACAAAGCTTCTCGCGGTAGAGATAATCGAGCATGATACCGTCATTAATTGCAACCGCCGGAAGATGTACTTCGTCAGCCGGAATCATCGCAATAAGCTCCGAAGTCAGGATGTACATGGCACGCTCTAATGAGGAGAACACTGTACCTTCGTTATTCATCTTATCTTCCCATTCCTTTAAGAGGATAGAGCGAACTTCATCCGGTTTATAAGGAACACCATTCTTCAGCTTCTTTGAAGAACGGATACTTTTGTCAGCCATAACGATGAGGTTCGGAATGTGTTTCTCTGGGAAGTACATATTCAGGAATGTATCGAGTTCTTTGTCTACGACATCCTTTATCTGTTCCGTACGATTATGCACATTCTTAAGTCTCTGCATAGTCATATACATCTTAAAAGTCCCGAGATCCAGATGCTGAGTGGTCTTTACCGCTCCATTCTTAAATAGGGTAAGCTGAAGTGATGCACCACCGAAATCAACCATTAGAGCACCTTTCTGGATCATCTTATCGAAATTCTCGCTGGAAGCCACAGCCTCGTATTCATAGAAACGCTGTTCAGAATTTGTAAGTCTCGTAGGATCCAAGCCGACACGAAGACGAATCTGATCCACGAGGAACATTTCATTCTCCGCTTCATGGAGCATACTTCCTATCGCGAGAGTGTAATCATCGACTCCATAAGAATCCATAGTAACCTTCATGTCGTTTAAGACGTTACAGATTTCTCTGGTTCTATCTACGCTAATACTCCCTTTATCAAAGATATCCATGATAGACGCTATAGGATAACGCATATTGTCGAGTTCCCTGGAAGTTCCATCATCTTTGATTTCAAATATCTTCATAGATATCGCATAGGAACCTATATAAATAGACGAAAAGTATCTCATTTTTCCCCCTTTAGAAATAAACTCTGCTGGACTTCTCTACTTTCTTTCATTATAAACGAAAAAAGATTCCTGAAGCGTAAAGCTTCCTCTTTACTTTCTGCCCTGGATTCTATCGTATCCAGTTTCTCCTCTTCACGAGAGGAATCAAGAACCGGGATATTCTGTTCTTTTTTTACGAGATAGACCTCCTCGGAGAGTTTCAGTCTCTGTCTATAGAGTCTGATAATCTCGTCATCTATCTCATCTATATCCACACGAATATCCCTAAGTTCTCTCATATATCTAGTCTCCTAATCCAAAATCAAACAATGACAACTGGTTAGATTCAGGCAAGCCTCTGATGATACCCATTCTCTCCATGTCTTCGATATTTGTCTTTGAAATCTTGCCTCGCTGTCTCAAATCGTCCTTTGACAAAAACTTTCGTTCCTTTGCAGCAATCTGCAGAGATTCGGCAGCTTTGTCACCCATGTTTGGAATAGTGTTAAACGGAGGCAAAAGCTTTCCATCTACTATTTTAAAATATCTCGCATCAGACTGGTAGAGGTCAATAGGCAAAAACTCAAAACCTCGAGCATACATTTCCTGAACGAGTCGCATATCTTTGTAAGTAGCTTCCTCTGAGTTAGACATCTTTTCTTTAGATGTATATTCCTTCATATAGCCTTCGAGGACTTCCTGACCGCGGCACATAAGTTCATAGTTGAACGCTGTCGCACGAATACTGAAAAAAGCTGCATAATAAGCCAGCGGATAGTAAACCTTGCAGTAGGCGATACGCCAGGCCATCATAACGTAGGCAGCAGCATGCGCTTTCGGGAACATGTATTTAATCTTCTCACAGGAACCGATATACCAATCCGGAACGCCATGTGCCTTCATATCCGCCTTGTACTCATCCCACTCTTTGCACTTGCCCTTTGCAACAATACCCTTTCGTACTCGCTCCATGATAGTAAAGGCGCGCTCTGATTCGAGTCCTTTGTTGATGAGGTAAACCATAATATCATCTCGACAACAAATAGCTGTAGAAATCGTTGCGATTCCTTCTTTGATGAGGACTTCAGCATTTCCCTGCCAAACGTCAGTACCATGTGAAAGTCCTGAAATACGGATCAAGTCAGAGAACTCTGTTGGCTTCGCATCTTTCAGAAGTCCCATCGCGAAGTCAGTACCGAACTCTGGAACGCCGAGAGTTCCCATATCACACTTAAAGAGCTTGCTCTTTAGGTTCAGAGCTGAAGTATCCTTAAACAGTGACATAACACCCTTATCATCCAGAGGAATCGTAGTCGCATCGAGTCCGGTCAAATCCTCAAGCATTCGAATCATAGTAGGATCATCGTGTCCGAGAATATCGAGCTTCAGCAAGTTCGAATCGATGGAATGATAATCAAAATGTGTGGTGATAAAGTCAGATGTAATATCATCCGCAGGATGCTGTACAGGCGTAAAAGTATTAATCTCCTCTCCCACAGGAAGTACGATGATACCACCCGGGTGCTGACCTGTGGTACGACGAACGCCGACACATCCACTTACTATTCTGTCTATCTCTACATTACGCTTTGCTATATTCTTCTCATCGTAATATTTCTTCACATAACCAAAGGCAGTCTTGTCAGCGAGAGTACCTACTGTACCAGCTTTAAAGGTCTGGCCCTCTCCAAAGATAACCTCTGTATATCTATGAGCCTTTCCCTGATAATCACCAGAGAAGTTTAGATCGATATCAGGCTCTTTGTTTCCCTTAAATCCCAGGAAAGTTTCGAAAGGAATATCAAATCCTTCCTTTGCGAGGTAGGCTCCACATTTAGGACATTTTTTATCCGGCATATCACATCCCGAAGAACCATTCATAGAGTATTTCTTCACTTCATCAGAATCGAAATCTACATAATGGCATTTCGGACATCTGTAGTGGGCGCTCAGCGGATTTACCTCCGTAATACCGGACATAGTCGCCGCAAACGAAGAACCAACAGATCCTCGCGAACCAACCAGATAACCATCCTCGTTTGACTTCCAAACGAGCTTCTGCGCGATGATGTACATAACGGCATAACCGTTTGAAATGATAGAGTTAAGCTCTCTCTCCAATCTAGCTTCTACAACTTCAGGCAAATTCTCACCATAGAGATCATGAGCTTTGGTATAACAAATAGTTCTAAGCATTCCATCTGAATTCTCGATTACAGGCGGACATTTATCAGGACGAACCGGCGCAATCTTATCACACATATCTGCAATAAGATTAGTATTATCAATTACTATCTTACGCGCGACATCTGACCCCAGGAATTCGAATTCCTGAAGCATCTCTTCTGTAGTATGAAGATACAGAGGAGGCTGTCTGTCAGCGTCCTTAAATCCCTTTCCTGCCTGGATGATGCGTCTGTAGATTTCATCTTCAGGATTCAAAAAATGAACGTCACAAGTAGCCACAACCGGCTTATTCAAATCTCTTCCTAGCTTTACTATCTTTCTGACGATATCACGAAGGCCTTCTTCATCCTCGATTCCACTTTTTTCATCTTCTATGAGATATCTATCGTTTCCAATAGGCTGAACTTCGAGGTAATCGTAAAAATCGGCAATCTCTCGAATCTTTGCCTCAGGTCTTCCATTTAATACAGCTTCGTAAAGTTCACCTGCAGAACAAGCTGATCCGATGATTAGACCTTCACGGTATTTACGAATCAAGCTCTTAGGAAGCTTCGCCACCTTCCTGTAATACTTCAGATGAGAGGCTGAGCATAGTCTATAAAGGTTTATACGTCCGATATCGTTCTTTGCAAGCAAGATGATATGATACTGGTGCAACTTTCGAATAGCTTCATCTGAAAGCTCAGAAGCACCGTCGATATCTTTCAGCGAATAGAGTCCTCGGTCTTTAAAGTCGATACATAATTTCTCAAAGATATGCGCAGTACATTCTGCGTCGTCGACAGCTCTATGATGATTCTCGAGAGAAACATTCAGAGCTTTTGCGACTCTATCAAGCTTATAGTTGGCAAGATGTGGCAGAGCGTAACGTGCCATCTCAACCGTATCCATATAAGTTTCAGGGCACTCAAGTCCGAGCTTCCCACAGTAAGAACGGATGAAGCTCATATCAAACTCCGCATTATGCGCTACCATAACCGCATCTTTACAGAACTCGATAAAAAGAGGAAGCACAGTTTCGATATTGCCGGCATTTACAACCATCGAATCATCGATAGATGTAAGTTCCGTAATACGATAAGGAATAGGGATCTCAGGATTTACAAACTCAGAGAATCTATCTGTAATCTTTCCGTTCTCGAAACGAACAGCGCCGATTTCGATAATTTTGTCTTTATCAGAATTAAAACCTGTAGTCTCCAAATCGAAAACCACGAAAGTAGAATCCAGATTCTGGTCCTTCGGATTAGTAACGATATTCTTCTCATCGTTTACGAGGTATCCTTCCAGACCATAGATAACCTTCATATCATCCATACCATCTACTGTATGGTAAGCTTCAGGGAAGGCCTGAACTACACCGTGATCTGTAATAGCTATGGCTTTATGTCCAAACTTATGAGCCTGCTTAATAATAGATGCAGCACTGGAGACTGCATCCATATCGCTCATCTTTGTATGACAGTGTAACTCAACTCGTTTATCTACAGAATTATCCGAGCGATAAACATTGTAATCCGGAATTAAGGTTACATTTGTCAGACGCTGGAGGTTAAGCTCGTGATCGTAAGCATCCATCAGAATATTTCCACGCACACGAACGAAAGCTCCTACTGTCAGACGGGAAAGAAGTTCCGCTTTCTGATCATCAGAGATAAATATCTTACAGTTGATAGAGTCAGTTCCATCATAAATACCGAAAGTCAGAATAGTTCTCTCATCACGAATAGGTTTCTCGTCGATAGCCAGCACCTGTCCTCGAACAGATACCTGACCAACTTCATCGATGATAGATTCAATAGAAACGATTTCTTCGAAATCGTCCTTTCCGTAGATTACATTTGGATCTGAAGAACGAACGAGTGGGAAAGTCTTTCGACGACCCTTTTCTGACTTGAACTCGTCGTTCTGTCCACGCTTTGGTCCTGCCTCTTCCTTTCCTTCGGATTCTTCTGAGGCAGCCTCCGAATTATCACTATTCAAGTTGTTATAATAACGATTTGAAATATCCGAGAGTTTCGCTTTAACAACCTGCTCAGATTTCTGAAGCAAACCACCAGCTTCCTGCTCGACATAAGAAACATCGATAATACACTCAAATCCGCATCTATCACAAAAAACCTTGTGCAAATAAGCGACAAGGTCATTCTCATATATGCTCTCAATTCCCGTATTTGGAATCTCCAGCTCGATATGTGTATCATCCAGGAATTTAATTTTTGAATTCTTAAATACAGCATATAGAAGTCTATCGTTATCACGAATCTCCTCCAGAATACTGTCCTTGTATTCTTTGTATGCCATCTCCGGTGTATAACCATCTGAAAGGCGGAATTTCTCGATAACGATAACCTCTACTGAAGAATTTTTAAAGTAATTATTATAGATAAGCTCTTCGAGCTTCTTAATACGTCTCTTTGAAACGATTCCCGGGAATTCAGTATAAACACGAACCATATTTCTGCTATTTGAAGCAGCTACTTTTTTTACTAGTGTATCGTCAAAGATTCTCTTCTTATCATCTGTGACCAATCTAGGAAATACTTCTGAAAGTGTTTTGTCCATGTTAATACTCGCTTCCCTTAATATTAAATCTCTACTCCGCGTTCCTTCGCTTCTCGTAGGAGCTCGCCACGTAGAGTTTCTAGCAATTCTGATTCAGGGACTTTCTTTATTACTTCACCTTTACGGATCAAAAGTCCCACATTTTTTCCACCGGCAATACCAAAATCAGCTTCCTTTGCTTCGCCCGGGCCATTTACGATACATCCCATAACAGCCACTTTGATATCCAGCGGAATATCTCTAACCATCTCTTCTGTTTTGTTTGCGAGGTCGATTAGATCTATCTCTGTACGACCGCAAGTAGGGCAAGAAACTATTTCGACTCCGCCCTTTCTCAAACCTAAAGTTTTTAAAATCTTCTTTCCTGCTTCAATTTCCAGAACCGGATCACCTGACAGAGACACACGAATAGTATCCCCTATTCCTTCTGAAAGAATCAGAGACAATCCTACAGCAGATTTGATACTTCCGGAAAAAACAGTGCCGGATTCAGTAATACCTACATGAAGAGGATAATCTGTTTTATCTGAAATAAGTTTATGTGCTTCGAGAGCCATCAAAACATCTGAAGATTTGATGGAGATAACGAGATTATCATATCCCATATCTTCGATGAGCTTTGCTTTATTTAATGCGCTCTCAACCAGACCTTCGGCTGTTACGCCATGGTATTTCTCCACTAAATTAGCTTCAAGAGAACCGCTGTTAACACCTACTCGAATTGGAATATTCTTCTCTTTACATGCATCGACTACTGCTTTTACTCTCTCGTTTGATCCGATATTGCCAGGATTTATACGTATCTTGTCAGCACCGTTTTCGATAGCCAGGAGAGCCAAACGATAATCAAAATGAATATCTGCAACCAGAGGAATATGTATGCGTTCTTTGATAGCCTTTATCGCACGTGCATCCTCTTCTGTAGGACAGGCACAACGAACGATATCACAACCAGCTTTTTCCAATGCGAGAATCTGGGCTACAGTAGCTTCGACATCTCTAGTCTTTGTGTTTGTCATAGACTGAATCAGGATAGGGTTGTCGCCACCGATAACTTTATTTCCTATACGTATTTCTCTGGATTTTCTTCTATTCATAATAATGCCTTTCGAATTAATCATAGAAACAGTTTTCTAATATCATTTCCCATAACCAGAACCATAAGTCCCATCAAGATAACGAATCCGGCATAATTCAGAGTGTTCTCGAATTTTTCCGAAGGTTTCTTTCTGGTAATCATCTCCCAGATGTAGAGAACGAGTCTGCCACCATCCAAAGCTGGGATAGGAAGCAGATTCATAACACCGAGGTTTGCAGAAAGCAGAACTATCATATAGATCATCTGCATAACTACTGCAAATACACCAAGACTAACGGTTGCATTATAGGAATCACCGATTACTTTTACTATACCGACAGGGCCAGACATGTCATTTAATGAAACTGTACCTGTTATCAGCATCTTTAAAGACATAACTGTTATATAAATCATCTCTTTCAGCTGATAGAAGCCATGAGTTACTGCAGTGACAGCATTTGCTTTCACGCTCTTTCCAGCTGTAATGCCGAGTAAATATCTCTTTGACGCCTTATCATACTTCGGAGTCAGAGTTGTAGTGACCTTCTTTCCATCGCGAATGTATGTAACTTCTACCTTCTCGCCAGGATGGAAGACACTATAATAGCTTACTTCCTGATAAAAATGGACATTATAATTTCCAAGTCTAACGATCTCGTCTCCTGCTTTGAGTCCTGCCTCGCTGGCTGGGTAGTTCGCATTTACTGCACCAATCTTTGCTGGTGTATATCCGATTCCTGCAATTAAAACGATTGAAAGCAGAAATGCCAGGATAAAATTAAACAAAGGTCCCGCAAATACTATCAAAAACCTCTGCCATACTTTTTTCTTCTGAAAAGATCTGTCATCATCGCTCTCACTCTCTTCGCCCTCCATAACACAGGCTCCACCAAAAGGAAGCAGATGAATCGAAAAATCTGTCTCGCCACGTTTAAAACCACAAATTCTAGGTCCTAAACCTACCATGAACTCGTTTACTTTGACATCGCAGGCTTTTGCTACGATGAAATGTCCAAATTCATGAAATATAATAATAAACCCAAATATCAGTATCGCAATAATAATGTTCATGAACGTCCCCTTTTAAATGTTTGAATAATTATTTCTTACGAAATCTTTAGCTAACTTCTCTGTTTCGAGGATATCCTCCAATGTAGGATTCTCGATAAATTTCACAGTATTCATAGCAGCTTCTATCAATCTCGGAATAGTTACAAAGGAAATCTCTTCCTTTAGAAGTAGATTAACCGCTTCTTCATTTGCCGCATTAAATACTGTAGGAATATTTCCACCTTTATCCATAGCATCAAAAGCCAGTTTTAAGCCTCTAAAAGTCTCAATATCAGGCTTCTCGAAGCTCATAACCCCGAGCTCAAAGAGGTTCAGTTTCTTTGCATTAAGAACCGGTCTCTTCGGATATGTTAAAGCGTATTGAATTGGGATTCGCATGTCTGGCGCACCAAACTGACCGATGATGGCTCCATCATCAAATTCTACTGCAGAATGAAGGATACTCTGTGGATGAACCACTACTTCAATTCTATCCCTTTCCACACCAAATAACCATCCGGCTTCCATAACTTCGAGACCTTTGTTTATCATACCAGCAGAATCGATAGTTACTTTGTTACCCATATCCCAGTTAGGATTCTTTAAGACATCCTGAAGCTTTACATTAGAAAGACGCTCCTTTGTAAATCCTCTGAAAGGACCGCCTGAAGCTGTGAGAATAATCTTTGAAATATGATTCTCACGCTCTCCCTGCAAACTCTGGAAGATAGCACTGTGTTCACTGTCTACAGGATAGATTTCAACCTCATTTCGCTTTGCTTCTTCCATAACTATAGAACCCGCACAAACGAGAGTCTCTTTGTTTGCGAGCGCGATATCTTTACCGGAACGAATAGCTTCGAGAGTCGGTCTGATGCCGAGCATACCTACGATAGCTGTCACAAGCATGTCTGATTCACTATCTTTAGCTACCTGAAGCAGACCTTCCATTCCGTAATATATTTTTACATCTAAATCGCGAATAGCATTAGATAATTCAGAAGCTTCTTTTTCCCCATATACGGAAACAAATGCCGGTTTAAACTTACGAATCTGTTCTTCAAGTAATTTAATATTTCTGCCACATGACAGAGATGTAACTTTAAATTTGTCCGGATGCTGCGAAATAACATCCAAAGTCTGGGTTCCAATAGAGCCTGTTGAGCCCAGAATAGCTATATTTTTCATAAATATTCTTTCTAATCACGATTAAACGTGATGAACTAATACCATTGAAAGGAAATATACGATAGGGGCTGTAATGATAATACTATCGAATCTGTCGAGTACACCACCATGTCCCGGAATAAGCTTGCCATAATCCTTGATATCATGCTCTCTCTTTATCGCAGATGCGGCGAGATCACCGATCATAGAAACGAGCGCACCCACTGCTCCGATGAGACCGATAAGTGCGATATCCCTAACCTGGAAATTAAGCTGCATCTTGAAGATATAACAATAAACCATGTTCAGGATTGCAGAACCGAGGACTCCACCGATTGCACCTTCGATAGTCTTCTTTGGACTGAGAACAGGAGCCATCTTATGCTTACCGAACAGTCTTCCGGCGCAGTAAGCAAAGGTATCTGAACCCCATGCACAGAGGAAGATAATCCAAACGAGGTATTTACCTTTGACAGGGATTTCTCTAGTCAGATAAATAAATGAAAGCATTACTGAAACATAGAAGAATCCAAAGAATCCACCAAATACATTTAAAGTATTGTACTTAGGATAACCGAGCACATACGCACCCAGTAAAACTATCAGGAAGATGATAGTGTAAATGACCGGGCTATGTACAACTTCTAGTTTTAGGTTCAGATAGTAAAAAATAGTCATCAAGATAGAAAGATATGCTATAGATGATTTTTCCATCTTCAACGCTTTGAAAAGCTCATAAATACCGATTAATGAAAGCAAAAAAGTTGAAGCAAGTAAAACTTCATTTCCTGTTGAAATAAGAAGTAAAGCAGCGATTACTAACACAATACCGCTGATCAATCTAGTACGAAACATAATATCTCCTTTGTATTAAACTGCACCGAATCTACGGTGTCTATTCTCATAAACTTCGATAGCCTTTTTAAGCTCGTCCGGAGTAAATGCCGGCCAAGCAACCTCTGCAAAATAGAACTCACTGTAAGAAAGTTGCCACATCAAAAAGTTTGACAGTCTCTCCTCTCCACTCGTTCTAATCATTAAATCAGGATCTGGAATATCAAAAGTATCCAAAGACGCTGATATATCGTCTTCTGTAAGATCAGAGAGCTCCTTTCCTTCGTTCAAAAGCTTCTCTCCAGCTTTCACAAAGGCTCTCCTCATCTCATCACGGCTACCGTAATTAATCGCTAAAACCAAAGTCAGCCCTGTACATACCGATGACTTTTCTTCAAGCTTTGCGATAGTGTCCTGCAGTTCCTGTGATAAACCCCTTTTTTCACCTATTACCTTAAAACGCATATTATCACGCATGCAAGTCTTCATACATTTATTCAAATATGTGTTTAATAGCGACATCAAAGTGCTTACCTCTGACTCTGGTCTCTTCCAGTTCTCAGTCGAAAAAGCATATAAGGTAAGATATTTAATTCCCATATCATAAGCGCTACGACAAATCGTCTCTACATTCTCAGCGCCCACTTTGTGACCATAGGTACGAGGCTTTCCCTGTGCCTTGGCCCATCTGCCATTGCCATCCATAATAATAGCAACTGATTCTGGTACACTCATATCAATTCTTCTTTCTATATAAAAACTTATAACGCATTAAGGTATTATACTAGAATTTATCTAAAACTAAAAGCATTAGAAATTATAAAAAAGAGAGCAACGAATCCGTTGCTCCCCTTCAATAATTAGATTGTCATAACTTCTTTAGACTTAGCATCAACTGCATCATCTACTTTTTTGATATAAGAATCTGTAATCTTCTGAAGTTCATCTGTCAAATCTTTGATCTCATCTTCTGATACATCTTCGCCCTTAAGCTTCTTAATAGAATCATTTCCATCACGACGGATATTTCTGATAGCGACTTTAGCGTCTTCGCCTCTCTTCTTAATATCCTTTGCAAGTTCCTTACGTCTTTCCTCTGTAAGAACAGGGAAAGAAAGTCTGATAACCTTACCATCATTGATAGGGTTGATTCCGATATCTGACATCTCGATAGCCTTCTCGATTTCCTTGAGAAGTGTAACTTCCCATGGCTGAATCTGAAGTGTTCTAGCATCGCTTACAGTTACATTAGCGACCTGCTGAAGTGGAGTCTCAGCTCCATAATAATCAACACGAAGTTTATCAAGAATGTGTGGATTAGCTCTACCAGCTCTAATTGACTGGAACTCCTCTGACAAATTGTTAAGTGTTTTTGTCATGCGGTTGTCAAAATCTTTTAATCTATCGTCCATAATTCCTCCTAAACAGTAACTGTAGTGCCATTGAATTTATCATTTACAGCATTAACAATTCCATTTTCTTCCTGAAGAGCAAAAATCTTAAGTGGAATTTTGTTCTCCATACACATCATAGATGCAGTTAAATCGATAACCTGAAGCTGCTTATCGATAACCTCCTGAATAGAAATAGTTTCGTATTTCTTTGCATTAGGATTTGTCTTTGGATCGCTATCATATACACCATCGATAGCTTTCGCAAGCAACATCATATCGCATTCTGTCTCAATAGCTTTAAGTGCAGCACCTGTATCTGTTGAAAAATAAGGGTGACCTGTACCACCAGCAAAGAATACGACCTTTTTATCTGAAAGAGCCTTTGTGGCTTCATCATAAGAATAAAGCTTAGTAAAAGCACCAACTGCAAATGGAGTAAACACCTCAGTCTCCATACCACATGTTTCAAAGATTTCTGAAACGTAGATACAGTTCATAACTGTTGCGATCATTCCAATCTGGTCAGCCTTTGAACGACGAATTTCATTTCCAGTTCTTCCTCTCCAGAAATTTCCTCCACCGATAACTACACCGACTTCGATTCCTTTATCTACAAGTTTCTTTACTTCCTGTCCAACAACGCGAACAGTCTCACAATCAAAACCTGTTTTCTTCTCACCCGCCAGGGCTTCACCACTTAATTTTAGTAGAACTCTCATGTTTATCCTTTAATTATTTATCAATGTCGAAAACGCTCTGAAGATCAACATCAGCATATGCCTGAGATACAAGACCTTCGATAACAGCACCATTGTTAATCTGTACTGAACGAGACTTGATGTTACCCATAACTACAGCAGATGTATCAACTACAACAGGTCCCTGAACATCGATATCACCTTTTACGGCACCAGCGATTACAGCTGATGTAGCAGCGATGTTACCAACGATAACAGAACCAGCGCCAACCTTTGCTGTTCCTGTAGTAGAAACTTCACCTTCGATCTTTGCATTGTCAGCAAAGAACTCGCTAGAAACAGAGTTTCCTTTGATAGAGCCGTTTACAACAAGTTTACCGTTACACTTAACATTTCCCTTTACAACGCCTTCTACATTGATAGATCCTGAAGATTCCATATCACCAGTGATAACCATTCCTCTAGTGATTTCAGCAGTTTCATCAGCAACATTGTTTACATCAATTGAAGCGCTAGTGAATGTTGTATTCTCTTCCATTTTTTCTTTCTCTCTCATATAAGATGTCTCGTTTTTCTTAATCTCAATATCGTTTTCTTTAATAGTAGTTGGTTCAGAAACCTTTGAAGCAACCTGCTCAAGAAGTCCATCAAGTTTATCAAGCTCTGAATCCACGTCAACATCTTCTTCAAGAGTATTTACCATCACATCGTCCTGAATGTCCTTCTCTTCTCCTGTAAGTCCGTCTACAGCGTCTGCGAAGTCTTCTTTGAAATCTTTAAAAAGTCCCATAAGCCTCTCCTCTATACATGTTAATTTTCAAGAGTGACATGCTGAATCAAATCAGTGTCATCACTAATCGGCAAGATGATAGCACCTTTGCTCTGTAATTCTTCGATCAATTTAGGAAGAGCATCAACTGTCGCTCCCTTTTCATTTGCATCGTGCATCAAAACTACCGACGTTTTGTATTTTACCACATCATTCATAACGTTTTCAATAAGTTCATCCGATGTATAAGCCTTTGATGTGGCATCTCCACTGGAAATATTCCAGTCAAAATACTTAATATGGTTTTCATTCAAAAAATTAATGAAATAGGTCATATCCTGACCCGATACTTTATTACTGGAACCACCTGGAAATCTATACAGTTTACAGTCGACACCAGTATTTTTTTGAATCAAATCATGAATCTTCGTATAATCTGATTTAAAAGAAGAAAGGGATGCATATACATCCGAATATTTGTGGCTGTATGAATGCATCCCAATCGTATGACCTTCGTTTACGATTCTCTTATATGAAGTTTTGGCAGACTTAGATGTTCTGCCATTTACGAAAAAAGTCGCTTTCACTCCATAGTCATCGAGAATATCTAGGATTCTGGGCGTGTTCTTACTAGGACCATCATCGAATGTGAGGTAAACCTTTAACGTATCATTTGGATTAGCCAGGTTTGCCTCTCCTGTTCCAGAATCACTCAGAGTCAACTTTCCTAATTTTGATTTATTACCAGAAATCAGTCCCTGGGATTTGCTTTCTTCTACGCGTTTAAGACGAGTTTCCATTCTAAACATCTTGAAAATCAAAAAAGCATTGCAAAGCAAAGAAAGAAGCAATCCGAGCATTATAAATGAGACGATAAACATCTTCATCTTTCTGACTCTAGCCTGTTTATTTCTCTTCTCTTTTACTGCGTCTCTATCTTCCATAGTGGAATATCTCCTAAAAAAAGGCACTATATATCAATATAGTGCCTTAACAAGAAAACTTATATTAGTTGTTCATCTGCTTTGCAACTTCTTCAGCAAAGTTCTCCTGCTTCTTCTCAATTCCTTCGCCTGTTTCGAAACGAACGAATGATGTAAGAGTGAGCTCTGTGCCAGCTGCCTTTGCTACCTCTTCAAGGTACTTCTGAACGTTCTGCTTTCCGTCTTCAGCCTTAACATAAACCTGGTCAAGAAGGCAAACTTCTTTGAAGATCTTGTTAAGTCTTCCCTTGATCATACCAGCCTTAACGTTCTCTGGCTTAGCAGATTCCTTAGGATCGTTCTCAATCTGAGCCTTGATGATTTCAGTCTCATGGTTGATGTAATCCTGATCAATATCAGATTCTCTAAGGAACTTAGGAGACATAGCTGCAATCTACATAGCTACGTTCTTAAGTGCTTCCTTAACATCTTCTGTAACATTTCCACACTCAGCAGCGAGAAGAACAGCAATTCTTCCGTTTCCGTGTGTGTAAGAGATTACAGCACCATTCTCAGCTGTAAGTTTCTCAAATCTTCTGATAGAAAGTTTCTCACCGATAACAGCGATCTTCTCAACAAGCTCTTCAGCTACAGTCTTTGAAGAATCTTTGTTCCAAGCCTCAGCCATGAATGCATCGATGTCAGAAGCGTTTGATGAAAGTGCCTGCTCAGCAACTTCCTGAACATATGTCTGGAACTTTTCGTTGTTAGCAACGAAGTCTGTCTCAGAGTTAACTTCAACGATAGCAGCCTCTGTTGTACCGTTTGAAGCCACGCAGCAAAGACCCTCTGCTGCTACACGGCTAGCCTTTTTCTCAGCCTTTGCCTGTCCGTTCTTTCTAAGAAATTCGATAGCTTCTTCCATGTTACCGTCTGTTTCGTTAAGTGCTTTCTTACACTCCATCATTCCGGCACCAGAGAGTTCACGAAGCTCTTTAACCATAGATGCTGTGATAGCCATTTTTCATCCCTCCAAATTTAATATTTAAATCAAGTATTATTTGATTACTCAGCCTTTGCCTGCTGCTCTTCACCCTGCTTTGCCTCGATAACAGCGTCAGCCATTACAGATGTAAGAAGCTTAACTGCACGGATAGCGTCATCGTTTCCTGGGATGATATAATCAAGTTCGTCTGGATCGCAGTTAGTATCAGCAATACCGATGATTGTGATTCCAAGAGCCATAGCTTCCTTGATGCAGATTCTTTCCTTCTTAGGATCTACGATGAAGATAGCGTCAGGGATTCTCTTCATGTCCTTGATACCGCCAAGGTTCTTGTTAAGTCTCTCAAGCTCTTTCTTAAGACCGATAACTTCCTTCTTTGGAAGAACGTCGAAAGTTCCGTTTTCTTCCATCTTCTCGATCTTCTTAAGACGAGCGATACGGCTCTGGATAGTCTTGAAGTTAGTAAGCATACCACCAAGCCATCTCTCGTTTACGTAGTACATTCCACATCTAGTAGCTTCATCACGAACTGAATCCTGAGCCTGCTTCTTTGTACCTACGAAGAGAACTGTACCACCCTGTGCAACGATGTCGTATACAGCGTTGTAAGCGTTATCGATAAGACCTACTGTCTTCTGAAGATCAATAATGTGGATACCGTTTCTTTCTGAATAGATGTATGGAGCCATCTTAGGGTTCCATCTTCTAGTCTGATGACCAAAATGTACACCAGCTTCAAGTAACTGTTTCATTGAACAAACACTCATTTTTTTACCTCCAAAAATGGTTAATCTTCCACGTGGATCATTTCGTCGAATAACAATTAAATTGCACCATTTCAACGATCACCTTACGTGTGTTTTGACTACAAACATACGGATGATAACACAAAACGCCCTCTAAAGTCAACGGCTTTTAGACAAAATCCTAGCCAAATCCTCATAAGAAGCATTCTTTGGCACCGTGAAGTTTCCCGGCTGAATTCTATTTCCGTAATTATTAGTTTCGAGATATCTATTAAAATCTTTCCAATCAGAGATAACGCCATGATCAGCAAGTACCTGTGAAACAGTATCCGAACTCATTCCATGCTGAACTACGATGTTCACTTCTTCCTGCTCTGGTGCTGCCGGCTGTTCAGGAGTTTCTGGTTTCTCTGCGTTCTTTGTAGACTCATCAGGTTCCTTAACCTCTTTGCCAGTCTTCACTTCTTTCTTTGTCTTCGAATCTTCAGAAACCGTTTTTGTACTCTTCTTCGAATTCTTCTTTGATTCTTTCTTTTTCTTCGCTTCAGAATCACTCTTTATGGTTCCGTCGCTCTTTTCTGTAACTTCAAGCCCGTATTTTTGCGCTTGCGCTACTAATTCAGACTTAGAAAGTTTAGGCTTATGAAAAAAGCCCGCAATCATAAACATGAGTGAGCCGAGAATCAAGCCCACTCCCAAACCTCTGAGATAATATTTCATCTTCATAGAATTACTAATCCACCTTACTTCTTAAACAAGCCGAGAACGAGTTTCACTTCACCTAAGCCGAGGCCCAGTTTCTTTGCGATTTCAATTTCAGAATATCCAGACTTCGCCAAAGCCAGGATTTCGCTATTCGCATTTCCTTCATCTTCGCGTTCCTGCTCATTCTGATTTGTATCGTACTTCTTGATAAACTCTTCTTTCAAGGATTCGAGCTCAGGAGAATTGATTTCTTCAACAGGTTCAAAGGCAATCTGTTCTTTCTCTTCAATCTCATCTTTAAGAGCGCGAAGAGTATCTTCCATCACCTCAATCTGCTTGGTGAGCTCAGTGATTTTTTCCTGTTTCTTATTCAACATATCATACATAAACATAATCTCATCATGAGATTTGTTCATAGAAGAAAGAACCGTATCTGAATATTGGCTGATTTCTTTAATCTTGTCATTTGTCTCTTTGTCAGTCTTTCTCTCGAGAGTTTCGAACGAGTCATCAAGTCTATCCATAATAGACTGTTTAATCTTCTCGTCTGTGTCCTTTAGTTCTTTGTCGAGAATGGTTTTTATCTCTGCCTGTGACATCTTCTGAATCTCTTCTATATCATCAGATGACATCTTCTTTGTAATAAAAAAACTACCTATAATCGCTAAGATTCCAATCAATAGAACCGCTACTTCTAGTCCTGTCATAAAGTCTCCTTAAATCTTCACATCAAATGGCTTTTCACCTTTTTTGTACATTCTGCCATCATCGTGTTTCTTTTTCTTCTCGTCCTCTTTCTCGTCCTTTTTCTTCTTACGTTTGTCCGGGCGCTTATAGATAACACCTGAACCATCTTCGTCCAGGTTCTCCGTTTCTGTTTTTACATTTCCATGAACACTCGTCGCATCCTGCTGTCTCTGTATCTCGGCAGCATTCTGCATCATATTCTGCTGAAGCGCAGACTTGTTATCTTCATGAGACTGAAGATGCGAAATTTCATTCGCATTCTGAATCATACCATTAAATTCTACCGGTCGAAGCTGCATAACTATTCCCCCTTCCAGAATATAATTCTAG
This sequence comes from Lachnospiraceae bacterium, assembly GCA_045579705.1. Classification (GTDB taxonomy): domain Bacteria; phylum Bacillota; class Clostridia; order Lachnospirales; family Lachnospiraceae; genus Lachnocurva. The sequence goes on from JAZNMP010000004.1 coordinate 50,995, forward strand.
ATAACCGTTCTAGTAATATCACCATCCACATATCTAAACTGACACGAGGAAAGTTGAGACTCAATATTTTTCTTGTGCCCATATAAATAAAGCGTAGTTCCTGGATACACATCACGGTTTGCGACTATTCTACAATTCGCATTAGCCTCCAGCTGTTTCTCCAGCGCTTCTTTTATCTTATTATTACTATCGAGATATCCTTGAGCTTCCTTTAACGCATTTGTAACCTTTATCAGATATTCTGATGTTTTTTTGTCCGGTTTCAGACCTTTCTTTATTGAACGCGTATAATTCGCCACAATATTAGAAAAACGAGTAATTTCCTCTTCAAGTTTGTTATTTGATTTCTCAATTTTTTTCAGAAAATCCTTCGTCTGTGGTTTCGAACCTATTTCAATAACCGTCTTTGCTCCCATGTCAGAACCTATAGTATCAGCTCTAACCGAACCGCCCGAAACCACTTCGCTTCCAGCGATGAATCCCTTCTTTCCCTGGACTATAACATCACCTTCCGCTTCAACATGTGAAGCCAGTACAACACCAGCTTCAACATATCCACCACAAATAATATGCCCGTTTTCAATGAATTTTGCAATAACATTACTGCCAGCTCGGATAATTCCTTTGCCCTGGCTGTTAATTCCATGTTTTACGATAATCTGACCCAAAGCCTCCAGATTCGCATCTTCTACAACTCCTTCAACTATGATATCTCCTCCTGCCTTTACGGAAAAGCCTGTTCTCACCGAACCGCCTATCGTAACATTTCCAGTATAATCGATATCTCCCGTGTTATTATCCACGTCGCCGGTTACCGTATAAACATCACTTACTATAACACGTCCTGACGACAACTGCACATGTCCTGTCGCTGCCGCATATACTTTTAAACCATCTTCGCTGAGATAAGTATTCTTTCCAAATTCATAAGGTGCAGGTTTCGCCTTCTTTGGCTCGATATTTTTACCATACAAACTAGTCCCAGGTGTTCCCGGAACTTCCTTCGTCAATTCGCAAAGCAAGTCATCTTTCTCAACTGTATTTATAACATTCAAAGAATGGAAATCAACCGAACCATCTTCATTTCTCTTTGGTTCAAGTGTCGGATCTGTATTGAAATGGAAAATAATCGAACCATCGGTTCCATCAACTGGTCTCTCTCCCTCTGCGAATACTACATTCTGAAAAAAGACCGGATGTTCCAGATATTCCTCTATCGCATCCTCTCGGATGCCGCTCTTTACCATATCCGAATTAAGAGAAGCTTTTATATCGTCCTTCGTGAGATTTGAACCATTCACAGAAGGCGGATAAACTCTACTATAACATTCTATTTCGTTTTCCGAAACGAAGGTCACCATGGAAGCCGAATAGAACTCGAACCTGCTTTTTCCAAGTTCCATCCTGTCTTCCTCTTCCTTTCGAAGTAGCTGATCAAGTTTCTGTACACTAAAAGAAGTAAAGCCCTGATTTGTTAAATAGGACTCTACCTCTTTAATATCGCACACCTCTCCGCCTTCAGCGGGAGGATAGTACTTTAAATATACATTTCCTGATTCAACCTCTAGTTGAACAAAAGCATTCTTCTGTTCCATAACTCCCCCTTAAACCCGAAATCTATTACAACCCTCCTGTAAGGATTCCGAGATAATCGCCCATTACTGAACGCATCTTTCCCAAAGCTTTTGTATGAAGCTGTGAAACTCGAGATTCAGATACGCTTAGAATCTGGCTGATTTCTTTCAAAGTCATCTCTTCATAGTAATACAAGAGAATAACTTGTTTTTCTTTTTCTGTAAGAACATCAAGAGCTGCTTTAAGCTTTTCTTTTAATTCATCTTTAGCTATTTTTTCTTCTGGTTGGATGAAATGAGAATTTCTCTCAGTTTCCATAGCAGGTTCTGAACCCTGCTCAACAAACTCGTTTAGAGAAATCACATTCGTCATATTTAGATCAGTTTGCCAATCAGTCATCTCATCTTCTGAAATACCTAATTCCATAGCTATTTCAGCTTCCGAAGCAGCATGACCTGTTCTAGCTTCTACTTCTTTAGAAGCAGCTTCGATCTTTTTCTGTTTCTGTCTAATCGTTCTAGGAATCCAATCCATCTTACGGATTTGATCCAGAATCGCTCCTCTGATTCTAAGGGAAGCATAAGTTTCAAACTTAACACCCTGTGCTGTATCAAATCTATCGATTGCATCGATGAGACCGAACACGCCATAACCACACAAATCATCAAATTCGACGTTTTTTCCAAGATACATATTCATACGTCCTGCAACGACTTTGACCAAAGGCGCATATTCAATTATGATTTGTTCACGAAGCTCAGGAGTCGGTTTTTTCTTATATCTATCCCAAAGCTTCTGCTTGTCCTTCTCGTTCATGCTACTCCTCCGAAAACAAATCTACTAGAATTCATCTGTAGACTCTGTTTCAGAATCCTCATCCTCTGCTGAAAGAGAAGCCTCTATATCAGATAGATCTTCAACTGCTCCTTCAGTCTCTGATGATTCCATCATTTCCTGTTCCTGTTGTTTTAAAGTTTCTTCCATGTCAATCTTAAAAGTTCTATCGATAACGACACGAACGATAACACCCAAGAGGTAGAAAACCAAGGCTGTCAGAGCAAAACGTCTGACGAATACGCCAAAGTCTACTCCCTGGAGTATTGAAATGACACACGCAATACCGCTTGCCAATAAACATATAATAATCGGTAATGGTTTAGTATTAGTTTTGTTATTCATATCTCTTTAACAGGCTTTCCAACGGCTTTGATCAAGTACTTTCCGGTCTCACTATAAATCTCAACCGTACGTCCATAATTCAAACCGCAATCTTCTGCAAGTAACTTAATACCTAATTCTTTTAACTTCTTCTTTGAAGCTTGTGAATTCTGTTCTCCAATATTAATAGCAGATGCTGCACTACCAGACAAAGCAAACATCTTTGCGCCACCTGCTATCTTTGCAACAAGCCTAGTCTTAGAAGCTCCAGCTGCAACCATCTGTTTAACGAGCTCTTCAATACCAGTATCTGCAAACTTTGCAATATTGGAATTATTACGAATAGCCGTACTATCTGGAAGCATAATATGAGCCAAACCTGTAATCTTAGTAACCGGATCATACAAAGCTATGCCAACACAAGACCCAAGTCCGATAGTTGTTAAAGCATCCGGTGCTTTACAGATTTTCAAATCCGCCATACCGACTTTAATCATCTGACCCATAGACTCATCCTATCTACTCTAAAGAAATTCCTAAAGATGTAAGAATCTTTGCGAAAGACTCTTCATCTGGCATCAAAATGAAATAACCGTCAATCGAACCATCTCCACCGATTGCAGTCTTAATCATCAAAGCTCTATCACTTATCAATCCAAACTGAACAGCTGGCACTGATAATATAGCCGCAGCCATATCAATAGACACTGAAGGTACAGTAGGACTGATAACCAAATTCGTCAAAGTAGAAATCGCTGAAAGATAAGAACCGGCAATAATATTTCCAACCTCTCTAAGAGCAGATAAATCCATCTCATCAAATTCTTTATCATCATCCGGATCACGCATCATAAGCAGGTTAACCATCTTATGCGCAGACTTCATATCCATGATAAACATCATACTTCCGTCGATATCAGCTTCAACTCCAAGCATAATTCCGACTACGATTTCTTCTTCTGAACCGATCGCTTCGCCAAGTTTTTCAACTGGCATCAATTCAACTTTTGGCACTCCCATATCCATCTTGAGATTTAGCATGTTTGAAATTGCTGTTGTAGCATTTCCGGTACCAATATTTCCAATCTCTCTCAAGACGTCGATATACATATCGTTTAGCTGATCTAGATTCATAAAACTCCTATCTATCTAAAACAGGAAAAGGAGAAATATTATTTCTCCTTATCCTTTGTAGATTCACCAGCAACTTTATCAATATCAAATATAGAAATCAGACGATCGCCGTCCTTGCCAATTCCATTGATAAAATTACCCTTTGTTTCTTTCATGTTAGAAACATTTCTATCAATATCTGATTCACCCAGTGTAACTACTTCATTTACAGAATCAACGATAATTCCTAAGAAGCCTAATTCCTCGAGTTTCAGGATAATAATTCTCGTAGAATTAGTAAACTGGTCATCTTCAAGACCCATCTTCATACGGATACTCATTACAGGTACTACTTCACCACGAAGGTTGATAACACCTTTATAATGCTCTGGGGCCTTTGGTACCCTGGTAATAGAAGAAAGACGAACGATATTATCAACAAAAGAAATATCGATGCCATAATGTTCACCACCAAGAGTAACAACAATATACTGCTGCTTTACCTCTTCAATTACATCAAGATCTTCTGCTTTACTCATGATTTTCTCCTCCAGCCTTAGAACAATGAATTAACATCAAGAATCAACGCAACTTCACCATCACCCAGGATAGTAGCACCACTGATGTGCTTGTTATCTTCGATAACCTTTCCTAGAGACTTGATAACGATTTCCTGCTGTCCAATCAGGTTGTCTACTACGATACCCACGAAGCTGTCACCCTTCTTAACAACAACAACAGTAATGCTTTCCTGCTGTTCATCTTTTTCCTCACAATCGAGAATCTTGTCAAGGTGCACTAAAGGAATAACGCTACCGCGGAGGTAGATAACTTCCTTTGCCTGTACATACTTGATATCTGTAACAGGGATATACTCGATGTTCTGGATAGAAGCAAGCGCGATAGCGTACTTCTCTTCGCGAACCTCAACCATAAGAGCCTGAATAATAGCAAGTGTAAGAGGAAGTCTAACTGTAAATGTAGAACCAGAACCAAGTACTGACTCAACTTCTACATCACCGCCGAGCTGCTCTACGTTAGATTTAACAACGTCCAGACCTACGCCTCGTCCAGAAATATCCGTAATCTTCTTTGCCATTGAGAAAGATGGCATAAAGAGGAAGTTGATAATTTCTTTGTCTGTAAGTTTCTCAGCTTCTTCCTCAGAAACGATACCTCTTTCGATAGCCTTCTGCTTGATAGCTTCAGCATCAATACCGGCACCATCATCGCCTACTTTGATGATAACATTGTTGCCTTCCTGGTAAGCATTCAACCAAATCTTACCAGTTTCAGGCTTGCCGTTCTTCCTACGAGTATCAGGATCTTCGATACCGTGGTCAGCCGAGTTTCTAAGCAAATGCTGCAGAGGATCACCAATCTGATCTACTACAGTTCTATCAAGCTCTGTTTCCTCACCAGTCATGACGAGATCCATAGGTTTGTCCAATCTTCTAGACAAATCACGAATCATACGTGGGAATTTATTTACAACGCTTTCAATAGGAACCATTCGAACCTTCATAACTGATTCGTGAAGGTTTGTTGTGATTCTTTCCAGATACTCAATCTGTTCTGAAAGGTTAAGTCCACCTGATTCCATCGAATTAGCTCTAGAAACCAAAGTGTTCTTTGCAATGATAAGCTCAGAAACCTGATTCATAAGGTCATCAAGCTTTTCAATATCTACTCTGACTGTTCTAGCAGTTACAGGTTTTCCCTTTGCTGGAGCTTTCTTATCTTCTTTCTTTGCAGGAGCAGGCTTAGGAGCTTCTGCTGCTGGTGCCGCCTCTGCCTTTGGAGCTTCAGCTGGCGCTGCTGGTGCTTCTGCGGCTGATGCCTCTGCAGGTGTTGCATCTACATCCTTTGCTTCACCTTCGCTATACATCTCTGATGTAATAGGTCCAATTTCACAAGAATCGATTTCTGAAACAGCTTCAATAGCTGCCTTCAACTCATCTGGATTTGCATCAGTCTGAACGAGAACGCTGAAATCAAACTCAAACTTCTCGTCTTCAACATCCTGTGAAGATGGATCATATAATAAAATATCACCTGCATCTTCAATAGCTTTATATACGAGGAAAGCACGTGCTGCTTTAAGGAGACAGTCATGGTTAACATGAACTGTGATTCCAAGTACTGTATTTCCACCGCCAAGCGTTTCAATAAGCTTAAGCTTATCGTTATCATCCATATTCAAATGAGTATAAAGCGGAGCATCTCCCGCTGGTGCAGCTGCAGCTGCGTCTCCTGCTGGAGCAGCTTCTGCTGGTGCTTCTGCTGGCTCTTTGCCTAAAGCTCTGTTTAAGAAACTGTTAAGTTTCTCAATCAGAACAGCATTGTCTTCATCACCTTCATTTGATGTATTCTTTACATTGTCAACGTATGCTTCGATAGCATCCAAACAGTTAAAGAGAATATCAATCAGTTCGCTGGTAACCTTAACGTTATCGTTACGAACTTCCTGGAACACATTCTCCATGTCATGTGTCAAATGCTGCATCTTCTTGAAGCCCATTGTACCAGCCATACCCTTAAGAGAGTGTGCTGCACGGAAGATTTCGTTGATAGTATCAGCATTCTCAGGCTCCTGCTCGAGAATCATGATATTATCACTAAGGTTCTGAATGTGCTCACTTGACTCATCAATAAAGACGTCTAAATACTGGCTAACATCCATCTTACTTTCCCTCCAATTCTTTTCTTATAGCATCTGCGACCTTGTCAATCGGAGCCGAAACATCTGTAATTCCTGCCTGATCAGCAGCTTTCGGCATACCATAAACAACACAGGTTTCTTTTGATTGGGTGATTACTCGAACAGATTTGTGTTTCTTTAGATACGTGATGCCGTCTGTTCCATCTCGCCCCATTCCTGTCAATACAACGCACACTATATTGTCGTAATGAGTTTTGGCTAGAGAATTAAACATAACATCCGCGCATGGTCGTAAACTGTTAACTGGCGGATCATCAAATACTCTGGCATATCCTTTACCATTTCGACTGACTACCTCTAGGTGTCTTCCACCCGGAGCCAGATAAACGATATCTGGTAAAAGTTCCTCACCATCAACAGCTTCTTTAACTCGAAGTTTAGATTCTGAATCAATTCTTTCAGCTAATGAAAATGTAAATCCTTTAGGCATATGCTGAACGATCACTACAGGCACACCGAGTTTCGGAAGCATCTTGATCATTACATGTAGGGCTTGAGGACCACCAGTCGATGAAGCGATTGCCAGAATTCTCTTTGAACTGCCAGGCGCGTATGAACTAATCTTCTGAACATCATTAGTCGAAGTTTTAGTCTCCACACTTTTCACTTCTACAGTAGGCTTCTTTATGTCATTCTCATAAACAGAATTGTTCCATAAGCCTATCGCCCCCGCGTTTAACATCCTCTTTGCCTCGCTAGAAAGTTCTTCTCTAAACTTTCTATGACCAGAACCAAAGATATGAAACGGAACGACAACAAAGCTAATATCACGTCTATTTGAAAAAATAGACGCAGCATCCTTGTCTTCCTGAGTTTCACTACCTAATAGAATCGCTTTATAACGAGTTCCCCGCTTAGTCAGTGAATTCAAAACTTCGATTCCATTTAATCGCGGAAGATACATATTAACAACTATCAAGTCCGGTCTCTCAGCAATTACCTTGTTAACCGCATCCTCGCCATCGCTACAAGTAATAACCTCATATTTAGTTGTGCTTTCGCTGATTATATCACAGATAGCCTTTCTCACGAGTGCAGCATCATGCGCTACAAGGATTTTTGTCATATTTCTTGCTCTTTTCTACGTCTTTTTCGCTCAATTTCAAAAATATATCTTACAATAATTTCTTGACTGACTTTTTCAAACATAAAATCGAACTTAACTCTATGTGAATATAGATCTGTATCCGGAATATGGTCAGAACCAACGCATCGTCCAACCAGCTCAACATGTCTAACTCCACCGTCTAAAGCTAAATCAAAATCAAACAAAAAATAATCATTCTCTTTCATACTATATGGCGCAGTCAGTCTAATTCCTCCGCCACTAATATCTATTATAGTACCATATTCTACAGAAATTTCCTCATTTTTATCCATTTTTGTTTGAATATTTTGGCGAAGAAGCTGAATATTCGATACTAGTAGATCATCGTCCTCTAACGAAATAAATCTACAAGGTACCAGGCAATCGATTCTGTAGAATTCTCTACGCTGATACTTGGAAAGTTTTCCTACGATCTGAACCTTCGTCAGATAGAAATTTGAACTCTGATATCTATCCAGCACTACACAATCGGCTCTAACCAATCCTTTTTCCGTAGTAAATATCAGTTTGTACTTTACTCCCCGGTGCATAGGAACGAGAGTATTCTTTTTCATAGGTGTAATAATCTCAATAACATCTGTTTCGATGACGCTATAGAGAGAACTAACGTATGCATGCTCAATTTTCATATCACCGCCGGAGTTTGACAACTCAACTACATCTATTTTGCAACCTGGTATTATTTCGTCTAATTCCATCTATCAATCCCTCTTCTATAACTAATTCTTTGTAAGGAACTTAAAAAATCTGGTCAGTCCTTTTTCCTCATCCGTCTTCTCTCCAACTAAGCTTGAGGCGATCTCATAAAAACTCTTTGCCGATTTAGAAGACGGACTTTCCAAAGAAACAATCTTTTGTTTACGTACAGCCTTCTCTAAAGAGGCATCACTAGGCACCATTCCCTGATAAATCAGTTTTTCATTAAGGAAGCGACTAGTAACAGAATCCATCTTGTTAAAGACCTGCATAGCTTCACTTTCAGACTGGACTTTGTTTGCTATCATTCGAATGCGAACCTTGTCCCTATCGAAGCTCTCGTTTCGAACCATAGCTTTCACTAATGAATAGGAATCTGTCAGAGAGCTAGGTTCTGGTGTGGTAACAAGCAGAACATCCGGTGAAGCCAAAACAAATTTCAAAACATTGTCGGAAATTCCAGCGCCTGTATCCACTATCAAAATATCACAGAGATCCGAAAGCGAGTTCAAATCATTTAAAACCATATTAATCTGTGCAGAAGTAAGATTGTTAAGTGCTATGATTCCTGAGCCGCCTGAGATAAATCCGATATCCATCGGCCCCGGTGTAATAATCTCTTTAAGAGACATACCGTTGTATATCATATCTGACAAATCATGTTTTGGAACTGTTCCAAACATAACTTCTACATTTGCCAAGCCAAAGTCGGCATCGAAGATGATTACTTTTTTCCCCAGTTTAGTAAACCAAACCGCCAGATTTACGGCTAGATTGGATTTACCTACACCACCTTTACCACTGGTAACGGTCAGGACTTTAGTCTGAGGAGCTTTCCTTCGAAGCTTGACTTCGTTTCTCAACTTTTCAGCCTGATCCATATTATTTTCCTCCGAGCAACTGCTTTACAACATGCTGAATGTTTACAACCTCAAGGTCATCTGGAACGCCCTGTCCATTACAAACATATGACAAATCAGTATTTGCATAGAGTTTCGTACTCAGGATATTTCCCATAACATCTGTCTCATCTAACTTCGTAAAAATAAGGTGGAAGTCAGTGAATGCCTTATAAATATCCACGATTGCTTTCAAATCACGATACTTAGTTGTAGCACTCAAAACCAGGTAGACATCTTTTTCAAAAGCTGGATCTACGGCATTTAGAATATCTTCCATATCTTTACGCTGCTCTTTATTCTTATGAGAAAAACCAGCTGTATCTACCAGAATTAAATCTAAACCGCCCATTTTTGCGATAGCTTCATTCATATCGTCTTTAGTCAAAACAACATCGAGAGGAATCTCCAAAATATTTGCATAAGTTCTAAGCTGATCAGTAGCGGCTATTCTGTATGTATCTGTAGTAAGAAGTCCTACGGATTTACCATAATTAAGCTTATATCTGGAGGCAAGCTTCGCTATAGTTGTAGTCTTTCCTACACCTGTAGGCCCAATCAGAAATACTATGAGAGGTTTACTATCGCCACAAACGATTGTCTTTGGCTTTCCCATCATGAGTACAAGCTTCTGATAAACATTTGAAAGCAGATAGTCCAGATTATTTCCTGTTCTGATGACTTTTTCCATATCTTTAATAATCTGGTTAACGTACTTCTCATCAACTTCATTAGAAAGCAAAACATCGTAAAGCATGCTTACAAACTGACGATTAGAGGTTTTATTTTTTTCCTCCATATCCGCATTTATAGCATCTTTGAGATTTACGAAATCATCCTCTGGCTGAGGAACTGGATTTCTAACGATAGAGCTTCTGTTATACGCAGGATTTCTAACTTCTGTAAGTGTATTTCCTGGAAGCAGTGAATCTAAACGTTTGTCCTCTGCGTTTGCAAAATGATCATTCTGATAAGAATTCTGCTGTTTTGAGTACTCTTTACTTTCGCTCTTCTGAATCACCTCATTTACAGCTGCGAAAGCACTTCTAAGAGATTCTTCTGCTAAAGCAGTTTCATCAGGCTTTGATTCTGTGGACTGAGAAGGCATAGGCTGTGGGCGCTTAGGCTCAACATGCTTTACCACACCTCTCTCACCTGCAACGGCATCAAAATGTCCGCCTTCACCGAGAGCCGCTGATGGATTCTTTCTAACTGGAGTCGCATCATCTTCTAGCGCTGCAGTTACTTCGTATGTGCTGGTCTTAAAGATACCAAATACACCTTTAGGACGCACCTCCTTTACATTCATAATAACTACAGAATCGCCCAGCTCATTCTTTGCATTCTGAATAGCTTCATCTCTAGTATTTCCTGTGAATTTCTTAATTGTCATCTATTGCCACCATTCCCACTGATCGTAATTCTACGTTCGGTTCCACTTCATTGAATGAAACGACGATCAAATCTCTGTAATAATCCTCTGTCAAATTTTTGAAATACATACGAACGATAGGCGAGCAAACCACTATAGGCGCCAATCCCTGTTCTTCAAATTTCTTTATCTCAAATCCGAGAGAATCCATGATCATTCGAACTCGATCCGGATCCAACGTCAGATAAGCCCCTTGTTCTGTCTGTTTAACAGATCCCATTATTTCCTGTTCCAATCTAGGATCTATCGTAATAACATCGGAAGTTTCATTTGAAGGAAAGTATTTACTTGAAATAGCTCTCTTCAGTCCCTGACGAACATATTCCGTCAAAACATCTGTATCTCTGGTTGTGGACGCATGATCTGCGAGCACCTCAAAGATTGAAAGCAAATCTCGAATAGAAATTCCTTCCTTTAAGAGATTCTGAAGGACTTTTTCAATCTCACCAAGTCCGAGTAGTTTCGGTGTAAGCTCGTCTACCAAAACCGGATTTGTCTTCTTCAGATTCTCTACCAGATTCTGAACATCCTGTCTAGTGAGGAGTTCATCGATATGTGTTCTGATAACTTCTGTCAAATGTGTAGCTATAATAGAAGGCGGATCTACAACTGTATAGCCTAAGCTTTCCGCTCTCTCCCTCTGGGATTCTGTAATCCAGATAGCCGGTAGATGGAAGGAAGGTTCAAAAGTAGGAATACCTGTAATCTCTTCCTCCACATATCCAGGATTCATAGCCATATAGTGGTCAAACAGGATTTCTCCTTCAGCTACCTGAATGCCTTTAATCTTTATAATATACTGGTTCGGATTCAGCTGAATATTATCTCGAAGTCTGATAATCGGAACAACAGTACCTAATTCCAAAGCAATCTGTCTACGAATCATAACAACTCGATCTAACAGGTCACCACCCTGGTTAACATCTGCCAGAGGAATGATTCCATAACCAAACTCGAGCTCGATAGGATCGACCTGAAGAAGTGATACGACATTTTCTGGGCGACGGACTTCTTCTGCTTCAGTCTCCTCTGCTTCCACGGTTTCCTCTGTAGATTCAATATCGAGATTTTTCTGAATGTTATAACCTGTTACGATCAAGGCAACACCAAGTCCACAGAAGATAACCCAGTTTAACGGAGTAAAGATTCCGAGGAATGTCAGAACCGCTCCTGCTAAAAGCAGAACCTGCGAATTGCCAAATAACTGCTTAACGAGTGTTTCACCAAAGTCGTTCTCATTTGAACCCTTTGTAACCAAAATACCTGTAGACAGCGAAATAAGCAGTGATGGAATCTGTGAGGTAATACCATCACCTATAGTCAAAATTCCATACTGCTGAAAAGCTTCGGCCGCATCCATTCCTGATACTGTGATTCCCATCGTGATACCACCCACCAAATTGATGATGGTGATAATCAAACCTGCAATGGCATCTCCCTTTACGTACTTCGTAGCACCATCCATGTTACCGAAGAAAGAAGACTCATCCTGAAGTTTCTTTCTACGCGCAGCTGCTTGTTCGTCATTTATTGCACCTGTATTCAAATCGGCATCGATAGCCATCTGTTTACCCGGCATAGCGTCCAAAGAGAATCGAGCTGATACTTCAGCTACTCGCTCTGAACCTTTGTTGATAACCATAAACTGAATAATAAGCAGAATTACGAATACAATCGCACCTATTATGATATTACCTCCACCTACGAACTGTCCGAAGGTAACAACGACATTTCCAGGATTACCTGTAGTCAAAATAAGTCGTGTAGAACTTACATTCAAAGATATTCTAAATATCGTAGTAAACAGCAACAACGTCGGGAAAAAAGCCATATCCAGAATTTCTTTCATGAATATAGTATTCAACATAATCGTCAATGCTATTCCGATATTAAATGCCAAAAGTAAATCTAGTAATATTGAGGGAATCGGTACAATAAAGAAAACTACTGCAGCTAGCATATAGAGAACAACACCTAAGTCCATTCCATTTATGTTAAGTTTAGTCTGCACTTTTTCCCTCCTTTCTGTATTAACTAATTTGTTTTACTATTATATACCAACGCAAGAATCTCCGCCACAGCTTCGTACAATTCAGGCGGTATTTCCTGCCCTATATCAACCGTCGCATAGAGCGCTCTAGCAAGCGGTTTATTCTCCATAATCATGATATTGTTTTCGCGAGCCACTTCTTTAATCTTGTTAGCCACATAGTCCTCACCTTTTGCGACAACAACCGGAGCAACAGATTCATCTGCATCGTATTTCAAAGCTATTGCCAAATGCGTAGGGTTTGTAATTACGACGTCTGCTTCAGGCACACTCTGCATCATACGACGCTGTGAAACCTCTTGCATTTTCTGTCTCTGACGCTGCTTGATCTGAGGATTTCCTTCAGTATCTTTATACTCATCCTTTACTTCCTGCTTCGTCATCTTCATGTCTTCATTGAACTTCCTACGCTGATAGATATAATCCGCGATACCGACGATGAAATAGAACAGACTAATCTTTAATCCAGTGTCGATAATAATATCTCCGACCAAGGCCACCGCACCTTTCAGATTAATATCATAAAGTTCAAACAGCATCGGGGCCTTGTCCTTTAGGGTGTTATATGCGACCCAGAAGATAATGATAACTTTTACGATGGATTTGATCAGCTCGAAGATAGATTTTTTCGAAAAAATTCTCTTAAAACCATTAATAGGATTAATCTTATTCAGGCTGGGTTTCATCGGCTCCGCACTGACCTGCCAGCCAACCTGAACGATTTCTCCCAACAGACATACCATGATTCCCACAACCAAAAAAGGCGCCATAATCATAAGCATTCGCAAAAAAACAGGTACGAGAAGCGATAATACTGCCGGAACACTCATACCATCCTTCTGACTATCGACAAAATCAGGCATACGGTTACCATACATCCACCTAAAAACATAGATGAAATTCGAACCTACGAATCCTACGAATATTTTAAGGGTCACAAATAGAGCCAACAAACCAAAGGCGTTTGTCAACTCTTTACTCTTTGCTACCTGCCCTTTTTTTCTAGCGTCAGAAAGTCTCTTTGGTGTAGCAGCTTCAGTCTTCTCACCACCAGGACCTTCCGCAAAGAACTGCAGGTTATATTGTAGAAGCAATTTGTCGTCCATCTACGTCAAAACCCTCGTCATAGCTTTTATCATATTTCGCATTTCTTTGAAGATAAAATTCGAAACATCCGGCAACATATATACTATGATAAATAGCACAAAGAAGCCTGCCAAAAGTTTAATCTGAATACCTACAGAGAACATGTTCATCTGCGGCGCAACCTTTGCGATAACACCAAGTACGACGTTTATAATCATCGTACAGGCAAATACCGGAAGCATAATTCTAAAGGATATTATGAAAAAGTGAGACATATAAACCGTCATCATCTTTATCATATTGTCCGTGTGAATATTCGCGCCTCCTAAAGGAATTAATCTAAATGAATCTATAATCGCACGAAGAACGTATTGATACATGCCGGTGATAACTAACATTATGTAGACATAGTAATAATACAGCTGACCAGTAAGTGTCACCAGAGATCCAGTCGATGGATCAAACTCTGAAGCCATGGACAGACCTATATCCATATCAATAATATTACCAGCAAACATAATAATATACGTACATATATTCGCAGCAAATCCTATGAGTAATCCGGTAAGAGCTTCCTTTAAAACCAGAATTGCATAACCGATTACAGATACATAGGAATAAGCCTCAGTTGGTCTAAGCGTGTAATATACGAGAATCGCAGTAAACAAAGAAAGACCGACCCTAACTCTTCTAGGCGTATTACGCATCGAAAAGAAAGGAGCGGCCGTTACAAATGATGCAATTCTAACTAGAACCAACAAAAAATATTCAAATTCAACTAATGAAAATGTATAGTTTACTGTCATAGTTTATTTAATATAAAGTGTAAAATCAGACCATAAATTAACCATATAAGTTGAAAGATTCGTCATGATAAATGAACCAAATATGATTAGAGAAAGAAAGATTGCTAACAGTTTAGGTACAAACGTAAGTGTCTGTTCCTGGATAGATGTAACAGTCTGAAAAATACTCACGACCAAACCTATAACTAGCGACACTATCAGCATTGGAGCTGAATTAATAATAATCTGATAGATTGCATTACGCATTAAATCAAGTACACTACCCTGTGACATTCTTTCCTCCTAAATCAGTAGAATGTTCTAACCACATTTCCTACTACTAAATCCCATCCATCAGCCAAGACAAACAGTAATATCTTGAACGGTAGAGAAATAGTCGTCGGCGGGAGCATCATCATACCCATAGACATAAGTACCGATGCTACTACCATATCGATAACTATAAATGGTATATAAATAATAAAACCTATGATGAAAGCTGTCCTAAGCTCTGAAAGAATAAATGAAGGCACTAATACATAGAAAGGGACATCATCATAATCGTCATATTTGACTTTTGCGATATCGCAAAACAGATTCAAATCCTTTGTCTGTGTCTGACCATACATGAATTCTCTAATAGGTCCTTCAGCCTTGTCTAACGCAACTTCCTGTGTTATCTCACCTCTGTCAAAAGGCTGGATAGCATCATTGTTTATCTTTGTGAACGTAGGCCACATTATAAATATTGTCAAAAACAGTGCTAGTCCAATAAGCACCTGGTTAGGTGGCGATGTCTGAGTACCAATAGCTGCTCTAACAAAATGAAGCACGATTACTATTCTGATAAATGAAGTCATCATAATCAAAATAGATGGTGCTAAAGAAAGAACCGTGAGAACGATAAGAATTCTCACGGTTGATGTAAGTGAACCGGTATCTCCATTCAGAGTTAAGGAAAAAATCTCCCCATCACCAGTCTTCTCGTCACTCGCATTTGGAGCATTCTTTGTCGCACCGTAATTTGTATCAGTAGCATATACTCTTCCAGCTCGTGTAAGACTAGTTGCACTGAATACTAATACGAATACCGCAAAGGCTAAAGACAGACGACAATACCATTTCTTTATTTTCGTCATGTTATTCCTTTTTATTTGAAAGATCTGTGAACCGCTTCAGGATGTCTTTAAAGTTAGCGCTGGCACTAATAGGATTCTCAGCGTCATCTTCCACGGTTACAGCTTCCGCATCTAAGTTTCCAAGGAAAACTATTTCATCCTTGCCTACTCCAATCACTATATAATGATCTCTGCCTGTCTGAACTATTTCAACAAACTTGTTATTACCAACTCTGACAGTTTCAACAACATGGAGATTCTTTCCCATCTGCTGCTGTTTCTGATAACCTGCCATCCACTTCGTTGCATAGTAAGTCATAATGAGAACTACTACAAAGATAAACAGGACGATAACAAGCTGAAATAGGCTCTCTCCCTGGGAACTAAGAAAAATCATCTAATTAGCCTATAACCTTCTTTACAGCTTCAAGAACACGATCTGCCTGGAAAGGCTTTACGATAAAGTCCTTTGCGCCAGACTGAATAGCTTCAATAACCATTGCCTGCTGACCCATAGCAGAACACATAATAATTGATGCGTTAGGATCATTGCCTCTAATAGCTTTGAGTGCCTGGATTCCATCCATTTCTGGCATAGTAATATCCATAAGTACTAAATCTGGTTTGCACTCAGCATAAGTATCAACGGCTTTCTTTCCGTTCTCAGCTTCGCCAACGATGTTGTAACCATTCTTTGAGAGGATGTCTTTAATCATCATTCTCATAAATGCTGCGTCATCTACAACCATTACATTCTTTGCCATTTGTTTACTCTCCTATCATCAATCAGTTAATATTTCCGTGATTCGGATACCGAAAGATTCCTCAATAACAACAACTTCACCTTTAGCAACATATTTGCCATTGACTAAAACGTCAATTGGTTCACCTGCTATCTTATTTAATTCTATTATAGTTCCTGGTGCAAAATCAAGTATTTCCTGAATAGATTTATGAGTTCTTCCCAATTCAACGGTTACTTCCAATGGAACATCTTTAATCAAATCGATGTTTTCCTGAAGTGCAATAACCGGTGAAGCGCCTGTAAATGCTGAAAATTGAGCAGCCTGAACATCTACCTGCTGTCCTGGTGGAACCATCATCTGTGGCATCATCTGAGGAGCCATCTGAGGCGCCATTTGTGGAGCCATCTGTGGCTGAGGTGCTGCCTGCTGCGCAGTCTCTAAAGATCCCATCTGCATTTCGCTCTGTGGAACCTGTCCGATTTCCTGCGTCTCAGCTTCTGGTGAATTAGAATCTGAGTCAGCTTCCATATTTCCCTGAACTGCCGAAATCATTTCATGTACTAGTGATACAGGATACAACTGCATCATCTTACTGTCAACTAAATCACCAATCTGTAAGTGGAATTCAATCTTAACAAATAAGCCTGTAATGAAATCAGAGAATTCATCACCCTCTTTAACATCATCCAACTCAATCAAGTTTGATGATGGAGGGCTGATATCGACCATCTTGTTCAACATAGATGAAAGTGAAGTTGCAGAAGAACCCATCATCTGGTTCATCGCTTCACTAATAGCCGAAAGGTGAATCTCAGTTAATTCGCCATCCGTATTAGTACCGTCACCACCCATCATCAAGTCTGTAATAACTTTAACATCGGATTCCTTAAGAACCAATTCGTTACTTCCACTTAGACCTTTTGTATAAGTGATCTTAACCAAAACGCAAGGTTTGTCATATTCATCTATGATGTCTGTCCACGTTGAAGTCGATACTACCGGTGTAGAGATATCTACCTTTGTATTAACAAGTGAAAAAAGAGCTGTCGCTCCACTTCCCATACAAATATTGGCGATTTCTCCAATAGTATCTTTTTCCTCTGTGGTTAGGTCAGCTTCGTTCGCTGAATTAGAAGATCCTGCATCGCCTCCACCGTTCAGAAGCGCATCAATTTCTTCCTGGGATAAAGATCCGTCACTCATCTTCTTCCTTCTCCTCCCTAATCACTTTTGTCACTCTAACTGCGTATTTCTTTCCTCGGGTTCCTGGAAGTCCATTAAACTTCTTTATGTCGCCGACATAAATAGAAAGTTCATCGTCAACCTTAGTATCTAACCTAATGATGTCTCCTGGACGTAGGCTAGCAAAATCGTTTACAGAAATAGATGTCTTTCCAAGTACTACATTTACCGGAATAGCTGACTTATTAATAAGTCGTTCTACGGTAGAGTTATAACTCTGATCATCTTTTTCCTGCATGTTTGAATACCAGAATTTAGTATTCAATTTATCCATAATCGGTTCGAGTGTAATGTATGGCAGACACACATTCATCAAACCTTCAACATCACCAATTTTAATATTGACAGTAATAACCGCTGTCATTTCTGATGGCGAAATAATCTGCGCGAACTGAGAGTTCGTTTCGATTCGTTCCAATCTCGGATTAGTATCCAAAACATTCGCCCACGGTTCACGTAAAAGATTTACGCAAACATTCATAATTCGTTCGATAAGCAGAAGTTCAATCTCAGAGAAATCTCGAAGTTTATCGAGCGGATCACCGTTTCCTCCGAGGAGTCGGTCTACTATCGTATATCCAAGCTTCGAAGCCATCTCTATAATGATATTTCCTTTAAGAGGAGAAAAATCGATAACTCCTAGCAGTACAGGATTTGAAAGTGCGTTTGAGAATTCCATGTAGGAAATTGCTTCGGCATTCATAACCTCTACCTGGATATTTTTTCGCAAATAAATAGGCAGATTAGTAGAAAGTAGTCGACCGTAATGCTCAAAAATCATCTCAAGAGTACGTAGATGCTCCTTCGAGAACTTGGATGGACGCGCAAAGTCATACTCTTTCACCTGATTTTCGCTATTCTTTTTCATTTCTTCAGCATCTACTTCACCACTGTTCAAAGCTTGAAGCAAGCTGTCGATTTCGCTCTGTGAAAGTACGTCACCCACGGTCGAGTCTCACCACCTTTCTGTAACAATCTAAGTAAGTACGTCTTAGTTCTGCTTTGGCTGAATAACAGCTTTTGCAAAACCTACTGCAGAGACTACATCTCCACCAAATGAATTAGCTAGTTCGTCTTTGATCTGATCCTGAATATCCTGCTTCTTCTCATTAAAGTTCTCTGCAGAATACTGTGAAACGACATCTGTTACAGCTTTCTGAATAACACCGTCATAAGTGCTCATAGTATCTTTAGTGTAAGTTTTAGCCTTATAGCCGTCGCTCTCTTTGTTGATATTGATAACCGGTTTAATCAAAGCCACACCGCCGTCGCTAAGTGTAATAGTCATATCATCAGCAAGTGTATATGCTTCTGTAGTTTCAAGTGATGTATTTGAACCACTTGTAGACTGTCCAGCTGAGAGATCCAAATCAATCGCATCAGCTACTTTTGTAATAAGTTCATTTGCCTTTTTTGTTTCAGGCATAATCGTAAAAGTGAGTAAAGCAGTAAGCACTAAATTCACCAACACTAGAACTAGTGTTAAGAGTGTAATAACGCTTTTTTTCATAACTTAAAATACCCCTTTCAAGTAAACTAGTTATTTGTTGTAGAGTCGAGATTTGAATTCATAGAATTGTAAATCTTTACTACTACTCGTCTGTTCAAAGCTCTATTCTCTGCCGTATCGTTTGGAGCGACAGGATTCCACTCACCACGACCAGCGTAAATAACCTTTGATGGTTCCAAGCTTGTATTTGCCTTTACAAAATTAGCAATATCAAGTGCTCTATACATTGAAAGTACATCATTACTCTCAATCTTTGATGTGTGCATAGGCACATTATCTGTATGTCCTTCGATTAGAATCAAATTATTATTGTAATGATTCAAAATCGAACTTAATTTCTTTAAGAAAGGATCTGCATCGGATTTATGTACGTATTTACCACTATTAAAGAGCAAAGCTCCGTTCATAGTAATTTCAACATACTGTCCATTCGAATCGACGTCTACGAGATTTTGAATGCCGCTTTTTTCAAGAGCATCTTCAATCTTCTCTTCCATCTCTTCGCTCTCTTTTAAAGCTCTCTTCTCAAATTCTTCTTGAATCTTCTTATCAGAAGCAGTTTCAGTTCCCTGACTTTCTACTTCCCTACCACCTTCTAAGAGAGAACTATTATCGCCTGAATTACCTTCCATATTTCCAAGCTGTCCATTCTGATCTCCGTCGTTCTGCTGGCCTTTGTTATTCTTATTATCTTCATTGCCTTTCTTTCCAGAAGAAGCATTGAAGAAAGAATTAAACTGCTGAAGTGCAGAAACACCTGTAGAAATCAGGCTGCCTTCCTGTGTACTAACTGTAGTACCACCAGCTGGAAGAATTGAAAAGCTTTGCTGAAGTGACTGAACAACCATCTCATATTTTTCAGCATCTACGGAAGACATTGAAAAAAGCAATACGAAGAAGCACAACAGCAAATTCATCAGATCTGAGAAAGTAGCCATCCATGCAGGCGAGCCTTTCGGAGCCTCGGGTGCTTTCTTCTTTGCCATTAGCCTTCACCTCCGCCATCGTCGCTAGATGCAATAGATTCACGCTGTTTAGGTGAAAGGAATGTCTTTAATTTTTCTTCAATAACTCGTGGGTTTTCACCAGCCTGAATAGAAAGAATTCCTTCTACGACGATTTCCTTGAGCATAAGTTCATGAGAAGTATTATCCTTTAGTTTCTCTGAAAGAGGACCAAATATCCAGTTCGCAAGAAGTGAACCGTACATAGTTGTAATCAAGGCAACGGCCATAGCAGGTCCGATGGATGATGCGTCTGACATGTTCTGAAGCATGATAATCAGACCGATAAGGGTACCAATCATACCCCAGGCAGGTCCCATTTCACCTATTTTGTCCAAAACACCTGTTACCTTTTTATGTCTATCTTCTATAGCTGAAAGCTCAGTCTCTAGAATACCTCTAACTAAATCTGGATCTGTACCATCGACTACCAGCATGATGCCTTTTCGAAGGAAAGGATCTTCGATGCCCTGAGTAGCCTCATCCAGTGCAAGCAGACCTTCCTTACGAGCTGTATTAGAAAGTCCAATAATAGTACTGATAGATTCAGCTGCATTCTGTTTAGATGGTTCTTTTAACGCAAGTGTAAGTCCCTTTAGTCCATTTATAAATTCGTCCATCTTGTACGCTGCCAGAGTAGCCGCAAACGCACCACCTACAGTGATGATCAGTGATGGAATATCTATAAACCATTTGAACTGTCCACCACCAGACAGAATACCGAATATAAGGAAGAAGGTACATAGACCAAATCCAATGAGAGATGCTAAATCCACAGAGCGTCACCCGCCTTTCTTTCTTAATAAATCCTCGTTTTTATTAAAAAAGTGCACAATTATCCATGTATAAAATACTACAATTTTATGATACAAGATTCACTATTGTTTGTCCACTTTTATTTTCTATATCTAGTATAAGCCAAATAAGCCACATACAAGAAATATACTTTCTTGTATGTGGTCTAAAATGTATAAATTTAAGAGCTAATTATTATCTCTTCAGGTTAACAAGTTCTTCAAGAAGTGTATCAGAAACTGTAATAATTCTTGAGTTTGCCTGGAAACCTCTCTGTGTTGTAATCATGTTTGTAAACTCTCTAGCAAGGTCAACATTTGACATCTCGAGCTGTCCAGTTGACATCTTTCCACCATCGCCAGATACGTCTACACCAATTCCATCAAATTCACCTGAGTTAAGTGTTTCACCGTAGCAGTTATTTCCTAAGCTTTCCAAACCAGAAGGGTTAGCAAAATGTGCTACTGCAATCTGTCCCAGAAGTACTGTATTACCATTGTCATAGGAACCAAAGATTTTTCCTGACTGATCTACTGAAAGACCTGTCATATTACCAAGCTTCTTTCCTGCTCCAAGCTTTCCAGAAGTATCACCACGAAGGAGACCTACTGTAGAAGCTGCACCATTATCAGCAACTTTGATCTGTGAGAAATCAATATCTACGTTCTGGAAGTTAACACCGAGTGCTGACATGTTAAGTGTAACTGCATTGTTCCCTGCTTCGTTAACATATGAGAAAGAACCATCAGCTGGGTTAAACTTTACAGTATAGTCTGTAGAATCTTTTTCCAATACAAGCTGTCCACCACCATTGATTGCTCTAGAAACCGCATTTGCTGAAACAGCATCTGTTATTCCATACATTTCAGAAAGAGCAAAGAACTTAGTCTCGCCAGAAGTAGCGCCTGTAAATGTACATCCATATACGCCGTTGTTCTGTGTAATAGTTCCGTCTGAAGTAAATGTCTCAGATGTTCCTGTTGAGTTATTTGCTACTGTTGAAATAGTAGATGAGTTCAAACCTACTGTTGTAGCTGTGAACTTAGAAGCATCAAGTGTATATGATGACTCTCTGGTTCTGGCTGTACCAAACAATGTTGAAATAGTCTGAGGTGTAATAGTTACGTTTGCCTGGTTATTTGCAGCCTGGAGAATATCATTTCCAGCCTGATCTGTGATTCCTGTAAGACTTACGTAGAACTCACCTTCATCTGTATTTGCAGAATGAAGAGAGAATTTTGCTGTATAAGCATATCCAAGTGAATCATAGAACTGTAGACTCATTACATATCCGTTCTCACTTGTAAGTACCGCTGTGTTCTTATCAAGGATACCACCAGCTGAAGCCTTTGTTGTAGCTTCTGGCTGTGAAGTCTTGTTCTCTGTAGACATAACACGAAGTGGCTGTACTGTATCCTGACGAATAGTCTGTGTTTCCTGATCTACTCCCCAGCCCTGTACTAAATATCCTGTTGTTGTCATAGCAAGGTTACCTGCTGCATCTACGTAGAAAGAACCTGCTCTTGTGAATACGTTCTGAACACCGTTAGAAACGATGAAGAAGTTTGTGTTCTGTGCGTCCGTAAATTTGATATCGAGAGCCTCTCCTGTACTTTCTGAAGCACCACCTGATTCGATAGAAACCTTTGTAGCACCTGCAGTAACACCGAGACCAATCTGGTTGGCATTTTTACCACCAAGGGTCTCTGAAGGGCCAGATGCACCAGAAGTTGTCTGGTACATGATATCCTGAAATGTAGTTGATGATGATTTGAACGCTAAAGTGTTTACGTTAGAGATATTATTACCAATTACATCCATTCTCGTCTGGTGTGTACGAAGACCTGATACACCAGAATATAATGCTCTCATCATAGGGCATGACCTCCTATTTGCTGCGATTAAGATTAGTAGTCTGTTCATCGTATCTGTCAGTCAACGATGAAATAAGCTTCCATAAGGTCCAGCTTATTAAAATTCCTTAAGCTATCACAGCACCATCAATATTTGTAAATACATTATGATCCGTAGTAGATGCTTCATCCATGGCAGTAACTACGGTATGTGAAGGAACATTCACGATAAAGGCCATTTTGTCGACCAATACAAGTGAGTCGTTAATTCCTTTTGCATCTGCCTGTCTAACTGCTTCTGACAATCTTTCACTCTGCTCAGGTGATAGTGAAATGTCTCTTTCCATCAAGCGATTTGCCGCATGTTTAGAGAACTTGATATCTGATACATTCCCGACTGCATCATTTATCTTGCCAGACAGTACATCCTTGAAAGATGCTCCGTTAGCATTTTCCTTCGCTACCGGCTTTGAAATCTTTCCCAGATATTGATTCTGTATCTGTTCAATTGAAATGAAATTTCCATCCAGACGATTCACTCTTTGTTCCTCCTTTCTATACAAAAATCCTTTTCAACTAATTATATCGGCTAGTTTTGATTTTTCTTTAGCTGTCCTAATCTTTCTGTCAGTTCAGTTAACTTTGCGAGATCCGCTGGAGCGACAAACTGCTTAGTATATGCAGAAAAAGAATCATAGAGATTTGTTACTGCAACTAAAGCCTTCTCGTTCTCTAAAGTAAAATGATCTTTGTCAGGAAGCTGAGCCATCATATTACCAAATGTAGATGCAGCCATCGTAGCTTCGTAGTACTCTGAATCCTTTATAGATACTACCTTGTCTACATCGTAGTCTTTGCCGTTTACATTGATGTACATCTTGTCTTCTTTTTTCATCGTATAATCTACGATTCCTGTAACCATACCATCTTCAGTATCAACTGTTACATACTTTCCGATTAGGTTACCTGCAGAAATACTATCTACAGTACCAGCAACATTCTGAGTTGCTTCAACCTGTGAGAATGTAGCCATTTCTGATACATACTCAGAGTTCTGTGTAGGTTCTAGAGGATCCTGATACTGCATTTCAGCTGCGAGCAATTTAAGGAACATGTTCTTATCAAAACTAGTATTGCCCCTTGCTTTATCTGCAGCTGTCTGAGCGCCTGTACCTGCACTCTGATATGCCTTTTTAGCATTTGCTTCGTCAGTAATCTGGCCATTCTTAATATCAAGCCATAGTGCCATCTAAAACTCCTTTCTACTAAGCCTGAAAACTAATCGTGTTTCCCTGCTGTTTCATAATCTGCGCTGCTAAAACTTCTTCGTCTGTCATTAGTCCCATCAGATTGTCCATATTGTTCAAATCAATGCGATGAAGTCTAGGCTTAGATTCCTGCATTTCTTCCTGTGAATTTCCATTTGATTCGGAATTTCCCATATTCATGTCTAATGCAGTGCTTTCTTCCTGTCCTTCTCTAAACTCATGAGTTCCGACTGAAATTTCAACAGAATCAACCTTCATGCCTGCTTCCTTGAATCTGTCCTGTAAGATCACAAGCTGAGTTTCAAGTGCAGCTTTTACTGTTTCATTCTGTGCCAAAAGTTTCGCTTTAACAGCTCCATCCTTTGCAGTAACTTCCATAAAGACTTTTCCAAGTTCTTCAGGATTCAGAACCATTTCCATAGTCTTTACAGAATCAGTCAAAGTAACTCTGGCTCTCTCAACGATAGTATCTATCATATTTGTTACAGATACTCTGTTAACATTCTGATTTGCATCTACCACTTCAATTTCTGACGCCTCAGCATTCAAGTTAAACGAAACAGGATTTGCATCTGCCTTAACATCTGCTTGGGCCTGCTTTGACAAATCATTCTTTGAAAAAAGATTGTCTTTCGCGTCAAAGCTTCCTTCCTTGTTATCAGAAGGCTCGAGAACTTTTGATACAAAATCATTCTCAATTCCTGTTATACTCTCCGCTTCTGCATCTTCTCTAAAAGTAGTTCTACCACTTTTTTCAACTTCAGATCTGTAGTCGAGGACTTCAACCTTTAGCGCATCAGGAACTTCTGTTTCTTCAGAAACATCTGTTTCTTCAACAGCCTTTGGTTCAATCTCTTCGGTAGTTACAACATTTAATTCAGGAGCTTCTGTTTCCTCTGGATTATCGATTACGAAGTTCTGCATAATCTGTGCAGATTCTTCTGGGTTAACAGTCTCAAAATTTGATAAATCAAGACCGTTCACTAAATCCTTCAAATCGGAAATCAACTCCTTCATGCCATCTACCATCAATAGAGAT
This sequence comes from Lachnospiraceae bacterium, assembly GCA_045579705.1. Classification (GTDB taxonomy): domain Bacteria; phylum Bacillota; class Clostridia; order Lachnospirales; family Lachnospiraceae; genus Lachnocurva. Next base: position 76,194 of record JAZNMP010000004.1, read on the forward strand.
GCTGGATCGGCATCAGTTGTAATTTCTCCAACGAGAAGCATCATGTTCTTCGGATCGAGTAAATCTACGAAATTCAATCCTAGAATTTCCATCGCATTTACGATTTCCTCGTCTGAAATCCCGAGATCCTCTGAAATCATACTCTTGATTTCGTCCACAGTTTCTGTATCTAGAGTAGAAACCTTTGATTCAATTGTGTTTGTTTCTTTGGTGTTAACATTAGAAGTTTCAAACGACTGTTCTTTGACCTCAACCTTGAGGTTAACTTGAACTTGAGTCTTGTTTGAAGATACACTTTTGAGAGACTCAGAGCTTTTGGAGATATCTAATGTTCTAAGATTAGATGTCCCCATGCTCATCATTATGCTCTCAAAGTTGGAATTATTATTAGATTCGTTCTTCTTAACGTTAGATGCACCAGCTCCAGGTTTCGTAGTGGCAGGAAGTCTAATTAAATCGGCACCTGTCATACCACTATCTCCTTTCTTATGGATATCTATTTTGGTTCCATAAGCTGTGTTACCTGAGCCGCAACATCCGCTTTCATGGCACCCAAAATTTTACCTCTTGCATCGCTATCCATAGCATTAAGGATTCTGGCTACCAGAGACAAATTATCTGTCATAGATTCGAAAATTCCTGCTGCTTGGGCTGGTTTCATCGCTGAATAAGCCGAAACATAGGACTTAATCTCTTCAGATTCTTGCTGTTGCTCTAACACTTCCTTGTAAATAGCCTGAGCATTTTCGGGAGAAATGCTCTCATAGTACTCCTTATATTCTTTTATATCGGGCGCATTATCGGAAAAAACAACCTCTTTATCAAATTTTTTCTTCAAAGCTTCAAATTGAGCTTCCTTCTCTTTGTAGGTCTGGAGCTCAGACGCTTTAGACTGAAGGTCAGCTATCTTTGACTGAGCGTCATCAGCCTTTTTATTGGCTTTCTTAAGCTGAGCCTCGAGGTCTTTGATTTTATCGACAGCTTCCGATACGGAGCTAAAGTTATAGGCCTCATTTTTCTTGTTCTTCTCTGCTATTTCGTTCTCTGTTTCAGGGAGAATCTTGTTAACAACAGGAACATCTTTGAGGACAGGGTATAGGACTGTAGAACCGAAACCGCCTACATCCATCTTTATAAGTAATGCAAATATAGCAAGCCAAACTGCCAGAATAAGTAATCCAACTAAGGCGATTATAATTCCACCGCCTTCGTCATCTTCTTCAACAGGTTCTCCAGCTTCTTTAGCTGCCTGCTTTGCTTTCTTTTTCTCTTCTTTCTGCTGTTTTTTTAATGCTTTCTTCTCAGCTTTAGAGAGTTTCTTCTCATCTTTCTCTTCTATTTCTTCAGCCATGTATCATCACTCCCCAGATTCTTCATCTGTATTACTATAGGTATAGGCAACTAGTTCATCAGTTTCTTTACCCTCTTTGTAGAGGATTTCTTCTTTGAATTCTTCGAAAGCTCTCTCTCTGAGTTTCTCATAAGTCTTTCGTTCCTTCATAGCTTCGTCTAGCTTAGCACGTTCGATTTCAACTCTCTGTTGTGCCATACCGACTTGTCTAATCTGATTATTTATCATGGAATCCATCGAGAGGATCGCATTTCGTAAAAAATTAATCTCCATCAAATGAAGGGTTCCACTCTGTTCTTCTTTCAGCTTATCTTCGTAATCATTACGTCGGAATAACAGGTTTTCAAGTTTAGCCTGTTCTTCCTGCAGGGCAGCGTTTGCCTTTGCATATTCCATCTTCTGCTGTGTTTCCAGTTTGGATTTGATATCCAAAATATTTTGCATTCGATATCGAAAAGCAGGCATAACTACCACCTCTTAAAGCTATCAAGCAGTTTCTTCATCAAACATACTCTCTAGTCTCTCTACAATTTCTTCAAAGGAGAACTTCTCATCTGTATCCTGACACAGGAAATCATTTACTGCATCAATCTTTGAAACTGCAAAATCAATATTTTTATTTGATCCGGCTTTATAAACGCCGATATTTATCAAATCCTCAGCTTCACTATAGGTCGCCATAACATTCTTAAGTTTACCAGCAGCCTTCTTATGTTTTGAGTCTGCAACAGCAGACATAACTCGAGAAATCGACTGCAGAACATCTATCGCAGGATAATGATTAAGATGAGCCAACTTACGATTCAGAACAATATGTCCATCCAGGATAGATCTCGCTGTGTCAGAAATAGGCTCATTAAAGTCATCACCATCTACTAGGACAGTGTACAAACCTGTAATAGAGCCTGCAGCGCCGTTCCCCGCTCTCTCCAGAAGCTTAGGCATTTCAGAGTAAACGCTAGGCGGATATCCTCGTGTAACAGGCGGTTCTCCAGAAGCCAAACCTATTTCACGCTGCGCCATAGAAAATCGGGTCAGAGAATCCATCATAAGCAATACATCCTTGCCCTGGTCTCTAAAATACTCTGCTATAGCAGTCGCTGTCTTTGCAGCTTTATTACGTATCAAAGCAGGTTTGTCAGAGGTAGCCACAACCACAATAGACCTCTTCATACCTTCTTCGCCCATATCATTTTCCACAAATTCGCGAACCTCACGGCCTCGCTCTCCGATTAGAGCAATTACGTTTATATCCGCTTTCGTGTTTCTGGCAAACATACCCATAAGGGTACTTTTTCCGACACCGGAACCCGCAAAGATTCCAATACGTTGACCCTTTCCAACTGTGATGAGTCCATCTACTGCTTTTACTCCAAGGGAAAGCGGTTCAGAGATAATAACTCTCTCCATAGGATCTGGAGGATCAGCATCAACAGGATATTCGCAATCGAAGTCTATTACTTCACCTTCCGCTAAATCTGTAGGACGTCCGAGACCATCTACAGTATGTCCCAGCAGATTCTCGCCAACTGGTATAGACAGAGGTTTTCCTGTATTCTCAACGATACAGCCGACGCCTACACCTTCCATATTTTCGAAAGGCATGAGGAGCAGTTTTTTGTCTCTAAAGCCGACTACCTCAGCCATAATCTTTCTATCAGAATCAGCAGTGCTGATTTCACAGAGGTCGTTTAACTTCGCGTCCGGGCCTATAGATTCTATGGTCAGACCGACTACCTTAGAAACTTTTCCGAGTTTCTTATAGTAAGTATTCTCTGCTAAAGATAAATATTTAGATCTATCAATATTCAAAGAACTAACCTCCGATTACTAACTAACTTAGAGATTTGATATCTCTAATCAAACTATCAAACTGCTCTCCTAATGAGCAGTCTATAACACCGCCATCTGTTTCGATCATACACTGATCACCTGAAAGCAGGGGATCCTCTGTAACGGAAATACTAACGCCGTCACGAGCTTTTTCCTGAAGTTCAGGAAGTCTCGTCTGGAATTCGTTGATAGAATCTTTACCGACACGTATCAATATTTCCTTTGAATCATCTGTATGATTTAGTGCATCAGCACAGAGTGAAAAAATAATTTCCTTTTTTCCATCTAACTGGCAATGAAAAACTTTATCTATAACTTCGAGAATTACCTCAACGAGCTCCTGTTCCATATTCTGTCTGTCTCTGTTGAAGCCTTCTGTAATCTCATTAAGACGAGCTTCGTAGTCAGCCTTTGCAGCGTCTAATTCCTGCTGCGACTGGAACAGACCGGCCTGGTAGCCTTCTTCCTTTCCGTGCTGGGCAGCGTTTGACTTCATAGCCTCTGCTTCACGGTTCGCATTTTCTAAGATAGCTTCTGCTTCTTCATTTGCATGAGCTATGATAGCATCAGCTCTCTCTTGAGCCTCCGCTTCCAATCTCTCAAGCTCCTCGTCAGAAACAAAAGCGGCGGGGGCATCACCATCTGCAGAATCGACCATCTCTGTCAGGTCTCCTTCTACGAAATCCTGGTTATCCCCTGCCTCATTATCTAGCTGGAGCTTTTCTCTAAGTTCTGATTCCTGTCGTTTCTTTAGTGTAGAGAGTTTCTTCTCGAGGAGACTATTCGAATTAATCTCTCTCGGATTATCAGGATCCTCTCTAACCAAAGCACGATATATAATTGGACTAGACAACTAGATCGTCACCTCCGCCTCTGGAAATAACAATTTCTCCAGCATCTTCAAGTTTTCTAATAATACCAACAATCTGCTGCTGAGCTTCCTCAACATCCTTCATACGAACAGGTCCCATGTAATCCATATCTTCTTTGATCATTGCAGCGAGACGCTGTGACATATTCGTAAAGATAACATTCTGAACTTCTTCGTTTGTAGATTTAAGTGCAACAGAAAGTGTACTGTTCTCGACATCTCGAAGTACTCGCTGAATAGATCTGTTGTCGAGAAGGAGGATATCCTCGAATACGAACATCTTCTTTCTGATATCATCAGCAAGTTCTGGCTCGTCGATTTCGAGAGATTCCATAATACGTTTCTCAGTACGTCTATCAACCGCATTCAAGATAGCTACGATAGCATCTACACCACCGGCAACGGTGTAATCCTGATTGATAAGGGAAGAAAGCTTTCTCTCGAGAACTCTCTCTACTTCCTTTACAACATCAGGAGAAGTTCTATCCATCAGGGCGATTCTCTTTGCTACATCCGCCTGCATTTCAGCAGATAGCGCTCCAAGGATAAGCGCAGCCTGTGCTGAAGACAGATAAGACAAGATCATAGCGATAGTCTGAGGATGTTCGTCCTGTATGAAGTTAAGAACCTGAGAAGGTTCTGTCTTTCTGATAAACTCGAATGGTCGAACCTGAAGTGAAGCAGTAAGTTTCGTAATAACGTCTGCTGCACGCTCGTCGCCCAAAGCTTTTTCCAAAAGTTCTTTCGCATAACCGATACCACCTTCGGCGATATACTGCTGAGCCAAACAAACCTGATAGAATTCGTTTATGACTTCTTCCTTAATCTCAGGTGTGATCGATCTGGTATTTGCAATTTCAAGCGTCAGTTCCTCAATTTCCTCTTCCTTGAGATGCTTAAAAATTTCAGCTGATTTCTCAGGTCCAAGTGTAATCAAGAGAACGGCTGCTTTCTGAACTCCATTTAAATCTTCTGCCGCCATCTAAATTATCCCCAGTCTTCATTCAACCAGTTGCGAAGCAAGTTTGCTACAGCTTCTGGATTCTCATCTACAAATTTCTCTATCAAGATACGAGCCTCGGACTTCTCATTGAATCCGATATCCTCGAGGTTTTCTTCCTGCTGTTCATTCTGTTCAGCAAGCAAATCATCAACAGAAACTTCTTCTTCGACTTCCTCTTCCTGCTCCTTCTTCAACGAACGGAATACTACGAAACCGAGCAGAGCAAATACCAACAGAGCGATGACTATCTGCAGGTAATCTGTAAGTGTTCTACCGCCAGTAGACTCATGGAACAGAGGAACCTCGTATGCCAGAATAGTAATCTTGTTAGCATTGATTCCTGTTGCGTTAGAAACAGCTGTAACCATCTGGTCATCTACATCAATCTGTTTCTTTTTATTATTCTTTGATCTGAATTCTGAGAAGCTCTGGCCTTTAAGTTCACCAGATTTCTTCATCTCATCTTCATCGTATGTGATGTAGTTTGTAGCTACGATCGTGATTGAAGACTCATCATAATCAACTTTTCCGACTTCGCCTTCCTTTGTAGTGATAAGCTCGCTAGGAAGGTAATCCTCTGTAACGGAGCTTGATTCTGAACTTGTAGTTCCGTTGTCATCCATTACGTAGGAAGTATCGTCATCATTTGTATCAGTACCAGGTGTTCCACCTGTATTACCTTTTGATGAAGTATTTGTCTCAGTTCTACTGTCGAGATAACCTTCAGTCTTTCCGTTCTCAGTATCTACATAGTATTTGTAGTCCTTTGAGCTCTCTTTCGTGAAGTTCATCTTCAATTCGCAGCCTACATCGACATTATCGTAGATAGCAGAATTCATTCCGTTATCATGTGCGAGAACTTCTTTGACTTTCTTTGCTGTAAGCTTTTCAGCATTCTCTTTAACATCCTGCTGTGTAGAAGCCTGCGCCAAAGATGTATCGTCTTCAGTTCCGTTAAATAGAGTATTTCCGTTATTGTCGATAACTGTGATCTTGTTAGTAGTTGCATTACGTAGGTTTGCAGCCATAAAGTGTGCTACTGAACGAGCGATTTTCTCATGGCCTTTACTGCCCTCTGTAAAAGTAATCTTTACAGCTGCAGATGATTCCTCATTTGTCGCGATAATAGTTCCATCGTCATGAGGGATATTAATATTAATATCAACTTCTGAAACTCCGTCCATCTTCTCAATCTGTTTTGTGAATTTGGATTCCAGAAAAACCTTGTACTTCTTCTCTTTGTCTGCCTCTGTAGTTGAGAAAGAACCGTTTACTACATCATCGATGCTGTAGCCATCTGAAGAAATATCGTTAGTACCGAGAAGAATCTGTGCCTGTGAAGAATCCTCTTCATGAATAGAAAAAGTCATTCCATCCTTTGACTGCTGATAAGTAATCTTGTTATCTGTGAGTAAAGTCTGGATACTCTGTGCTTCCTTTGCATCTGAAGCGACTTTGAGAACTACCCATTTAGGTCTGGTCACCACGAACAGTAGAATTGAAATAGCTACTACGACTACGACCGCCATGCTGATCATGATGGCCTTTTGTCTGGAAGTAAACTTCTTCCACCACTCGATTATTCTATTTATCGTATTCTGAATTCTTTCAGGCATTACGAGCTCCTCATACTATGTTTTTTTAAATCTGCATGTTCATGATTTCCTGATAGCCCTGAATAAATCTATCACGAACAGCAACTGTATATTGCAAAGCAGTAAGTGCTTTACGCTGTGCAATCATCAAATCGTGTGTATTCTCCGCTTCACCAAGCGCAAATTTAATCTCCTCATTCTGAGCATTTACCTGCAAAGCGTTCGTCTGATCAACAACATTCATTACGCCTTTTAGGACGTCTCCAAAAGTCTGTCCATTCTCATTCACCGCACCGACTGCAGTTCTATCTGTTTTTGGTGCTGCAGGCTGAAGCTTATAATCATTGCTCAGGAGAGATATAGAATTTACATCCATTTATGTCCACCTCTCATCAGCTCTGTCCAATAGAAATACCTGACTGAACCATAGATTTAATAGCATTAAAAGCTGTAACATTCGCTTCGTATGCACGACTTGAATCGATCAGGTTCGTCATCTCTTCAACTGTATTTACATTTGGATATCTAACATAGCCGTTCTCATCAGCATCTGGATGAGAAGGATCATACGCCATAATAAAATCCGTAGAAGTATCCTGATATACATTTGTTACACGTACACCATTACCTTTAAATGCTCTCTGATATGACTCCAAGGTGTCATTGAAAGCCACCGGATTTAGTCTTTTTTCCTGAAAAGTAACTATCTTTCTGCGATAAGGTTCGCCATTTTCCGTCCTGGTAGTGTTTAAGTTTGCAATATTCTGAGCTATCGTATCCATTCGAAATCTCTGGGCAGTCATACCAGAGGCACAGATATCATAGGATTGAAAAAGACCCATATTTTACCTCCTTCAATACTTAGCTGATAACCGCATTAAAACGCTGGAAATCATTTGATATGCTGGTCGTTAGAACTGAGTATTTCTGCTGTTCAGAAGCAAGTTCTACGTTCTCAGTATCAATATCAACGTTATTTCTGTCTAATCTATAGGAATATCCCGGATAGTCTACATACTGTCTAGCCTGTGTATCTTCAATAGTTAGTTTGTTTACGGCTTTATCGACGTTTCTCGTCTCAGCTGTATACTGAAGTAACTTATCCTTAAGTATGCTAGAAAATTCAACATCCTTGCGCTTGTATGTAGGAGTGTCAACGTTTGCAATATTGTTTGCAATTACTGTTTCACGCAAATAACTTGCATCAGCAGTTCTGTCCATCATATTGATGTAACCGAATGCATCTGAAATAATCATACACTTCCTCCATTAAACAATTTACCTATTCTCTTACATTATAATGAAAATCTAGTAAAAAACAATATATTTTCCACTATATTGTGTGGAAATATATACAAAATCCCACTACATCTACGAAAAGGATTTAATAAAAAAACAGGAAATGGAATTTAGAAACTCCATTTCCTGTAGAAAATCCTTTATTAGTTATTCTCTTTTTTCTTAAGCTCATCAAGTTCAGAGAAAATCAAGTCGTTGAGGACTTTGATGTATGTACCCTTCATACCTGATGATCTGGATTCGATAACACCGGCACTCTCAAATTTACGAAGTGCGTTTACGATTACTGATCTAGTTATACCTACTTTATCGGCAATCTTTGATGCAACAACAACTGATTCAGTGCCTTCCATCTCATCGAGGATATGAATGATAGCCTGAAGTTCTGAGTAAGAAAGAGTTGAGATAGCTGACTTAACAACCTGCTTCTTTCTAACAAGCTCTTCGTTCTCTTCATTTACAGAACGCATCATTTCAAGTCCTACTACTGTAGTACCGTATTCGCAAAGGATGATATCATCGATATCATATGATCTGTTATCTCTGTAGAAGAAGATAGTTCCAAGTCTCTCACCAGCGATATCGATAGGTGTGATAATAGCTGAGAAATTCTCGATACCGAGTTCTTCAAAGCCGAGAGTCTGAAGGTTAACGTTCTCCTTTGTTGAAAGGATTCCGAGAAGTCTCTCGTTAAGCATATCATCGATATACTCTCCTACTTCTGTAGTAATCAGATCTCTAATCTCATCTGTACCTGGGTTAATAGAAGCACCAAGCACCTTACCTTTTTTTGAAATAACCAAAACGTTTGATGTAAGAATCTCTGTAAGTACTTCACAGATATCATTAAACACAACCTTTGACTTGTGGTTATTGTGTAAAAGCTGATTAATCTTTCTAGTTTTATCAAGTAGTTCTACGCCCATTTTGTCTCCTTAATTCAAATAACTCAAAAATCTATATACCAATATTAACATCTATACGCTATTTTTCAAGCAATTTTCGCTTTTGTGTCAATTTTTGTAATTAAACCTAAAAATAACTTATTCCTCATTAGGTTTATATTCTTCGGAATATCCACATGAAGCGTCAGAGCAAACAATCTTCTTTCCTCTGATAACCATGTAGTTATTACACTTTGGACATTTCTTTGCAACAGGACGCTGCCAGCTTACAAAGTCACAATCCGGATAATCTTCACAGCCGAAGAATTTTCTACCCTTCTTCGTCTTTCTAATTACGACTTCCTTACCACACTTAGGACATGACACACCTATTTTTTCCAAATATGGTTTAGTGTTCTTACACTCTGGGAAGCCAGGGCAGGCGAGGAATTTACCATGTGGTCCATATTTGATAACCATATGTCTTCCGCAGTTTTCACAAACCACGTCAGTTTCTTCATCTGCAATCTGAATCTTCTCAAGTTCTTTCTCGGCTTTCTTGATAAGTTCCTCCAAATCCGGATAGAAGTTACGAATGATTGATTTCCATTCTACCTTTCCATCTTCTACTCCATCGAGCAAGCTTTCCATATTCGCTGTAAACTCTGTATTTACAACAACTGGGAAAGATTCTCTCATAATCTTGTCAACCGCTTCACCGATTTCCGTCATGTAGAGATTTCTACCCTCTTTAGTGATATAACGTCTCTTCAAAATCGTTGCAATAGTTGGAGCATATGTACTCGGGCGGCCGATTCCCTTTTCCTCAAGCACACGTACCAAAGATGCTTCTGTAAAATGAGCCGGAGGCTGAGTATAATGCTGCTTCTCCTCAAACTCATCAAGCTTAATAGTTGATTCTTTAGTAATTCCAAAGATGCCGTTTTTCTTATCTTCCTGAGCATCATCAGCATCTGTATAGATAAGCCTAAATCCTGCAAACACCTGTTTTGAGGCACTTCCTGAAAAAATATAACCATTAGACTCTACTTTTACATTAGTAGTCTCAAAGATTGCATTCTTCATCTGGCTGGCTACGAAACGCTTCCAGATAAGCTGATACAGTCTGAACTGATCTCTAGAAAGGGAATCCTTGATTTCTGAAGGTATCTTTGTGATATCAGCAGGTCTGATAGCTTCATGAGCATCCTGAATCTTCTTCTCAGTCTTTTTTCCTCTGGAATCTTCACCGAGATATTCAGGGCCATAGTTCTCTTCGATAAAGTTAGTAGCAACTTCTTTCGCTTCTTCTGAAACTCGAACAGAGTCTGTACGTAAGTAAGTAATCAAACCTACTGTACCCTGTCCCTTAATATCTACACCTTCATAGAGCTGCTGAGCGATTCTCATAGTCTTCTGTGTAGAGAAATTAAGTGCTTTTACTGCTTCCTGCTGTAAAGTACTAGTCGTGAAAGGAAGAGGTTTCTTTCTCTCTCTTTCAGTCTTAGAAATAGAAGAAAGTATAAAGTTACCATCTTTAGTCTTAGAGATAATTTCATCCAAAGAAGCTTTGTCAGAGATTTCTTTTTTCCCTGATTTATCGCCATAGAAAGAAACGGTAACAGGATTCTTCTCGTTGGAAACCAACAGTTTCGCATCTAATGTGTAATATTCCTGTGGAATAAACGCATCGATTTCAGCTTCTCTCTCAGCTATAAGTCGAAGTGCAACAGACTGAACACGACCTGCTGAAAGTCCTCTCTTTACCTTTGCCCAAAGAAGCGGGCTGATATTATATCCAACTAAACGATCCAGCACACGACGCGCCTGCTGCGCATCTACGAGATTCATATCAATATCTCTAGGATTCTTAAGGGAATCCTTTACCGCCTTCTTCGTGATTTCGTTAAAAGTAATTCTCTTTACGTCTTTATTCTCAAGTTTTAAGGCAAAATAAAGATGCCAAGAAATAGCTTCACCCTCACGGTCCGGGTCAGTTGCGAGATAAATATGGTCGGCTTTCTTTACTTCCTTACGAAGTGCAGAAAGCAATTCTCCCTTTCCACGAATAGTTATATATTTAGGCTCGAAGTCGTTCTCGATGTCGATACCCATCTGGCTTTTTGGCAAATCACGTACATGTCCCAAAGATGCAACGACTTCATAATTCTTTCCTAAGAATTTCTTGATAGTTTTTACTTTTGTTGGGGACTCAACTATGACAAGATTTTTCGCCATTTACTTCATCTCCTTATATATTTTTAAGTCAAAATATTTCATATTAATCTTTTTTCGAAAGAAACTTTGTCAAATATACACCACTGCCAATTACAATTCAAGGAGAAATTTTATTTTTCTTAAAATAACTTAAGAATTTTTACACTAATTGAATAAATGTTTATTTTCCTAAAACATCTTTAAGAAACAAACGGCTTATTTTGTGGTAATCTCACTTCACATCGAGAAGGAGGATTACTATGTATTGTTCAGTTAAAACCGCAACTTTAAACGGAATCGAAAGCATTCCAGTAACTTGCGAGTCAGATGTATCAAATGGTTTACCTAATTTTTCCATAGTCGGTCTACTCTCCACAGAGATTAAGGAATCCAGAGAGCGAGTTCGAACCGCTATAAAAAATTCCAATGTCAAGTTTCCAGCTTCCAGAATCACGGTGAATATTTCTCCCGCATCCATCCGAAAAAGCGGAACCGGATTCGATCTGCCCATTGCGGTCTCTATATTGGGTGCATACGGGCAGATAAAGACCTCAGCCCTAAGAGACATCATGATGATAGGAGAAATGAATCTAACGGGTGAAATACTGCCTATAAAGGGTGTTCTATCCGCATGCCTCGTATGCAAAGAAATGAACATCCCCTATCTCATGGTCCCCGAAGGGAACAAATACGAAGCCACTATGATTCCTTCATTAAAGATTATTCCGGTCAAATCTCTAAAGAACGTAATCGAAATCTTGAAAGACAAAGAGATAGATGAAAGATATGTCTGGAAAGATGACTCAAAAGTCGATTCCAGTAATGAATCCTATGAGCACGACTTCAAAGACTTAAAGGGACACAAAACACTTCGGCGAGCTCTGGAAGTCGCTGTAAGCGGAATGCACAATCTGCTAATGATAGGTCCGCCCGGTGCCGGAAAAACGATGGCCGCATCCTGTGTTCCTTCTATCCTGCCGCCCATGTCTGCTACTGAACAGATTGAAGTATCAAAGATATATTCTGCCGCAGGATTGCTGCGTGACAATGTATCTCTTATAAATCACAGACCTTTTCGCTCTCCTCATCATACTATTTCAAATATTGGATTAGTTGGAGGCGGAGGAGTCCCCATCCCCGGTGAGATAACACTCGCGACCTCAGGAATTCTATTCCTGGACGAACTACTGGAGTTTAAGAAGGAATCTCTAGAACTGTTACGACAACCTATGGAGGACCACTGCATAAATATCTCTAGATCAAAGAACCAGGTTACTTTTCCTGCCGACTTTATGTTAATTGCGGCCTCAAACCCCTGCCCATGTGGATACTACCCTGATTTTAACAAATGCGAATGTACCCGGAGCGAAGTTCACCGTTACCTTTCACGATTATCTGGTCCTCTTATGGACAGAATAGATATCATAGTCTCCATCCACCCACTAACACTGGATGAAATGTCAGATACACACGAACAGGAAAGTTCCAAAGAAATTCAGAAGCGTGTCATAAAAGCTATGCAGATTCAAAGAGAACGATTCAAAGGGACAAACATCGAGTTTAACAGCAGGATTCCAACTTCTCAAATAGACAAATATTGCACATTATCGAACAGTGTGCAAAAACAACTGCTAAAAATGTTGAAGCCTGAAAATATAACCGTCAGATCTTATAACAAGCTGCTCAAATTAGCTCGAACAATAGCTGATTTAGATGGCTCCGAAGATATAAGCATAAAACATCTGAAGGAAGCTTCTAATTACATAATAAAGGGGGCAAAATGTCTAAAGATATACTAAATGAAGAATTTGAAAGAAAGAAATATATAGCCTGGTTTAATGTGATTCCTCATCTCTCAACCAAGCTAAAGTGTCATCTCATTGAGGAATTTAAGAGTGCTAAGAATATCTACGAAGCCGATGACAGCGAGCTAATTGAATCACAATATGTCGACTTTAGAATACTAAGCCTGATAAATGAAGCCAGAAAGAAAACACCAGATAGCATTTATCAAGCGATGCTATCTGAAGATATCGATATCACTTCAATCGAAGAAGCTGACTATCCGATACTATTACGCGAAATACCCGACAAACCTCATGCCCTGTATTATACGGGGACACTCTGCTCTCCGACAAAACCCGCTATCGGTGTAGTCGGCGCGAGAATGAGCACGAATTACGGTAAGCAAATAGCTTACGACATCGGAAAGATTCTCGGCAACCGCGGTTACAATATCGTCTCTGGAATGGCGCTAGGCATAGACAGCTCATCTCATAAAGGTGCTCTAGACGGTAACGGGTACACAACCGCCGTCTTAGGATGTGGAGTCAACTTATGTTACCCTCCGAGAAATCAGAGGCTATATGAAGCTATCAGAGAACACGGCGCCATAATCTCAGAATACCCGCCCTATACTCAGGCCCTGCCAGCTTTTTTCCCACTAAGGAACAGAATCATAAGCGGAATGAGCTCGAGTCTCATAGTTACAGAAGCCAGACTGAAGAGTGGGTCTCTGATAACCTGTAATCTGTCTATTTCCTACGGAAGAGATGTTTATGCTGTGCCTGGGCGTATAACAGACAATCTCTCAACTGGCACGAACCACCTGATATCACAGGGAGCACTCGTCTTCGAATCCGTCGAGAAACTCTGCCAGGACTTAGAAGAGAGATTCGGGAATGCCGAATTACACGAACCTACGCTAGATCTATCCAGCCTACGCGTATGCGAACTGACGGATGACGAAAACAGCATCTACGAACTGATAGATTACTACGCCACACATATCGATACTATTTATTCAAAGAGCGGATTTGACGAAGATACCATTCAAGAGCTGATAACATCATTAAAATCAAAGGGAAAAATAAATGAAATCTTTCCAGATTACTATGTCAGAACCTAGAAAGATTTCACATTATTAATCATCTATTTTGTCAAGACTCGCTCGCGAATATAACGATAGGTCTCCTCTTCGCCTTTCGTTGCATTCATAGTGAGAAGCTCTTCAAGGAGAGCCTGGGATTCCGGATGAAGCAAGTAATGCCATTTACCGCGATTATAGTATTCGAGCGGACTGGAATCTGTATATTTGTCTTTCATATAGACTTTGCTGGCGCTTACTCTATCCACAAACATCTCAACTACGTATTTAACGGGCATCTTCATGCCTTCCATAGGGAAATCAGAATTTATGGCATAATCAATCCAATATTCCATGTGATGTTTGTTTCTGCCCTTATGGTGAAGCCAGGCTGAAGTATAACCTTTGTCTTCTCTCTCAGCATTATTCGGACTTCTAAATCCCTGGTAATACTTCACACCAACCCAAAACTCGGCCGGTGAGTACTTTGACAAATCATGGGTTAGCCCCTGATAATACAGTCCAGCCTTAAAGCATCCTTTTCTAACCAAACGATGATGTTTGTTTATAGTATGTAAATGGCCAAAAAATCTCTTCCAAAAATTCATCTACTTCTCCGTCTTTCCAACTAATATAGTAAGGGATGAACCAGGCACTGTAATAAAGTCATCTGCTTCCAGGCGTTTTTCAGCATCAGGCCATACTTCATCTGAAGTATTTGCCACAAAATACCACTTTCTCTGGTTTATCAACGAAGGCAGGGCAAACCTCTCCTCTTCTAAATAGAAGTTAAAGAGAAGCATAACATCGTCTTCCTTTGAATGGTTTCCGTATAAGCCTGAGTACAGTATTCCAACAGCTTTCCTGTCCTCAGAAAGCCAGACAGTCCAAGGTTCCCTACCATGATAACTTAGATCTGGCAAGCCTTTGTGCATAGGGTCACTCATCTCTTTAGGTTTTAGTGTCCAAAGAACCGGATGATTCTGTCTGAACTCAAACAGTTTCTTTACGTACGCTTTAAAATCTCTGGTTCTCTTTTTATTATTAAAGTTTACCCAGCCGATTTCGTTGTCCTGACAGTAAGGATTATTATTTCCTTTCTGCGAATTTAAGACCTCATCTCCCGACTGAATCATAGGAATACTCTGCGCCAAAATAGTAGCAGCCATAGATGTGCGGCAATTTTTTAGACGAACATTCCATACGAGTCTGCTATTTGTCTCGCCTTCATTCCCATAGTTATCACTGAAATTAAAATTATTTCCATCGCGATTCTCTTCACCATTTGCTTCGTTATGTTTCTCCTTGTAAGAAAAACTATCCAGCAAAGTATAACCGCTGTTTGAAGAAGCACAGAAATTAACAAAACCATAACGTTCATTCTGTCTCCTCATCATATTTGTAAACTCGACGATACTTCCATCTTTATGATTAATAAGCTTGCGTAGAGGATACATAAATCTGGTGTCATCCACAAAGAGACGTCTTGAGAGCGATTTATCATCTGTGAGTAGTTTCTCAGGGAAACTATCGTAGAAGAAATATGTATCACTCAAAATAGGATCATTTACAACTCTTTCGATAGGAGTAGCCAGTCCTACGATACGGAAGCCATCGATATGATATTTGCTGACCCAGAACTTCAGGCAATCAAGCATCATATCTTCGCTTTCATCTTCGGAAAAAGACATCTCCATGATGATCTTCATGCCTTTCTTATGAATCGCATGAATCATCTTTCGCATATTTTTCACGCAATCAGCTCCACCGAAATATGAAGCCTTTGGTGCAAAATAAGAAGCTTTACCGTAACCCCAATAGTTGACTTTGTCTGCTGGAGTTATCTTGATTCTGTTTTTGCCACGCTTGTCTACATATGGTTTCTTAGAAGTGATTACTTCTTCAAAGTCATAGAGCGGCTGAAATTCCAACGCATTAAAGCCGAAGTCTTTCAGATACGAAAGTCTCTGAATCACCCCTTCATAGTTTCCTCTCTTTGCTTCAGAAAGACTATGATCCATAGTGAATCCACGCATATGCATTCTATAGAGTATCAAATTCTGCGATGGGATTTCAGGGCTCTCATCTTTGAAATCATCAAACTTCCACATTCCAGAACGAACCTTGAAATTCTGTTTCTTTCTGGATAGATCATTCCATTTATCTCGACCGATAACTCTAGTTGCATATGGGTCCAAGTGTGAAATTCCATCTTCGACTATCATATACGAATAATCCAAAGGATTTATTCCTGAAACACAGACGGAATACACCCTGCCAAATCTGAAACCGGAATCCAGATCGATAACAGTCTTCGTATCATCGGCCAGTGAATAAAGCGCCAAAGCAACCTTTCCATTTGTAGTAACCTCAAAAGTAAAAGTCGTCTTCGCGCCATCAAACGTCACGCCAAACTTTTTAAAATTGCCTTTAGTAATCTTTAATTTCATGTCTCAATCCTTAATTCAATCCACAAGTCCCAAGTAATTCTACACTTTTTAGGTTTTACTTACAATATTTTGAGTTCATCTATAAATCGCGATTTCTTATAACATTTCTCACCAATCTGATTAGGAAAACAAATATAGCACTCCCGTTTAGCTCTCGTAAGCGCGACATAGAACATGCGTCTCTCCTCTTCGAGATTTCCCTGTGCCAAAGCTTTGTTTGAAGGAGTAATACCCTCCAGCGCATCGATTATAAATACAACTTTATACTCAAGCCCTTTAGATGCGTGAAAAGTTTTTAACGCTACCCCATCCGTTCTGACCAGACTATGTACCTCTCCATCATTTATCGCCTTATCAAAATCAGCCACGTACTTATACCCTCTAGCCATCTCCACGAAACTTTGAAACCTCTCTATCGCCGCATCCTCGCTTAACCCGCTCGACTTGCAATATCCACGTAAGAATTCTTCAAAACCCAGACTTCTCTCCATATAAACCATCAACGGAAAAGGCTCTAGTTTTGCCATCAGTTTCGTAGCAGACTGAAGTCGAAGGATTATTTTTTTCTCTTCTGAAATCAGATTCGTATTTAGAATCCTGTCGAAATCGACTTCTTCCTCACTAAACAGATATCTGTAGTTCTCTGCATCTATCATCTTTAACAGTAAAAAAATGTCTCCTCTGTTGTAGGTCTGCCCAGAAATCCGAATAACGGAATTGATTGAACGAAGGACTATATCCTGCATCATACGTTCTCTTCGGATATTGAAAGGAATCGAGAGGGATTCGAGTTTTGATGAAATCAGACTTACACGGTTGTTATTTCGATAGAGAACGGCTATTTCCTTGGTTTTGTAGCCTTCAGCTATCTTCGCCTGAATCATTCGGGTCACATATTCAGCTTCATCCAATCCCGATCTGAAACTCTTTACACTGAGGATGGAATCGCGGTCAGAAAAGCTGACCATATTCTTATCAAAGCGAAGCTTGTTCCTGCGAATCAGGTTGTTCGCACCTTCGACTATAGTCTTCGTGCTTCTGTAATTCGTCTCAAGCTTAAATAGTTTCGTTTCAGTAAACTCTGATTCAAATCGCATCATAACCCCAGGATCCGAACCTCTAAAGCTGTAAATAGACTGGTCCTCGTCTCCGACCACAAACACATTTTGATCAGCTCCAGACAGGAGTTTCACCAGCTCATATTGAAGACTATTCATATCCTGTGCTTCATCTACGAGGAGATATTTAAAGCGATTCTGCCATTTTATAAGTATATTAGGGTTTTCTCTAAACATTTTTAGAGCGAGAATTATCATGTCCCCGAAGTCGATTAGATTTCTATCACGCTTCAGCGACTCATAGTTTGAAATTATAGAATTTAGTTTTTCCCCACTTATGTCTTCCCCTGATAATCTGGAAACCAACATTTTTTCCTCAAATATTTTAAAGAACTCCGGGAAGAAATCCATCTTCTTCTCAGACATGTAGAAAGCTTTCTTTATCAGATTTGCTTTGTTCTGACCTTCTAGTATATTTGCATTGGTGTAACCATATTCGAGCGATAAAATGTGGAAAAAAATAGAATGAAAAGTTCCAAAGACAGGTGAAGAAGTCTGTTCTCCACCTGCTTCGAAACGTGTTTTCATCTGAAATGCAGCATCTCTGGTAAAAGTGATAACCAGAATCTGCTGTGGATCGATATTTAGATCATTGATTAGATATTTGATTCTTTCAATAATGACCGTAGTCTTTCCAGAACCTGGAGAAGCGATTACTAGTGTAGGGCCTAGTAAAGCCTTTACGGCTTTCATCTGCGCATCGTCTAACACTTATTCGCCTTTCCGTAGGATTAAATCCTAATATTAAATCTCAGCCTCAAGCTTATTAATAGCAGCCTTAATACGTGCTATTGACTCGTCTTTGCCGAGGATTTCCATAAGCTGTGTAGCACCACCTGGTGTGCTCATCTTTCCAGAAATAGCTGTACGAAGTGGCCACATTACGAAGCCAGTCTTAAACTCATGCTCTTCGCCGAATTTCTTTAATGTCTCAAAGAGAGCATCATTTGAATAATCTGTCTGCTCTTCGAGAACAGGAAGTACAGCCTTAAGAAGCTCAAGTGAGTTTTCAGGAGTTGTCTTCATCTTCTTATGTGTATACATGCTGATATCATAACCAGGAACTTCCTTGAGGAAATCAATGTGTTCAGCGATTTCAGGGAAGATCTCGATACGGCTCTTAACAAGCTCAGCGATCTTTCTCTGATCCATACCAGCTGGTACAGCCTCATCCAGATAAGGTTTTGCAAGTTCCATAAATCTATCGAGATCCATAGCTTTTAGGTACTCACCATTCATCCACTTAAGTTTGCCGTAATCGAATACAGCTGGTGATTTACCGATTCTATGGTAATCGAATTCTTTAACGAGCTCTTCAAGACTGAAGATTTCCTGGTTTCCTTCTGGGCTCCATCCGAGAAGTGCTACGAAATTTACGATAGCTTCTGTTACAAATCCCTGCTCAACGAGGTCTTCGAATGAAGAATGTCCACTTCTCTTTGAAAGCTTCTGGTGCTCTTCGTTTGTAATAAGTGGGCAATGAATGTACTTAGGGACTTCCCATCCAAATGCCTCGTACAGACGATTGTACTTAGGTGAGGATGAAAGGTACTCGTTTCCTCTTACTACGTGAGTGATTCCCATGAGGTGATCATCTACTACGTTTGCGAAGTTGTATGTAGGGAATCCGTCTGATTTGATGAGGATCATATCATCAAGTTCAGAGTTATCAACTGTGATGTCTCCGTAGAGCTCATCGTGGAATGTAGTTGTACCAGTACGAGGATTATTCTGACGAATAACAAAAGGCTTACCCTCAGCAAGATTCTTCTCTACTTCTTCCTTTGAAAGATTCAAGCAATGCTTGTCATAAACAGAGATAGTCTTTGTCTCACCATCAACAGTAATCTCCTGCTTCAGGCTATCAAGTCTTTCCTGGTCACAGAAGCAATAATAAGCTTCACCTTTTTCGATAAGCTTCTTTGCATATTCCATGTAGATACCGGCTGCCTGTCTCTCAGACTGAACATAAGGTCCTACACCTTTATCTTTATCAGGGCCTTCATCATGAACGAGTCCAGTTTCTTTCATAGTTCTATAGATGATATCTACAGCACCTTCTACATATCTTTCCTGATCTGTATCTTCGATACGAAGAATGTAATCTCCATCTTCATGTTTTGCGATCAAATAAGTGTACAATGCTGTTCTAAGGTTACCAACATGCATTCTACCTGTAGGGCTTGGTGCAAATCTCGTTCTAACTTTTGCCATTTTCTATATACTCCTTTTTATTTTTTTGCTGAAAAAAACAACTATCTTTTATATTGATTCAAACCGCAGAGTTTATCTACAGAATGAATAATCTCTAATATCTCTGGAACGAAGAAATTGTGTTCCTGCATAATTCTATCGATTTCGTCACGTTCGAGCTTAACAGATTCAGTATTATGATTGATCTGATCGCGAATCTTCTGACGACGTTTAATAAGACGATGTTTAACTTCCACCATCTCATCAGGATCTATTAGTGCTCTCGCCTGATATTCCCAAATCTTTGGATCATAGAGCTTCTTTGAGTTCAAAAAATCAAAGAACTCGTTTACACAGTCTTCCATATCCTGGTTGTTTCTACGATACAAATCTCTGTCGTTTTTTTCAGTAACATACGAATTATAAATATATTCCAATTCCATCGCAGATTCAACACCAAATCGATTATAAGCGAAACGAACTGCATTCGTTATGTTCGCATATTTCATTCTGGAAGCATTCAACATCGGAATAACCTTGTTCAAATACTTCAAAGAACTACGCTTGCGACGTCTAATAGAAGACGCCCATACGAAGAACGCGGAAAAAGATCCTGCAGACAGAGCTAATGCCAGAAGCAAATACCATGTTACATCCGTTTCCAATACAACTTCGAAGAATAATAGTATTCCAAAGACCAGTGCACAAAGCGCAAATAATAGGACCGCTATGATTCTAGAGTTCTTCTCAGACCTCTTCATGCTATCCCTCTCTATTTCAATCGCGTTCTTCTCACCTTCCAGGTGATGCATGTCTTTTTCCAGACTATGCTGATAAGCTTCGTTCGCTTTCAATCTTTCGATAGTACCAACTATCTCATCTTCATTCTCTTCCATCAGAGAGTAGTTTTCTTCTGAAATTCTACGTTCTCTCTGTTCGAAGTTCAATCTGGAACGGGACAACTCGACAATCTTTCCTGCCAGAACTTTCAGATTAGCTCGTTCATCGTCCGGCATCTGTTCCAAAATTTCGATATCTTTAAGGTAATCCGTTACTACGCGATACTCTTTTTTCTCAGCTTCCAGTTCCTTCGTATTAGAAACAATCTGTTCGCAAGAATCCAGAATATACCTCTCCAGTTTCTTTGGATCATCCCAGTCATCCAGATTATTGATTTCTTCGATAGTTTTATCAAAAGCTTGATCTAGAGATATGCTTTTTTTCTTCTTACCAAAACCAAACATAAATCTCCCCTATTCTCAACTAGATTCCACTATTTTTCTCGTATTCATTTTCCCAAATTCCTACCAAAGACGCTAGCGAAGATGGGTCTTTCTCATATACTGATTCAACTCTGCTTCTGAAAGAAGTAACCTGATTCGAAGAAACCTCTTTATCAAATGTAGCCTTAACTTCTTCAACCAAATCCGGCGGTATCAGGTATTTGTTCACAAACTCTTTAAAGCTTGCTTCATTCTTTGTAAGCAAATCCACATAGAGAACAGCTTTTACTGCTTCAGTTTTTCTGTTCTTCTCAAAAGCTATATTAAAACACTCTCTGGCTTCTTCAAAGAAAAACATTCTCG
Organism: Lachnospiraceae bacterium; assembly: GCA_045579705.1. Taxonomy (GTDB): domain Bacteria; phylum Bacillota; class Clostridia; order Lachnospirales; family Lachnospiraceae; genus Lachnocurva. Next base: position 97,460 of record JAZNMP010000004.1, read on the forward strand.
AATAGCAGACACCTAGATTAAAGAATACATCACCTTCAGAGACATTTGAAAGCTTTAATGTCTTTCTGTCTTCTAATATAGCCGTGTACTCTAATACAGCATCTGAAAGTCTGTCTGTGTTCAAAAGTCGATCCGCTCTAATCTTTCGAATCTCTGCCTCGCTTTTGTTCTCAAGTGCAGAAATCCTTTCCATGGTCTTCTTCAAATCTGATTCTGTCAGATACCCACAGTTAGAAAGGACTCTACCCATAAAAATATGAAGAGATGCGCCCTCTGCAATTAAATCATTAAGCTCTCTCTTTAGTGAATCCAGATGAAGTTCACTTTCAATCCAATCAGTGAAATCCGAACACATGATATCTTCGGAAATCATGTCTGAATGCTTAAAAGCGAGATGTGACAGTTCCTCCAGTGAGTATATGTTTATTCCGAAATCCTCTAAATAATACGGAGTTCCAGCTAGAGGAATCTTGCATAATATCAAATCACCCATCAAGCTTCCTCCTTTAATTCTATTACATGTGAAAAAGTTCTACCCGAGCTAGGAGCGATTTCACCAAATCCCATATCTCTGATTTCTACTTCAACCTTTGTGTCAGAAATAGCCTTTGCAGAGATTCTAAGTCTGGTTGTTCCTTCTTCTCTTTCAGGCAAGCCTTCTAAGAGAAGCTTCTCGATAACAGCCTTTCGGCTTTCAGGTCTCTGTACCCAGAATTCTATTTCATTTGATCCAAACAAAATGACTTCACATTCACCCTGGCTCTGGAACCAACTCTCACCCGCATCTAAGATGGTATGGATAACCATTCGATTCTCCAAATTAACCTTGAGAGAAAGATTGAGTTTCAACTCATTTGATCCTATATAAACATAGTTAAAATCACAATCTTCATTCTTCACTCTGCCTGCGAAGCACGCACCTTTAGAGTAGAGGTTCTTTCCGATAAACACCCTACGTTTATCCAGTAGATACTCCATAGAGGCTTTCATCCAACCGCCATCAAATCCGTCTCCTACGAGATATACACTTGAAACTAAAGCGTCTTTTAACAAAACTCTAAGGAGACTTAAGAAAGATTCATCTTTTTTCCCTGAGCCGAGTTTATCTGAACCCGAGTTCAACTTCGCTAAGATTGGAGTAGTATGTCTGTCTAGACTCAAAAAAGTGTATTTCAAATCCTGACTATCACAGTCTAAAAGCAATACATCATGCATGAAAGTTCCAGGTTCCTGGTTCAGAGCATAATAGAAAAAAGCCTCCATATGGTCGATTACCAAAAGCTTCTCTTCAGAAATCGAAAGCTTCTTACAAATGATGGAACACATCTCTGCAATGTCAAGAGAAAGTGCCGGTACTGTAATAACCAGTTTTAATACAGCCTCTGAACTAATCGGCATACCTGAAACTTCGAGGAGATGCTTAATATAAATCGCAAGCAAATCTCTAGCAGTATAAATCTTTCCATCAAGTTCGATATCCTGATTTCTTAGTGCATTGTCAAAGAGATCATTTGCCTCTACAGCATCTCCGGCATTAATCATGCTCTTTGCTTCTTTGCCATAAAACCACTGATCTAAGCCTTTACGCTTTGCGAGGCAAGTTGGTATCTGGTACTCTTCGCTTCCCATAACCATACTTACGCTTCCAGGTTCATTCATGGAAGAGCTGTAATAACTTACTATTGTATTTTTTATTCCTAAATCAATTCCGAAATAAATTCCTTCCAATTCTTACTCTCCATTTATAATCCTGAGAACAAATTCTTCGTCACGATATCCAGGGTTCCATATGAAGACACTGCATCTTTAAGTTCTTCATTGTTTCCCAGGATAATTGAATACTTCATGTGGTTCAATCTTTCAAATCTGCCTTCTTCATCCTTCTCGAAATAATCCGGTCCAGAAAGGACACCGCTCTTTATCACCTTTCCATCCTTCTTTCCTTCGAGGATAGAATAATTGATTACATCGCCTGTAAACAGGGCGGAAGAGCGATTATATAATCCAGAATAAACTTCTGGCATAGGCAATACGTAGTCTTCTTCGTTATTTTTTTTCAACTTGATAAACAGTCTAGAAGACGGTTTGTAACTTAAACTGATAAAGGACCTGTCATTTAGATGATACTTTATCACTAAGCCCTTTGGTGCATTCTTAAAAAATGAGAACCTGATATTTCTAGAGATATAGTATCTCAAGTATTTATCGAGAACCGTAATCTCTTCGCGACTAAGTTCAGGCGCATCACAGAGATATTTCATCAAAGCGATTCTCATACTGTCATTTACATTATCATCTAAAACAACAGAACGATAAAGCTCATTCATAAAGCTTTCAGGGACAGGGGCATCTTTTAAGATGTACTCTCTGGCCCAAAATGTCAGGAATGCTTCCTTTACCATTCGATTCTTATATTCGCTTAAGAATACTTTAAACAGGCTTTCTGGGAATTCCTGATTATATCCTGTATAAAGCATCTGAAGTACAACCCTTTCAGAGAAACCAGGAACCTTTACATCACTTTCAAAACCGAGCTTAAAGATTCGCTGCATGCATTCAGTAGAACCTGCATAGTATTTCTGTAGGTAAGAAATACTATTCTGTGAAGCATAGCCCTTCATAAGGAGTTCTGATGCTAATACGATAAGAGTATCTACAGATGCAAATTCATAGTAAACGATCATATAGTTTACGAGTGCCAGAAGCAGATCATGATTACAGCCAGATGCATCTACCATCTTTATATAATCGTAAACTTCTTCATATTTCTCTGTACGAATAGCATAAGAAACGATTTCGCTAACAATCTCTTTAGGCAGTGAAAGTTTATTTCTACGAGTCCAGATATAAGAAAGAATTACATCTTCCTTCATCGCGCTCTTCAGTAATTCGTACATTTCAGGATACTTCCTAAGCAGAAATTCAGAGTCAAATTCGCTGTTATTAAATATAGACTCAATAAACGGAACATCTTTTTCTGTAAAGGTATAATCACTGTCTTCACGTGTTAGATTATAAAGCATAGCGGGTACAGAATATGAATACTTCTCCGGAAGTCTTCCATTCTCTGTATCCAGGCGAATAATCGGATCGATTACATATAGCTCTCGATCACTGTGTACAGTACCGTCCATATCAACCAGGAAGATTCGATAGTTTTTATCCGTAATCGGAACATACGCTATATGATTTACGAGCGGTGCCACAACCGCTTTTCGGTAGCAATCCTGATACAGAATAATCTGTGTAGCTTCTTCACGCATAACTGCGATACGTTGGATGAACAAAAACGGAACAACCAGCTCGGAAAAAGCAGCGAAATTATGATTATGGTCCATCATCTCCTGATAGATAATAGAAAGATTATCATCTATACGCTCCTGCTGCATTTCTGCTAATGCAAAGCTCTCAATATCTGGAAGATACTCTCTAAATATACGCGGATGCTTATTCTGGGCAGAAATAACTGAAACATATAGATATGCCTTTCTCTCACGTGTCAGCGAGCTAGGATATCTGAAATACAGAAGTACAGACTCAGGCAACTCTTCAACACTATCCAGCGGAAGTGAGTTAATATAAGCCTCATAGAGGCCGGAAACATTTATGCCTTCCTCTATTCCCTTTCTGTACCACTTTGAGTATTTCTTTGTAAAGCACTCATTTTTAATAAGATATGAAACGATAGCCTCTAATAAATCCATAGACTTGTCATATTCATATGCGTGACTAATTATCTTAAAAATAAGTGGATTAAACTCAGTTTCACTTCTAAGCAGCTCAGGTATCAATGTTACGATGTCTGAATTTAGAGATTTGTTCTTCTGTGCAAAATTAAGTACAGATATAATAAAACCATCAAATGACTGCAATAAGTAAGGGTGAAGCTTAAACACATCCAAAGCTTCCTCTAACAGTAGCGGAGAAACATAACCAGAATTTACCCACTGTTTAATATCCTTTAACTTTCTGGCTGGGTCATCTACATACTCTTTTCTGAGATAAAGCAGGAAGACAAAGATTCTCAAATCCTCAGAGTTCTTTCTAAAGATCTTCTCAATCTCATCAGTCAGTTTTTCCTGATAATGTTCATCCGGGTCTATCAAAATACATAAATACAGCAGATAAGCCCATTCAAAACCAAAATGATCTTTGATATCAACCTTTAAATCTCTAATCAGCCAAAGAGCCTTCTGCCTCTCGCTATTTAGAATTCTCGCATGAGCAAGTAATAGTCTATCAAATACAGGAAGTCTATAAGAAATATATTCCTCCTCATCAGTATTTGTCTTTCGATCAAAGTCTAAATTCCACTTGTCTTCTTTTCTCTCGTGAATCTTTCCATTCTCATCGAAATAGATTGCTGTGTCATTTATGTTAGATTCTGATTCATCGATCTTAAATGAGATTATTAAATTATCATATAATTTCTTACAAAAAGAACTGATGCCGAGATTTCCAGTTCTATAAGAGATTAAATTTCTAAATATCTCGCATCTAATCTTTTTCTTTCTAAGACTGAGCTTTCTAATAGGCAAATCTTCGTCCAGGAGATTTGCTTCTATAAATACCGATTTGTATGTACAGCCATCATACAATTTGATTTCACCACGATTTTTTCCCTGGTGCATCTTATCTGTACGAATATAGAAGTGATAATCATATTCACGGCCGAGAAACTCACTATCAGTAATTCTACGAAGAGGTAAATCTATAAACGGTGCATCTGTAGATATAAAAATATCCAGTTTACCCCAGCTAGATCTGGTAATATTAATGCTGCCTCTCTGATCATCGAGAATATCTATAAATTCGATTTTTTCCTGATCCAGAGAATAAGTAAGCTTCGTATTCAGTTTAACTTCTTCAAGAAAGTGCTGTAGATTTATTCCTGAAGGTACAGCCTTAGAATATCCTTTATATAATACTCGGATATCATTAGATTCTTTATTTATAAAACGTTCAAAAGCTCTAGTTCTAAACAAAGCTAAGCCCTCATGAAAATTGATTTCACAAAGCTTACCAAAGTCTTCTAAAGACTTTATCTCTCCTATAGATGAAACGAGTGGAGATAGATTGAACGTAAATTTAAATGGGACAGACACCTCTCCCATGTTATAGACAATATCAAAACAGCCCTCAATAGAGTCTGTATGTGTAAATGCTTTTGTATTTGTGTGAAATGAAATAACTACATTCTTTCCTTCAAATGTAGGATTGTCACAGATTACATAAGGGCTCGAAGAATATACGAAGCCCTTTAAATCTGTGTTATTAGTAGATGTGATGGTAAAGGAGCCAGTTATAGACTGCTCCTCATTACCATCCATTTCTACGACAGAAGGGGAAATATTAAGTTCTGGTTTGATATCATCAAACCTATCTTCTGAAATTTTCCAGATTCTCCTTTTCAAAACTCATTCTCTCCCATTCTGTCTTGTCAAATTTCTAAAATGTCATAATCATTTAGCAGCGAAATAATCCATGATTCCCTTTGCTGCTGCTTTACCAGCGCCCATAGCCAGAATAACTGTAGCTGCGCCAGTAACTGCATCTCCACCAGCGAAGACGCCAGTCTTTGATGTCTCACCGTTTTCCTCTTTAGCGATGATACATCCTCTACGGTTGATTTCCAAACCTTCTGTTGTAGAAGAAATAAGTGGGTTTGGTGAAGTACCGAGCGACATGATAACTGTATCACAGTCGATTTCATATTCACTACCAGGTATTTCAACAGGTCTACGTCTGCCTGACTCATCAGGCTCGCCCAATTCCATCTTGATAAGCTTAACGCCTCTAACCCAGCCGTCATCATCTCCGAGAACCTCTACAGGATTCTGTAATAAATCAAAGATGATTCCTTCTTCTTCAGCATGATGAACTTCTTCCTTACGAGCTGGAAGTTCTTCCATACTACGTCTATATACAACATGAACTTCTGCACCAAGTCTAAGTGCTGTTCTGGCTGCATCCATAGCAACGTTTCCGCCACCTACTACGACAACCTTTTTTCCTCTAAAGATAGGTGTATCCTGATCTTTAAATGCTTTCATAAGGTTATTTCTAGTCAGGAATTCATTTGCTGAGAATACACCGTTAAGCTGTTCGCCTGGAATATTCATAAATCTAGGAAGACCTGCACCTGAACCGATAAATACTGCTTCAAATCCCTTTTCATTTAAGAGCTGATCTACCGTGAGTGTCTTTCCAATGATAACGTCTGTATCGATAGTAACACCGAGTGCACGAACGTTTTCTACTTCGTGTGCTACTACTTCATCCTTTGGAAGACGGAATTCTGGAATACCATAAACGAGTACACCGCCGGCCTCGTGAAGAGCTTCAAAGATAGTTACATCGTAACCTTCCTTTGCAAGGTCACCAGCACATGTAAGTCCAGAAGGACCTGCACCGATAACTGCAACCTTGTGACCATTCTTTGTCTCAGCCTGCTTTGGAGAAATTCCATTTTTTCTAGCCCAATCGGCTACAAATCTTTCCAATTTACCAATAGCTACAGGCTCGCCCTTGATACCACGTACGCATACACCTTCGCACTGTGTTTCCTGTGGACAAACACGTCCGCAAACTGCAGGAAGTGCGCTAGACTCAGAGATAATCTCATACGCACGTTCAAAGTTTCTATTTTTTACCTCTTCGATAAAAGCTGGAATATTAATAGAAACTGGGCAACCACCTACACAACGAGGATTCTTACAGTTCAAGCATCTAGAAGCTTCTTCTACTGCCTCATCCTCTGTATATCCTAAACAAACTTCATCAAAGTTCTTTGCACGAACTTCTGGTTTCTGCTCTGCAATCGGTACTCTCTTTAATACGTCCATTATTTGTCACCTCCACAGTTACCACAACCGCCATGATGAGTATCACCTTCCTGAAGTTCGAGCATTTTTCTGCCTTCTTCAGTCTTGTACTGTGCCTGTCTCTTCATAGCCAAGTCAAAGTCTACCTTGTGTCCGTCAAATTCTGGACCGTCTACACATGCGAACTTAACCTCGTCTCCGACGATAAGTCGGCAAGCTCCGCACATACCAGTACCATCAACCATAATAGGGTTCATAGATACTACTGTAGGAATATCAAGTTTTTCTGTGAGTTTGCAAACAAACTTCATCATAATCATAGGTCCGATAGCTACACAGTGATCAAATTTCTTTCCCTCATCGTAGAGAGCCTGTAACTGATCTGTACCCATACCGTGGAATCCGTATGAACCATCATCTGTAGTTACATGTAACTCTGTAGCTACTTCTTTCATCTTATCTACAAAGAAGAGCAAATCCTTGTTTCTAGATCCCATGATTACTGTAGTATCGACACCATGTTCTTTAAGCCATTTAACCTGTGGATATACAGGAGCTGTTCCAACACCGCCTGCGATAAATACGATGTTTTTCTTCTTAATTTCATCCAAATCAGCTTCAATACACAAATCAGATGGATTACCGAGTGGTCCAGCCACATCTCTAAAGGAATCTCCCTCATTCAAATCCAACATTCTAAGTGTTGAAGCACCAACTACCTGGAATACGATTGTGATAGTACCCGCAACCTTGTCGTAGTCACAAATCGTAAGCGGAATACGCTCAGCTACATCATCTACTTTTGTGATGATAAACTGTCCAGGAAGACATGATTCAGCGATAAGCGGAGCTTCGATGTCCATAAGATAGATTTTGTCCGCAAGCTGTTCTTTCTTCACAATCTTGAACATTTTAATATCCCCCTCCTTACATAAAAAAGATTAGTTGAAATAAACCAATTCATCCTCTGGTTTATCAGTCTGCTCAAGAGAAACAGGATAAAGTACAGGTCCCTTTCCCTTGTATTCACGGGCAAATTCATTCTTAATCTTAGCTTTAATTTTAACCCATGATTTATGTTCAATGCTAGCTGCATCGGCATACTTACATTTCATGCCCAGGAACTGAATATCCTCGACACAACATGTCATAGCAAATCTACCAGGTACGATTACACCCGGCTTAAGCTTTCCATCACCATCCTTTGGATTGTAAACCAAAGCTGTGAAAGAAACTGTTTTTCCGTTATATTTCTTTGGATTGTCCATACAATCCATAAACCAAAGAGCATAATCAGCATCAGTAATTTCGATTTCATCCTGAGAAATATCAAATGGTAATTCTTCCTCAGACTGATCGATAGAGCCATCCTCTCTCATATATACCAACTGCGCAGGTCTATTTATAGCCTTAACAGAAGCTCTAAATTTAGCCTTATTAGTATTTGCATTACAGCGGTTGAAAAAGATTACCTCTGCTCTCTTAATCTGCTCGGTCATCATCGCTCTCATATTCAACATATACATTTCAAATGTATTTGAATCTACAGTAGCAAGTGACTGAACTATAGTCCAGTTCTCAGGGAGAGAACCTTTTTCATAAAGGCGATCTGTTCCCCAAATACCATTATATTCGATAAATATAGCATCCGGAAGATACTCTTTATCAAGTTTTGAAAGATTTTCAACATTGAAGAATTCATCCTCTACTTCAAAGTAAACAACCTTTCCGTGGATTTTGTCCAAGTCCTCTTTTGTGTACTCTACATCTCCATCTTCACAGGAAAGGATGAGAACACTATCCATATCTTCGGCAAACCCATTATTAACTAATGTATCCAGAATCATAGTAGTCTTTCCACTATCCATGAATCCAGTCAAAATATATACAGGTATTTCCTGCATGGTATTACTCCTTAATATTAAAATCCGAACAACTCAGAAATCTTTTCTTCGTTAAGTCCAGAACCAATTACTACGATACGACCAGTTACATCTGGCTGACCACTTCTAAGTTCGAAATCACCATCTACATAGTCAAAGTAGATCCATGTTCCGTCATCAGCAGGAATCATTCCCTTTGAGCGAAGCACGATACCGTACTCTTCATTCTCTACAAGTTCTTTAAGAGCATTCTCAATCACTTCACGCTTGAATACCTTTGGTGTCTCTCTACCGAAACTCTCAAAGACATCATCTGCATGATGATGGTGATGATCATGACATCCACAAGTGCAGTGTTCATCGTGCTCATGATCATGATCGTGGTCATGGTGATGGTGCTCATGCTCTTCGTGATCGTGGTCATGGTGATGATGCTCATGCTCTTCGTGATCGTGGTCATGGTGATGATGCTCATGTTCTTCGTGATCATGATGATGCTCATGTTCATGCTCGTGTTCATGCTCTTCATGAGCCTTCATAGCCTCTGTGATAACTTCGAGATTATCCTTGCCCTCGATAGCATTGAGAATCTTCTCGCCAGAAAGCTCTGAAAGTGATGTTGTAACGATAAGAGCCTTTGCATTTTTTTCACGAATGATATTTACAACTTCTTCGATTGTTGTATTATCAGCTTCGTCTGCACGGCTTAAGATAACTGTAGTTGCAAATTCAATCTGGTTATTAAAAAATTCACCAAAGGCTTTCATCTGCTTCTTCGCCTTCTTTGCATTTACAACTGTAACGAGGGCGTTAAGCTTAACCTCGTTATCTTTCTCCATGTTAACAACAGAAGCCATAACATCAGAAAGCTTACCTACACCTGATGGCTCGATGATAATTCTGTTTGGTGAGAATTTATCATAAACTTCTTTCAAATTCTTCTCAAAATCACCTACCATAGTACAGCAGATGCATCCTGAATTCATTTCAGTAATCTGAATACCGGCGTCTTTAAGGAATCCACCGTCGATACCAACTTCACCAAATTCATTTTCGATGAGAACTACTTTTTCATTCTTGATAGCTTCTGATACGAGCTTTTTAATCAAAGTAGTCTTTCCGGCTCCAAGAAATCCGGAAACAATATCAATCTTTGTCAAAATAAACCCTTCTTTCTAGCTTTTCTATAAAACGGGCAAAATCCCGCAATAAAAATTGCGAGACTGTACCCTATAAAATATTAAATTACATACGTTCTGGTGCTTCGAATCCAAGCAGATCGATACAGCAGAGAAGCACTCTCTCTGTAACTTCGAGAAGGCTGATATACTGAGCCTCGAGATCTTTGTCTTCAATTCCGAGAATCTTGTTTGCATGATAGAAGTGGTTGAATGCATCGCATACACTGTAAACGAAAGCACAAATCTTGTGAGGTGCCTTCTCATCATATGCAATCTTCATAACTTCTGAGAATCTAGAAAGTACGAGCATGAGGTTCTTCTCGCTTTCGCTAGTAGGTTCTGAAACCTTTGTAGCGCTCTTACCATTCTCAACTTCAGCATATTTTCTAAGAATTGATTTGATTCGAACGATTGTGTAAAGGATGTATGGACCTGTATTTCCTTCGAATGAAGTAAATCTGTCGAGATCGAATACATAATCCTTTGTAGACTGGTTTGAAAGATCACCATACTTGATAGCTGCAACACAAACCTTGTGGGCTGTGTCTCTAGCTTCTTCTTCTGGAATATCCTCGTTAGTCTTAATCTTCTCATACATCTGAGCATCGATGTCATTCAGAAGAGATTCAAGACGCATAACGCCACCAGTTCTAGTCTTGAATGGCTTACCATCCTTACCATTCATAGTACCGAATCCGATGAATTCAAGGTATACGTTTGGACCGCAGATACCAGCTTTTTTCGCTGCTCTAAAGAGCTGTACGAAATGAAGATCCTGACGCTTATCTACTACGTAGTAAACTTCGTCAGCGTGGTAGTCATCCATTCTCCATACGAGAGTTCCAAGGTCAGTTGTGTTATAGTTTGAAGCACCATCTGACTTAAGAATCATAAGAGGTGGCATCTCTACCTTATCTCCTGGTTCATTTGTATCCATAACGAGGGCTCCGTCACTTTCGTAAACGAGACTTTTTTCCTTCATATTTTCGATCATTCCAGGAATGATGTCACGAGTATCAGCTTCGCCCTTCCAAAGTTCGAAATGAACATTAAGTCTGTCATAGATTTTTCTCATATCATTTACTGATACATCAATAATATGTTTGAAAAGCTGTGTATATCCTCTATGACCATTCTGAAGCTGGTATGTAGCTTCGAGAGCTCTCTGATGGAACTCTTCACTCTCCTTAGATTTCTTTGAACCTGCAGGATAGATATCCTCAAGCTCAGAAATAGTAAATGGAGATTCTTCTGGATACTCTCCAGTGTAGTCTGGATCAAAGTATACGAGATCAGGCTTTCTGTCCTGAAGCTCGCAGATAATCTGACCAAGCTGAGTTCCCCAGTCACCGAGGTGAATATCACCAATAGCTTCATTTCCAGCGAATTTGATAATTCTCTTAACAGATTCACCGATTACAGCTGCACGAAGATGTCCTACATGAAGAGGCTTAGCAACGTTTGGTCCGCCGTAATCTACAAATATAGTCTTAGGAGTTGAAACCTTGTCATAACCCATTCTCTCTCGGTCTCTTCGCATTGCATCAACAAAATCACCTAAGAATGCACCCTGAAGTTTAAGGTTGATGAATCCTGGTCGGACAGCTTCAGCTACTGAAAAAACGTTGCTTGATGAGATTTTCTCAACAACTTCAGTAGCAATATCCATAGGATTCTTGTGATACTGTTTAGCAGCGGTCAAAGCACCGTTACACTGATACTCACAAAGGTCTGGACGATTAGAAAGTGTACATACAGCATAGGATTCATCATATCCAGCTTCTGTAAAACCTCTTCTCATTTCCTCTGTGATAAGCTCGAGAATTGTTTTCATGTTTCCCTTCCTTTTCTACGCAATAAAATTATTCTGCAAACATTAATTTATTTTTAATTGGATCAAGCGCCTTCTTAAGGATAAATCCAAAAATAAATACTGATATAAGTTCCCCCGCACCTACTGTTGCAAACATAAACCAGTAGGCATCATCTGATCCATATGCAAACATAAGTACAAATGGAATCACGATAGCATTAAAAAGAACTGGCGGTACCATGTAAAGTACCTTTGTCTTTCTAAGAAAATATGTACAAACAGCTGCAACTAAAGTAGTCAGACTACCAAAGATGATATCAATGATAGCGCCACCTGCGATGATATTTGAAATCAGGCATCCCAGAAAAAGCCCTGGAATAGCAGCTGGTGTAAACACAGGCATAATAGTGAGTGCTTCAGAAATTCTAACCTGAACTGCACCACTTGCTAAGTTAAAAGCCGCAACAAAAACTGTGAGAACTACGTAAAGCGCCGCAATCATAGCTCCCTGTGTCAATAATAGTGTTTTCTTATTCATTATTAAATTGTCTCCTTAGTTTTAATTTACATGTGGATGGTTTCGAACACATGGATTACTGCTTGTTTCCTTCAGCAGCACTCTTCTTAGCTTCAAGGATTTTGTCCTTTAAGTCACGGGCTTTGTCCTTGATTCTAGCAGGCGTTGCTGCGCTGCTGATCAGATTTCCAACAAGCTTTGTGGCTACATCATATTCTTTGAAATAAAGAGCCATATTAGAAAGCATGTATTCAAGTGTTGATGTCTGAATACCATAGTATGGTGGCATTTCAGAGCTCATAGCTTTTATAAAACCATCGAAGGCCTGTCTATAGAAGCCATTATATTCGTCAACTTTTGCTTTCTTTTTTGCTTTTTCCTCATCTGTTCCTTCTGGCATAGTTTCGATCTGTGATCGAAGTAGCCAGGAAATCTTAAGACACAGATATGATTTTTCAGAAAGTTTTGCTCTTCTAGATAAAGCAGTAACTAGAGCAAGCTTATATCTTTCCAAAGCTTTATCATATGTGTATGTCTCAACTGGCTTCTCTTCTACTGGTGTAAACTTAGAAGCCACCCCTTCTTTAATAAGTCTGATCTGTGTTGCAGATAGATGTTCAAATGATTTAAAGAATGCAGCATGTCCACAGTTAGGGCATGCGATTACATCATATTTAACAGGATCGATTCCGCCAGCATACTTAGGACGTAAATCATCATCCTGCGCAACAAGTCTCATCTTTCCAGATTTAACCTGCTTTGAAACTACTATCTTATCACAAACCGGGCACTTCACTTTCTTATCGAGGAGGAAATCCTTCTCCTCAACCTGCTTCTTAGGAGCAGCCTGTGCCTGTGCCTCTGTTTTTTTAGTTGTCGTCTTCTCTTCTTTAGTAATATCTAGTTTTTCTTCTCCAGAAAACCCGAATTTCTCAAGTCCTGCAAATAAATTCATCTTTATCTCCTAACTAACTTTTACGGAGTATTATTTAGTATCTGTAGGAAGTTTGTAACTACTCTTCAAAGATACAACTCTATTGAATACCAAAGCATCCTCTGTAGAATCTTTTGAGTCAACAACATAGAAGCCATCTCTAACAAACTGGAAGCCATCATAAGCCTTTGAACCAGCAACACAAGGTTCAATCATACATTCAGAAAGTACAGTCTTTGAATTTGGATTCAAATTAATAGTACCGTCCTCATTATATACTCCCAATTCTTCATTTACTAGATTTTCATACTGACGTACTTCAGCCTTTACTGCTGTAGGAGCAGATACCCAGTGGATAGTTCCTTTAACTTTTCTTCCATCTGGGCTTTCGCCACCACGACTTTCTGGATCATATGTGGCATGAACGCATGTAACATTTCCTTCTTCGTCAGTATCGTAACCTGTACATGTAACAAAGTAAGCATTCATAAGTCTTACTTCATTTCCAGGATAGAGACGTCTGTATTTCTTTGGTGGTTCTACCATGAAATCGTCTCTCTCAATATATAGCTCGCGTGAGAAAGGAACCTCTCTCTCTCCAAGCTCAGGATTCTCTACATTGTTTGAAACAGTAAGTGTTTCTTCCTGACCTTCTGGGTAGTTATCAATAACAAGCTTCAATGGGTGAAGCACAGCCATAACTCGCTTGTCCTTTGGCTTTAAGTCTTCTCTTACGCAGTACTCGAGCATAGCATAATCAGCAGATGCGTTGCTCTTTGTAATACCGAGCAGATTGACAAAATTACGGATTGATTCAGGTGTGAAGCCTCTACGCTTTAATCCAGCGATAGAAACCAGTCTAGGATCATCCCAGCCATCTACTACTCCATCTTCTACGAGCTTCTTTATATATCTCTTTCCTGTAACTACATTTGTGAGATATAGCTTCGCAAATTCAATCTGTCTAGGTGGGTTTTCCCACTCTGTATTCTTAACGACCCAATCATAAAGAGGTCTATGATCTTCAAATTCAAGAGTACAAATAGAATGCGTGATTCCTTCCATAGCATCCTCGATAGGATGAGCGAAATCATACATAGGATAGATGCACCACTTATCGCCTGTTCTAACATGAGTTCTGTGAGCTACTCTGTAAAGAATAGGATCTCTCATATTGATGTTAGGTGATGCCATATCAATCTTCGCACGAAGTACTACTGCACCGTCTTCGTACTTTCCATCCTTCATATCGCTAAAGATCTGAAGTGACTCCTCGATAGGACGATTTCTGTTTGGATCATCCTTTCCAGGTTCTGTAAGAGTTCCTCTATATTCTCTAATCTGATCAGCATTCAAATCTGATGCATATGCGAGACCTTTTTTAATCAAAAGAACTGCTTTTTCATACATTACATCGAAATAATCAGATGCATAGTAGATTTTGTCTCCAAAATCAGCACCCAGCCATTTGATATCTGAAATAATAGAATCTACGAATTCAGACTTCTCCTTTGTAGGATTCGTATCATCGAAACGCATGTTGAATACACCATTGTATTCCTTTGCGAGTCCAGAATTCAGGATGATAGATTTCGCATGCCCGATATGGAGATATCCATTTGGCTCTGGTGGAAAACGTGTTACGACATGATCATAAACGCCCTCAGCTAAATCTTTATCGATTTCCTGTTCAATAAAATTCTTTGTTCTCTCTTCCATTTGTTTATAGTTCCTTCTAGTTTATTTGTATATGTAAAAAATAATAAGAATTATTCTTTATGTACATGTGTAAAAAGATGATCCGAGCAATATTCATAATTGCCATTACATTTAGAACAGAATCTAAACTGTAATTCCGGATTTGAGATATCTGTACGACCACAAATGCAGCACTTGTGTTTTGGAATGCTACTATCTGAGTTTGCCTTGTACGCCCTCTTAAACTTAGCTTTTCTATGTTTTTCTTTTGGAGATACACGATAGTAATCTCTCGTGGAAATATAATAGATTAAGAAGTTTAATACAGATGTAATTATCTGAATCTTAACAGCTAAACCGCCTTGTAAGAAGCTAAAGATAGTCAATCCACCCCAAACCGCTGCTAGGTATTTCATCTTAATAGGAATAACGAAATACAGATAGATAACCATCTCGGGATAACACAAAGCGTAAGCCAGGAAAATAGATAAATTTATATAGTTAGTGGTAAACATCATACTAACAATAAACGATTCCTGTACATTTCCACCTGTGATGAAAAACAGAATAACCGCTCCCAAAATATTGAATATTATACCACCAATCAGATAACAATTAAATCTGAACGTGCCCCATGTTCTCTCTAATGCAGTACCGAGCTGCCAGTAAAAGATCATCATAATGATACCAAACAGCAGATTATAATCTGGTGGTACGATAAGCCATGTAACAAATCTCCAAGCCTGAGGGATTGGAAAACCATTTGTAATATGTGTGGCCTGGTAAACATCCAAGGTCATATACGAAAGGAAATCTATACCGGTCAACATTTTGAATATGATAAATACATATCCCAGTATATAACAACCGATAATGTAGTTCATAAGTCTCGGAATGGCGAATTTGCCATACTTTCTTTCTAGTTTATCCCACATATAATTCTCCTATCATAAAAATCCATTTTGATATTATACCAACAAGCCTATAAAAACACAAATCAGATTCGCTCGTGATTTTTACAAAAAACATTATCTTAAGAACAAATTATTTTTTATATAATTATCTATTGTTTTTAATAGGAAAAGAAAATATAATAAACGATTGCTGAGCAAATATTTCTACATATATTTGTACTTATGTAATTTATTCGAAAGGATTTTAATCATATGGCAGAAAAAAAGTTATATAAAATGGGTATAGACATTGGTTCTACTACTGTAAAGGTAGCCATACTCGATCCTGACGAAAAGTTAGTTTTTTCTGATTACGAAAGACATTATGCAAACATCAGAGAAACGCTTCACAGTCTGGTGCAAAAAGCATATGCGATCACAGGCGATGTAACTATCGCACCTATTATCACAGGTTCTGGTGGTCTAACTCTCGCAAAGCACCTTGGGATTTCTTTTGTACAGGAAGTAATCGCAGTTTCAACTGCGCTTTCTCACTATGCTCCAAAGACAGATGTCGCTATCGAGCTCGGTGGTGAGGACGCAAAGATTATTTATTTTGAAAACGGAAACGTTGAACAGCGTATGAATGGTATCTGTGCCGGTGGTACAGGTTCTTTTATCGACCAGATGGCATCTCTCCTTCAGACAGATGCTCCAGGTCTAAACGAGTACGCTAAAGACTATAAAGAGCTATATACTATCGCATCCAGATGTGGTGTATTTGCTAAAACTGATATTCAACCACTTATAAACGAAGGAGCTACAAAGGAAGATTTGGCAGCTTCTATCTTCCAGGCTGTTTGCAATCAGACTATTTCTGGACTGGCACAGGGTAAGCCTATCAAAGGACATGTTGCCTTCTTAGGTGGTCCGCTTCACTTTCTGAATCAGCTTCGTGAGACATTCATCCGTACTCTAAAATTAGACGAAGAGCACACTATCGTTCCAAACAACTCACATTTGTTTGCTGCAATCGGTTCAGCTCTCTCATATAAAGAGAACGAGACTATGGATATAAACGCTCTAATTGAAGAGCTTTCTCATGATATTAAGATGGAATTCGAAGTAGCCCGTCTCGAACCACTATTCGATACAGAGGAAGAATACAAAGAGTTCGAAGAGCGTCACGCTAAAGCTCATGTAGAAACAGCCGACATTTCAAACTACCACGGAAATGCTTATCTAGGTATCGATGCCGGCTCTACAACAACTAAGCTTGCTCTAATCGACGAAGACGGAAAGCTTCTCTACTCATACTATTCAAGCAACAATGGTAGCCCGCTTACTACTGCTATCCACAGCATCGAAGAGATTTATTCAAAGCTTCCTAGCGACGCAAAGATCGTACACTCATGTTCAACAGGATACGGTGAAGCTCTGCTTAAATCTGCTCTCAAGCTTGAAGAAGGTGAAGTAGAAACAGTTTCACATTACTATGCGGCTTCATTCTTTGACCCAGAAGTAGACACTATCCTCGACATCGGTGGTCAGGATATGAAATACATGAAGGTCAAAGATAACACTATCGATTCAGTACAGCTGAACGAATCATGTTCTTCAGGATGCGGTTCTTTCATCGAGACTTTTGCAAATTCTCTGAACTTTAAAGTTGCAGATTTTGCTAAAGAGGCTCTTTTTGCGAAGTACCCAATCGACCTCGGAACCAGATGTACTGTATTCATGAACTCAAAAGTAAAACAGGCCCAGAAAGAAGGAGCTTCTGTAGCAGATATCTCCTCAGGTCTCGCTTACTCAGTTATCAAGAACGCCCTCTTTAAGGTTATCAAGCTCGCTGATCCTAAGGATCTCGGAAAGCACATCGTAGTTCAGGGCGGTACATTCTATAACAACGCAGTACTTCGTTCCTTCGAAAAAATTTCCGAAAGACACGTTATTCGTCCAGATATCGCCGGACTTATGGGTGCATTCGGAGCTGCGCTCATCGCAAAGGAAAGATACCACGTAGAACCACACACTACCATGCTTCCACTCGAAGAGCTTAAGGCACTTACTTTTGAGACCAGCCTCGACAGATGCCCACATTGTAACAACCACTGTCTCCTGACTATCAACAAATTCAATGATGGTCGCGAGTTTATCACAGGAAACAGATGTGAACGTGGTCTAGGTCTGGAGAAAAACAGGGATAATATTCCAAATCTCTATGAATATAAACTTAAACGTACTTTTAAGTATCCTCCTCTTCGCAAGGAAGATGCACCTCGCGGTATAGTTGGAATTCCTAGAGTACTAAACATATATGAGAACTTCCCATTCTGGGCGACATTCTTTAAGGAACTCGGATTTAGAGTACAGCTCTCTCCTCTTTCAAACAGAAAGATTTATGAGCTAGGTATCGAATCTATTCCTAGTGAATCAGAGTGTTATCCAGCGAAGCTATCACACGGACATGTTCAGTGGCTGATTAACAAGAATGTAGATTTCATCTTCTACCCTTGTATTCCTTATGAAAGAAACGAATTCCCAGATGCAAACAACCACTACAACTGTCCTATCGTTACTTCATATGCAGAGAACATAAAAAACAATGTAGAGGCTATTTCAAATGGTAATGTGAGATTCTTAAATCCTTTCCTAGCTTTTTCATCAGAACAGATTCTGACAGATCAGCTGGTAAAAGTATTTAAGGAAGAATTTAACATTCCAGAACGCGATGTAAAACACGCAGCACATATGGGTTGGAAAGAACAGGGAGCCTTCCGTCTCGATATGGAGAAAAAAGGTGAAGAAACTCTTCAGTACCTTAAAGAGACAGGTCGCCACGGTATCGTACTCTGCGGTCGTCCATATCACATCGATCCAGAAATCAACCACGGAATACCAGATGTTATCAACTCTTATGGAATGGCAGTACTTACAGAGGATTCAATCTCTCATCTCGGTGAAATCGAAAGACCTCTAATCGTTATGGATCAGTGGATGTTCCACTCTAGAATGTACTCTGCCGCTAACCTGGTAAAGAAAACTGATAATCTGGATATCATCCAGCTTAACTCTTTCGGTTGTGGACTGGATGCAGTAACAACTGACTGCGTAAAGGACATCCTAAACAACAGCGGAAAGATTTATACATGCTTAAAGATTGATGAAGTAAACAACCTCGGTGCCGCCCGTATCCGAATCCGTTCTCTCATCGCAGCTATCAGAGTTCGTAAGGAAAAGCTCTCAGAAGAAGAAAAACGAAACAGAAAGATCGTTCCTTCAAGCTACGACAGAGTCGAGTTCACAAAAAATATGAAGAAGAACTACACTATCCTCTGTCCTCAGATGTCACCTATCCATTTCGAGCTACTCGCTCCTGCATTTAACGCAGCCGGATACAACATCGTGGTACCTGAGATTCCTACCAGAGAATCAGTCGACACAGGACTCCGTTTCGTAAACAATGATGCCTGCTATCCAAGTACTATCGTAGTCGGCCAGCTTATGAGTGCAGTAAAGAGCGGTAAGTATGATATGGACCATACTGCTCTACTCATCTCCCAGACTGGTGGTGGATGTCGTGCATCAAACTACATCGGATTCATTCGTAGAGCTTTAGATAAAGCAGGATACTCAAATGTACCTGTAATCTCTCTAAGTGCACAGGGACTCGAGAAGAATTCAGGATTTAAGATTACCCCTTCTCTCCTTCAGCACGCTCTATACGCTCTCATCTTTGGAGATATCTTCTTAAGATGTACTCTTCGAATGAGACCGTATGAATTACATAAAGGTGAAACAGACAGAGTTCACGATATGTGGAGAAAACGAGTTATCGAGTTCGTTTCTTCTACAAAGATTCTTTCACATAGAAAATACAAGAAGATGTGTAGAGAAATCATCCGTGACTTCGACCGCATCGAAACTGTACCAGGCCTGGTAAAACCTAGAGTCGGAATCGTAGGAGAAATCCTCGTCAAGTTCCACCCTGCAGCAAACAATAACCTCGCTAAACTACTCGAACAGGAAGGCGCTGAAGCTGTAGTACCAGATCTGACTGATTTCTTGCTATACAGTTTCTATAACACAAACTTTAAGGCAGAAAACCTCGGAACATCAAAGAAGATTCAGCGTAGATCAAATATGGCAGTACGCTTCTTTGAATGGTTGAGAAGAGACGCTGTAGACGAGTTTAACAAGAGTTCAAACTTCGACGCTCCATCTCCTATCGAGAATCTGGCAGAAATGGCTTCGCCTATCGTATCTCTTGGAAACCAAACTGGCGAAGGATGGTTCCTGACCGGAGAAATGATGGAACTAATGCATTCAAACGCAAAGAACATCATCTGTATACAGCCATTCGGATGTCTGCCTAACCACGTCGTAGGTAAGGGTGTTATTAAGAAGATCCGTTCTCTTCACCCGGATGCAAATATCGTTGCTATCGACTACGATCCAGGTGCATCAGAAGTAAACCAGCTTAATCGTATTAAGATGATGCTTACAAACGCACTTCGTAATATGAAGAAAGAACTTGAGCAGGAAGAAGAGCTTAAGAAACAGGCATAAAAACTACAATTTCATAGATATGTTTAAATTATTAGCACTCTTTTTTAAAGAGTGCTAATTTTTTATTGACTTGTAAAAAATAGTGAACTAAAATATTTTCTGTTGAAAGGAGTGACATATATTATGGCAAATAAAAAAGGAAGTCTATCTATTACTAGCGAGAATATCTTCCCTGTAATCAAAAAATGGTTATATTCAGATCATGATATTTTCCTTAGAGAACTAATTTCAAATGGATGTGATGCAATCACTAAACTTAAGAAACTAAACGTAATGGGCGATTTCGATCTCCCTGAAGGATATGTTCCTGAAGTTTTAGTAGACTGCAATCCTACAGATAAAACACTAACTATTACTGATAACGGAATCGGTATGACAGCCGATGAGGTGGACAAGTATATCAATCAGATTGCTTTTTCCGGAGCAACTGATTTCCTCGAGAAATACAAAGACAAGGCTGATAGCGAGCAGATCATAGGACACTTCGGTCTCGGCTTCTACTCTGCTTTCATGGTAGCCGATACAGTTGAAATCGACTCTCTTTCTTATAAAGAGGGTTCTACACCTGTTCACTGGACTTGCGACGGCGGCACTGATTATGAAATGAGCGACGGCACTCGTTCTACTTTCGGTACTACTATCACTCTTCATATTAATGAAGACGTTCTCGAGTTCTGTAATGAATACCGTATTAGAGAGATCATCGAAAAATACTGTTCATTCATGCCTTATGCCATCTATTTGAACAAAGCAGCTGAGCAGAAAAAAGTGGATGAGAACAACGCAAAGAAGCAGGAAGAACTTAAAGGTAAAGACGAGGAGTTCGTACCAGAGACAGTAAAACCTCTAAATGATACTAACCCGCTTTGGAACAAAGCACCTTCAGAATGCACAGAGGATGAGTACAAGGAATTCTACAGAAAAGTCTTCCGTGATTACAAAGAGCCCCTCTTCTGGATTCATCTGAATATGGATTATCCTTTCAGACTGAAGGGTATCCTCTACTTCCCTAAGATTTCCAACCAGTACGAATCTCTCGAGGGAACTATTAAGCTTTACAATAATCAGGTATTTATCGCTGATAACATCAAAGAAGTTATTCCAGAATTCCTGATGCTTCTAAAGGGTGTAATCGACTGCCCAGATTTACCTCTTAACGTTTCCCGTTCTGCACTTCAGAATGACGGTTTCGTTACGAAGATTTCTGATTACATCACAAAGAAGGTTGCAGACAAGCTTACAGGTCTATGCAAGACTGAACATGAAAACTACGAGAAATACTGGGATGATATCAGCCCATTTGTAAAATACGGATGCTTACGCGACAACAAATTCTGTGACAAGATGAATGACTACATTCTATTCAAGGATTTGAACGACAAATACATCACTCTTCCAGAACTTCTCGTAAAAGACGAATCTGAAGAAGCTGAAAATGAAAAAGAAGCTGAAAGCGAGAAGGAAGCTGAAGTAGTTGATGAGAATACTACAGAAGAGGAAAAAGACGACAGAACTCCAGTATACTACGTCACAAATCCAACTCAGCAGGGATCCTATATCGCTCTCTTCAAAGAGCAGGATATGAACGCTGTGATCCTGGATCAGGTTATCGATACTCAGTTCATCTCACAGCTTGAAGCCAGAAACCCTAAGTATAAGTTCTTAAGAATCGATGCAGATACTATGGCCTCTCTGACTGAAGAAGCTAACGAAGAAGAACTTAAGAAAGTAAACGAAAGACTCTCTGAAATCTTTAAGTCTGCACTTGGAAACGACAAGCTGAAGGTAAAAGCTGAGAAATTCAAGAACAAAGATGTTTCAGCTATGCTTAATATTTCAGAAGAAAGCCGTCGTATCAACGAGATGATGAAGATGTACGGAATGGGTTCAGATAATATGGGATTTGATAACGATTCTACTCTCGTACTGAACACAAACAACGAACTCGTATCTTACCTCATCGACAATACTGAGAGTGATTACACAGATGACTTCTGTAAACAGCTTTATGATTTGGCTGTACTTCAGAACCACCCTCTTTCAGCTGAACAGATGAGTGAATTCATCAGTAGATCAAATCGCATCATGATGCATTTAGTTAAATAATTATATTCATATTCAAACTTATAATTAAAACTCGCCTTAGAGATATGTCCCGAATTTAGGACAGCTTAAATCTTTAAGGCGAGTTTTTTACAATTATTATCAAAATCAAACTTTAATTTTTTGTAATTTTATCAAATTTGCCGTAGTTTTATCAATATACTTGTTTTATAATGAATTTGTGTTTTAGTTTTCTAAATTAATTGTTCAATTACATGAGGAGGACGAAATGGCGAAAAAGGTTACTACAAGGGAAGAATTCGTTGCAGGTCTTAAGAAGGCTGCCGAAGAAGTAGAAGCAAAAGCTGCTACAAAGACTGCTGAGACAAAGGCTACTGCAACAAAGAAAGTTGCTGAAACAAAGAAGAAAGCAACTACTGCAACAAAGAAAGCTGCCACATCAACAAAGAAAGCAGCAACAAAGGCTACTACAAAGGCCAAAGCTACAGCTACTAAAGCAAAGGCAACTGTCGAGAAAGCAACATCCGCTGTTAAAACTACAGCTATCGTTCAGTTTGAGGGGGAAGATAGAAAGGTTGACGATGTAGTCACAAAAGCTATCGCAGATTTTCATTCAAAATCAAAGAATACTCTCAAAGAAATCAAGGTTTATATCAAACCTGAAGACAGAACAGCTTACTACGTAGCAAATGGAAATTACGCTGATAGAGTTGATCTATAAGGCAAAATAAAAGGGCTGTGAAATAATCAGCTCATGAAAAAAAGAGAAGTAATAGCTGGAAACAGCTGATTACTTCTCTTTGTTCATGGTAAAATATTACCATGAACAATCAAACCAATTATTATAATACTCTAAATCAGGGCGTTTTGCCATTTTTTATTTCAGATTGCTTGGATATCTGTGATCCGGTTTTTACTTTTGACGAACTCGTGGGAGGTATGAATCTTGAGAAGTATCTGAAAAATGTGCCAGAGCATAAGCTTGGCAGAATCAGATATAATCCAGTCAAAATGTTGAAAACCGTACTATTCGGTTTTATGAGTGAAGGATATATTTCACTAAGAGGACTTCAAGAAAACTGTAGGGTTAACATTCGATTTATGTATCTTATGGACAGGGAAACTCCTTCTTACAGAACCTTCAGCTATTTCATAAACGATGTGTTAAAGGATTCAATAGAGGATATTTTTAACGATATTAATCAGGAAATATTCAGCAGGGATAAAGTTGACCTGAATCATCTTTATATTGATGGTTCGAAGTTTGAAGCTAATGCCAACAAATATACTTGGGTATGGAAGAAGGCCACGGAAAAATCCCGTTACCGTCTTTTTGAAAAGATAACTGAATTACTGCAAGAAATCAACAGCGATCTTCAGTGGAGCGGAATCAAGATTGAGACTAATACAGAGTACATGCCTGAATATATGCGCCAGATAACAGAACGGTTTTCTGAGATATGGAAGCTTGATACTTCAACTTTTGTTTCAGGAAAAGGACATAGGAAACCCGTCCAGCAGAGACAGTACGAAAAGCTTGTAGAGTACACAACAAAGCTCAATGAATATGTCACAAAAATCAGCACCTGCGGAGAAAACAGGAACAGCTATTCAAAGACAGATCCTTCCGCTACATTTATGAGAATAAAGACAGACTACATGGGAAACGACCAGCTTCTTCCCGCATACAACGTTCAGATAGGTGTAGCTGATGAATACATAGCAGTTGTTGATGTTAATCAATACAGATCTGACATGGACTGCTTCATACCGTTGATGAATAAGTATTATGAAACATATGGCTTTTATCCCAAATATCCTGTGGCTGATGCTGGATATGGCTCGTTCAATAATTATATCTTTTGCGAGCAAAAAGGCATGGAAAAGTACATGAAGTTCACAATGTTTAAAAAGGAAACGACCGATAAGAAATATCACAACGATCCATTCAGAGCTGTTAATTTCGAAATCGGTGATGATGGGAAAATGCGTTGTCCTAATGGGAAGAAGTTCAACTTTCTATACAGGCAGCATGTAAAAGGAAACCAGTATGGTCGGCAAGAAGAAGTCTATCAGTGTGAAGACTGCAGTGGTTGTCCCTATGCATCGAAGTGTAAGAAAACAGATAAAAACAAGACCGTAAGAATAAACGAAGAACTGACCGCTATGCATCAGGAGGTTATAAATAATCTTGAAAGCATCCAGGGAGCACTCCTTAGAATGAACAGATCCATTCAAGCGGAAGGTACTTTCGGAATCATAAAAAATGATCGTTGGTATAAAAGAATAGTCCGAAAAGGAATAGAATCCGTAAAACTTGAGGTTCTTTTGGTTTCAATAGGTCATAACTTATATAAATATCACAATAAAAAGATGCGTCTCCAAGAAGCTGCCTAATCAAAAAAGTTTGCAGTTTTTGGGGAAAGGGGCATTATACTCTATTTTTTGCCAGAAACAGCATACCTCACAAAAAATGATATAAAAAGGGAGCTGGAAAAAATGATTATCTCATTTTTTCACAGCCCCTAATACTCCTGTTAATGAAGGTTATCATTAGGCAGAATTGACTCATTTTATATAGACTTTCTAATACAGTGAAATTAGGTTACACGATAACCTCCACCTTTATTCACTACCCCTAATCTATAAGCGCCTCCTCTTCTACGTGAGAATCACGAAAACAAAACCCCTAGTTACAGTCGTTAAATCGCTTTTTGCTACTTTGGTATATGATAACGACTAGACATATTTTTCTTATAACATAGCTTCAAACCCGCTTCAATACACGCTCAAACGATTTAATAGACCTTTCTGAATTTGACGTATTTCTTTATTCTTTATTTATAATGTGAAACTTTACTTTAACCCTCAAAATACTTATAATTTTTCTACCATATACTATTTAGAAAGTTAGGTGATGTCATTGAAATTACAACGAATAAATGAAAAACAGATTAAATGTACCATCACCAAGGAAGATCTCGAGCAAAGACAGATTTTGCCATCAGATCTCAGGTATGGTTCAAATGCAACCAAACGCCTATTTAGTGAGGTCTTGAAATCTGCCAAGGAACGTTTTAACTTCTCTCAGGATAACGACGCATTAACTATAGAAGCAATTCCTACAGAGAACGACTCTATAGATATCGTTATTACAAAGGACAACTTCCCTGATGAATTAGATACCCGTTTCGCAGAATTCTCTAAATCAGATATTGCTGTCCCTGTTATCCCTGACGGAGAGGATCTCACTGTTCCAACTTTTGATCCATCTGATTTATATAAATCTTATGTAGGCAGAAAAAAGACTAAGATAGAGCGTCCTGGTTCTGTTTCAGCAGAAACAGAAACCACTAATAATCTCTTTGTATTTGAATCTATGGATGATTTAATCACTGTTGCAAAGGTCTTATCTCCAACCTTTAACGGCGAGAGCAAACTTACACGTTTTGCTGATACAAACGAACTTATACTAGATTTAACATATACTACTTCAGTTTCTGAGAAACTAGACAAAACTAGCGCTGTACTGGCAGATTTCGATACACCAGTAATCCTAAATGCGCCTGCAAAGGCCGCAATCAAAGAACACGGAGAAGTTGTTATCGATACAAATGCAGTCGAAGTACTTGCATCTCTATAACATTTACACTTGTTTCTATACACATTTTAGGTGTAGTATAGTTATGAAACACGAGATATACTATATATCTCATTAATATTAAAGGAGGAATTTACTATGGCTTATGTAATTTCAGATCAGTGTGTAAGTTGCGGAACATGCGAACCTGAATGTCCAGTTTCAGCAATCTCACAGGGAGATACACAGTATGAAATCGACGCTGATGCTTGCATCGAATGCGGAACATGCGCATCAGTTTGCCCTACAGATTCTATTTCACAGGGCTAATTATTGTAAAATAAAAGCGGACTGCGATTAATTCGCAGTCCGCTTTTATTTTACAATAATTAAAATTCTTTTCTTTCGAGATTTCCGAATTTTGTATATTCTGGCATCCATACCAAATCAACAGTTCCGATAGGACCGTTTCTCTGCTTAGCAATAATAACTTCAGCGATACCTTTTTTCTCAGAATCATGATTATAATAATCATCTCTATAGATAAACATTACCACATCGGCATCCTGCTCGATGGCACCTGAATCTCGCAAATCAGACATCATAGGTCTCTTATCCGGTCTGGATTCAACTGCTCGCGATAACTGCGAAAGCGCAATTACCGGTACATTAAGCTCTCTGGCTACCGCTTTGAGATTACGTGAAATCTCTGCAATTTCCAACTGATGTGATTCTGACTTTCCGGAACCAGACATAAGCTGAAGATAATCGATGATGATTAGTGAGAAATCTGGATGCTCCAGTTTAATCTTTCTACACTTACTTCTAAGTTCAGCTACACTAATAGATGGTGTATCATCAATAACCAGATTAGAACGACCGATTACAGAAGCACCTTCCATCAGCGTCATCCATTCATCGTCCTGCAGAGAACCTGTTCTAAGCTTCTGTGCATCAATATGTGTTTCCAATGAGAACATTCGATTTACGAGCTGTTCTTTTGACATTTCCAAAGAGAATATAGCCACACATTTGTTATCATGAAAAGCTACATGCTGAGCGATATTTAGAACTAACGCAGTCTTTCCCATAGAAGGTCTAGCCGCCAACAAAATCAAATCCGATGGCTGTAAACCAGCTGTTTTGTAATCCAAATCGATGAATCCTGTCGCAACTCCAGTTACCGTACCCTTTGTCATAGACGCCTGGCGTATTTTGTCCAAAGCATTTCCTACAACCTGACGGATTGGAACCAAATCACTCTTTCCACGTTTCTGAACCAGATTAAAAATATCATGCTCAGTTTTATTCAAAATATCTTCTGTAGGCATAGTTGCCTCAAAGCAATCTTTTTCTATTTCCTGATTAACTCTGATAATTGAGCGAAGCAAGGCCTTCTCTCTTACGATATTCGCATAATCCTTTGCATTTACAGTAACAGGAACCGAATCAATAATTCCATTTATAAACTGAATAGATGCACTTTCTGGTGAAAGTTTCTTTTCGAGCAATCGATCCTGCAATACTACAGGATCGATTGGTTTATCTTCATTATAAAGCTCAGTAATCGCTTCAAAATAACATCCGTATACATTGTTGTAAAAATCATCTCTAGTTAGGATTTCCTGGACTAAAGTTATTTTTTCATTATCTATCAGCATCGAACCGATAACTGAAAGCTCAGCTTCTGGCGAATTAGGCATAACCCTTGAAGGGGCCTGTACCAACGTTTCGTCCATCGTGACCTCTTTCTTTATGCTTCTTTAACTTCAACTCTCAATGTCGCTACCACTTCAGGGTGTAGTTTTACATTGATTTCAAATGTTCCAACAGATTTAATAGGCTCAGCTATCTCAAATTTCTTCTTATCCAAAACTTCACCATACTGTTCCTTAACTGCATCCGCAATCTGTTTTGTAGAAACAGTTCCGAATACACGTCCGCCTTCACCAGTCTTTATCGAAAGAACAACCTTCCAGTCTTTCATTTCTTCTGCATGCTTCTTTGCTGCTTCAAGTTTCTCGAGTGCAACCTTTTCATCATGCTTCTTTCTGCCATTCATTTCGCTTATATTAGCTTTATTAGCTTCTTTAGCTAAATTCTTTTTAAATAATGCATTCTTTGCATATCCATCGCTTACTTCTACGATGTCACCTTTTTTACCGACTTTTCTAACGTCCTGAAGTAATATTACTTTCATTCTATAATCTCTCCTTTCTCAATCATGTCGTCTATAATAGCCTCAATCTTTTCAGTGGCTGATTCGATGGTTTCATCACTAAGCTGTGCACCTGCCACATTAATATGGCCACCACCACCGATTTTTTCCATAATAACCTGAACATCGATATCATCGATTGATCTCGCGCTGACATAAATCTTGTTATTATAATCTGTAAGTACAAACGAAGCTCTGATACCAACAATATCCAAAAGTTCGTTCGCTGCCTGCGCACCGATTATAGTAGGACTCTCAACCTGTTCTGAAAGGAATGAAGAGATTGCTATCACATTTCTATATACTTCAGCCTTACGAACAACCTCCGCTCTGGCTTTGTATGCTTCCATACTTTCTCTCAGGAGCTTACGAACTCTAGTCATATCAGCACCATTTCTTCTCAGATAAGCTGCTGCCTCGAAAGTACGAACTCCTGTCTTTGTAACAAAGTTATTTGTATCAATCAGAATACCTGCGTACATTGCATCAGCTTCCTGTGGCTGAATCTCGATATTCTCATCAAAATACTGTAGAACTTCAGCAATCATCTCGCATGTAGATGAAGCATAAGGTTCGATGTAACTCAATACTGGATTTTCAATATTTCCTTCACTCTGTCTGTGATGATCAAATACCACGATTGTATCACAGATTTCAAGAAGTTTAGGACACTCTGTATATGAAGTACGGTTTGTATCTACAACCATAACCAGCGTATCAGCATTAACACATTTAACAGCCTCTTCACTATTAACTATGAAATCATCATCTATACCGTCCATTGCGAGCAGATTATCGACAACTGGACGAAGTGATGAAGTAATCGTATTTAAAACTATCTGTGCTTTCTTTCCGAGCATCTTTGCTGCAACACATACACCAACCGCAGCTCCCAAAGCATCGATATCACTTATCTGATGACCCATTACGAGGACATTTCCTCGGGCTTCCATCATTTCCCTAAGCGCCTGCGCCTTTACTCTGGCCTTAACTCGAGTATTTTTTTCAACCTGTTTACCATGTACTCCATAGTAAGAAACCTGGCCGGCACTCTTAACTACCGCCTGAGATCCTCCTCGGCCCAATGCAATATTAATAGCGGCATTTGAATATTCCAGCGTCTGTCTATATGATTCTTCACTCAAACCTACACCGATACTCAGAGTAACCTCATTCTCGTTACCAACTTTAATGCTCTTTACATCTTCGAGAATACTGAATCTGGAATCTATAAGTTTCTGCAAGTATCTATTCTGGAATACTACGAAATACTTGTCTTTTTCAATTTTCTGTACAACGCCATCTACAGACTGGAAATACTGAGATACTTTTCTATCGATAACAGCGAGAAGCAATGCTCTCTTTACAATATCAACTTTCTCAACAGTTTCCTCATAGTTGTCAATATAAACAACTGCCTGTACCATCTTGATATTGCGGTTTTCACGCTTTACATTTACCAGTTCTGTAATGTCGAACATCGTTAATGCAAAAAGCGTCTCTTCCTCGTTATCAAATGAAAAGAAATTACTATTATTTGCACCCTCAACATTTAGTCTCTGTAAAGCAGCATCATAGTATCTGTCTCCAAATTCAATCTGGAAATGATCTAATTCTTCGATACCTCTAATGATATCAACTGATATAGTTGGAAAAATTTTAGATATTACATCATGGAAGTTTCCGACTTCACCGCATAAATCATTAAACTTGAGATTATGCCAAACTATTCGACCATTATGATCGAGCAACGCATAAGGGACCTCGAAGTTGTTCATTAATACATTCTGAGATTTAGCATATCCCGTTGCAAATTCCAGCAACTCGGCTGATAGGCTTTTTCTGAACATCCCGTAAAAAATAGTTAATACTACGAAGTATATAACTATCAATCCCGCGAAAGTAACACCTACTCTCCAATCGTATACAAACATTCCTATATCCATAAGAATAAATACGGCAACTAGATAGATAGGTGCTCTTAAATAATGTTTTAATTGTCCTCTATATTCTATAACGTCCATAACTCTCCTCGTCCCCCTATAATCCGTTTTATTATATCACAGCCACTGAAAAATACACAGTATTCTTATTTTTTACATTCTGACGAAAATTTGCATGTTTTTTCGTCGGTTATGACATTGTTGAATTTATAAAGAAAGCCTAAACTATAACTAGGTTAAAAAGCACTTTTAGAAGGGGTGAAGATTATGGCAAATATTAAGCTAGAAAACATTTCAAAAGTATATGACAGCGGTGTAACTGCTGTTAAAGATTTCAATCTTGATATCAAAGATAAAGAATTCATCATCTTTGTAGGACCTTCAGGATGTGGTAAATCAACTACACTTCGTATGATTGCTGGTCTTGAGGATATCACATCAGGAACACTTAAGATTGATGACAAAGTCATGAATAACATCGAGCCAAAGGATAGAGATATCGCAATGGTATTCCAGAACTACGCTCTTTATCCACATATGACAGTATTCGATAACATGGCTTTCGGTCTTAAACTTCGTAACGTACCAAAGGCTGAAATCGAGAAGAAAGTTAACGAAGCTGCTGAAATCCTCGGACTTGTTCCTTACCTTGGAAGAAAGCCAAAGGCTCTTTCAGGTGGACAGAGACAGCGAGTAGCTATGGGACGTGCTATCGTTCGTAATCCTAAGGTATTCCTTATGGATGAACCTCTTTCAAACCTTGATGCAAAGCTTCGTGTACAGATGCGTATCGAAATTTCAAAACTTCATGATAAACTCGGCGCTACTATGATCTATGTAACACATGATCAGACAGAGGCTATGACATTTGGTACTAGAATCGTTGTTATGAAAGACGGTGTTATCCAGCAGACAGATACACCTCAGAACCTATATCAGAAGCCTGCCAACCTATTCGTAGCTGGATTTATCGGTTCTCCTCAGATGAACTTCGTAGATGCTGTTATTTCTAAAGAAGGAAGCGATGTAATCGCTACTGTTGGTAATGCAAAACTTTATGTACCAACTGAAAAAGCAAAGGCTCTCGAAGAGGGTGGATATGTTGGAAAGACTGTTGTTCTCGGTATTCGTCCTGAGCACATCTTCGATCCATCACTCGCAAAGGTTGAAGGAATCGACACTAGAAACCAGATTTCATCAGAAATCCGTGTATATGAACTTCTCGGTGCTGAAGTATTCCTTTACTTCGATTATGCAGACACACAGATGACTGCACGAGTTGATCCAAAGACAACAGCAAAGACTGGAGACAACTTCGACTTCGTTCTCGATATGTCTATGGCTCATTTCTTCGATAAGGAAACAGAGAAGACTATTACAAACTAGTTTTGATATTTAACTGAAAATAACTTACAATAAATCCATTGGAAATACTTCCAATGGATTTATTTTTTATACAAGGGGAATATATATGAACACTAATTCCGTAGACACACTT
The DNA here is from genome assembly GCA_045579705.1 of Lachnospiraceae bacterium. GTDB lineage: Bacteria > Bacillota > Clostridia > Lachnospirales > Lachnospiraceae > Lachnocurva. The sequence continues at coordinate 129,078 of JAZNMP010000004.1, forward strand.
TTAGAAACTCTATACGATTTATCCGGAATACATTTTTCCATTGAAGAACAGAATTCTTTAGACGAAGCCAAACTCGAAAAGATTGAAAACCTTATAGCGCGCTTACGCACTAAATTATCTCCATCTCAACTTTTAGAAAAATACATCAATGGCATGCTCTCATATGATGAAATTTTGATTGCAGCTCATGATATTCATTATGAAATACCCTCATATTTAGATTTGCTCGTTATCTCATTCAAGGAAGAGGTTTCACATGAAGCTATTTCTATATTAAATAGTTTATATGACTCATCTTCCTCCGTACTAATTAAGAAAGATAACCATAAATGCATCATTCTCCATTCGGTTGATGCAATTACTACCACAGAAGACTATATTTCCACATCTAGTTCTATCCGCGACACTTTAAATATGGAAGCTATGGTAAATGTGCGTATCGCTTTTGACCGTTCATGCAAACTTTCTGAACTGCCTGTAGTATATCAGCATACAGAAACCGCATTAAACATAGGCTCTATCTTTAAACCTAACTCTGACATTTACAATTATCATGACTTGGGACTAGGAAAGCTGTTATACAATCTACCTCATGACGTATGCGAAAACTTCCTCAAAGATTCGCTGCCTGATGTAGACTTCTCAAAGATAGACAATGAAACACTCAGTATTATCACAACTTTTCTAGATAGCGGATTAAATCTGGCTGAAACAGCTCGAATTCTCTATATGCACAGAAACACTCTCGTATATAGACTTGAAAAATTCAAGAACCAGACTCAGCTAGATCTAAAAAAATTCGATGATGCAGTTCTATTTAGAATCGGTATGATGATCTATAAATACTTAAACCACTAAAAAAAGATGCAGTTGAAAGTTTCGTGCTTTCAACTGCATCTTTTTTTAGTTATATAAGTCTCTTACAGCCGGATATAATTCCCTGTATTTCTGATACCGTTCTTCATACTTACCAGCCAATTCCTCATCTACACTCGTAATCTCACTAACTCTTACAACCTTTGATACAGCCTCATCCACACTTAAATATAAACCATCTGCGACTGCTGCTAAGATAGCTCCACCAAAGCCCGGGCCTTCTTCACATTCAACTCTTTGCAGTGGAATCCTAAGGACAGATGCCATCATTTTTTTCCACAGCTCACTCTTTGCTCCGCCGCCGCAAATTCTACTCATATTAATAGTCACTCCGGCAGCTTTTGCGAGTTCTATACTATCTCGGATTCCAAAACAAACGCCTTCTAATATCGCCTGTGTTATATCAGCTCTCGTTGTATCCAGCGACAAGCCAAAGAATCCGCCTCGAACCCTGGGATCATTATGAGGACATCTCTCTCCTATTAAGTACGGGAGAAAAAATACACTGTTTTCACCCAATCTTGCCTCTTTAATCTTACTTTGCTCCGATTTATAATCACTGCTGTTTAAGATGCTATCCATCCACCATTTATTACAACTAGCCGCAGATAACATACATCCCAGAAGAGCATACGACCCATCACTATGTGCAAATGAGTGTAAACCATGTCCAGGAACATCGACATAATCTTTATTTGCAACAAAGATTGTTCCACTAGTACCTAATGAAATATTACAGTTACAGCTGTCTTCTGCTTCTATCCCTTTTGTTCCAGAAATAACACCAGTTCCTACAGCTGCCGCTGCATTATCTCCAGCTCCCGCTGCCATTATAATACTCTGATTACTATCGAAACCTATTAAATTCTTAATCTCAGGCCTTAACCTACCCACAACCTCGTAACTTTCGTATATCTTTGGAAGCATATTCTCGTTAATTCCGCATAAATCCAGCATCTTCTGTGAATACTTTCTATGCTCCACATCCACAAGCAACATACCTGCAGCATCTGAAGCATCTGTAGTAAATTCTCCAGTCATACGATAAACCAGATAATCTTTAGGAAGCATTATCTTATTTATTCTGGCAAAAAGCTCCGGTTCATGATGCCTCATCCACAAAATCTTTGGTGCCATAAATCCCGCGAAAGCTATGTTTCCCGTCTCTTTTACCAGATTATCTACTCCAAATTTCTCGTTTAAATAACAAGTTTCTTCCTGACTACGCCCGTCATTCCAAAGTATCGCCGGCCTGATAACACGATCTAATGCATCTAGTGTAACCAGTCCATGCATCTGACCAGCAATTCCTATAGCCCGAACATCGTGCATTTCTTCCTTTGAAAGTAATTCCTTTAACCCCTTTATAGTCATTTCAAACCAGTCTTCTGGATTCTGCTCTGACCATCCGTCGTGAGGAAAACTAAGCTTATACTCCTCCGATACAGAACTCAAAACCTGTCCGATTTCATTCATTAACACCAGCTTTACTGCTGATGTACCTAAATCTATTCCTACATAAAGCATCGTTTTTGTCACCTCACCTTATGAATATGGATTCTCTGTTCTATAAAGCACGTTTGATGGATGGTTATATCCGATTTCATCAACTGAAACGCCTATATACTTGAAAACCTCATAAAGTGTTTTCCCGAAATGGCCAAAGGCAACCGCTCCATGATGAGGGAAATTTTTTTCAATAAGCACGTGACGATAGAACCTGCCCATTTCTGGAATTGCAAAGATTCCGATAGAGCCGAAAGATCTAGTTCTAACAGGAAGCACCTCGCCCTGCGCGATATAAGCACGAAGCTTGCTATCGGCAGTGCTCTGTAAACGGAAGAAAGTAATCTCTCCAGGCACTATGTCGCCTTCGAGCGTTCCGTTCGTAACTTCTTCTGGTAGAGAACGGGCCATAATCTTCTGATTTCTCATTTCACAAAATGCAAGCTTCTTTGAAGAAGTATTTCCACAATGGAATCCCATAAACGTGTCTGTAAGTTTGTATGGGAACTTTCCTTCTATGTCTTCCTCGTACAAATCCTTTGGAACCGAATTATTAATATCTAATAGAGTCACAATATCATCGCTGACAACAGTTCCTATGAACTCTGAAAGAGCTCCATAAATATCAACTTCACAAGAAACCGGGATTCCCATACCTGTAAGACGGCTATTCACATAGCAAGGCACAAAGCCAAATTGTGTCTGAAATGCTGGCCAACACTTGCCTGCAATTGCTACGAATTTCTTACATCCCTTGTGCTCTTCAACCCAATCCAGCAGCGTAAGTTCATACTGCGCAAGCTTAGGTAGAACTTCTGGCTTATTATTTCCTGCTCCAAGTTCTCTTTCCATATCTGAAACCACATCCGGAATTCGCGGGTCACCATCGTGTTTATGATATGCTTCAAATAAATCAAGCTCAGAGTTTTCTTCGATTTCTACACCTAGATCATACAAGCATTTAATAGGCGCATTACATGCCAGGAAGTTATTTGGACGAGGTCCGAAAGAGATGATCTTTAATTCGCTTAGTGCAACTACTGTTCTAGCTATAGGGAAAAAGTCTGCAATCATATCTGCGCATGCTTCTGCGTCTCCAACTGGATACTCTGGAATATATGCTTTAATATTTCTAAGCGCTAAATTGTAACTTGCATTTAGCATTCCGCAGTAAGCATCCCCTCTTCCGTCCAAAAGGCTGTTTCCAGATTCCTCTGCAGCTGCGATTACCATCTTAGGGCCCTTAAACTCCTGTGCCAACATGGTCTCTGAAATCTCAGGGCCAAAATTTCCTAAGTAAATACAAAGTGCATTACATCCGTTTGCTTCAATATCAGCTAAAGCTTCCTTCATCTGAATCTCGCTCTCAATGATACAAACAGGGCATTCATACAAGTCTAATTCTGGATATTTCTCATTACATGCATCGATTAACGCTTTTCTGCGGTTTACGGAAAGCGACGCAGGAAAGCAATCTCTAGATACAGCTACAACCCCAATCTTTACCTTTGGTATGTTCTCTTCATTCATCATTAATTCCTCCCTCATATATCTAATCTTTATAATGCCTTCTCCAAAAAATCCAACATCTTAAAACTCCATGTAGAAGCTGAGTTTCCATAGCCTAGTCCACAACCGTGTCCTCCTGTTGGATAGATGTGAGTCTCATGTAGAACACCATTTTTCTCTAGTGCTTCTTCCAAATAAGTTGTATTTATGCAAGGTACACAGTCGTCATCTCTACAAGCCCAGGCAAATGTAGGTGGATAATTCTCATCTACCTTCTCTTCAACACTGAGCTTCTTTCGAAGGCTCTCGTCATTTCCAGTAATATTCATCTCTGTTTCCGCATGTGTAGTCTCTTCTCTCATCGTTATTACCGGATAACCAGCAACCACAGCATTAGGTTTGCCCTCTGGGAGCAGTTCATCTGCCAGTCCCGCTGTAGATGCAACCAGATGACCACCCGCTGAAAATCCTATTACTACAACTTTGTTTACATCTACTCCATACTTATCACTATTCTTTCTGATATAAGAAATAGACTCCAACAAATCCATCTGAGCATTTGGAAATGCAGAATTCTCCTTAACTCTATAATTCAACATGAAACAACGATACCCGTGATTCTCCATAATCATCTCAATCGGAATACCCTCATTCTGAAAACTTACACAACTATAAGCGCCGCCCGGGCAGATGAAAGCTGCAGGTAGTTTTTTTTCAGGATCAGATACGTTTGGAACTATTAGGAAATTACAATTAGGATCGTCTACTGAATCCGAATCCGTAGGTTCAAAATCGCTCCAATCTCTCAGACGAAGGCATTTGCGTCTTCCCTCCTGAATTTCTATAACGAGATTTGCCGCATCTACAAGCTGATCAGATGTAATCCTCAGATCATCTCCCCAAAGAGTCCTCTGATGAAAAGCCGCAAGTCTAAGCGGTTCATCCGCATGTTCTTCCTGAAAGAAATCCAGGCAATCCTTCAAAAACAGAAACCTAATCCAGTTCTTCATATTACGCCATTCCATTATTTCATTGAATGAATTCATCGTTGTAAAGTACATATGCCACCTCATTCTATCTTTAAATCAAATGCATTTTAAAAACTATTGGATATGATGTATTAAGACGCTTTGCATGAAGTTTAAGCCCTGATCTTGTAAACTCATATGTTACTGCATCATCATTTCCGAGAAGTTCAACATGATCTAGAACTCCCCTAAACTTGTCCTCAAATCTAGGATCCGAGATATCTGCTGCCATCTCTGTCAGGAGGTACTCTCCGTCATCAGATTCCTTCATAACTATTGCATACAGTGAATCTCCCTTTGATGTATACCTGATATCCTTTGGCGTATATCCATAATCTTCAACTTCGGAAAAAAATCCTTCCGGCGTCTTCGTTGGGCCTTCTCCGTTACATCTCCAGGTTATCGTGTCATAAATCGCCTCGCCATTTACCTTTAGCCAGTTTCCAATCTGCTTTAATAATTCTCTCTCTTCCTCACAGATTGAACCATCAGCTTTCGGTCCTACATTCAGAAGCAGATTACCATTCTTTGAAACTACATCCACTAAAGTCTGAACGATGCTTTCCGGCGTCTTAAACTTATTTCCAACTGTGTAACACCAGGAATTCATCGCTGAGGAAGTATCAGTCTGCCAATAGTACGAAGGTGCGTTCTTCATATAACCTCGTTCTACATCATACAGGCCTGCACCAAACGCAAAGACATCGTACTTGTAACAGAGAACCACTTCTTCATTCCACTGAGCAGCACGATTATAGTAATAAGCTATCATCTTTTTTACATAATCTCTGGCTGCAACATGCTGAATCCACCAATCAAAGTAGAGCACCTTCGGCTGTGCCTTGTCTATAAGCTCATATGTTCTAACCAACCAATCCTCCAAAAACTCCTTAGAAGGATATGGCTCAGACTTAGGATCAAAATAGTTATCATTAACCAATCTCTCGGCCGGCCAGTACAAATCCTCCCTACCTCGATTCTCCTCGACATCGCTGTCAAAATCCCGTCCATGATCAAAGAAGAACCAATGCTCCATTCTGTGAGAAGAAGTACCCATGTTCATCTTATGTCTGTCGCAAGCAGCTCTAAGTTCTCCCAAAACATCTCTATGCGGTCCCATAGAAGCTGCATTCCACTTTGAAAGTCTAGAATCATACATCTGAAATCCGTCGTGATGTTCTGCAACCGGGATTATATATTTCGCTCCCGATTCTTTAAATAATGTCACCCACTCATCTGGATTAAACTTTTCTGCCTTAAACATAGGAATGAAATCCTTATATCCAAACTTTTTATGAGGGCCATAAGTCTCTACATGATGTTTAAAATAATCCTCGGATTGCATGTACATGAATCTCGGATACCACTCACTTCCCCACTCTGGAACGGTGAAAACACCCCAGTGGATAAAGATTCCAAACTTTGCATTCTTAAACCACTTAGGAACTGTATACTTTGAAAGTGAATTCCAATCATCCTTATAAGGACCTTTTGCAATCACCTCATCTATCTGTTTTAATTCTTCCTCATACATATCTATTCCTTTTGAAGTACTATATTTCTGCCACAATATCGTCTACAGAATTTCCTATATATAGCTTCTCATCTTTCGTCGCATCTACCGAAATCTTCAGTTCTTTGCTCTCACCGCAGGCAACAAACACCTTGTTAAATCCACATAACTTTATATACTTATTTGACTTATGTTTCTTATAGATTTCTACGACAGTTTTTCCATCCATCTTTCCTGTGTTTTTTACCTTGAGTGATACTACATTGTCACTATCTCTTCTAATATCTGTAAACTCAAAATCCGTATATGAAAGTCCATATCCGAATGAAAAAAGAGGCTTGATTCCGTTAGCTTCCAGATATCTATAGCCAACCTCATCCGCTTCTGTGTAATTTACTTCTCCCTCACATCCGAACTCACCCAAGGAATGTGCAGAACAGTCTTCCAATTTTTTATAAAAACTGATTGGAGATTTTCCAGATGGATTTACTCTACCGAGTAGAACTTCCGCTAGAGCTCTTCCACCCTCCATTCCGTTATAGAACATCCATAAGAGCGCTTTGGTATCAAAGATCCAAGGGTCCATCTCTACTGGATTTCCGCCGATCATAATCACTGTCATATCTGGACAAAGCGCTAACAGCTCACCGATGAGTTCCTTCTGTCCATAAGGAAGCGACATATCCTTTCTATCATATCCTTCCTGATCTTCGTCATGATTTAAACCGCCTACGAAGATCACGTGATCATAATGTCCGTTCTTCACCTTAGAGATTGCCTCATCATGTAATTCTCTTCTGTACTTCAGCAATTCCTGTTTCTTTGTATCTTCTATATTCGAAGAAGCGCTTTCCTGATTAACTAACGATGTGGCCTGCCAGGAAGAATCCTGTAATTCTGATGTTCCACTGCAATACCCAGGTATGTAATCTACCGTATTGTTACCGCCTAGTAGCATAGATAAGCCCTCAAGCGGTGTGATTTCATAAAGCGCCTTGATTTCTGCACTTCCACCGCCCGGTGCGTGAATCTTGTTTGCATTTTCGCCCACCAACAATATTTTTTCTCCCGGTTTTACACTTAATGGCAGAACGCCTTCATTTTTAAGAAGCACTATAGACTCTTCAGCCACGCTTAGGAGCGCCTTCTGATGTTCTAAAGTATTATATGAACCACTCTTTCTCTCTTCTCCCGGAAGCATATGAAGTCTTTGCATCATAACTAAAATATGAAGGACTTTTTCATCCAGCAAATCTTCGCTGATTTCACCAAACTCTATTTTTTCCTTAAGGGGATTAGCCATACAATATTCATCAAAGCTATCTGTGACATTCATCTCTATATCTATTCCTGACTCAGCAGCTTCCTTAGTATCGTGAACACCACCCCAGTCTGAAACCACAACTCCATCAAAGCCCCACTTATCTCGTAGAACTTTCGTAAGCTGTGTCTTGCTCTGACAACAATGTTCACCATTTAATCTGTTATAGGCTCCCATTACAGAATATACTCCAGCCTTAACAGCATCATAAAAAGCCGGATAATATATCTCTTCTAATACCTCTTCATCAACCTTTGTATCTACAGCAAGCCTATCTGTCTCCTGATTATTGGCTGCAAAATGTTTAATGCATGCTGAGACATCCCACTTCTGAACACCTGTAATAAAAGGAACTACCAGTTTCCTCGTAAGGTACGGATCTTCGCTAAAATATTCAAAATTACGACCACAAAGCGGAGATCTCTTTATATTTACTCCTGGACCGAGAATCATATCCTTTCCGCGTCCTCTGGCCTCTTCTCCTAGAACACTTCCTGATTCTTCTGCCAACTCTGTATTCCATGTAGCTGCTATTGCACTGTTACATGGAAGATATGAAACATAATCCTGTGAAGTTCCCTTTGCACACCATTTATCCGGCTCAAAGTCCTGTCTTACACCACATGGTCCGTCAGAAAAACTTACGCTAGGTATATTCAACCTTGGCACACCCGCAGTCTTAAATAATTCTGCACCATGAACCATTCCTATTTTTTCATCTAAAGACATCTCTTTAATTAGAGATTTAGCCTTATCTATATAAATCTTCTGTCCACCCATATTCGTATCCTATTTATCCAGTGAAATCTCAAATTTACCTGCCGAAATTTCAAGGACTTTTCCTTCATTCATAAATTCGAGTCTTGCCTCAGAAAGAACGCCACTAAGTTCACCAACAACAGCATTTCCCTTTCTCTGTAGTTTTATGTCATAGAGTAATTCTGAATCTTCATAAACCTCTGCCTTTGCAGAATCCTCCAATCCATAAACTCTTAATGTAATGCTATCTCTATATGAATCAGCCGCTTCCTTCTGATTCATGTTTACTGCAACTATACTGTTAGCACGAACCCATAATGGAATAGTCAAATAGTCACATACTTCATCTTTCCATACTCCACCTTCCACTACTTCACCAGTAAAAGCATTTGTCCATTTTCCATGTGGCAGATAATATGAGACTCTACCTTTCTCATCAAAAACAGGTGCTACGAGCAGACTGTCTCCCAACATATACTGTCTATCGAGATATGCTGTGCTCGGATCATCTTGAAATTCCATGACCATACTTCTCATCATAGGCACACCCGTCTGATGTGTTTTTATACCCTGACTATAAAGATATGGAATCAGATGACATTTAAGCTGACTAAATCTACGCACTACGTCTACAGCCTCCTCATCGTAAACCCATGGAACTCTATATGAAGTACTTCCATGTAGACGGCTATGCGAAGACAAAAGTCCAAAAGCTGCCCATCTCTTATACACATCAGGTGTTGATGCATCTTCAAAACCGCCTATATCATGACTCCAATATCCAAATCCACTGCTAGTAAGAGATAAACCACCACGCAGAGATTCAGCCATCGATTCATAAGTTGACCAGCAATCTCCTCCCCAGTGAACCGGGAATTTCTGACCACCAGCTGTAGCTGATCTAGCAAATAACACTGCCTCATCTTCACCTTTGTTCTCAGCCAACACCTCATAAACTGCCTGATTGTACAGATATGTATAGTAATTATGCATTTTTAGCGGATCAGAACCATCGAACCACACTACATCCTCAGTAGGAATTCTCTCGCCGAAATCTGTTTTGAAGCAGTCTACTCCCATATCAATCAGGTTCTTAAGCTTATCTTTGAACCATTTCTTCGCTTCAGGATTTGTGAAATCTACGAGCGCCATTCCCGGCTGCCACATATCCCACTGCCATACCGAACCATCTCGTCTCTTTACGAAATAACCATTCTCCATACCTTCTTCAAATAGAGCTGATGCCTGAGCTATATATGAATTAATCCAAACACAGATTTTTAATCCTTTCTCATGCATGCGCTTTAACATGCCAACCGGGTCGGGAAAAATATCCTCATCCCAGATGAAATCTGACCAGTGGAAAGGCTTCATCCAGCAGCAATCGAAATGAAATACAGAAAGAGGAATATTTCTTTCTCTCATTCCATCTACAAATCTCATAACCGTCTGTTCATCGTAATCCGTTGTGAACGATGTAGACAGCCATAAACCAAATGTCCACTGTGGAAGCTGTGCAGGCTTACCTGTGAGATCCGTATATCTTTCTATAACTTCCTTCATAGTAGGTCCATTGATTACAAAGTAATCCAGTTCCTCTCCAGGTACTGAAAAAGCAACCTTGCTAACCTGTTCTGTTGCCACCTCAAACGACACTTTCTCCGGATGATTTACAAAGACACCATAGCCTTTATTTGTCATATAAAACGGAATATTCTTATAGGATTGATCTGTACTGGTTCCACCATCTTCATTCCACATATCGATAGTCTGACCATTTTTTACAAAAGCCGAGAAATGTTCTCCCAGACCGTAGACATTCTCGCCAACTCTTAGATCAAGCTGTTGCCTCATATAGGAATCGCTGGAATCTTTGTTATAATAATCTCCATTCCAGTTAGTCTTAATAAATGCTAAGTCTCTGCCCTTACTCTTTGTTAACAACTCACCTTCCCTGTAATACTCCATGCTCCAATTAGCTTCATCAATTATTAAAGTAAGGCTTCCACTTCTGACGATAATTTTTCCGTCATTATGAACTGCATCGATTTTCACTTCAGAAGGCAGATTTAAATCAAACGAAGGAGTTTTTTTCTTAATTCCTAAGAAATGACAGGTCTGAACTCTTATTACATCTATAGCTGGTGTTGTAATCTTAATCGTTAGATTAACTCCACCCAGCGTATCTCCTTTATGATTAATGTGATGTGTAGGCGCTATTATCGTCACATCATTTTCATTTATATATGTTTCAAAGACCTCTGCAGGAGAGAATCCTTCATACCCTTCTTTCCATAACCAACATCCATTTAAAAATTTCATATTCTTTCCCTTTCTAATTAACCACTTCTGCTATGTTCATTATAGAAAAAGGGGATTTTACTCTTTACCATAAAAATTCACACAAAAATACTCTAAAAATTCAACAACTACTCTAATTTTTTGATTAGGCAAGCACCTCATTTATTTAATATGTTCTATTTTTGCTTTATACTAATTACATGAAGAAAATACGTGACTCATTTTTTATCAAACATAATATTTCTAAACAGCTACACATGTTATATATAATCGCGATTTTGATTCCTTTGTTTTCCTTGGGGTCCATGTTTTATGTAACTAGTTATCAGCGCATGAAGGAGAATTATCAACACTTGTGCAATAGTAAGGCTGCACAGGTTAAAACTGCTTTAGTTATGCTATCTTTGCATGCTAACCAATTACAGGACAGGTATACCTCGGATGAGAACTTAACTAATCTGCTACAGACGAACTACTCCTCCAAGGCAGATATGAAGGCTGCTTTCTCTGAGTATAAGGACATCAAAGCCGCTTTATCAGAGTATCCAGGAATCTCCGCAGTGCATATGTACGTTGACAAAGAGAAAATGTTTGGACTTAAGGAGTTTAATGGTTTCTATCCTATTGATGACAAAATAAAACAAACCAAATGGTATAAATATGCCAGCAAGGCATCAGACGGATTCTGGCTTACAGAGCAAAGAACAGGCACCGGAAACACAAAATACTGGGAATTAAACTATTACAGCAGAATTTCTTTACCTACCAAAGGTGAGTATGGAATATTACAGGTTACTATATCTAACGACTACCTTAGAAGCTTGATAGACCGTGACCAATACGACATTTATATTGCCTCAGATGACAACAAAGTTTTCTTTTGTTCAAACAGATATAAAGCTGGAAAAGCTCTTCCAAGAATCAGCGGAGTCTCATACGATTCAGCCCTAATTAGTGGAATCGGAAATATAAATGATATACCGAACGTTTATGCAAGAGAGAGCATTAAAATGTATAGGACGAAGAGCCTTCTAACTATCCTCGTTGTTAATAACGCCTTTTATAGGAGCTTAAAAAACTTCGTTATAATCACAGTTCTGCTTATTGCAATAACACTTATTATTTCTTTTGTTATTGTATTCTTATATAACAAATATTTTTTATCTAGAATACGCCAGCTTAGAGCTGCTATGCATAAAGCAGCTCATAATGACTACGAAATTGTTAACTCGATTAAGGGAAACGATGAATTATCGCAAACTTTTTCTGATTTAAAACTGATGGTGACGACTCTAAAAGAAGAAGAAATGTCCATCTACCAAAACAAGATTGCGGCTGAACGACTTATAAACGAACAGCAGCAAATGGAAATGAAGCTTCTAGCCGGCCAGATAAATCCGCATTTCCTATATAATACATTGGAAATGCTTCGTATGAAGGCCTTAACAGAAGGTAACCGCTCTCTATCAAAGGCTATTCAAATGCTTGGAAAATGTATGCACTACGTTCTGAGTAACACTAAATCTACATCTACAACTTTAAAACGTGAGATAACATACCTGGAGAACTATCTTTCAATTATGAAGATGCGTTTTGGCAATCGATTGAATTACTCTATCGAGATAGATCCAAAGCTCTCGTTAGGTGAAATACAGATTCTTCCACTCCTAATTCAACCTGTGGTCGAAAATGCAATCATTCACGGTTTAGAGGAAACTGGAGAACCAGGCTTACTAGTATTAAAGATAAAAAAAATGCCAAATAACAGACTTCTGATTACCGTTTACGACAACGGTATAGGCATGGACAAAGATACCCTACTAAAGATGCGATCCCATCTAGACCAGGTACCTAATCCGAATGCAAATCACGGAGTCGCAATGTATAACATAAATACACGAATACATCTATACTATGGACCAGAATATGGAATCAAGATTCTAAGCCAACCAAACAAATGTACTTTTGTTAATATCTCGATTCCGCTTGTGACTAACGGGGAGGACTAACTATGAATGTATTTATTGCTGATGATGAAGAAATTGTACTAGAGGGGTTAAAATACATCATCGACTGGGAAACTCTAGGCTTCTCAATCTGCGGAACGGCTAACAACGGACCTGACGCACTAGATGCTATCTTAGCCTTACAACCAGATTTAGTATTAATGGATATTCGTATGCCAAAGATGAATGGTATTGAAGTAGTACAACAAGCCGTTTCTCAAGGCTATATGGGCAAATTCATCATCCTAAGCGGAGTTGCAAACTTTAAGATGGCTCAAACAGCTATGCGAAACGGTGTAGATTTCTACCTTACCAAGCCCATCGACGAAGACGAACTAACTACAGCCGTAGTTTCTGTTCGAAATGAAATAAAGGATAAATCTAAACAGGAATCTATCTACAAGCAATACAAATCTAAAGCTATCGATAGCATTCTATTAGATATCTTGCATGGAAATGCTGACCTGGATCGTTTGGATATCAAAGGGTTAAACCTCGATGCCAACCTATTTCAGGTCATAGCCTATGAGAACTATAACCAGAACTATCTCTACCAAACCTGGGACTTTGAAAAAATGTTCCGAATTGCAAATGAGGATCAATCATCATTCTACGTATTGAAATCAGATATGCAGAATATCCTCCTGCTTATGGGTAATTCATCACTTTCTAAGTTCCAGAGGATGCTCGCACGTTATCAGGAAACACCGATGAAGGGATCACCTCTCGATTCTATCTTTTTAGCTTATGGAAGAGTCGTATCTAGGCTTTCAGACATTCCTTTATCCTTCCATGATGTCCAAAAGCTTGGTAACAGACGCTTTTTCTGTAAGAATAACCAACACATTCTCGGTTATCAGGAATTAGAGCTAGAACATACTATTCCTACTCTAATAAAGAAAAATACAAGCTCAGAGTATGCTAAACGTTTTGTTAAGTACATCGAATCTAATAATTCTCTTCAGCTCAAAGATACTCTTAAGGAATTATCAGATTTCATGCTCTCTACTTCATCTACGATTCCAGAAATACGACATACCTTAATAGATATATATATATCGGTAAAACAACAGATTATGCAGCAATTCCCTAAAACAGAGATTCCATTTCCACCAAATGCAACTGTTATCGGGATGATTGAGAAAAAATACTATTTATATGAAATAATCGACTTCTTATCGGAACAATTCAAACTAATGATGAAATCTGTGGGTGTTTCAAACGGCACAAATACCCTTGCAGACATCAAATACTATATAAACCATAATTACATGAATGATTTGAAGCTCGAATTTATAGCACCTCTATTCGGATATAGCAGTTCCTATCTGGGAAAGCTTTTTTCGCAAAAAGAAGGTATTAACTTCAATGCATACCTGGATCAGGTTCGTATTAATGAAGCAAAAAAACTACTTAAGAATCCAAACCTGAAGGTTTATGAAATAGCAGCAAAGGTCGGTTACAAAGACGTGAATTATTTCTATATCAAATTTAGAAAAAACACTGGAACCTCTCCTGCTGACTATCGACAAAGAAACGAAGCTGAAACTCTTAATATCTAATAAAAACAGCCGGTTTACAGTTGTAAACCGGCTGTTCTATGTTTAATACTTAAAAATCAGTAAATCATGCGCTGCAATTCTTACTAATTCACCTTTGACTTTGGGGTCGTTTTTTAATAGTACTATTCCATTATGAGGGATTGATATATCAATATCCTTATCTGAATGATTTAGAACAAATAGGAATCTACCATGTTCATTTACTCTGACAGTTGTCTCTATCTCTCCATTATCATCTTCATTTGATATATCTAATAACGGTTTAATACCTTGTTCTATACAAAGGTTATGTATTAAACTCTTATAAAAACTTTCGTCCGAGCGAGTTCCAATATAATAAGTATGACCATTTCCGAAATCTCGTTTCGTTATGACTGGCATTCCTTCATAGAAATCTTCATCATATGAAGCTATGCTTTCTGTTTCCTCATCCGGATGCATCAAATCACATATAAGTTCTGCAGGATGTCTCTCACCAGCGTAAATAAAACTATTTGCCTTATCCTCTGGCAGAGCATCTGATTCTTCAACCCATATGCCTAACAGTTCCTTATACTGTCCCGGATATCCACCTAATATATAGAGATAGTTTTCATCAATCATTCCTGTTAGGTACGTTGCCACAAAGGTTCCACCATTAGATACAAATGACTTCACCTTATCATAATAGCCATCCGCGCACATAAACATCATCGGCGCTATCAAAATCTGATATTCTTCAAGCGAATCCTCTGGACCAACTATATCAACCGCTATATGTTCTTCAAACAGGGCTTTATAATAACATAGAAATTCTTTCTTATAATCCACACTCACACTTGGTCCGGCTGATATTCTAAGCGCACACCAATTATTCCAGTCAAAATAAAGCGCCACCTTTGAATCACTTCTAGCTCCTAACAGCTCATCTTTTAGTTCGCTCAGTT
Source organism: Lachnospiraceae bacterium (assembly GCA_045579705.1). Classification (GTDB taxonomy): domain Bacteria; phylum Bacillota; class Clostridia; order Lachnospirales; family Lachnospiraceae; genus Lachnocurva. Next base: position 144,385 of record JAZNMP010000004.1, read on the forward strand.
CTAAACCTAACTGACTTACTTCTCTATATACCCTGGTGTTATTAGTCCCTACATGATCTATAACAGCTCCATGTAAAGCTTCACAAGCACCTCGGGATCTCCTCATTTGAAAGAACTGTATACTATCTGCGCCATGCGCGATAGCTTGATAACTCCACAATCGCATAATTCCCGGTCGCTTAAGCGCATTATACGGCAACCAATTTGTCACTGAAGGCGTCTGCTCCATTAGTACAAACGAATCTCCGCCATGTATTCCTCTCATCAAATCATGCGACATAGCTATTTCTGCTGGCCCCATATCATTAGACGGATAGTTATCCCATGATACGAAATCCATATATTTAGCCCATTTCTTATAATCCAAATCAGGATAAAATCCCATCAGATTTGTCGTTATCGGAATATCAGGAGTTATTTTCTTAATCTCATTGTACTCATCCAAATAATTCTGAAGTATACTATCAGAATTAAATCGAAAATAATCCAGGGACATCGCTTGAAACTGAGTTCTATTCCACTCAAAGCATTCACTTCGTAAATCTGGAATAACTATCTCATCCCAATCGTAAAAAGTATGTCCCCAAAACTCAGTATTCCAGACACAATTTAATCTGTCCAGCGTCTTATACTTATCTTTTAGCCACTTTCTAAATGCCCTCTCACAATTATCACAGCAGCAACAACCGCCATATTCATTAGAGATATGCCAGACTACAATATTATCGTAGTCTTTATATCTTTCAGCTAATTTTCTTGCGAGTAAAGGTGCATATTTCCGGAAAGTCGGACTATTGGGACACGAATTATGCCGTCCACCGAATTTTCTCTTTTTTCCATCGAATTCAGTTCGAAGGATATCTGGATGTCTATTAGCCATCCACGGCGGATGAGCCGCCGTAGATGTAGCTAACATGACTTTAAAACCATGTTTTCTAACCAGATTCATAATCTTGTCTAGTCGACGAAAATCATATTCATCTTCTGAAGGTTGTAACGATGCCCATGAGAAAACGTTCAGAGTCAATTCATTGATATTTGCCTCTGACAGAAGCTTCATATCCTTCTCCCATGTTTCCTCCGGCCATTGTTCGGGGTTGTAATCTCCACCAAACAGGATTTTATGAACCTTATCATTAAACTTCTTATATGTCATTTACTTTGAAGCTGCTTTCTTTCTTGCTGCATTCTGGTCTTTTGCATTTTTGAAGTCTACTTTCAAGCAATCTTCGTAACCTAATCCCTTTGCTGTCTTGATCATATTTGCCTTTATGCTATCGAATTCAGCATCATCTTTTGCAAAAATCATCTTCCATGAATTATCTACGATAGTCTGCTTTACCTGACCACGAATAGTAGAGATATTTGAATCTTCTTCTGGTGTAGAATATGTTGTTCCAGGTGCAATACCTAACATATCATTCTTTGTCAGATATTCCATAGTAGTCTTTGCACCACCCATATGTTCTGACCAGTCCTTATCAATAGGAGTTTCAATCATCTCCAGGTAGCTTTCCCAGTTTGTATAATCGTATTTTTCTCCGCCAGCATTTGGATCTGGATCTTCCATGCTTACACACTTAAAGTTAAGAGCAGAAACGCCATCTTTCCAGCTTCCGCCGCCCCATTCTTTTGGAACTTTAATATCATTGTTAGGAAGCGCTTTCTTACCAAATTCTGTAATATAAGGCTTACCATCCTTCATATCCCAAGTTAATCCCTTAGGACCCTGTGTACCATTTCCCTGCTGATTGCACTCAACACCTTCTGGGCTATACAACCAATCAACAAAGTCTGCGATTCTCTGAGGATCTTTAGCTTTTGATCCAATACAAATAGCCTGTGTTGTATTACCATCTGGTGTAGCACCATATGAGAAGATCTTCATGTTAGAGATAGGAATCATTTCATATCCCTTACCATTATTAGTATTCTTCTGTGTGTTAAACAGTGACTTTGAAGCCCAAGGCCATGGACAGAACAAAATCTTTCCATGTGAATACTTATTAGACATTGTATCATAATTCTGAGTTGTCGAATCAGGATCTACCAAGCCTCTCTTGTTTGCTTCATAGAAGAGTTTCAATACCTCTAGATAAGGTGATTTATCGTTCAAGATATCTACATCATCTGATCCATCATACTTAGAAAGAATAAATCCAAGCTCATCATAACCATACATACAAGTTGGCTGTTTAGCATTGTTCATCATGTTGCCATCCCAATCCTTGAAGAATGAAAAAGCATAGATATCTTTCTTTCCTTCTTTTTCTCTAGCCATAGCCTGCATTTTTTCAAGCATATCGAGAAGTCCATTTAAATCCTTAACTTCTGGATAACCCATTTCTTTGTAGTAATCCCATCTTACATAAGGACCAAATGTTGGTTCTGTTCCTTCACCTGAAACAGTTGCCTTATCCTTTGAAACTGAATATGGCATTGCATATGTTCCATTTAAGCCTTTATTAGCAGCCTTAATAGCATTACCATAATTCTTAGTTACTTTCTTATCCTTCATGTAGTCAGATAAATCAAGGACTAATCCAGAATCAACCAAATCCTTAAGACGTCCATTGCTTGTTCCAACCAAAATCAGATCTCCCAAGTCTCCAGCTGCTGTACGTGTCTGATATAAAGTATCTCCACCACCAGCTACATTAGGGGCAATAATATTCAGTTTGATATTAAACTTATCTTTTACGATCTTCGCAAACCATCCGGTCTGTTCACCGTTATAGTTCGCAAAATCATCATAAACATCCAATGTTAATTCTTCGCTGTAATCCCCTTTACCACCTGTGCTCTTACCTGAAGAAGCACCTTTGCACCCTGCGAACATGGTTGCTACCATTGATCCGCATAGAAGCAAACTTAATAGTTTTTTCTTCATCAATAAATCCTCCTTTAATAGTATATGTTGATATCAAATTGATTCCTACCCCTTTACAGAACCAATCATAATACCCTTAACAAAGAACCTCTGAAACATAGGATAAATACATAGAATAGGTAAAACTACGACTACAGACACTGTCATCTGAATAGATGTTGGAGTCTGCTGAGTTGCCATCGTCGCTGCATTTAATCCCTGAACACCAGTATTTTTTACCATCGATGCCAGAGAGCTTGCCTGATTTATATACGTGTACAGTAAATACTGCAAACTATACAGTTTCTGATCAGTTATATAAATCAAAGTGTCCTGATAACTATTCCACTGGCCTACGGCCGAAAAAATTGCTACTGTTGCAAGAATTGGTGTACAAACTGGCAATATTATCTGCCAGAATCTCCTAAACACACCAGCCCCATCTATTTCTGCGGCTTCCTGTAGAGACTTTGGAAGCGACTCTATATAAGTCTTTACCAAAATAATATTAAACGGCTGCACGATACAAGGAAGTATATATACCCAAAAAGTATTCGTAAGTCCTAGTGTCTTCATAGTTATAAACATAGGAATCAATCCTGCGTTAAAGTACATAATAATAACAACAAATCTATACCAAAACTTTCTCTTCCACATTCTTTCCTGTGTAAACATAAAGCCTAAGAAAGCTGTAGCTAAAACTGTTGTTACCGTACCGATTACAGTTTTTCCGAGTGATACTAGCGCTGCACTTCCCAATCCTTTTAGCGATAATAGTGCTTTATAATTTTCAAAATGAACTCCTTTAGGAATAAAATTAATCATTCCAGAAGCAGAAAGCTCATTTGAGCTGATTGTATTTATAATCATGTAATAAAAAGGATAAATACATATCAGCGTAAAAATCCCAAATATCAAGTAATTGAATATATCAAACACTCTGTACGAAATCTTAACATTCTTCATAGTCATACCCCTTAAATAATAGTCTCACCACGAGTCAACTTAGATACAACATTACAAATTGACAGCAGAACTATTGAAACTATACTCTTTAACATACTGATTGCTGTCGCTAGAGAATAACTAGATCCCGTCATACCTATGTTATAAACATACAAATCCAAAACCTGTATATGTTCTTTATTAAATGAATTCTGGAACACGAAATACTGATCCATACCATTATTTAGGAAGTTTGAAACTGCCATCATCAACATAACAAAGAATGTCGGTAATAACTCAGGTATTGTAATATACCATATCTTCTGAAATCTTCCTGCTCCATCAATACTTGCTGCCTCATACAGTTCCTGATCTATACTAGCAATAGAGGCCAGATAAATAATCGAACCCCATCCTAAACCTTTCCATAATCCCCACAATAGCATCTTCAAATATGTATATGAGTCGCTATCCAGGAACTTTATTGGTGTCTTTATAAGTCCTACCTGGTGTAAAAAAGTGTTCACCATACCATTTGATGAAAACAATGCAAATGCAACTGAGAACACTAATACCCAGCTTATAAAGTTAGGTAACGTTGTAAATGTCTGAACAAAGGATTTAAACTTCTTGTTCTTGATTTCATTAAGAAAGACTGCAAAGAACAACGGTAATATTGAAGTCGCGATTCCTAATAAACTCATTACAAACGTGTTTTTTAACACCTGTAACAACTGATGCACCTGCGTAGGATTTGAAACCAGCATTTTAAACCATTTTAGCCCTACAAACTCACACTGGTCTAAGCTTCTAGGTGGTCTATAATCATAAAAAGCGTATATCCATCCATGTAACGGAAAATACGAGAATAGAAATACTAATATTATGAAAGGTAAAATACATAAGAAGTATTTAAATCCCACACTTTTATTTCTTCCAATATGATTAGTTTTAGTATTTGTAGCTTCTTTCATAAGTCTTCCCCTTTTCTTTTTTCTAAATTAATCCTAACATTTTGATTTTTTTACAAATACTAAAAAAATTTGCTACGTCTTTCTGCAAAAAAATGATTATTCTAATATATAAATCCTTATTCTTTAATTTTTCATGCACAGTCCATCTAATTTTTTATGTACTTAATTTTTGCGCTTTTACGTATGATTAATGTACGGGATATTATAGTTGGAGGTAAACTTATGAAATTAAAAAACAACATATTAGATGTTATTAATACATTATGTAACTACATCGTTTTAAATCTGGTCTTTATACTTACATGTCTTCCGATTATAACTATTGGAGCCTCTCTTACAGGTCTATATACAGTTACAATGAGAGAGGCACGAGGCGAATATGGTTATCTGGTTCGGCCATATCTCGAAGAATTCAAAAAAAATTTTAAACAGGGCACCGAACTTTTTTTACTTCTATTTATTCTGGTTATAATCTTTTCATTCAACTTTTTCTTTTGGAATGCAATAGGCTCACCATTAGGTGCTGCCATTATGTCTGTTATGCTTGTCTTATTATTTGTTCTAATCTGTATAAGTGCTTATGCCTTTCCTTTACTTGCGCGTTTTAATGATAGTACAAAACAAACTTTAAGAAATGCTATTGGTTTATGCTTCCTTAACGTTAAAGCAACCGGAGCTTTGCTTACTATAAAAGCATTTATATTTTTCTTAGCTTATTTTTCATCACCATTTAGAGTTTTACTAGTATTATTTGGTTTTGCTTTTAGCGCATACCTACAATCTTTCATCTTAGTCAAAGTTTTCAAACCATATGAAACTGTTTAACTTTTCTATCCTTAAACTGATATATTGTTTCATAAAAAAAGAGCGTAGCAGCCACATACTGCTACGCTCTTAAATCTAACTTTATAGGATATATTAAAGTCGAAACACTCCGTATCCTCTATTTATAGATTTTAGATCCGTTCTTCCTTATTAAAGACTCTAAAATCTCAGAATTAGGTTCAAACAGAAGCTTTGCTTCCCTACCAGATTTCTTAAATACTAATACATAATATTCTTTATTCTTATGAGATGTACAATCATATGCCTTACGACCGCCACCTCTATATTGTACAACCGGAGCTGATCCAGTTTTTGCCATTACAATTATGTCTTCTGATGATATCTCACAGAGTAACTTTCTCTTCTGCTTTGCTCTAACCTTTGCTACTTCCAAGACTCCATTAGTATACGCATAATCAAACTCTATATCCATATTTGAAAAGATATAATATGCTAAACCACCAAAGAGTAATGCCGGTACAAACATCCCGGGGAATATCAGTATTCCTGCTAATACATTTGAGCCCGTGAGCCCAACACAAACAAAGTAAAGCGTTCTAAGGATAGGTTTATCTTCCTTCTTCACTGTCTGTTCTATAAATATGTCCTGTAACATTCTATCCCTCCTTTACACATTCTTTAGTAGTGTACACTTTCTTGGTTCATTCTTCAATAAATTAAGGAGAAGAATCCATACAGATTTCTTCTCCTTAAAATGCCAGAATATCTTAGATTCCCTTAAAAGAGAATTCTAATTTAATTTCATTCGAATTATCAAGCATATACTCTGGATGTGTCTTTGCACCCCAGGTATCATCACCAGCGATTCCCATTTGTTTACCCACTCGAATAAATGTATACAGTGGCAACGGTAATTCATTCTGATGTGTTGCTGCTTCTAATTCATCTGGACTATTTGGTAATGCAGAAAAACCTAAGCCATTCACATTAAATCTAAGTCCGTGGCCTTTATCATTTGTAATTTCAGCAAATCGAACATCTTCTTTAAAACCACATTCCTGTGGAACTAAATATTTTGCCAAATTATCAATTACATGATTCTGATATAATCCGATCTTTGCATGTTTTCTATCACAGTATGTTTCCTCAGGTCCTAATCCATACCATTTCAGATTATTATAATCATAATCCATTGCAAACATCATCGTAAACTCAGGTAGTTCTCCAACTTCATCTGATTTAGGCAGAATAGCTGCGACTTTAACTTCGCCGCTTGGTAATACCGTATATACAACCTTAACATCAGTTGCAGGTCTTACTGGAAGATGATATGTATAGATGACCTTAACCATATCATCTGATGTTTGAACTTCATAGTGGCTCATCTTTCTGCCATCTTCATATTTGATAGAAAGGAACGTAGATGCATTTCTCCATTGACCTGCTCTAAATGGAAGCAAGTTCCCTTTATCATTATCATTCATGGCTCTCCAGAAATTTGGACGAGGAATTGTCTTAAGCATTTCCTCTCCCCCATATTTATATGATACTAAGCCACCATGAATTCTTGAAAATATTATTTCGAATTCTCTACCGTAGACTCCTAAATTGTGCCAGCCTTCTACTATTCTCAGTTTATCTGATTTTTCTTCATCAAACACATTCTGTTCGAATACTTTCTGGCCATATGCAACTTCATGTCCAGCTTCAGCCCATGCACAATCTTCTGCTAAGTTAAATGAAACAGTTACAACATATTCTCCATCTCTTTCTTTAGGAACATCAAATGGTAAACTAAAGATACCACTTTCCCCTGCTTCTACTCCTATTTCCATCTGATACTCTTCTATGAATTCTCCGTTTCTTTCTAACAAAACTCGACATTCATAATCTGCAGTATCAGTAAAGAGATTTTCATTTGTAACCTCAAACTCTGTACCCGAGACGCGGATATCTATGCTTCGATAGTTATATTTCACTTCCTGCATCTTTGGCGAAGGAAGTCGATCTTTACCACCATAAGCTATTCCATTTCCGCTGAAATTATAGTCACATGGTCTATCACCAAAATCTCCACCATATCCCTGGTACTCGCGTCCATATCTGTCTTTTTTTGTCAAAGACTGATCTATATAATCCCAGATAAATCCACCCTGGAAGAGCTCCTCTGTGCGAGTTAAATCTGTATATTTATGCATTGCACCACAGCTGTTCCCCATAGCATGTGTGTACTCACAATTAATATAAGGTTTATCTCTATGCTCTTTCAGATATTCTTTTATCTGTGCTACCGGCGCATACATTGTACTGTAGATATCGGTTGTTTCAGGATACCTCGGGTCATTTACAACACCTTCATAATGTACTAAACGAGTATCATCCCATTCCCTGAATTTGTTAGACATATTGTAAATGTCTACTCCTCCAAATGCCTCGTTTCCACAAGACCAAATCAATATACATGGATGGTTCTTGTCTCTCTCGTACATATTATGAGCACGATCTATTACTAAATCCTGAAACTCTGGTCTATTTCCAGGGACAGCAGTATCTAAATCTCTAAATCCAGATACTATCATATCCCAGGTACCATGTGTCTCTAAATTTGCCTCATCCATTACATAGATTCCATATTCGTCGCAAAGCTTATAGAACTCGGATCTATTAGGATAATGGCTTGTTCTAATAGCATTGATATTATTACGCTTCATAGTGATGATATCTTTCTCGATATCGTCCACTGAAATCACACGACCATTTTCTGAGCCAAATTCATGTCTATCAACGCCTTTAAAGACAATTCTTTTCCCATTAATACACATTACGTTATTAATGAGTTCGAACTTTCTAAAACCTACATCCTGATATATTACTTCCTGTAATTCACCTTCCACATTCTGGATATTAATCCTTAAGGTGTACAGATTCGGCTTCTCAGCGCTCCATAATTCAAACTCAGTTACGGGAACACAGATTTCGCTCACTCCATCGAAATCAGCTTCTCCACTTAGAATTTCTTCGCCTACTTCGTCTTCTAAAGTGATAGTCGCTATTCCCTTTCCATTTGCTTCAAGCGCAATCCTTAATAATGCCTCTGTATAATCATCATTCAGTTCAGTTTTAATAGATAAATCACGTACATGGATTTCTGGAATTGTATATAAATACACATCTCTAAAGATTCCTGAGAATCTAAAGAAATCCTGATCTTCACACCAACTTCCAGCGCACCATTTATACACTCTAACCGCAAGTTTGTTCTCGCCTTCAATCAAATACGGTGTCAAATCAAACTCACTAGGCGTAAAACTATCCTCTCTATATCCTACATATTCTCCATTGAGCCAGAGTGCCATCGCACTCTCGACTCCCTGGAATGAAATGAAGACTTTATTAGATTTCCAATCTTCTGGAAGATAGAAATACTTTACATAACTTGCTGTTGGGTTGAAATTCGTTGGAATCTCTCCAGGTTCTATTGCATCATGTCCATCCCAAGGATACTGAGTATTTGCATACTGTGGTGTATCATATCCTTCCATCTGAATATGTGCTGGAACACGAATAACATCCCATTCATGACAGTCATAGTCTTTTTCGTAAAAATCCGCTATAGCTGCTTTTGGATTCCTAGCATATGAAAACTTCCAAAAACCATTCAGATCCACTTTAAATGGATTTTTTCCTGAATAATATGCTTCTTCATTTGGGAAAAAATCATGATCTGAATGCGGTGCGAGTGAATTCTGCTCGAACACTTTAGGATCAGCCACGATTCTTTCATCGAAATTAATCATAATCGTTCTCCCTATTTTTCCATTTCATTATTTAACTGATCCGCTGATTCCCTCTGCAAAACTCTTCTGAAGTACGAAGAAGATAATCATCGTTGGTAATGAGCAGAACAATACGCCCATCATAAGCACGCCATAATCTACCGTATAACCGCTTGCAAGTGTTGAAATAAGCATTGGCATTGTCTGTGACTCAGTAGAGAACATTACTACCTTAGGCCACATGTATGCATTCCATGCATTCATAAACGCAACTACAGCAGCAGCTGCATATGTTGACTTCATAACTGGCATATATATACGGAAAAAGATTCCTAGCTCTGTTAATCCATCTATTCTAGCAGCTTCCATTATATCTACTGGGAAGTTTCTAGAATTCTGTCTAAACATCATAATCATAAATGGTGTTGAAATTGCAGGAATTACAAATGCCCATACATTGTTTAGAAGTCCCCACGCGGACATCATCTTAAACAAAGGAATCATAGTAGCAACCTGAGGAATCATCATCGCCAGGAGCAAGATAGCAAACAATCTATCCTTCCACTTATCATGATATAGTTCAAATCCATATCCTGCTAATGAACATACAAACAATACCAGGATTGTCTGCAATGTTGCATAGTAAAATGAATTTCCTAATGCCTTCCACAATGGTGTCTGATCTGCAAGTTTCTGGAAATTAGCAAGAGCTTCTGTTCCAAATGTCAGCTTTCCTCGAGCTACATCTACAGTTTTATTAGTAGCTGCAGAAATCATCCAATAGAACGGAAACACTGAAATAAATGAAACTATAATCAAAAATATATAAGACGGAATTAGTCTTCTCTGAATCGCTGATTTATTTTTCTTTACTTTAGTCACGTGTATCACCTACTTTCAGGTTGATGAAAGCCAATATTCCAACCAGAACAAATACGAAGAATGACATCGCAGACGCATATCCAAAGTTTGGTACGCTAGTTCCTGAGAAGGAATTATTGTAAATATAATGTGACATTGTGATGGATGTATTTGCAGGTCCACCGTTTGTCAGGTTTACAGATTCATCAAAGAGCTGTAATGTTCCGTTTATTGACATGATAAAAGTCATGATAATAGTCGGTCTTAAAAGTGGAACAGTAATATGCCAGAAAGTCTTCCAACCATTTGCTCCATCTATTTTTGCTGCTTCATATACTGAATACTCAATATTCTGAAGACCAGCCAAATAGAATACCATGTTATATCCTGTCCATCTCCATAGCAAAGCGAGAATAATAATAATCTTTGCTGACCATGGATCACCTAGGAAATTATAATAATCTTTAAATATACCTAGCTTTATAAAGATTTCGTTTATCAAACCTCTAGTCGCAAATAATGATTTAAAGATCAATGAATATGAAACCAATGATGTTGCACATGGCAGGAATACCATAGTTCTAAACAATCCTCGGAACTTCAAATCCTTGTTATTAAGAATCTGAGCCAACAGTATTGCTAAGATTAACATTATTGGAACCTGAATTATCAGGTAGAAGAAGGTATTTCCTACTGACTGCTTAAAAATCTTGTCAGATAGCATTCTTGTGTAATTGAAAAAAGGAATAGTTGTAAAATGCATATTTTTTCCTACGCCTGTTTTCAATGACATCATAAACGCCTGGAACATTGGATAGAAATTCATAACGAATATCAATAATGCTGCAGGTGCCAAGAAAAACCATCCTGCCATTTGTTGTTTTTTCTGGACGTTGATTCCCTGTTTAATCACTGTTACTCTCCCCTTTCAATCGGGTTCCCAAAAAATAAGGGAGGCCTGTTTACTGACCTCCCTTGAAATTACTCTTTAATTACAAGTTATAGATCACTTAATTACTGAGCATCTGCTTCAATCTTTGAGTTTGTTGTCTCTTCAGCTTCCTTAAGTGCATCTTTGATACTTGGTCTAGCTTTCTTGTCCTTCTGTGTAAGATTTGTAATAGCTGTATTTACGTTAGTTCTAAGTTCATAGTGATAATCACTCTGCTCTACAGATTTTACATGTGTGCCGTATTCTACGATTGTCTGGTAGATTGGCTGATTCTCAAAGAATTCAATTCCTTTTGAGTAAACTTCTGACTTACCAGCAGGTGCATATGTTGAAATTACGCCACCTTCTGTAAGAGCTTCGTCATATGTTGCTGTAGCGCCTTCTCCACCACCAAATGTGTAGTGAAGGAAGTCTTTTGCTAATTCAGCTTTCTTGCCTTTGCAAGCTGCTGTGATGTAAAGTGATGAACCACCGTTTGAAGCGTATCCTTCTTCACCGCTGAGTGTTGGCATTGTTGTAATTGCCCACTTACCGCTGTTTTCTTTAACTTTCTGCATTGTAGGAATAATCCAGTTACCATTCATAACGCCAGCAACCTGATCTCCCTGGATTGACTGATCTGTGTAATCTGACCAGCTATTGCAAAGAAGTAAGCTTCCGTTATCTTTAGCTTTCTGAAGAACTTCAAAGATCTTTGCGATCTTCTCATCCTTTGTAAGTGCAGCTTTGCCATCTTTAAACTGAGAAACACCTTCTGCCTGAAGCATCATATATGGAAGATCGTTTCCACTGTTGTCCATTGAAAGGAGGTATTTACCTGTCTTGTCATGAACAGTTTTACCGATTTCAAGCCATTTATCCCAAGTAATACCTGTTACATCGTCCATTGTATATCCGCATTCCTGAAGGATATCTGTACGATAAGCAAAGATTACAGCACCATTATCTACTGGATATCCATAGTGCTTACCCTTGATTGTTGAATAAGAAAGCTTCTCCTGTGAAAAATCATTCCATTCAGCATCCTTGTCACTAAGTGATGTCCATACGTCTGGATACTGTGTGTAATAATTGTGAATACCATGATCCTGGAAAAGTGTGATGTCTGGAAGTGATGAATAATCACCAGCGTTTCCAGCCAAGATGATTCTGTTCTGAACTTCTGTAGAATCTGCTGTTTCTACGATGTTAAGCTTAAAGTCAGGATTTTTCTTCTGATAAGCTTTTTCTGCTGCTTTAAGAGCTGGAATATTAAATCCTGCATCCCATGCATAAACAGAAAGCTCATTCTCACCTTCCTTTGAAGCATCAACGGCTTTAGCTGTAGGATTTGATTCCTTCTTTGCACTATCGCTAGCTGAGTCTCCTGAACCCTTTCCTGATGAACCGCATCCTACCAATGCTGTAGCAGTTAGCGCACCTGCCATCATCAGTGATACCATTTTTTTCTTCATTACTAACCCTCCTAATTTTTGGAAATTGGATTTTTGTAGCATTTTGTACAAATCCAACTCCGCTTAACAATGAATATATGTATATTATAACCACGAAACATTTCGTAAGTATATTAATAAAGATTATAATTTTTGCAATTTTGATTGTTTAATCTGACAATTAATTATCATAATTCTTTTATCGTTCTATTTATACAAAAAACGCTTATGATTTTTTGCAAAAATGACTAATTGATTCTAATACCACAGAAGGTATAATTAATTAGTAAGTTTTTTTTGCATAAAAGGGAAGAAAAAATGGCAAAAACAAAGGGACGTATACAATTTAGATATTACACAATTCCCGTTGATGAGTATGTTATGGCCAAACTCGGCAAGGGCTGGGAACAGGAATACGGGCTCGGATACGGAGAAATGCAGCATTTTCACAACTACCTAGAGGTCGGCATCTGCTATAACGGCAAAGGTCGCCTTATCATCGAAGACAAAACATACCGCTACGAAGGTGGTATGATTTCTATTATTCCTGCAAATATTCCTCACACAACTATTTCTGACCCAGGTCATATATGCAAATGGGAGTATCTATTCATCGATTTAGATGAATATATTAAGGCCGAGCTTAAGACTTCTAGAATCGCATCTGATGAAGCTATTAGAATAGTTAACAAAAAGGGGTTATTCTTCAAAGAAACAGATTATCCAGATATTTCCAGGGTTATTCATAACATTGTAGAAGAATGTCGACAGGAAAAACCTTTTTACAAGGATGTCCTTAAAGGATATTTAGCAGCGCTTGTATTTGAAATCATTCGTGCTGATGGATCTAGGGTTACAACAGACAGAACGCCAAACCTTAATAATCAGTATATAAAAATCGCCGTTTCCTATGTAAAGACGCATTTTTCAAACGAAATAAAGATCTCCGAAATGGCTTCAATGTGTGGATTAAGCGAATCACATTTTAGAAAAGTCTTTGAAGAATGTATGAACATGAAGCCAAACGATTATATCAACTCCATACGTATTATGGAAGCATGTCGCCTACTTAAGAGAGAAGACATTTCTATGGAAGAATTAGGTCTTAAAGTCGGATATCAGACACCATCTACATTTAACCGAAATTTCCGCAAGATTACAGGCAAAACTCCATATCAGTGGAAAACCGCTGAATGCTCAAACAACACCTACCTTTCTGACTTCTATGTAAGTGCTGAAAAAGGATGGGAAGCATAATAAAAAAGGCACTATTTGGATTTCTCCAAATAGTGCCTTTTAAATATCAACTGAATTATTCAGCTACATAAGGCATAAGTGCCAAATGACGTGAACGCTTGATAGCTGATGTAAGTGCTCTCTGGTGCTTTGCGCATGTACCAGTGATTCTTCTAGGAAGGATCTTTCCTCTCTCAGAAACATACTTCTTAAGAGTAGCAACATCCTTGTAGTTGATTACTGTATCTTTTCCACAGAATACGCAGACCTTTCTTCTACGTCTCATAGGACGTCTTCTGCTAGGTCTCTCTGTGCGCTCTTCATTGTTTGCCATGAGTATACCTCCTGTCTTACTTAGCCAAATGGAAGTTCATCAACGATTCCATCTGGGATGCTCATAAAACCATCTCCGGCATCACCTGTAGGTGCCTGTGCAGCAGGTGCTGGTGCAGCGTCTCCTACTGGTATGCTGTCTGTATTGCTCTGAGAAGCATTCTTTGACTCGGCGAACTCAATATTGTTGGCAATGATCTGCATTCCATAGACCTTCTGTCCATCTTTATTTGTATAATTATCGTTTCTAAGTTCACCATCTAAAAGGATCTTAGTACCTTTTTTTAGATATTTCTCAGCGAATTCTCCAAGACGTCCAAATGCAGTGATGTTAAAGAAATCAGCAGTAGGTTCTCCCTCACGTTTGAATCTACGATCTACGGCGATAGAAAATCTCGCAACTGCTGTATTATTAGCTCCACCATATCGAACTTCTGGATCTCGGGTTAGTCTGCCCATAAGAATGATTTTATTCATAAGTTTCTTTCCTTCCTGATCTTATGCCTCGTCAGCGCGAACACATAAGAAACGAAGTACGTTGTCCATGATACGAATTTCAGATTCAACCTGGCTAGGAACATTTCCTTCAGCGTCGAAATGAATGAAATAGTAGTATCCTTCACTCATCTTCTGGATCTCGTAAGCAAGCTTTTTCTTTCCAGCTTCCTCGACGTCAGAAACAACTCCGCCGTAACGAGCAACATATTCTTTTGCTTTTTCTACAACGGCTGTTCTCGCATCGTCTTCGATCTTGGCATTCACAACGAGTGCTAATTCATACTTGTTCATGCGATTTACCTCCTTCTGGTCTCAGGCCTTCCCTTACTATCAATGGGAAAGCAAGGAATTTATCATATACCACAGTGGACTATATTACCATGTCTTTCCTTCAATTTCAAGATTATATTTGAAAATCATCTGAATATTTTTATACAACTATTCTATCCAAAGTCTCACCTATCGGCTCATTTATTATCAAATCCGCCATGGTGTCCCGAGTAGTAGCCGATTTATTAATCAAAACCATATGCTTTCCTCTGAAGTAATCGAGGAATCCTGCTGCCGGATATACTGTGAGAGAAGTACCACCCACAATCAACAAATCTGCCTGACTAATCGCCATCATACTTTTTGTAATGGTCTCATTATCTAAGCCTTCCTCATATAGAACTACGTCCGGTTTAATATCTCCTCCGCAAGTATCGCATTTAGGTACCCCATCATTATGAGAAAGCATATATTCTCCATCGAAAAACTTATGACATTTCTCACAATAGTTTCTATGTACGCTGCCGTGTAATTCATATACTTCCTTACTACCGGCTAACTGATGAAGACCGTCTATATTCTGGGTAATAACAGCGTTCAGCTTTCCTTTTTTCTCCATCTCAGCGAGCTTATAATGTGCCTTGTTAGGTTTGATACCTGACACTAGGAGCTTATCAAAGTAATAACGATAGAACTCTTTCTTATTATCCAAATAAAAAGTATGGCTCAATATCTGTTCCGGAGGAAACTTATATTTCTGATTATATAAACCGTCTACACTTCTGAAATCCGGAACTCCACTCTCTGTTGACACGCCCGCGCCTCCAAAGAATACAATATTCTCCGCTTCATCTACATATTTCTGTAGGACTTTTACCTGTTCTTCGATTGTCATTTCAACACCTTCCCTCTATTTAATAAGGGCATTATATACATCTCTCTTCTGGATTCCTCTGTCTTTAGCCACTTTTTTCATGGCATCTTTCTTTGTAATTCCCTGATTCATATAGAAATCCATATGCTCTTCGAGAGACATTTCCTCCCACTTTGCCCTCTGTTCCTGTTCTATTTCTTCCTTAGAACGACCTTCTATTACGATTGCATACTCACCACGTGGCTCATGCTCTTCGTAATAGTTCATCGCCTCAGAGATTTTAAAGCGTAGGACCTCTTCATGTAGCTTTGTAAGCTCTCGAACCAATGCGATATTTCTATCTCCTAATCTCTCAAACAGTTCCTTTAAAGTTTTCTTCAGATGATGCGGAGCCTCGTACATTATGATAGTTCTCGTTTCCTGCTCCATCTCCTTCAGAACTCTGTCATGTTCTTTCTTATCTTTTGGTAAAAAAGCTTCAAACGCCAATCTCCTGCATGGAAATCCCGAGATAATCGCTGCATTTACAAACGCTGCAGGTCCTGGGATAGTTGTTACTTGAATTCCATGAGTTATGCACATTCTTACGAGTTCTTCACCGGGATCTGAAATACCAGGTGTTCCAGCATCTGTTATCAATGCCACATTTTTTCCATTCTGCATAGCTCTAACAAGTTCCTGACCTTTATCGATCTTATTGAACTCATGATAGCTTGTCATCTCAGTCTTAATATCAAAGTGATTTAGCAATTTTATAGAGTTTCTGGTATCTTCTGCAGCAATCAAATCCGCTTCTTTCAACGTTCTGATTGCACGCATGCTCATATCTTCCAGATTTCCTATCGGTGTGGCCACCAAACTTAAACTTCCTGATTCTGACATTTATAAGCTCCTAATCTCTATATATTGAAATGATTTCATCCGTATACACATTCTTATCTTTATATACTATTAGCGGCTTTTCAACCTTCAATCTAGGCTTTCCGCCCTTTACGCCCTCAACCAGCACCATATTGGGTTCTTTATCAACATATGGGTAAACTAATCTCATACGTTTTGGCTCGATTTTGTTCTTTCTCATTTCTGAAAAAAGTTCCACAAGCCTAAAAGGCCTATGCACAAAATAACATCTTCCGTTTGCCTTCAATAATCTGGCTGTCTCACGTACTACATCTTCTAAAGTGCACAAAGCCTCATGTCTGGCTATATATTTTGCATCATCAGGATTTCTGATTCCATGATCCGCAATCATATATGGTGGATTACAACTAACCACATTAAAAGAAGATGCCCCGAATATCTTCGAGGCATCCTTTACATCTCCAGTCACGATTTCCACCCTGTCTGAAATGCCATTCATTTCAACCGAACGTCCTGCCATTTCAGCTATTTCTTCCTGAATTTCCAGGCCTACTATCGATTTTGCCTCAGTTTTTGCATATAGTAGTATTGGCAATATTCCATTTCCTGTGCATAAATCGATTAGTTTTTCTTTCTTAGTCGCACGCACGAAACTCGATAATAATACTGCATCCATGCCAAAGCAAAACTTGCTTGGATTTTGAATGATATATAAATCATCTCGATCTACAGAATCGATTCGCTCGCCTGTTTTTTTCCAACGGGATAAATCCATAACCTAATATCCTAATTGATTACTTACTCTTATTGTTTTTATTAAATGATTTCTTTCCGTTTGGCTTCTTGCCATTGAACTTTTTCTTGTATGGACGCTTGCTATCATTTCCAGAATTTTTCTGTTTCTTCTTATCCTTCTTTGGTTTGAAATCAGCCTTATGTTTCTTTGGGCCATTCTGATACTGCTTCTCTGCTTCCTTCAGTTCTTCTCTAAAATTAGCGAGATCATAGTCTTCATCCACATATTCTTCGTTCAGAGTATCTTCTAACGTCTTATCTGGTTTAGTCTGTTTTAACTCTCTTACTTCGATTTCTTCTCTTTCTTCCTCTACCTTTGGTTCAGCAGGGGCTGCAGTCTGCTTATTATGCTTTGCTTTCTTATGAACTTCCGGATCATACTTCAACTCACTTGCATGATATTCCTTCACTTCACGAGAATCACCTGTTTCAGTAAATACTCTAATTTTTTCACGAAGAATATCTACACTCTGAACTTCTCCAAGCTTTCCATCTGGCGTTTCAACTTCATCTCCTCGACGAGGAAGTCTCTTGTTTAATTCTTCATATGCTTCTTCTTCATTCTTAAGGCAGCACATAAGTCTTCCACATAATCCAGAAATCTTTGTAGGATTAAGTGAGAGGTTCTGCTCTTTTGCCATCTTGATTGAAACTGGAGCAAATCCATTTAAGAAAGTCGCACAGCAAAGCTCTCTTCCGCAGATTCCAATTCCGCCAACAATCTTTGTCTCATCACGAACACCAATCTGGCGAAGTTCAATTCTAGTATGGAAAGAAGCTGCCAAGTCTTTAACCAAGGCTCTAAAATCAACTCTTCCATCAGCTAGGAAATAGAATGTCAGCTTCTTTTTATCAAAAGTGTACTGAGCTTCTACCAGCTTCATTTCCAATCCATGATCTGCAATCTTTCTATAGCAAATCTTATAAGCTTCATCTTCTTCTTTCTTATTCTCACGATCTTTTTCAATGTCGTGCTGAGAAGCTAATCTCAGGATTTTAAAATTATTTGGGTTAGCCTTTTCGACATCCATTTCCTGTGGCATAGTTCTGACTATACCCATCTCAACTCCATGCTGAGTCTCAGCGATAACCTTATCACCGATATGAATATTTATATTATTCTGCTCTAAAAACAGAACTTTTCCAGCATTTCTAAAGTGAACTCCAACTAGTCCAGCCATTATTTCATATACTCCTTTATCTTTATGAGCAGCACTGACAACACCTGTTCAGCATTAACATTACTGCTAATCTTAGCATTTGCATCTTCCAATTCTTTAAAGATACCCTCTATACCGCTATATGGAATAGATGTCATTTCTCGAATCGAATTTAAATCTGAACCATATATCAGATACGAATCATCATTCGTCGCCTTATATAATAACACATCACGGAACCAAACCTGAAACTGTTTAATAAGGTTTTGAACGTCTTTTTTCTCTTTAACATACTCCCTGGCTTTAATCGAAAGCTCAAATCCCTTTGATCTGCTAATAGAATTCACCATAGAAACGAAAGCTTTTCTTTCTTCTCTGAATTCTTCAGAAACAACTAGGGCTTTTGCCTGACCTACATTTCCCTGCGCAAATGCTGCTGCCTCTTTAGCGATAAAATCCGGAACCTGAAATATGTCCATTAGATATTCAGTTACGACTTTATCATCAACCGGTTTTAGAGAAATCTTCACGCATCGCGAAAGAATAGTCTGTAACAGAGTATTCATATTGTTTGTAAGGAGAAATATAACCGCATAATCCGACGGTTCCTCGATCGTCTTCAATAGCGCATTCTGCGCAAAAATATTCATTTTGTCTGCATCGGGAATTATATAGACTTTATGCTTTGCACTATACGGTTTTTCGATGATGGTATTTATAACCTGTGTTCTAATTTCATCGACAGAAATTACATCTTTTTTCTCATGCTGTACATAAATCACATCTGGATGATTGTGATTTATGACTTTATGGCAAGAAGAACAGGTACCACAAGCGTTACCTTCCTCACCTTCACATAGCAAGGCACATGCTACAGTTTCTGCAAGCATCATCTTTCCGCAGCCATCATCACCATTCAAAATGTAAGCATGTACCAGCTTTTCTTTCTTTATTGCATTTTTAAAATAATCTTTGATTTCATCCTGTCCTAGGATTTCTTCGAATTTTAAACTCATTTGCTACTCATCTCTAGCCAGAGATATCCAACAACAATCCTCTGATATCTCCTATCTTACCCAATATAGCGAGATGATCTTTCTCGTCTTTCATGAGTTCGCCTGCGAGCTCATCCAAATTCTTGTCCACGAGTTTGACCATTCCGTATACTCTATGTCTACCTCTTCTATCCAGGAAATTCTCACGTGAGAATTTATGAGATCTATTTACAACCTCATTCATAAAATCTTTGACCAAGGCTCTATAGTGCTTCATGTCTTTGATATCCATATGTTCAGAGATTTTCTTACCCTGCTCATCTATCTGGTTCATCAGACTGGTCAGTTTTTCTTCTAATTCTTTGTCATCTATCTTTGATGCAAGAGTGAATTTAAATTTATCATCATGCTTTTCAGCCACTTCTTTCTGTGGCTCAAGCTTCTGAATCATCTGACTTTCATTTACTCTCATATCCATACCGATACCTCTTATGCTTCTATAAACTCAAGCACTTTATCAACTGTTTCTTTAAAGGTAACGTTATTAAAACGATTCTCAATCTTAAGTCTTCTAAGCCTCTCCTCTGAGAAATCGTTCGTGTCGGCTATAAATCTACGACACATTTCGACATATTTAGGCTTCTTCTCTTTCTGTTCTCTTCGAAGTGCCCTAAACAGCCTTTCGCCATCCTCTACTTCTATATATATCGGAATAATTTCGCAATCAGTACAGTTTTTCTTTAAACTCTCATAGGTATCTAAGGTGCCAATCATAATATGAGGACTTTCTTCCTGCCAGTGTTCATCATTCACTGTGAAATAGCTCCATAATCCCATTGCAGTATTATAATTGCGAATCTCGAGAATCTTTCCTTCTCTAGAAAGCCTATCTCTTTCTTCCTCTGAAACAAAGAAATACTGCTTTCCATTCACTTCATTCTCACGAATAGGTCTGGTTGTATAAGCTATCACCGGCTTTAAGCCAATATGATTATTTCTTAAG
>JAZNMP010000005.1:0-21340 GCA_045579705.1 Lachnospiraceae bacterium
TCATGGGTTACACCGCCTTATTTGATACTATTATTATACCAAACAAAAGGGTGAAAAGCCCGTAATATAAGGATTTTTTGATATTTCAGCATAAAGAAAAGGCCGTGTTGATTAACACGACCTTTGTCTTCACTCTGAAACGCCAAGCTTTGCTTGGCGTTTTTGATTTGGTGGAGAGCATGGATTACGGGAAATTTGAAGATTGTGTTGTCTATTCCGTAGTAGGTGCGAAAAGCAAGTGTTCGCTTCGCTCACAGAGTGGACTTTGTTCCCGTTGGTTTTAGGCAAGATTCAAGGTTGTGTGTATGCGCACAAAATGATATATATGTTTGCTTGGGTGATTATATTCATCAAAGAAAGCAGCCTGTCAAGGACGTAAGCCTTTGGTGGCTTCGCCATCTTTGACAGGCTGCTTTTTTGATGACAGGCTGTTATTAAGCAAACATAATAGGTTCCCCCTGCGGCACAGCCGCACTTGCTTTTTGTCAATTTGGTATAGGGAGATATAGCGCCGAGCCGGTGAAACATCGTTTTTGTTTCGTTTCTAGAAACAAAAACAATGTTTCAAACCGCTGATCGGCGCTATAAGAGCAAAACTATAGATTACAACGCTCACACCAAGCTTACTCTACGACCTTCTTCATTTCCTTCACAATTACAGGAATCACAACGAGGTAGATTACGCTGGTTGCGATGCCAGTTAGTACTCGAATACCAACCATTCCGAAGATAGTCTGGAATGTGTAGTAGTGGTAAAGCTTGCTGTCGATGTAAAGAGATACAGTGTTTAAGCCTGTCAGGATGATAGCACTGAAAATCAAGATGAAGCCCATATCAAATGTATTCATGATGAAGTTCTTCTTCTTTGCATAGAGGCCTACGACTAGACCTCTGACAGCAACAGGAACGACCCAAAGTAAAGTTGTTATTCCTAATCCGTAGCGAAGAAGCTGCTCGATGAAGGCGCCTAAGAATCCGATAGTGAATCCAGGAATTCCTCCGAGGAGGAGACCTCCGATGCAAACTGGTAATCCGGCTAGCGAAAGCTTCATGACTCTGAGGTCAATCGCCACGTAGGATAGAGCTACATACAATGCTGTGAGCAATGCGATGGTTGTTAGAACTTTTGTGTTCTTAAACATAAAAAAACTCCTTTCTGCGTGACTGAGCCTAGCGCAGAAGGGAGTGTAGTTATGTCAGATTGTTATGTTGAAAAAAGGTTTATAAAGAAATATCAGCGAAATACATAACAATATGTCATACATAGCTCACCGGCTGCGAGATGCAATAATTGCACAGCGCATAAATCTTATGCTCCGTTCGACAATCAACTCTCCGTATTGTCGACACATAACTCACAATTATTTACTCAGCCTTGTATTTAATTCTCTATGATTATATATAAATCAAATAAAAATACAATAGAAATATGATTATTTTTTCAAATGGGGGTTTTTAATTTAAAAAAAGAAAAGTATAATCAAAGATGGGTTAAGTATTTATGACGGATTGGGTAACGTTATAAGGGGGAATCACATGGGGGTTCTAAATTTCTTTGAGCATTCAAAAGCTCATACACATTCATTAGTTCAGCCGGATGATAAGCCTTTTGAGAGCAAGGCAGAACGTGAAATCTTCGTTCGCTCCATAGGCGATCATTATGTTGCAAATCTAGAGCTGAATTTATCCGAGAAAGAATTAAACAGAATGAGTATAACTGACGGTGCAGAAATGTGGCGTCTATTTGTGTTATTCAGACATAAGATGTCAATCGATGACCCTAGTATCTTAGAAGAAGATGATCGTAGACTGGATCGACTAGCTCGTTCGATTTCTTCAAAAGTTATGAATGCGAAGGAACTCTACTGCATCTATTCATCCATAACGGGGGAGCCTTATCTGTTTTCGGATACCATCCCATTTGGTGAGAAGTATATTTGTACACCTCCTGATATTCGTTTTGTGACTCCGTGTTTCTTAGAATATATGAAGGAAAAATATCCAAAAGATATATTTGAATTTAAGAAAATCGAGAACGGTGAAGATGGCGCAGGAATCAAAAGCTTTATAAGCCAGTGTGTTCATATAAATGGTGCTTGTGGGTATGAAATTAATAGCGAGTATGCTGCAGTCGATTCAGAATTTGTGGAAATTCCGTGCATAGATATTCCTGATGATGTAAATCCTGACTTGATGAAATGGATGATTCTCCTTTCACAGATAGAGACGATTGCATCGGAGGAAGACAGGCTGATTTACAATCTCTATTTCGGTTTCTTCTCACGCGAGATTCTCAAAGCGAAGTTCCTAGTTCCAGTGAAAGAGAATGATGACAAAATCTGGGGCTATCCGATCCTTCCGGGTAAATTTGAACGACAGGCGGTCGCTATTTTTACAGATATGCATCGTTTTGATGAGTTCTATAAAGGGTGGAAATATCGCCTGGCTTCGCTTTCGGACATTATTTCTAACTATGATGTTATTATCAATAATACATCGCATCCGAAACTCGGATTCTACATCGGTGAGCAGACTTATTCAGATATCTCAGAACGCGCGATGAATAGTATCGCTGAATGAAAAAATCTTGACTTTTGAATTTTTGCCTATATAATAATCATTTGTATCTTTAAAGTACGGTAGAAATTAGAAACGACACATTCCTTTGGATGAAAACGAACAACACGTACGTTTTTGTTTTTATTCAAAGGAGTTTTTATTATATGCCAAAGAATTTATTTCAGTCAGTTATCTTAACTATTATGATGGTTATCGTAATGGTTTACGCTATGATTTGTTACAATGTAGCACTTGGAATGGGAGCTATGACTACTGAGGTTTTCACAAAGGGCTTGCCTGAGATGATTATCATGTGTCCTGTAGCTTTCATCCTCGATTTCTTTATAGTATCAAAGATAGCATTTGCAAAAGCTGCAAAGTTAGTTAACCTCGGTGAGGAGCATCCTTTCCATATGGTTATTGCTATTTCATTCGTTTCTGTTATTTGTATGTGTCCTATGATGAGCTTCGTTGCAACTCTTCTGTTTAAGCAGACAGCAGTTGCAGCAAACGGATTCATCGCAACATGGCTTCAGACTACAGCTCTTAATTTCCCTATGGCTATGGCTTGGCAGTTCTGTTACTGCGGACCTTTTGTCAGATGGATCTTTGGAATGCTCTTTAGAGAACGCGAAAATGAAGAAACACTCGTAACTGAGTAAATATCGGTCCTCACTTGTAAAAAGTGGGGACTTTTTTTATAGAAAAATCATGAATAGTAGAGTAAAATGATACTGTTCGCGCGGGGAGTCTATAGCGAACCAATATCTAATATATCTTTCAGGGGGATTAAACTATGAAGAAAAAAGGGAAGTTTTATTTGCTGGGTTTATTTGTGTTGCTTACACTTATCTATGTGGTAGATGAGATAGCGTCAAATATTAACAGCGCGATGCAACCGTCAGTGATTCTGGATCTGTTTAGCATTCCGAATCACGATGTATTGTCTAAGGAATACTCTCAAGCTGTGGGTTTATTTACCATAATAACTATGGTATCGTATGTGATGATGCTGATAGCGCCTTTCTACAAGGCTCTAGCAGATCGTTTCGGTAGAAAACCATTTTTGATTATAAACACATTGTTCATGGGCGTGGGCATGTTTATATGTATGATTTCTCCGAACTATATCGTTTACATCGTTGGAGCATTAGTTATCACTTTTGTTAAATCGAACGATATGCAGGTTATGTATATCATCGAAACTGCACCGAATGAACACAGAGCAAAAATCTGTAACCTGACAAAGGCAATCGCCCTCGTCAGCGTATCTTTAATAGGTGTGCTTCGTACTATATTCTACGATGATAGCAAAGTTGAATCTTGGAGGATGGTTTTTCTCGTTCCGGCTATCCTGGGCGTAGTAGTCGCACTTATTTGCATTCCATTGATTAGGGAGACTCCTGTCTTTCTAGAGCAGAAGAAGATGAGATGTGAAGGTGTAGAGGAAACAGCTACCGCTGAAAAAACAGAGGCAAAGGGTGGCGTATTTAATGCCTTTAAGCTGATTTTTTCAGATACACAGCTTCGCAATATTTGTATCGCTAGTATTGCTTTTGCACTGGTGACCGGTATTACGAGTTACTATACGACAGTGCTGGAAGCCGCAAAGGGAACGGGTGCCATTACAGATCAGGCATTGAATATGGTTCTCATCATATTTCCGTTTGTAAACGGTATTTTTACATTATTATGTGGATTTATCAGCGATTATTTTGGAAGAAAGAAAGCTTGCTTTATTTTTTCAATCATAGCTATTATAGGTTTGGTGATGTTCGTGCTCGGTGCCAGGGCAGGAATGTCAGAGATCATAATAGGTTTAGGCTGGGGGATGTTTATAGGAACACTCTGGTCGATTACAGATACGTTGGTTCTAGTTATGCCAGCTGAATCAACTCCTACAAATATGAGAGCATCTGTAATGGGAGTTATGAGTCTCCTGTTATCTGCGGGTATGGCGCTCTCTATAGTTCTATTTGTAGTAGGGTTAAATATAGTTGGCTCTGGAAATATAGGAATACTTTCACTAGTAGTTTGTATTCCGCTTATGATATTATCATTAATGTTACTTTCTAGAGTTTCGGAAACAAAGGGAAGAGACTTGGATAGTATCTAGATTGCACTAATGGTTAGTATTAGAGTAGGAAAAAAAGGGAATTATGGAAAAGCTGAAACATTTGTATTACGACAACAGAGCATTTAGATTGTTTTTGAAACTGGTGATTATTACGCTAGCTAGTTTGGTTTATGGTATCGGTGTAGCTTGCTTTATCGATGCGAATGACATGGCTACTGGTGGACTCATCGGTGTTTCAATCATTTTAAATAGATGGATTGATTTCTCAACTGGTACCTGGTATTTGATTCTGAATGTACCTATCGTTATCTACGGTTTCTGGAAATTCGGTCCGAAGATGATGCTCTCTACGTTTTATTGCATCATGCTGACTACTTTTTTCACAGACGAAGCAGCTAAATATATCGGTGCGATTACACGTGATCCTTGGCTCGGTGCACTCGTGGGTGGTGCTATCGTCGGAGCTTCTATGGGATATATCTTCAAGGTTGGTTCTACAACTGGCGGAGTTGATATTATCTCTAAGGCACTTCGTCTCAGATATCAGCATATTAAAACAGGCGTATTGTTTGGAGTAATGGATGTGGCTATCGTACTTTGCTCAGCTTTCGTATTCCCAAATGCAGAAGCTGTTATTTACGGTATTCTTTCTGCTATCGTCACATCACTCGCGTTCGATATGGTTCTATACGGTAGAGATGGTGCAAAGCTTTTGTTTGTAATCAGTGATAATGACAAAGCGATTACAGACCGTCTTCTGGTAGACTTAAATGTAGGTGTAACTAAACTTACTGGTCAAGGAGCATATTCACAGAAGGACAAATCTGTTATTATGGTTGTAGTTAAGAAGAATAATCTTCCAAAGGCAGAGACTATTATTAAGGAAGAGGATCCGGATAGTTTTACAATTATTTCAGATGCAACAGAGATTTATGGTTTAGGCTACAAGAGTATTTTTGCAGAAAAACTGTAAATAGTAAGTAGGTGTTTATGGGAAAAATCGGGGAAGATAATGAAAGCCTGAGAGAATTGCAGGAGCAATTTCAGGATAGCTTCATGAAGATGAGCTTTCTAATATGTTTGGCCTTCATGTTTTTTGAACTAGTTTTATTCTTACTAAAGTATGTGCTTCATATTATGCCGTGTATTTTAAGCGTTTCGAAGTATTTGCGATTCTACATGGCGAGACCGGTTGCCGCGTTAATAATAATCGCGTCGTTAAACGGTATGTTCTATTTGAGGTCGAAGCGAGGTAAGCTTCTGCATAATTCAATACCGCTTGCTTTTATTAGTGAAGTTATAACGGTTATTGTCGCAGTGCATTATAGCTATCCCGTGCTTTATGGAATCATGGTATTTCCGATTTTGATGAGCGTGGTTTATGGAAGCGAGATAGTGCTTCGACGAATATTTATAGTAGTTATGGTAGGCCTGTCGCTGGATATCCTATATATTCAGTTTTGTACAGATGTCTTCTCTAGACCTGAGTATTTCAATCTGTCTATGACACTAGTTATAGTAATCAGCTTGATTTCGCTCTTATTTGTTAAGTATTCGATTCGTTTTGAAAAAAGCAAAATATCAAAGATGAATCTCGAACATCAGAGAAATCAGAGCTTGACTATAGAGAATCAGGAGTTAGAGCAGAATTCGAGAATGGACGGTTTGACGAAGCTTCCTAATTACAAGTTCCTCGTCGAGACTACAGAGAATTGGATCACTCATCGTGATAACGTATGTTTCTGTATGTTGGATTTGGATGACTTTAAGAAAGTAAACGATACTATGGGCCATGAATTTGGAAACGTAGTAATCTATGTACTCGCGCGCTACCTGGAAAAAATTTCCGGTGCAAACGTATTTGTTGCCAGATATGGCGGAGAGGAATTCGGAATCCTTACTTCAGGAATAGATGAAGCTGAGGTGTTTAAATTAATAGACGCTATCCGTATGGAGTTTTCACAGAGAAAATATCGTGAGACTTCAAAGAGAAATACTTTTAGTGGCGGTATTGCGAGATATGAATCAGGTATGGAAGTTACAGACCTGTTTAGAGAAGCAGATGAGATGCTTTATGTAGCTAAAGATAATGGCAAAAACAAGATAGTTTATAGCCAGAATGTGGATAATTTTAGCTGATTTTTGATAAAAAAGTATATTTTTAAATGTTAAAACTCCCTTGATTTAAGGGAGTTTTTTCTATTTTTGATAATTTTTCAAAAATTTTTTTTCAAAAAAAGTTAAGTTTGTACAAAAGTGTTCGATATAGTAGTTGTAAGGATGATCTTCCCAAAGGGAGTTGAGAAGATGTGACACGCAATGGATTGCGCTAAATATTAATTCTTTTTTGTTCTTTTTGGTTAGATCATGGAGGAAAGAAATTATGGCAATGGTAGTACAGCATAATATGCAGGCAGTGAACTCAAACCGAGTTCTTGGAACAACAACTACGGCACAGGCAAAGATCACTGAGAAATTATCCTCAGGCTACAAAATCAACAGAGCAGCTGATGATGCAGCCGGACTTACAATCAGTGAGAAGATGAGAAAACAGATCAGAGGTCTCGATCGAGCTTCTACAAATGCTCAGGACGGTGTATCTGCCGTACAGACAGCTGAAGGTGCTCTAGCAGAAGTACACTCAATGTTACAGCGTATGGAAGAACTTGCTACACAGGCAGCAAACGGAACAAACAGTGTATCTGATAGAGATGCTATCCAGGCTGAAATCACACAGCTTTCAACAGAAATTGATCGTGTATCTGAGACAACAATGTTCAACGAGACATACCTTCTTAAGGGTGATCAGACTAAGCCTTCAAAGACTATTAACTTAAAGGCTCATGATGCTGGTCTTGCAGGTTCACTCGTTGATAACGGCGATGGAACAGCTACATTTACAATGGATAAACTTAAAGTCGGCGACAAGATTACTATCGGCGGCAAGCAGTATACAATTGGTGGTACATCAGCTGAAGTAAAGACGGCTGTAATGAAGGCCTTATATCCAAAGGGTGCTTCTGGAAACTATGGAAGTGCTGGATCTACGCCAAAGGTTGGAGACACACTTATGGTAAACGGTGCTAAGTATACATACTTCGCATCTGGAACAAATGGAAATAAAGAAACATTCGCGGCAGGATTTTATATTCTTGATCCTACAGCTACACAGGAGACATCTGGTAGACAGGTTGCAGATATCTTCGTTGCAGGTGCTGATATCGTAGCAAATGGTAAAGAATATCACGTACTTAAGGATAAGGATCCTGCTCCTAATGGAGTAGATGATCTCGATACAGCTATCATCACAGTCGACAAGGCTTACGAACTTGCAGCTAAAGAGCTCAAGGATGCTAACGGCATCGGTGATACGGAAGCTCATGTTGATGTAACTCAGGGAACTGGCACAAATAAGAACAAGTTCACTATCAACGTAGCTCAGACAAATATTCCAGAGACTCTTGCATTCAACCTTCATGTTGGTGCAGACGCTGATATGACTAACAAGATTAACGTTGCAATCGAGCCACTTAACGCTAACTTCCTCGGACTTACAGGAATCAACGTTTCTGATACAACAGGAATGGCAGCTACATACGCTATCGATGCAATCGGTGATGCTCTTGCAAAGATTTCTGCACAGAGATCTAGCCTCGGTGCTATCCAGAACCGTCTCGAGCACACAATCGCTAACTTGGACAACATTTCTGAGAACACAACAGCAGCTGAATCACGTATCCGTGATACAGATATGGCTGCAGCTATGGTAGAGTACTCAAAGAACAATATCCTCGCTCAGGCAGGTCAGTCAATGCTTGCTCAGGCAAACCAGAGTACTCAGGGTGTTATGAACCTTCTTCAGTAAGCTGCATAACCTATGAAATTCAAAGTACTGTCGGATCTTCCGGCAGTACTTTTTTTGAATCAAAACGGAAAATTATATTGAATAAAATCTATTTGTAAAGTATACTAATTTTTGTAACAAAATAATCTTCAGGGCGAGGTGAGATTCCTCACTGGCGGTATAGTCCGCGACCTGCGAAAGCAGCTGAACCGGTGAAATTCCGGTACCAACAGTTATAGTCTGGAT
This sequence comes from Lachnospiraceae bacterium, assembly GCA_045579705.1. Classification (GTDB taxonomy): domain Bacteria; phylum Bacillota; class Clostridia; order Lachnospirales; family Lachnospiraceae; genus Lachnocurva. Next base: position 8,727 of record JAZNMP010000005.1, read on the forward strand.
GGAAGGAGAATATAATGACTAACAAATTAAGAAGTCGAGGCGAAATAGTTCGCTTCACCACAGTAACAGGAATTCTATCTGCGTGTGCATTTGTATTGATGCTGATCGAGATACCGGTTCCTTTTTTAATGCCTGCATTTATTAAATTCGATTTCTCGGATTTACCGGCTCTCATCGGAGCGTTCGCATTTGGGCCGATGTGCGGCATTTTGATTGAGTTTATTAAGAATCTGATACACTGCGCTTTCTCGGGAAGTTTTGGAATAGGAGAATTGTCAAATTTCCTGTTGGGTGCGACATTTGCAGGTGTCGCGGGCTGTATCTATAAATTCAAGAAGACAAAGAAGATGGCTATCATCGCATCATTAGTGGCATCAGTCGCGATGGCGTTGATTTCTCTACCATCAAACTACTTTATCGTTTACCCGGTTTATTACAATTTCATGTCAAAGGAAACGATATTGGCGGCTTACCAGGCGATTATCCCTGGAATGAAGTCGATTCTGATGTGTCTGATTTGCTTTAACCTTCCTTTTACTTTTGTGAAAGGAATGCTTAATGTGGTGATTACATTCCTTATATACAAACATATTTCGCCGCTTCTACATGGTAAAAAATAATTTCCGTTAAAAATTGCACATAATGCCTTCAACGCCTTGCGTTTTGTATTTATTTAGTGTTAAAATGCACTTTGCATACAATAATCATTAAAAATACAATCTGCATTCGTTGGAGGTTTTTTTATTGAAGCAAATCACAGTATTAGCTCCAGCAAAGATTAATCTGGGACTGGATATTATAGGTAGGAGAGAAGATGGATATCATCTTCTTAGGATGATAATGCAGACAGTATCACTCTACGACGAGGTTACTGTCTTAATCGTAGATTCTGGATTGAACATGGAAATTGAGTATGGTTCAGAACCTGGCAAATACGCTGATCTGCCTATAGATGATAGTAATCTTTGCATCAAAGCAGCAAAAAAGATGATAGATAAATATGGATTAAACTATGGTTTTTCTATAAAGCTTTTAAAACGCATTCCTTCTGAAGCTGGATTAGCTGGTGGTAGTTCAGATGCTGCAGCAACTATGATTGCTATCAGAGATTTGCTATTACCGGAAGTTACGAATGAAGAGCTTGCAGAGATTTCGCTTTCTATAGGAGCTGATGTTCCTTACTGTATTTTGAAAGGAACTATGTTGGCAGAGGGAATAGGCGAAGTTTTAACTCGACTTAACAATATGCCGAGTACAAATGTATTGCTGGTAAAGCCTGATGTAGCAGTATCTACAGGTGAGGCTTATCATAGAATAGATTCTCAGGAGCATCTGGTTCATCCACCGATTGATGAAATTATCGACAGGTTGAATCCAGAGAGAATTGAAAGTATAGGGAACTTGCTTGGGAATGTATTTGAGGATATGGTTATAGATACATATCCTAAAGTAAAGGAATTAAAGCGGGAACTCCTCGATCAGGGAGCATTTGGTGCTCTGATGTCAGGAAGTGGTTCTTGCTGTTACGGATTGTTCAAAGATAAAGCAGAAATTAATAAAGCATATAACTACTTTGTTGAGAACTATCCTACATATCAGGTCTATATGACTGAAACTATTTAATTTAAGAGGGGATTGGGATTATGAATGGAGATCTAGTGTTAAACGTAAATTCTTACTTGCCACTTCGAGATGTTGTCTTTTTGACATTAAGAGATGCAATCTTGAAGGGAGATTTAAAACCAGGTGAGCGTCTGATGGAGATGCATCTGGCAGAACGACTTGGGGTGAGCCGTACACCTATCAGAGAGGCTATTCGTATGCTTGAGAAAGAGGGCCTCGCTGTAACTGTACCTAGAAAAGGTGCTCAGGTTGCAAAGATGACAGAGACTGACCTCGAGAATGTATTGGAAATCAGAGATGCTTTAGATGAACTTGCAGTAAAAGCAGCCTGCAAGAGATGGACTGATGCAGAGTTAAAGAAATTGCGTCAGGCTATGTTAGATTTTGAAGTTGCGGCAAAGGGGAACGATGTTCGAGACATCGTACAGAAGGATGAAGATTTCCACGATGTTATTTATCATATGACTAGAAATTCTAAGCTGAATGAAATCGTAAGTAACCTTCGTGAACAGATGTACAGATATAGATATGAATATGTTAAGGACTCTTCTAATTACAGTACATTAGTCGAGGAGCATAAGATGATTCTCGAAGGAATTACACGTAGAGATATCGAGTATGTAACTCAGATTATGCACATGCATTTGAAGAATCAGATTAATGCTGTTCGTGAGACCATCCGAACTTTGGAAGAGGCTGAGGAAGAGAATTAAAGGAGCAATATGTCTTTAAATAGAAATCCTGGAAAGAAAGTGTCCATTAAATTTCATATGAATGTTGATCCTTCGGCTGAGTATGAAGGGCTACGTTCTACTGATGTTTTAAAGTATGATGGAAAGTACTATGAACAGGAAGATGGATTCTATGTGATCTATGAGGATTCAGGTGCAAAGGCATCTATTAAGAAAAAAGGTGATGTCTATGTCGTTTCTAATGCCGGAAACTCAGGAAATCGTATGACTTTTGATGAGAAGAATTATACGAGGGTTAATTATCAGACCCAGGCTGGCTCTATAGAATTAGAAGTCAGAACAATGAGAGCTTCTGTTATGTATACAGAAGAGAAGATTGTTTTAAAGATGGACTATAAGTTATATGCTAGAGGTGAGATGCTTTCCAGATATAAGCCGGTTATTGAAATCGAATTTGTAGAGTGAATTTTAGCATTAAAAAAGGGTGTGAAATTGAGAAAATGCTAGGAATCACACCATCACATTTGGCTCATTGGTGGTGTGAGATTAACGGAAGTAGTAGTTTCACACTAGTGCTTAAAACGAGGTATGGTGTGAAATCAGGAAAAGCTTCAGTTTCACACTATTATTTCAAGATTTTTTGTGGTGTGAAAAGCAAGAAATAGTTAATCTCACACCAGTGATTTTTTTGAGGCGTGGTGTGAAATTGAGAAAATGCTAGGAATCACACCATCACATTTGGCTCATTGGTGGTGTGAGATTAACGGAAGTAGTAGTTTCACACTAGTGCCTAAAATTGAGGCTGGTGTGTAATTCAGGAAAAGTAGAGATTCACACCAATTCTTTTGACTTGTTTTATGCTTTAGGCTTTAATCGAGTGTTCGTTTCGCTCACAGAGTGGCCGTTGTTCCCGATGGTTTTAGGCAAGATTCTAGGTTGTGTGCATGCGCACAAAATGAGAGATATGTTTGCTTGGCTGCTTCTTTGATGAAAAGCTGTTATCAAGCAAACATAATAGGATACCTTTGCGGCGATAGCCGCACTTGATTAATCTAAGTTGGCTTTAGGAAATGCGGGGCTTGCGAAGTCATGTGAAAGTTCAACGACTTCTTGATTTGTTTAATAGGTAGACAAAAAAGGGAGCTGGAAAAAATGATTATCTCATTTTTTCACAGCTCCTTTTTATTATTTAGATTTCTTTGATTTTGTAATTCCGTCGCGTTCAGCTCGTAAATCATTTAATTTCTTTGTGAGTCTCTGGTTGAGAGAAAGTTTTTTCTTCTTTCCGTTTGATTCTGTTTTTCCGTGAAGTCCACGAACAGATGTGATGTAGAGACCGCTGATAGTTGCCTTAACTTCTTTCTTTACAGGTATTTCATCAAAGATGTTTGCGTCACAGATGAAGTTCATCATACGTGGTCCGACTTTAGCCTTTACGATAGGAAGTTTAGGATTACGTGCGTACCAAGGTGTGTTCTGTGTGATTGAATCAGGCAGACCCGCGTCCTTGAGGCGCATTTTTTTCTTGTCAATGATGAGCATAGAAACCTGCTGAGCCATAGCTGCGATCTGTTCCTGCTGAACAGCCTGCTTTGCTTCAGCTTTTCTACCCAGGAAGTAGAGAACTACAGTGAGGGCAATCATGATGACAAGGATGATTAGTAGTACGATTGCAAAAGTTGGCATTTCATTCCTCCAAATATATATTTTTATAAGTTTAGAAAACTTACGTTTGGGCTTTAAAATTGTAAATCCCATAAACTCCGTTAAATTCTAACAAATAGATAATAAAAAAGCAATGTAACTTTTATTTTATCTTCTATATATGTTAAAATAATTAAGCGCGTGTGCGGATAAGCAACCGCGGAAGTACTTAAGAAAGGACTTAATTTAAATGAATAAGAAGAAATTAGTAGTGCCAGTTCTCTTAGCATCTATGATGCTTTCGGCTTGTGGCGTTACAAAGACTAGCATGGACATCAAATATAATGTCGATGATTATGTAACACTTCCAAAGGATTATAAGAAGATGGCAGTGACAGTTAATGGGGATTACGAGTACACAGATGAGAAACTTTCATCATATTACAATCAGATTATCGCATCTGCGCCATATATGAAAGATGAATCGAAAACAGAAGTCGCACAGGATTCTATCGTAAATGTGGACTATGTAGGAAAAAAAGATGGAAAGGCTTTTGAGGGGGGAACTCAGAAAGGTGCTTTCATCGACGTAGCAGGAAACAAGGATGCGAATACAAATGGTGGTTATATTGAAGGTTTTACTAGTGGATTAGTAGGCGCAAAGGTTGGTTCTACTGTAGATTCAAAGGTTACTTTTCCAGAGAATTATCAGGAGAAATCTTTAGCTGGACAGGAAGTTACATTTACTTTCACAGTAAACTATGTTTGTAAAGAAGCTACTATCGATACTATTGATGATACATATACAAAGGACAATCTAAAAATCGATTCCGTTTCTGAGTTTAAGAAACTTGCTGAGAAGCAGCTTAAGTCATCACTTGAGAGTACAAAGAAATCTGACGTGAGAACTGCTCTCATTCAGAAGATGACAAAGAAGGCAAAAGTTAAGTATCCATCAAATCTCGTAAGTGCCAGAATGAAAGAGTTTAAGACTCGATTCAGAAGCGAGTACAAGATTGAGAAGGATCAGTCTCTCGAAGAGTATGTTAAGAAGAATCTGAACATGTCATACAAAGATTTCGAGAAACAGGCAAAGCAGAATATTAAGGAAAACCTTAAAACAGAGTTAATCTTTGAAGCTATCGCTGAAAAAGAAGATGTGAAATTTGATGAGAAGGGCTTTAAGAAATTCGTAAAGCAGGTTAAATCCTCTAGCGGTGTTTCTACAAACACAGAACTATACGAGACATATGCACCAAATGCAAAGGCTGGAAAAGTTTATCTTGAAAAGATGTATGTGTGCACAAAAGCTATCGACCTCTGTCAGAAAGGTGCTGTTGTAACAGTAAAACCTGCAGATGCTTCGCAGAAGGCTACAAACTAGGAAAAAACTTTTTATTTAACTGGCTTTGTGGTATAATTTGCAGGAGTATTATTGATAGAAGGGAGCTTTATTATGAAACATATTAAGACATTGAATACAAAGCGTCTTCAGAAAACAGTAAAGACTGGTGGTTGTGGTGAATGCCAGACATCATGTCAGTCAGCATGCAAGACATCTTGCACAGTTGGAAACCAGAGCTGTGAGCATAACGACTAATACTTAGACTAAAAAGAAGCCGCGAGTCACAGAGAATATCCTTTGTGATTCGTGGCTTTTGTTATGCTTTATAGGAGATGTTGGCCGAAAGGCGTTTTGTTGTAGAAGTTAGTAATTTAGAGGTAATTTTTTAGTTTTATGGTACATCAGTATAAAAATAATGGATATAACATCGTCCTGGACGTACAGAGTGGTGCGATTCATGTAGTTGACGATGTGACGTATGATTTGATTGCAATCTTTGAAAACAATACTAAAGAGGATGTGGTTTCAAAGATTCACGATAAATATTCTGATATTGAAACATCTGAGATTGAAGAAATCTATGACGAAGTTCAGGAACTTGTAGATGCAGAAGTTCTGTTTACTCCAGATATTTATGAAGAGAAAATCGAAGACTTCTCAAAGAGAAGACCTACAGTAGTAAAGGCTTTGTGTTTGCACATCGCTCATGACTGTAATCTTGCTTGTAAGTATTGTTTCGCTGACGAAGGAACTTACAATGGACAGAAGAGAGAGCTTATGCCTTTCGAAGTAGGAAAGCAGGCGCTCGACTTCCTTATCGAGAATTCAGGCAATCGTCAGAATCTCGAGGTAGACTTTTTCGGCGGTGAGCCGACACTAAACTGGCAGGTTGTAAAAGACCTCGTGGAGTACGGTCGTTCACGTGAAGCTGAGTCTGGAAAGAAGTTCAGATTTACACTTACTACAAATGGTATGCTCTTAAATGATGAGATGATGGAGTTTGCTAACAAGGAGATGTACAACGTAGTTCTCTCTGTAGACGGACGTCGTGAGATTCACAACCTTATGAGACCTTCTCGTGGTGGACAGGATACTTACGACAGAATCATGCCTAAGTTCAAGAAATTCGCTGAGTCACGTAATCAGATGAATTATTATGTAAGAGGTACATTTACTCGTAATAACCTGGATTTTGCTGAGGACGTAATAAGTCTCGCAAACGAAGGTTTTAAGCAGATTTCTGTAGAGCCTGTAGTGGCACCACCAGAAGCTGACTACTCTATTAGAGAAGAAGACGTTCCTGTTATTCTCGAGCAGTATGATAAGCTCGCAAAGGAAATGCTTCGCAGATATAAGACTGACGAAGACTTCAACTTCTTCCACTTTATGATCGATCTCGAAGGTGGCCCTTGTGTTTACAAGAGACTTTCAGGATGTGGTTCAGGAACGGAATATTTGGCTGTAACACCTCAGGGTGATTTGTATCCATGTCATCAGTTCGTAGGAAACGAAGAGTTCCTCATGGGAAATGTATGGGATGGTATCAAAAATACAGAACTTCAGGGCAAGTTCAAATGTGCAAATGTATATGCTAAACCAGAATGTAGGAATTGTTTTGCAAGGTTCTATTGTTCAGGTGGATGCCAGGCAAATGCATACAATTTCTCAGGAGATATCCTAGGAAATTACAGAATTGGATGCGAGCTTCAGAAGAAGCGTATCGAGTGTGCAATTATGCTTAAGGCAGCAGAGGAAGAGATTGACTCTGAAAGGGACTAACAAATATAAAGGAGTAGAGGATTAGATTATGAAACGCATGAAGAAAAAAACCGGGGTAACAGCCCTCGTACTATTGCTTGCGGCTGTGATTTTTTTCGGATGGTACACATTCGGAATTCTGAAGCGTACTATTGCAGGTGACAAGGACAGCGTTAAGCTCGGACTTGATCTGGCAGGTGGTGTGTCAATCACATATGAAGTTGTAGGTGATACACCAACACAGACAGAATTAGATGATACGGTTACAAAGTTGAAGACACGTATCGAAAATGACTTGGGTAAAGAAAGTACTACAGAAGCCAATGTTTACAAGGTTGGTGATAGAAGAGTTGCAGTAGAAATTCCTGGTGTAAAGGATGCAAATGCACTTCTCGAGCAGCTCGGTACTCCAGGTAATCTGTACTTCATTAGTGCAACAGGCAAAGATGGTAGTGCAAACTATGAAATGGGAAATGATGGTGAGTATAAACTCGCTGCAGGAAAGACTATCGATTCTTTGAAAAAAGATGGATCAATCATCCTGACAGGCTCTAGTGTAAAGACTGCTGAAGGCGGATATACTAACGATCAGACTACTGGAAATCAGAGCCCTGTAGTTCAGTTGACTCTTAATAAAAAAGGAACTAAAGCTTTTGCTGATGCCACTACAAAGGCAGTTGGAAGCACTATCGGAATCTATTACGATGGAAAGTTCCTAAGTGTGCCTAGAGTAAATGAGGCTATCACAGGTGGTCAGTGCGAAATCACAGGTATGAAGGATATCGATGAAGCTAAATCACTTGCTTCATATATTCGTATCGGTGGACTTGATATTCAGATTAAAGAGCTTCAGTCAGAAGTAGTAGGAGCTTCACTTGGTACAGACGCTCTGTCAACTAGTTTATTTGCAGCAGGAATCGGTCTCTGCATAGTTATCGTATTCATGCTCATCATGTATAGAATCTTAGGACTGGCAGCAGATTTAGCTTTGATTCTATATACAGAATTAATCGTATGTGTTCTCTACTGGTTTGGTATCACACTTACACTTCCTGGTGTAGCGGGTATCATCCTCGGTATCGGTATGGCAGTTGATGCAAATGTTATCATCTTCTCACGTATTAAAGAGGAAATCGGTGTAGGACATTCAGTTGCTTCTTCTATCGATGCAGGATTTAATAAGGCTATGTCAGCTATCCTCGATGGAAACGTAACTACACTAATCGCTGCAGCAGTACTTGGCGTAATCGGTACTGGTACAGTAAAGGGATTCGCAATCACACTTGCTATTGGTGTAATCCTCTCACTGTTCTCAGCAGTACTTATTTCTAAGTTGCTCGTTCGTTCACTGTTTGCTGTTGGTGTTAAGAATGAAAAAGCCTATGGACAGACTGTACATGATAAGCAGCTTAAGTTTGTGAGCAAAACAGTTGTATTTTTTGCAATCTCATGTATCATCATCGCAGTTGGTATCGGAGCTATGATCGTAAATGGTGCTTCTGGAAAGAAACCACTTGCATATAGCTTGGAATTTGCCGGTGGTACAGCTACTACTGTAAAGATGAACAAAAACTACACAGTAGATGAGATTAACAAAGAAATCGTACCAGTAGTTGCAAAGACTATCGGTTCAAATGATATTCAGACACAGGCTGTAGATCAGGATTCAAGTGTTGTTATTAAAACACAGACATTGTCATTAAAGCAGCGTGAGAAGCTGAATTCTGCATTAGAGAAGAGCTTCGGCGTTAAAGAGAAAAATATTTCCAGCAGAAATATTTCTGCTATGATCGGTAGAGAGATGAGACAGAACTCTACTATCGCGGTAATTGTAGCTGTATTCTTTATGCTTATATATATCTGGTTCAGATTTAAAGATATCAGATTCGGTTCCTCAGCTATTATCGCTTTAGCACATGATGTACTCGTTACTATCACAGTTTATGCAGTACTTCGTCTCTCTGTAGGTAGTGCATTTATCGCTTGCGTTCTGACTATCATCGGTTATTCAGTAAACGATACTATCGTTATCTTTGATAGAATCCGTGAGAATCTCGCAGATCTACCAAAAGGAAAGAAGAAAGATTATGAAGCACTTTCAAATCTTTCTGATAAATCCATTACAGAAACTGTTTCGAGATCAGTTTCTACATCATTTACAACTGCTGTAATGGTACTCATGCTTCTAATCTTGGGTGTATCAACTATTAAAGAGTTCGCACTTCCACTTCTCGTAGGTGTGCTTTGCGGTACTTATTCATCTATTTGCATCGCTACTGAGCTTTGGCTTCTCATGCATAAAAAAGATGCAAAAGAATTTGAAGGAACAAAGATTACATCAAAGAAATCAAAAGCTGGATTTGAAATGTAATTTATTATTTGGAGGATATCATGATAGATATTAAAGTACTCAGAGAGAATCCTGAGGCAGTTAAAGAAAATATCAAGAAGAAATTTCAGGATCAGAAGCTTCCTCTCGTAGACGAAGTTATCGAATATGATGAAAGACTTCGCGCTGCTAAGCAGGAGGGTGATGACCTTCGTGCTGAGAAGAATGCTGTTTCAAAACAGATTGGTGCTCTAATGCAGCAGGGAAAGAAAGATGAAGCGAATGAAGTTAAGGCAAAGGTTTCTGAAATCTCAGCTCGAATCAAAGAGCTTGAAGAGGAAGAAGCAAAATGCGAAGAAGAAGTTAGAACACGTATGCTTCGTATCCCTAACTTTATCGATCCATCCGTTCCTATCGGAGAAGATGATTCAAAGAACGTCGAAATTGAGAAATTCGGTGAGCCGGTTGTTCCTGATTTTGAAGTTCCATATCATACAGAAATCATGGAGAGATTTGACGGAATCGACATGGATGCTGCAGGTAAGGTAGCAGGAAACGGTTTCTATTATCTCATGGGGGATATCGCCAGACTTCATTCTGCAGTACTTTCATATGCTAGAGATTTCATGATTAACAAGGGATTTACATACGTAATCCCTCCATATATGATTCATGGCGCCGTAGTAAATGGTGTTATGTCATTTGATGAGATGGAAGCTATGATGTACAAGATTGAGGGCGAAGATCTCTATCTCATCGGTACATCAGAACATTCTATGATCGGTAAGTTTATCGATACTATTAACGATGCAGACAGCATGCCATATACATACACAAGTTATTCACCATGTTTCCGTAAGGAAAAGGGTGCTCACGGTATTGAGGAACGTGGTGTTTATAGAATTCACCAGTTCGAGAAGCAGGAGATGATCGTAGTTTGTGAGCCAGAAGAAGCTTGGGATTGGTATAACAAGCTTTGGTCATATACTGTAGAACTCTTTAGATCACTCGACGTTCCTGTTCGTACACTAGAGTGCTGTTCTGGAGATTTGGCTGACCTTAAAGTTAAGTCATGTGACGTAGAAGCTTGGTCACCACGTCAGAAGAAGTACTTCGAAGTTGGTTCATGTTCTAACCTTGGTGATGCTCAGGCTAGACGTCTTAAGATTAGAGTTCGTGATAAAGAAGGAAATAAGCATTTTGCAAATACGCTTAATAATACAGTAGTTGCGCCACCTAGAATGCTTATCGCTTTCCTTGAGAACAACTTAAATGCAGATGGATCAGTTAATATTCCAGTTGCACTTCGTCCATATATGGGCGGTGTTGAGAAACTCGTTCCAAAGCATTAATTAGAAATTTACTCAGGTTCGATGCGTTCGAACCTGAGTTTTTTAGTATTTAATAGAAGAGGAAACAGATTATGACTAGTTTGAAGAACAAAATCGGATTTAGAGTGTTTGCTATACTTTCACTTGCTATGATGTGTTTTATATTCTACATGTCGAGTCAGAATGGGGCGGAATCCGAGAACTCAAGCCATTGGATGGGAAGATTAGTGGCTGAGCACGTCGTTCCGGGGTATCAGGATATGTCTGAGAAGCGACAGGAGAAGTTAGTATTAGAACTGGACCATCCGATTAGAAAAGGGGCTCATATGACGGAATACGGCGTCCTGGTGCTATTACTACTCGGTGCAGTTGCTAACTATCATAAAGACAGATTTGCTCTGGTTCCAAAGAATGCAAAGGTGGACTATTTTGTTGCCTTTATCCTTACAGCACTCTATGCAGCGTCTGATGAATTTCATCAGACTTTTGTTTCTGGAAGGTCGGGCCAGCCATTAGATGTATTGATAGATTCGTTTGGTGCGATTATTTTTTTGATTATCTGTTATATGATTGCCAGTTTTGTTAATAAGCGGTAAGGTGGTGTTAGTTTAAAGTTTTGTTAAGGGGGGGCTTATGAGATACAGAAAATTTTTTTATGCATTACTTGCAATAATTATGTTTGTTGCGATTTTTAAAGCATATGATATTTATAAGTATAATAAGTGGAAGCTGGACTATTTGAATGAAAAACTGTGTATTACAGCAGATGAAAAAGATATTAAGTCTTTTTCTTCTACTAAGGTAACATTGGCTGGAGATCCAACTTATATTTATATTCTAAATTCGAGTAAGTTCAATTTTAAAAAATATGATTTTGAGGCAAAGAAGAATGAATGGATAACTTGGGATTATCTTCAACAGGTTGTAGATGAATGTGTTGAAGATGATAAAGTTGAACTTGATGTAAATGAATTTAAAAAAGACGAATTTGAGTTTGGATTTCTTCAGCGTGGATCTGCGTTTAATTATGTATTTCATAAGAAGGGAACGTCTGAGTATATAGTTATTAATTGTAATATTTAGTTTGATATAAAGATGGGTGCCTATTTGTTTTTTTAAACAGGTGGCATCCATTTTATAATTAATGTAAGTTCATAAGAAAATATAGATATTGTAAATGCAATTTGATTGGCATATACTAAATATAGTAGATTGGTTATCAATCTGTTAAAATAAAGAGGTCAGTAGCTGAACGATTTAAATAATGGGGTAAATAAGAGGAGGAATAAAGTGATGAACAAAAAATTCAGGTGTTTAAGAAAGAAATTAGGACTATTATTAATCGGATGCATGGTAATGATATGCAGTTTGATTCCAAGCAAAGTTACGGTTCATGCTGAAGAAAGTGACTTAAGACTTTTTGAGAAATCAGAATCTTTGAGCAAGGCAAATTCATACCACATGTATTCTGCTTTACTATATACTGGCGATTATTTACAGGCTAAACTGGTTTGTCCGCAGGATAAAGATGCTGATTTTGATTTGTTGTTATGTGATGAAAAGATGAATATTGTAAAGACTTCATCATATGGAACTTACATGCATAATAACAAAACTGAAGATGAAAATTTGGGATATAAATCGGATAAGAAGCAGCAGATGTATATTGTAGTTTACTGTTCAAGTATAGGTCAGAATGCGGGTAAGTATACTCTTACGTATAGCATGACGAAGAATGGTGATGAAAATGAAATAAACGATAACGCGAGTGAAGCTAAAAGTTTTGAATTAGGAACAGAAACAATTGTTAAAAACGGAACTATAGATTCACCGGCGGATGTAGATTGGTATAAAATTGTAGTACCTAAGAATTATAGTTATGATATGGTTGG
>JAZNMP010000006.1:0-7614 GCA_045579705.1 Lachnospiraceae bacterium
ACAGAACGACATGGCTACGATCCGACTTATAGAACCCGGCGTTGCTGTACCAGAACCTAGTACTCCCATCAGGTTCATTCTTCCTTCGATAGTTGTATTCGCCATCGGATATAGAATAGATGTCGTATTATCAAGCGGATAGTCCATATCTACAGGATCTGGAACTGACCAATTGATAGTAATAGACGGTTTCTTATCCTCTGAGAAATCGACCTGACCGCCTGAACCGGTTGAAAGTGGTGTGTAAAAAGCTCCACCATAACAGTTCTCATCCGTCGCCATTACACAGAGTCCATTATTATTAGCTAGACCCTGTACCCAGTTATTTACAGCATTTTTAATATCAAAAGAATGGTACCCTTTATGGGCACCACTAATAAAACCAGCTCCTGATGGCTCCTGTGAAAGTCCTACTGAGTTATCCCAGTTGATATTTGAAGGGTCCCAGCCACTATTGACCTGGTAACATGCGAATGTTGCATTTGTATTTTGATACTGAACATACTGATACAGATTTAAAGATGCTGAATCGATTCTAGCCTCATCCGGAATAGATCTAAAGTTATAATCGATATAGAAATACATCCTGGTCTTCCCCGGATCTCTGGCGCCTCTGATACCTGTCATCTTTGATGTTATATATCCGGCATAACCATAACCTCTACCACCATAAGCACCATGAGTCGTACTGGTTGTTACTTCTATCATGTTAACCGATGGTACAGTTACTGTTGGGTCAATCTTTACCGGATAAGCTCTATCAGCTGATGAAAGCCATTCTTTATCACATGTTAGTTTTACTCTATATACATTATTTGAAAAAAGTCCAAAGATTCCGCCCGTCTTTGTTTCTTCCAAAGATAGAGTAATCCCATCTGATTCTGCACCCTTAGCATCGCTCATCTTTGGTGCACTTATTACATAGATTAGTTTATTATCTTGTTTTACAAAGATACTGTTATCTTCTAGAGTTACATCGTAATCATCGGCATCGAGAAGATATGAATACTCATTCTTACCATTCCATTTGTCTAGAATGATATCTTCCTTTACACCGTCATGTTTAATCGTATACTGTACATCTGAATTATCATAAGATGTGTTATAAAGAAGGGCATTTTTCTTTACTACAGGATCTTTATAGGATGCATCTTCAGGAATAAGTGTAATCTTAGAATCCTTATAAGAAACATTGATTCCGTCCTTCGCTGTCGTCTCTTCAGGAAGTGTGACCTTTACATCCGACTCGTTAGATACATAGTCTTTCTTAAAGAATCCCTTATCTTCCTTAATGTTTAGATCAACAGGGACTTCCTTCCCATCCTCATTTATGTATGTATTTGCATCATTGGTAAGGTACGTAACGAATGATTTCTTATTAACCTTATATACTTTTTCGTTTCTCTTTACCTCAACCGGCTTACCATAAGCGCCTTCAAGCTTTTCTTCTGTTTCGTCTTTCTCATTTACAACTTCAGGAGATTTTAATTTAGTTTCATCCTCTTCTACCGATGATGTCTCATCAGTATTTGAACCAAAAGTATTCGAATTTGTTCCATATGTTTTTACACCAAAAGAAGTTCCAGATTTCTCTGGAACTCCTAATCTATCTATCTTATTTAATTTATTATGATATGAAATATCGGAAGAGACTTTACCTATAAATCTCTTTGCTTCTATTCCACATGCCTTTACTTCTTCTGGTGGAAAAGCTGTTGCCAGAAAGCATGCTGAGAGAACTAATGCTGTGCCACGTTTAACTAGTGATTTGATATTCATAACTCAAAATTTCCTTTATAAAACAAAAGATTATTTTAAACTAGATTCACGATAGATGATATCATCTCTGCCTGGACCATTTGAAATGATAGTGATTGGGAAACCAATCTTCTCTTCGATAAATTCGATATAGTTTCTACACTTCTCAGGAAGATCTTCATATTTCTTGATTCCTCTGATATCACATTTCCAACCAGGGAGTTTCTCATATACAGGTTTTGCTTTCTCTGTCACGAGAGTAACTGGGAAGTCTGTAACAACCTTTCCGTCGATTTCATATCCTGTACATACAGGGATTTCATCGAGATATCCAAGTACATCAAGTACCGTAAAGGCTACATCTGTAGTTCCCTGAAGACGACATCCATAGCTAGAAGCTACGCAGTCATACCAGCCTACACGACGTGGACGACCTGTTGTAGCGCCGAACTCACCGCCATCTCCGCCTCTACGACGAAGTTCATCAGCTTCATCACCAAAGATTTCGCTAGTAAATACACCAGCTCCAACTGCTGAAGAATAAGCTTTGTTTACAGTGATTACTCTCTTGATTTCATATGGAGGGATTCCAGCACCGATAGCACCGAATCCAGCCAAAGTTGAAGATGAAGTAACCATAGGATAGATACCATGGTCAGGATCCTTAAGAGTACCAAGCTGGCCTTCCAGAAGAATCTTTTTCCCATCCTTAATAGCGTTATAAAGATATGTAGAAACATCGCCTACATAAGGCTTAATCATATCTCTGTATTCATGCATTGTGTTAAGAACATCTTCAAGCTTAAGAGGCTCTTTGTGATACAGGTGTTCGAGGATTACGTTCTTTGAATCTAATACCTGTGTAAGTTTGTCTACAAGGTAATCATCATCGAAGAGCTCGTTTACCTGGAAACCGATCTTTGCATATTTATCAGAATAAAAAGGTGCGATACCTGACTTTGTTGAACCAAATGATTTCTTTCCTAAACGCTCTTCCTCGCACTGATCAAACAGAACATGGTAAGGCATAACAACCTGACATCTGTCAGAAACCATGATATTTGGTGCTGGTACATTTCTATCTGTGATAGATTTAATCTCATTAACAAGTTTAGGAATATCTAGAGCTACACCATTTCCAATAATATTCATAATATTAGAATGGAACACTCCTGACGGAAGTGTATGAAGCGCAAACTTACCATAATCATTTACGATAGTATGACCTGCGTTTGCACCACCCTGGAAACGAATTACGATGTCACAATCGTTAGCAAGTGTATCTGTAATCTTGCCTTTTCCTTCGTCTCCCCAATTTGCTCCAACTACTGCAGTAACCATTTTACTCCTCCTAGTAAAAAATCATAAAACAAATATAGTTTCTAAATATCATGTCGAACCGAAACGGTTACAGCAAGAGAACCCGGTCCGATATGACAGGAAACACTAAGTGAAAGTGGATCAATAATGATCTCATGATTTGGAAATCTTTCCAACAACTCTTCTCTAAAGTTGAGAGCTTCTTCAAACTCCTGTGTATGAGCAATAGCGATGATACACTTAGAACCATCATTATCATTAAAACGAGTCTTCATATCGTTCTCGATGGCATCTATCATCTTCTGCTTTGCCTGACGCATAGTTCTTGCAATTCCATATGTATCAAGTTTTTCACCTTGAATTTGTAATACAGGCTTTACACGAAGCAGGCTGCCGATTGCAGCAACCGCAGGTGTAAGTCTTCCGCCCTTTTTCAGATACTCAAGAGTACCTACAGTTATATAAATCGAAGACTCCATAGAAGTTTCTTCGAGGTATTCTTTAATTTCGAGCGCTGTTTTTCCGGTCTCCGCCAACTTTACAGCTTCATATACAGATAACTTCTGTGTAACAGAAATACGATGATTATCAACCACCTGAACTTTTTCATCATAATCATCTGAAAGTGCTATAGCTGTCTGGCATGAACTTGAAAGTCCACTAGACATTGGGATATACACTACCTCATCGTAGGATTCGAGAAGTTCATCCCACTTATCCATCAGATCACCGACAGCCGGCATAGATGTAGTTATCTTTGTATCTTCACTAGTGAGTTTCTCATAAAACTCATCCTGTGATAAATCTATTTCTTCATAATACAATTTGCCATTGATATAAAAAGGCATAGGCATTACAAACACATTTGATAATCCCTTTGCTTCTTCTAACGTGATTCCACTGTTGGAATCTGTAAGAATCGCGATATTACTCATATATTAGTCCTCGCTGTTTTATTTTCTTTAAACACACGTAAAAGAGTTTAACACAATAAACAGCTATTTTAAAGGGTCGTTATTAAATTCTTCGAAAAAAAGAAAGGCGTAAAGCTATAAGTTTTCCTCATACTTTACGCCTAATCCTTATATTAACTCAGACTGTCCGAGTCCTATTTATTAAAGCATTCCTGCTCCAGCTGCTGATGTAGGAGCTGCTGCTGAATCATCTTTGATATCGCAAACTGCTGCTTCTGTAGTAAGAAGTGTAGATGCAACTGACTCAGCGTTCTGAAGTGCTGAACGTGTAACCTTAACAGGATCAAGGATACCGCTCTCAACCATGTCTACATATTCGTTGTTGTAAGCATCGAAACCGAAACCTACTTCTGATTCTCTAACCTTGTTGATTACAACTGAGCCTTCGAGACCAGCATTCTCAGCGATGTAGTAAAGTGGAGCTTCGAGAGCTTTGAGAACGAGGTTAGCACCTGTCTTCTCGTCACCTTCAAGTGTATCAGCAAGTTTCTTTACTTCCTTAGAAGCGTGGATGTAAGCTGATCCACCACCTGAAATGATACCTTCTTCTACAGCTGCACGTGTAGCATTAAGAGCATCTTCAAGTCTAAGCTTAGCTTCTTTCATCTCTGTCTCTGTAGCAGCACCAACTCTGATAACTGCAACACCACCAGCAAGCTTAGCAAGTCTTTCCTGAAGTTTCTCTTTATCGAAGTCTGATGTAGCTTCTGTAATCTGTTTTTTAATATGCTCAACTCTATCTGCGATGAGGTCTTTGCTGCCTTCGCCATCTACGATTACTGTAGATTCTTTCTTTACAGTGATGTGTTTAGCGCGACCAAGCTGATCAACTGTTACATCTTTAAGCTCAAGTCCTACATCACTAGTGATAACTGTACCGCCTGTAAGGATAGCGATATCTTCAAGCATTTCTTTTCTTCTGTCGCCATATCCAGGAGCCTTTACAGCTACTACATTGAATGTACCACGAATCTTGTTGAGGATAAGTGTTGTAAGAGCTTCACCTTCAACATCATCAGCGATGATAAGAAGTCTGGCACCAGCCTGAACGATCTGCTCGAGAAGTGGAAGGATTTCCTGAATGTTTGAAATCTTCTTATCAGTGATAAGTACATATGGATCATCGAGAGATGCTTCCATCTTGTCTGTATCTGTAACCATGTATGATGAAATATATCCACGGTCAAACTGCATACCTTCTACTACATCGAGTTCAGTCTGCATAGTCTTTGATTCCTGAATAGTGATAACACCATCGTTAGAAACTTTTTCCATAGCATCAGCAACCATCTGACCTACTTCTTCGTTTCCTGCAGAGATTGATGCAACCTTTGCTATCTGATGTTTTCCGCTTACCTTCTGGCTCATGTTTGCAAGAGCATTAACTGCACACTCAGTAGCCTTCTTCATACCTTTTCTAAGGATGATTGGGTTAGCACCAGCTGTAAGGTTCTTTACACCTTCATTTACCATAGCCTGTGCGAGAACTGTAGCTGTTGTTGTACCATCACCAGCTACATCATTTGTCTTTGTAGCAACTTCCTTTACGATCTGTGCACCCATGTTTTCGAATGGATCAGAAAGCTCGATGTCTTTAGCAATTGAAACACCATCGTTTGTGATAAGTGGTGCGCCATAAGACTTAGAAAGAACTACGTTTCTACCCTTAGGTCCAAGTGTTACACGAACTGTATTTGCAAGTTTATCTACGCCTGTCTGAAGAGCCTTTAAAGCTTCTTCTCCGTTTTTGATTTCCTTTGCCATTTATATTACCTACCTTTCGATTAGTTTTAACCTTCGATGATTGCGAGGATTTCTGACTCTTTAACGATTATATATTCTTCACCATCAAATTTAACTGATGTTCCTGCATACTTAGAATAGATAACCTTCTGTCCTTCTTTAACCTGCATCTTTACTTCTTTACCATCGCAAACTGTACCAGGACCTACAGCGATAACGATAGCTTCCTGTGGCTTCTCCTGTGCTGTGCTTGCAAGCAGAATTCCTGACTTTGTTGTTTCCTCAGCCTCACACTGTTTTAAAACGACTCTATCAGCTAATGGTACTAACTTCATAATCTATTGCCTCCTTTAAGTATCATTAAAGATTGTATTTAAGAATTATTAGCACTCATTTAGATGGAGTGCTAACTAACATATGTAATAATAGTTTTGAACGAAAAAAGTTTCAAGATAAAAATTGTACAAAATCAAGGACATTATTTTGTGCAATTTAGATAAAATTCTTTATAAACTTAATTCCATACGCCAAAGTAAGCTTGTTCATCAGGTTCTTAAAAGCCCCCTGCTTCTCCTTCGGCAAATCCTTTACATGCTTTTCAATATATTTAAAGATTACCTTTAAATCGAAAGTCGCATCCTCTTTCTTCTGTATCGCATCGTAAATTCCAGAGAACACTACATTCACATATTCTCTTCTGTCTTCATCAGAAATATTGGAAATCCACTCAGAGAAGATATCATTAAATTTTTCTGCCCATGCTCCCATCTGATTCAGTCTGACCAGATCATTACCTTTAACCTGCCAGGAAAAAATATCGTGCTGTTCCAAACCAATTGCATTAGAATCGACGATTATATCTTCATTTGCACTTTCTAGAAGCATCCCAACGACAGAATCCTTTGGAATGATAGAAGTAACTTTCGGGAGGATTCCTAAGTAACGTGGATCTTCTAAGACGCTGTCTCTAAATCCAGGTCCATCATTTGTAAATATCTCTAATATCCTGTCTTTAAAACGTTCTTCGCAAAAAGATGCTGCATAAACCGAAAAATTTCCACCCTTCGAATGTCCACCAACACGGACAGCCTTATGCTTCGAAAGGACATAGTTTAAATATCTAACTGCCTTCCTCTGACCTTCAGTTTCATCCATATAACTCATATTGAAATCTTCCTGCCAACCTATAGCTGTATGGTCGGTTCCTCTAAAGGAAACGAAGGCTGTATTATCCGGAAGCAGAAATGTCACAGCTGCAAACTGAGAAACAGAATCTGGATCTACTTCATTTACGAAATCACACATTTTTATATCTTTAAAGCGCTTTGATTCAGCAGCTTTTTTCAATAGCAAAGGTGATCTCGAAGAACGTCTGGCTGTCAGATTTATAAAGTCATAGTTTTTGTCTGCAAAATACCTGTCCGATACATTTTGGATAGACACGGTATGCTCCATAAATTCATCTGAAACGAGGCCTTCCATGGCTACATATGACATCTCTGAGAGAATCAGATTGTCTATTAGATTAAATGAATCAACTGAAAGAGGTATATCCCCTCTCCAATCTAGATAATCCAGAATATTCGCCATATAAGCCTCCTCGTATGATAAGTTTTGTAGTCCTCCTATAGAGGCTACTGACTTATCATTTTTTGTTGTGTAGATATTGAACATCCTACTGGATATTCAAATATATATCTACATGGTTGATAAGTTACTTTATAGTCATGGTCCCAGAGGTTACAATAAGTTCTATAGAAACTGTAGCTATGGTCACTGCTTCACGTCTCCAGCAAAGCTTATGCTATTGCCAAAAAAG
>JAZNMP010000007.1:0-64989 GCA_045579705.1 Lachnospiraceae bacterium
GTGTATTTATGTCTTAAACATAAATTCGCTTGTTGATTCTTTTGGAATCTTTCAAGGTTGTTTCACTGTTCAATTATCAAGGAACTTTGTGCTTCGTTTGAACCGTTGTCTTAACTGCTCTCCCGCAGCGCAGGTAATATAATATCAAACAGCCCCCTGTGTGTCAACAACAAATTTAAACTTTTTTAAAAAATATTTAAAAACGGATTTAAATCGTTGATTTCAGTAAGCACAGAACTGCTCTGAACCTGCTTGTTTAAGGCGTTACCGGCATCTGTTGCTGAAAAACACTGAATCAAAAATATCGTAATCCAAATGAGAATTATGCTTTCTATGAAGCCCATAAAAGCTCCAACTATTTTCGAAGTTCCGTGAATTATCGGAAGATGTCCCAAAATACTCAAAAGAATTCTAAACATTCCAAGTACAAATGATGCGAGAATTAACGTCAGCAGGATGGCAATTCCCTTCAACAACAAATCTTCTACTGTCCCGACTAACGCTTCATGAGTTTTACGTTCTACAACTTCTGCAGAATCTTTTGCCAAATCAATCTTTGAAAGTTCCTCAACCAAAACTTTTCTTATAAAGAAAGGAAGCTCATCAGCACTTCCATCCACTAGCGAAACAGAATCCTTAGGATTTTCTGATTGCTCCCTGGCTTTTTCTTCTCGATTATTAACATATCGCTCTGCAACTGTATGCGTCTTATCGCGTACATTATCCCGGTTCTTTAAATACGAAAGCACCAACGGATTCAACTGCGTAATCAACAAGCATATACACGCACACTCAATCAGCCCAAAGAACATCCTCAGTATGCCTTCATGAAATCCTCTGATTACTAACAGCACTGTTATAATCAGCAGTACTATCTCTAATATGTTCATATCATCCTCATTCGTTGCTCAACTTAACGTGCTGTACAGAGTCAGATCTAACAAAATAGAATTCTCTGCCTGCCCTCTTATTTATAACATCATATATTTCATCGTCATCATTAATATAGAAACGATTCATACCAAACAGACTCACAAACTCGAGTTTATGACCATCACTAATCATAACCTCATTATCCTTCATCAGCTCAATATCTCTATATTCAAAATCAATTTTTTTCGAATAACGTTTAAATCCGCGATAAGTATAGACTTTAAGAACATTATTAACCGTGCCGTTCTCATCTTCTTCGGGAACTACATAGCCAAAGAACTTGTCATTATGTATCACAGACTTCATCTGCGCCCCTGGTTCAACCACCTTTTTCTCCGCAGGTTTGCTGGAATTGCTATAACATATGATTTTATTTGATCCAAAAGCTACCGGCTTACCGCTTGCAGTAATATCGACCTCAGGTATTACGGTTCCCGTATATGTATAGGAAGAAACAATATTATCTATAGAATTCCTTCCAGCTTTTCCAAAATTGTAAAAATTAACCTTCGATACAACAGCTCCATCTTTATATCCCAAAGAGGAAACCATCAATATTTCACCACTAGAATTAATCGCAATATCCGTAGGATATCCCGATTTATCGATATGCATTTCTCCAGAAGCCAGAGTCTCTCCCTTTTGATTATAGAGCTCTATTCTGGACTTTAAGTCTCCCTTCATTATTACAGCTATAGTTCCACTTCCTGAAACCTCAGCTTTATATATTGGCTGATTTGTCGAAATCTCTGAAACCTTATCTGTATCATCTAAGAGAAAAATCTTTGAACCTTCTCGATCATATATTATTACGTATTTCTCGCAAATATCTATTCTCGGATCCGACATCTCAAATCCTACATTCCATACGACTTTCCCCGAGACATTTCTTAGAATCGCGCCGTCATTTCCATATTTAATCAATCCTCCATTAAACTCCTCAAACTTATGCGCAGAAGCATCCTTAACTTTAATAGAAGAAACGACTTCATAATTATTATAATGACGCAACATCACTACGAGAAAGAATCCCAGAATTATTATTCCCAAAACGCAAAGAAAGCCGACTGCCTTACGTCGCTTCGAGTCTCTCTTTTGTCTCGAAACTATGCCCAATCCGCTTTCTTCTCTCTCTTCATTCTTATACTTATCGTCAGAAGTAACTTCGTTTGGAGAAGCATTCACACCTTTCTTTATTCCACCATCTGATACAGTAAATGTAAATTTCTCCAAAACGTTACTCCTAAACTCAAATCTATTTCTTTAACTTAACCTTTGCAGCCCCTGGATAATCAAACTTAAACACGGCCACTCCATATGCCGGAAGTGAATAGCCTATCGACAGTTCTCTTCCATCACATGTTTTTTCTTCCGGAATATATGTCTTCTTTCTCTTCTCATTTTCTCCAAATTCGCTTGAATTTCCATTGAGAATCAATGTATGTTTTTCCTGACTGCACACACCAACCCTGTAATCTTCATACGTAATCGGTGTAAAATTGATTACAAAGAGCAGGTTATCCGTTCCGTCTTTGCTCTTTCTCACGAATGAAAAAATACTCCTGTAAGAATCATCTGCATTTATCCATTCGAAGCCTTTCCATGAGCTATCCAGCTCGTAGAATGCAGGATACTTCTTATATAAATGTAACAACTTCTTCATGAAGTCATTAATCATCTTATTATGTGGATTCTCTAGCAGATACCAATCCAGTTCCTTTTTTTCGTCCCATTCATGGTATTGCGCAAAATCCTGTCCCATAAAGATCAACTTCTTTCCCGGATGTCCCATCATAAATGCATATCCACATTTTAAGTTTTTAAACTTATCCTCTTCCAGTCCTGGCATCTTGTTGATCATAGAACACTTCAAATGCACAACCTCGTCATGAGACAATACCAAGATATATTTTTCAGCCTCATTATAGGACATCGCAAAAGTCATCTTGTTGTGGTTATCTTTTCTAAAATATGGATCCAATTTCATATAGTCTAAGAAATCATGCATCCATCCCATATTCCATTTAAATGAGAAACAGAGTCCATCATCCTTTGCAGGTCCAGTAACATTCGGCCAAGCGGTAGATTCCTCCGCAATCATAACAGCTCCAGGATTTCTTTCTGTAACCACACTATTTATATGTTTAAAGAATTCAACAGCTTCCAGATTTTCATTTCCGCCAAACTGATTTGGAGTCCACTCTCCCGGTCTCTTACCATAATCCAGATAGAGCATCGATGCAACCGCATCCACGCGCAAACCATCAATATGGTATCTCTCAACCCAATTCAAAGCACTACCAATCAGGAAATTCTTTACTTCATTTTTCCCATAGTCAAAGATCTTTGTACCCCATTCAGGATGATCTGATTTCTTAGGATCTGTATATTCATACAAAGCCTCTCCATCAAAATTCTCGAGGCCAAATTCATCTTTCGGAAAATGCGCCGGAACCCAATCCAAGATAACGCCGATTCCATGCGTATGCAAATAATTAACTAAATACGCAAAATCCTCACTACTTCCGTAGCGACTCGTTGGAGCGTAATATCCAGTGACCTGATAACCCCAGGATCCATCATACGGATACTCTTCAACACCCATCAGTTCTACATGCGTATATCCCATATCTTTGACATAATCAGTCAGCGACTTTGCGAATTCCCTATAATTATAGAATCCATCATCATCTCTACCAGGGTGTCTCTTCCAAGACCCCTGATGTACTTCATATATAGATACGGGTTTTTCAAAAAAAGCTTCCTTTGATTCTTCACGTTTCTTAATCCATTTTGAATCCGTCCACTCAAAATTCCAAACCTCCGGAATACGAGAAGCTGTTCCAGGACGAAGTTCAGCCTCTTTTGCATAGGGATCCGCCTTATACAAAAGTCTGCCATCTTTAGTACGAATTAGAAATTTATACAAATCACCCGGCTTAGGTGTAGACAGGAATATTTCATAAATTCCAATTTCCCTATCTAAAACCTTCGTCAGATAATCCTTCTCTTCGTTCCAATCATTAAAGTCTCCAATAACTGAAACAGAAGCCGCATGAGGAGCCCATACATCAAAGAAGTAGCCTTTTTTTCCATCTACTTCTCCCGGATGTACTCCCAATTTATTATATATCTCATAATGCGTACCTTGACCGAAGAGATACATATCATAATCCGTAAAAAAATTCATCCCAAAACCTCCCCTTTTCCCTTACAGGAAATCTTTTTCAACTAGCATAGGTCTACCGTCTTCATCGACTTTCTTTCTATGGAAGAAGCCCTTTGAATTTGATCTGTCAATTGCTTCATCCATAATTTCAATGATGTCCTTTAGATAAAGAGGACGATCACCTCTCTGGGCTTTACTAATTCTGTCATACATTGCGAGTCTACCCATTTCGTCGACATTGTAACCTGCATCGTCAGCATATTTAATACCGAAGGTTACCAACTCATCAATTCTAAATACAGGAATAGAGATTCTTTCTGTAAATTTCTTTGCAAACTGAGCATACGTAGAAATCGCTCTCTCAATTCCGGCTTTATTATCTTCGAGGATTACAAGAGTACCTTCTGTATCGTTATCCATTAGTAATGATAACGAAACCTCTGTATCAAGCAACAGATCTCCAGCGCCCTCAATTACCAGACAACCACCCTTAATTCTAGAATAGAGTTCCTGTAAATCTTTGCCATTAAGTTTTTCAGCATCAATTTTTCCAATATTCTTGCCCGGCTTATCGATTTCATTCTGAAGAGTCATAATCAAAGCTTTAGCCAGAGTAGTTTTTCCACTTCCTCGTCCACCTGTGATGATAATGTTACCTCTAGCTGAAACGCCTTCTTTTAACAATCTTTCTCGAGCTCCTGTAAGTACGCTCATAATTGTTTTTTCCATATTCGGAATCGGAAGGAAGAAAGAGAACAACTCCTTTTCTTCTTCTGTCAAAGCTTGCATAGGCATCTCGTCTTCAATTGCCTCTGTCAGCACGTTTTCATCTACATTATTAACAACCTCATCTGCATTTTTTTCATCTGCAAGATGTTCGTCCAAAGGCTCTAATACAACGGTTTTATTCAAATCATCTCTAATCTGAGAAGGTTTGCTGTTTTCCTTGCCCTTGTCTTTGGTTTCTTTAACTATCTGCTTTTCAGCATTTTTCTCTTCATTCTTGTCGATAAGAGTCTGAGCCAGAATAGATTCATCATCAGTATCTTTAACTTTAAAGTCATCAAACACTTCTGTTTTTTCTTCTACTTCAGTATCCTCTTTTGAAAGATGAAGTTCTGTCAAATCTTCTTCTGCACCAGCTTTTGGCTCTTCGGCCTTAGGTTCTTCTGGCTTTGGTTCTTCTGGTTTTGGAGCTTCTGCCTTTGGAGCTTCTGCCTTTGGATCCTCTGCCTTTGAAGCCTCTTCCTTTGAAGTTTCTACCTTTGGAGTTTCTACCTTTGCTTTAATAATCGGAGATGGCTCAACCTTAGGTGCAACCTTAATTTCCGGCTCAACTTTCGCAGCAGCAGCCGGATTCAAAACTTTATCAATTTCCGCCTGGAGCATGCTATTTACATTAGACATAATCTTTGCAGCGTCCTGATAAAGCGAACTCTTTGCTTTTTCAACTTCATCCTTCGAAACCTTTGGTGGCTCCCACTCAGAAACCTTTTTCTCCTTGCTCTCCTCCGGCTTCTTTACAGCTTTATCTGATGTTTCAGGATTTCCTTCTTTATCTATTACCGGAACCTCCAAGCCTACTCCTTCAGCTTTTCCTTCTTCATCAAACTTAGGAATTGCGAATGTAACACCCTTCTTCCATTCAGTATCCTGAGGCTTATCCTCTAATACCTCCTCTTTCTCCGGTTTTACTTCAGGCACTTCCTCTTTCTTTGGTTTTATTTCAGGCACTACCTCTTCATCAGGCTGTGACTCCTCCTGAGATAAGATTTCATCTTTCATCAAAAACTGAGGTTCTACACCGGCATCGAGAAGCGGTTTTGCTTTTTCAAGTCTATCCATAATATGGTTAGCTTTCTTAAGCGCGATTTCCTTTGA
The DNA here is from genome assembly GCA_045579705.1 of Lachnospiraceae bacterium. Lineage (GTDB taxonomy): Bacteria > Bacillota > Clostridia > Lachnospirales > Lachnospiraceae > Lachnocurva. Next base: position 5,984 of record JAZNMP010000007.1, read on the forward strand.
CTTCTCTAGTCTCTCCTGTGCAGACTCTTCCAAGGCAGCCTGAGCAGCTCTGGAAGTTTTTTCCCAGTTAGACAAAACATCTTCTATACTCATCTGTCCAGCGATCTGTGTTTCCTGAACAGTTTCTGTTGGAAGAGCCAGGCTCAGCTGTCCATCATATTCTTCCTCCAGGAAGTGTTTATAATGATCCATCAGCGACTGCTCCTGATTGTCCACAGTCTCTTCCTTTGCAGTATCATCAGTCATCGTCAGATATGGAAGCTCACCTACCAAATCCTGGATATTTTCTAATGTTTCGTTTACTTCGCCCGCTTCTGTAGCGTGCATAATCTCATCAATATTCTTCTTAATTTCAGCCTGAAGATTTACCGTATCAAACTTGTGCGGATTTGCTTTCGGTTCAGGTATTTCTCTCTTTATGACAGGGGATTTCTTTATTTCCTGCTCTTTAGCCAACACATTTCCGCTTATAGAACGATACTGTTCCTGCTGTTCGTTAGACAGCGGCTGATATAACATCTTTAGTTCGAGAGCCTTCTGAACAAAGATTCCATCTCCATAATACAGAGCAACTTCGTCGCACATCTCGATACATTTATCAACCTGACCAGTCTTGTGATATAAAAATGCAAGCTGATATGCCCACTCATCTATAAATTCGCTATTCTTCAGTTCTTCCAGAATTCCTATCAGAGTATATTCATCAGCGCCTCTTTTTTCCGCAAGGTAATACTTCAAAACGTACTTCTGGAAATCATGTGGTGCGATATCCACGAAATCATCATAATACTCTCTCGCTTCTTCAAGTTCACCTGTGCGCGCACAAAGCAGACAGAGATTAAATAATACAACTCTGCCTATCGGAGATCTGTCGTGTGCCATCATCAACAAATCTTTCGCGTCTTCTATTTTTCCTAGACTTTCATACAGCTGACTTGCCTGAACTATAGCACTGATATTATGAATCTTTCTCCAGTTGAGATTGTCTAGAATATCGAGAGCATCTGCTTCTCTTCCCTCTTTAACTAATTCAACCGCGCTTTTTATTTCTTCTCTATAATCCTGTCCGAACCCACTCAAAATAAGTCGCTCCTTTTAAACCACATCTATAAATTCAAGTTATTATTTCTTTGATTTGTGTTTTGAAAGAAAGTCAAATACAGCAAACCCTTTTTTCTCATCCTCTACATCGTGATATACTAACTCGCCTTTTGCTTCGTCATATTCTCGCACATTTTCATAAACTGCCGTCTTAATAGGCAGACCCCTCTTTCTCGCCAGGTATACGAATACCTTTGAAAGAATATAATATAGAAGCGCAACAATCGGAACACCTAACAGCATTCCCATAAATCCAAAGAATCCTCCTCCCACTACGATAGCAAAGAGAACCCAGAATGCATCTACTCCTGTAGAATCTCCTAAGATTTTAGGTCCGATTACATTTCCATCCAACTGCTGCAGAACGAGAATATAAATCAGGAAGTAAATACCCTGCATTGGATTTGTAAAAAAGATAATCAAAACTGTCGGAACAGCTCCGATATATGGTCCAAATACCGGGATGATATTTGTAACACCTATTATAACAGAAACCAAAACCGGATATGGCCATTTAAATATAATCATGCAAGCATAACAAATGAATCCGATTATAACTGAATCAATAATCTTTCCCACGAAAAATCCGTAAAAAATTTCCTTTGCCTTTATCATTACATCCATAATCGGATTTGCAACTCTTGAAGGAAAGATTCCAAATAGCATTTTTTTCGAAATAGATTTATATTTTTCCTTATCTATAAGGAAATAAACCGCAACAAACAGTCCAATCAAAAATGCCGCTATATATCTACCAATACCGATTACACTATCCGTAATCTGCCGGTACATTTCAGACTGTCCTTTCCAATTCATATACTGACTGATAAAATCCCTGAACAGAACGATAAAGTTTTCGACTTTTTTAGGATCTCTAGCCTGATCAATCTGATGAGTAAATCGTCCCTTTGTAATCTCATCTGCCCAATCCAACACATTCAGAAGCTGTTCTTCTATATGGTTATAAATATATGTGATAGTTTGTATCATCTGCGGTATTACCGATTTCAGGAACAAACTTATCAAAGCTATCATAATCAAAATTGCAACTATCGAGGAAAAAAGTCTAATCTTTTTGCCAACTCCTTCCTTATTTTTTACATGTGGAAGGATTAATGCTTTTAATTTGTCATCAAAGAATGTCATCACAGGACTCATCAAAAATGCGATTGCAAAACCAAACACAAATGGTCTGAATACCGTAACAACCTGGTCAATAGCCAGTTTCACGCCCTTATATCTCTTAACCGCAAAATAAAAGAGAATGACAAATACACATGCTCCGATAAACGCTCTCGTAATGAGGCGCAGTCTCCGGGCAAAGATTTCGTCGTTATTCTCTGTTCCTGTGTGATTATCCATAGAACCTATTTCTCCATTCTATAATAATTAATCAAGCATCCGTCCAGGATTATCTGTCTTTCTTCATCTGTAAGTGCATCCAGTAACAGGACAATTCTTTTCATACCAGACTCATTTACTACATATGCCTCGATTTCATCATCTCCGTCTGAGATTTTCGTTCGAATATCCTTTATATAAATATAATCTCCTTCGGAAAAAGAAAGCACTCCTTCGATTCTAAAAGGAATCATTCCCCAGTTGATGAGATTCGATCTATACCTCTTCGTAGCATATTCTCGAGCCAGATTAGCCCATCCACCGAGAACCTTTTGACAAGAAGCAGCCTGCTCTCTTGCCGATCCATCTCCCGGCTTAACAGCAAATATTGTACTACCAATTCCTAATTTATCAGCATCCATGTTCGTATTTGATGACAACATATCGATTATCTTTTTTAGTGAATCGTCTTCTATGCCATATAGACCTTCTGCCTTTAGCGCACGATAATTCTCTCTAACCGCTTTCGCACGTTCGACATATTTAGGATCTTTACGAGAAAGTGCAAATTCAGCTAAAGCCTCTGGATTCGAGCGATATGAACTCGTTTCTCCAGAAGGAATCAACTCGTCCGTCGTAGTAACAGGATCATGAATCATTGAAACTACTTTTAAGAGCAGATTCTCAGGCAATTCGTTCATCTCTGGCCAATCTTTGATGTTTGGCCCGATGACCAGTTCTGCCTCTTTGTCCGGCACACCTTTACTATCAAATATTCTTTTTTCATATATCTTAGAATCGAAATAATATTTCGGAATCTGGTAATCTAAATCAACCTCTGTCGCATCAGTCAGGAATCCGCCATTTGCCGCTGTCGCTGCGATAGATCTGGAATCCATAAGCGCAACTGATGCAATCTGACCATTCTTCGGCATACTTCCTTCTCGATTTGGGAAATTTCTAGTCGAATGTCGGATAGATAGTCCTCCATTTGCAGGAATATCACCTGCCCCAAAGCAAGGTCCACAGAAAGCCGTTTTTATTACCGCTCCCGACTCAACCAAATCCAGAAATACGCCTTCTTTCATCAAATCATAATAAATCGGCATACTAGCAGGATAAACATTTAATGCAAATGCCCCATTACCGATACTACGACCACGAAGTATCTGGCCAGCCTCATAAATATTCTCAAAGCTACCGCCGGCACAACCAGCGATTACGCCCTGATCAACCTTGAGCTTGCCATCTATAATCTTATCATGAAGATTTAGGGCCAGCTCTTCACCTAGACTTACCTTGGATTTTTCTTCGGTTTCATGAATTACATCCTCGAGATTATCCTGCAGAAACCTTATGCTATACACATTACTAGGATGAAACGGCATCGCTATCATCGGTCTGATCTCTGCGAGATCCAACTCAAGCATTACATCATAGCAAACCACATCATCCGGCTCTAAAAACTCGAAGTCTTCCAGACGACCATGTATCTCATAATACTCGCGTACTTTTTCATCCGTCATCCATATTGAGGACAAGCAAGCCGTTTCTGTGGTCATCACATCGATTCCATTTCTGAAATCTACACTTAGATTTGCTATTCCATCTCCTACGAATTCCAATATTCTGTTTTTTGCCAGCCCCGTTGAAAAAAGTTCCTTTATAAGGCACAATGCCACATCCTGTGGGCCTACCCCCGGGACCAGTTTATTTTTTAAATAGATACATATAACCTCAGGTCTCTTAATATCATAGGTTCTATTCAACAACTGTTTTACTAATTCTGGGCCACCTTCACCTATAGCCAGGGTGCCTAGCGCACCATAGCGTGTGTGAGAATCCGAGCCCAAGATCATATCGCCTACCTTGCTGATACACTCTCTAGCGTATTGATGTATAACAGCCTGATGAGGTGGTACATAGATTCCGCCATACTTTCTTGCCGCTGACAAGCCAAACTGATGGTCATCCTCGTTGATTGTGCCACCAACTGCACATAGACTATTGTGACAATTGGTCAGTACATAAGGAATCGGAAACTTTTCCATCCCAGAAGCTCTCGCTGTCTGAATGATTCCAACATATGTGATGTCATGCGAAACCAGCTTATCAAATTTAAGCTTCATTTCATCATCTGCAATATTCACATTATGTTTTTTCAAAATCTTGTAAGCGATAGTTTTGTTTCTGGCAGTCTGAACTGAAACAGGTCGTTCCAGTATTTTTTCAACCTTTGACTTACCATAAACATCATTCGGTATTATTTCTTTCCCTTTAACTAAAAACGCACCCTCATAAAATTTATTCATTTCCCTCTTCTTCCTCATCCCCCTGTTCTGGGAAGTCTAACCCAAGCCTATCAAGATACTCTGTATTAATTCTAATTTCCGGCTTTGCGCGGTCATATATTTCAGGGTCCATCGTTGGGGCATCTGCCGCCTCAAGAGCCGCTTTTTCTAATTCTTTCTGAATTCTGATATTTTCGTCCGTAATCAAACGCATATATTTATCAGTATCCTTCAATCCCTCTAATCTAGAAATCAACTCAAGCTGATTTGATTTTACGACCTGACGCTGTTTCCTAAGCATGTCGTCAGTTTTTGTCATTACCTCACTCATTTTTACTCGGGCTTCATCTATCGCATCCTGAATCCGTCTAAGTGCCTGATCAGTATACATAATAGATGCCGCATATATATCTTCTGCGTCTCGCTTTGCATCTTTCTTGAGTTCTTCACTCTTCTTACGATGTTCTCTTTCCGCTTTATCTCGGCTATTCTCTGACGCCTCGTATTCCTCGATCATCTCGCCCATACAGACATTCAACTCTTTCAATATTCCGAGGAAATCATTTTTATCGACGACCACTTTCCGCGAACTGCCCGGATAAGGCTCCGCAGTGGCCAAATATACATGAATTTTCTTTAAGACCTCTTCTGTCTTATTTCTAGCTCCCATATAAAAAACTCCTATTTTAAAGAAGATTATAGTTCAAAATAATTCTAAATGTTTTAGGAAGCAAAGTAAAGAAACCATATGGCAAAAATCCAGCTTTTTCAAAGGTTTTTGTTAAAAAAAGAAGCGCCGATTACTTCAGCGCTTCCTCAACTCTCTATCTGTTTTTTCTATAAAATATTCAATTTCATCTAAATTATCAGAAATCAGTACTTTTTCAAAATAATCTCGTGATGCAAACTTATTCTCATACATGTTCTCCAAACAGAGTTTCAGTGGATTGTAATACCCTCCAACATTATAAATTATTATCGGACCAGAGATTTCTTTAAGCATAGACAGTGTCATAACCTCTGAAAGTTCATCCAGAGTTCCGATTCCACCAGGCAGCGCAATAAATGCATCTGATTTCTCTATCATAAGACTCTTTCTCTGAGCCATCGTCTCAGTTTCAATATACTCAGTCAGGCCTTGCTGCTTTCTCTCCTGAATCAATGGAACATTTGGAAGGATTCCGATTACCTTGCCATCGTTTTCCAAAACAGTTGATGCAACTACCCCCATCAAACCGTTCTGCGCTCCGCCATATACTAATGTGTACTGCTTCTTCGCCATCCACAACGCAAGCTTCTCTGCAGCCTCTTTGTATATTTTCTTATTACCAAATGATGATCCACAATAAACACTTATATTCATATCTTCTCCCTCTATGAAAAAAAGCCGGGCCCAACTAATACCCATATAACTACCCCCGGGCTTCCATCCCAGTTCCCCTGCGGCACATGAGAAATCAATCTTAGTGCTGCTTCATTCCTGACCTGACACGGTTCGAAGGCACTCATTGCGCAGGACCAGAATTTCCGTATCCGGAGGCAGATATATAAATATTAAGTCGGTTGATGAAACATATCATCGCCCAGCCTCTAAATAATATTAGAACCCCAGCCAAAAGTCAATCTAATTTAACAAAGAAGTTGCTGCATCAACTTCAATGACACAGCAACCCACAAATCAAGCCCAAGTATACGGGACATCAGCAAATACCACTCTATCCATAGAGGCCAACTCGACGTACTCACCTCTACGCAACCTACGTCCGTTATAGTAAGTTCCCCTCTTTGAATTCCAATCCGCCAGATAATACTTACCATTCTTTCTCAAGATCTTTGAATGATGCTTGCTCACAGCATCCGAATGCAAACAGGCATCATTTCTCTTATCCTCGCGTCCTATTTTAAACAAATCCTTATCTATACAGTAATCTAACTCCCTATCTTCCCCATCATATATCAATCGTCCGGTCATATATCTTTCACTCTCATCTTCAACTGCTGCATTTTCCTCTTTAATTACATCCGGAATCAAATCCGAAACCGTTCGTTTTATCTCCTCAGCCTTTTTCTTTATAGCGCCTTCAAATTCTTTTGTTAGATCCTTTATTCCTCTTTTTTCTTCCTGCTCCGCCTCCTCTATTTCATCTATATCAACGGAAACAGACGCCGTCTCCACTTTACCTATAGATTTCGCGCTCTGAACTTCTTGCTTTCTAAGCACATCCTGACGAATTCTCTTTGCCATCTCACTACAATCAAATCCAGGCGAAGCCATCAAATTATATATCTCATAGCATAACTCATTTAGCTCCTGTAACTTCGGATCAACATTCGTTATCAAAAACTCGCCAATCTGTATATAAGGTAAACTCCCGTCATTTGCACACGGATAATACATAAGCTTCATACCTCCATCCTCATAAAACATTGCATCTGTTCTGAACACTAAGTTTTTCTCATCTATCAGATAACCAGAAATCTCCTTAAGGGTCCTATCCATCTCTGAAAAAAATCTCTCTAATTCCTCGTAAGTAATGCCTCTCTTCTTAAACGATTCCTCTACTGATTCTTTCCCTGTGGCATCATACCAATAGAATAATTCACCATTTTTCTCAACCGTGTAGAAAGGGATTAGCCCCTGAATAGTATTTCTCTCTAGCATTTCGCCTTCATATCCGACTATCGGTTGCTTGCCTTTAATGACCAAATACTGTTTACCAGCTAAACAGTTATGAATGATTTCCATCGCTATTCCCCCTTTAATTTTTTTAAAAGTTCCTCCGCTGCATTCTTTCCTAATTGCACTTTTCTAAAATTCTCTATTCCTCCTACATTTCCAACCTTCGTATTCCTGATTATCATGCTTGATTCCTTATAAACCTCTATTCCTGTCATAAGCATTGCTTCAACAACGAGTAAGACAATCGAAAAAATGATTGCAGCTTCCACTGTCAAACTGCCTCTATGCTTCCCGGTATTCAAAGCATTTTTCCTCCGTTAATAATTATCATCAACACATAGGCCACAAATATAAAAGGAGCCATGGGGATATGATCTTTCAGTTTCTTTTTCCCTAAAAAGATCATCGCAACACCAACTATTGCCAGCAGAAGGGAAGAGAACCAAACCAGCAATGCATTAGCCTTAAATCCCAGGAAACTGCCCGTTAACATAAAGATCAGCGCATCACCTTTACCAATCGCTTCATCAGTAAGCAAACTTATGCCATACACTAATCCACCTATAGCCATCCCTCCAACCAAATCCAGGATACCTATCCTATGAAAAAGCATATGATATCCCACACCAACTATCGCAAAGAGATATATCTCAATATCCCTAATATGATGCGTTCTAATATCTTCAGCACTAATCAAGCCGAGCATCCCCAACAAACTAGCCATTTCCATCTATCTTCCTCCACATTTCGGACAACTGTGATAATCCTTCTCGGCCTCTTTAATTGGGATTCTCCTGATATGTCGTCTCAAATCAGTACAGTTCAATTCCCCATGAAACTGATTACCATAATCCGTAATATAAACCACCGTCATTTCCTCTTTTACGCAACTACATTTCTTGTACTTAGAGCCATCTTTAGCCCTTCGCCCCTTTATACTACTTCTGGGCACTTCCTGTATTGAAAGCTTGAGATACGGACATTTTTCACTCAAATGGTACGCTTTTCCATTTCTCGTCACATAAACATAAACTTCATCTTCTTCCATCTTAGGATTCCAGCCTATGTATCTTCGCACTCGAACCTTTTCATGAATCCGAAACAGTGTATCCGAGAACATAGGCGTAATAGAAACTAATTTGTACCTACACTCCAAACAGATATAAGTATCATTGATTTCTGATTTTCCGAAATTAAGACCTAAGAGCCCACCTTCTATGAAGCGGACCATCTTCTTCTCATTAATAAGTTTCTGCCTACATCGGGCTATCACCAGTTGCTTTAATACTTTGTTTTCATCAACCTTATCCGTTACTTCAACATTTCCTATACACGAGAATTCACAAGCCGTTTCATGCATCGATTTCTTCACTAGATATTCAGTCGTTTCAACTCTCATAATCCACAAGAACAGTGCCATTATAAGTATCATCATCGACATCACGACTGCTGCCTCAATAGAATAACTTGCTCTTTTTTTGAAGGTGCAAAAAGGTGTCTCTTTCGACAAAGTAGGTTTTGGGATTGGGGACATATTATTGTTATTTGTTTGTTGACTCCATTGAAATTCTATATTTATATATGATTTGAGGTACGATTTAATAAGAGACACCTTTTTACACCTTCTTTCACGGTATAAAGCTAAAATGAACGCTCCTTTCATAACTACTTTTTTCTGTTTTATCTATTACATTTAGATATCCCTGAAATATATTCGGGGTCTGATAAGACATCTTTAAATCACATGCTGCCAAGACTTTGCTGATATCAAAATTTGAATACTCAGAATCGGATTTTATTCCTAATTCTATTAATCCAAGCGCTCTCTCGTTTATCTTTGACTCATTCTCCATTAAGAAGAGCGCTCTTAAGCACATCTTATAATCCAATCCGATTTTTGCTTCCTTCGCGCACTTATCTTTTGCCAAAAAAGCTGCCAAATTTGCCAGATTTGAGGTATAACTCTCCGCCGTCTTCTGTATTGGAATCGTCTTTCCACGAAGCATCGCTCTTACATCCAATACGCTTTCCACATACGCCCACGAAGCTATAATTCCGAGTTTTACCACTTCTATTATTTCCGGATTACCAACCAACATACACATACTAGTCGCCAGCGATCCAGCCTCCATATCTAATTCCGGAGTCATCTTTATCGCCAAAGCATTCTGCACCTCGCGCACAGCCAGCATTCGCCTTATCACAGCTTTTAAATTTCCTTCATCATTCTCCTTCCCCATCAGGACATACTCAGCACCATAGCTTAATGCACCATCCTCATCCGGCTCTCTATAATCCCCGAAGTAATCAAATACATATTCGGAAAAAATAAGCCTATCTGCCGGATTCTGCATTCCACCTTTAAACGTTTGCTTAAATCTATATATATTCTCTAAATCTATCTTTTTACTCGAGACTTCTCCATCCTCGCCTAACCAAAAGCTCATATCCTTCTCATCTTCGCTATCTTTTGCAACATCCATCGGATTCTCCGTGTTCGACCAATCCTTCTCAGGATACTTACTTTTAGTCTTTTCTTCTGCATCTTCATTAGATTGCTTAGGTTTAATCTCTTTTAGCGCATTCTGACTTTTCTCTATGATAGATTTAAAATCCATTTTCTCATTATTACTAAAGCCCTGCTGCAGTTCGTCAGCTAACTTCCCTAATCCTCTTTCTATAAACCGCTCCTTCTCCGATTGAATCGCCAGTTTAAAGAAAGCCTCTCCTCCATTATCTGTGATATAAACCTTGTTTTCTGGCTTTAGCCTCTCTATCCTAGACAGATAATAGTTCATATCACTGTCAGTTTTTACATAATCTTAAACAAAGAAATCTTTGATATGTTGCTCTAGATGATTGCTCACTTCTTCATGTCCAAATTTATCATCCAACCCCAAAATTCCATATTCTTTCCAAAGCTTCTGATGATACATAGACTCTAAATACTGAGCCACTTCTACATCTTTAATCCTAAATGTCTGTCCTAAAGCCTGAAGTCTTATCCCTTCTGCTAAAACCAACAACAGAGACGTAATCGACATAAATATCATCGCAAAAAAGATAGAAACGCTTCCTTTTTTCACCCTAAACTTCCCCTGCTTTTGCCTTAACCTTATCAAAAATACTGTTCAGCAAAGCCGTAATCTGATCTTTGAATATCAAAGTCAAACCGACGATCACCACTATTAATTACCCTGTCCCCCAGGGAAGTAAAGAAAGAAAAGAACTCGCACAGATTCTACAGTGTATATCAAATATCTATTTAACAACTCTGTTCAAGCCAAAGAAGCCTTACTGATATCCAAGTGATATCACCTATAGATATCTAACTGATATCAGCTACTTTGGTCTTTCTAATAATCATATTCATCCAACTGGAGATTGCGACATGTAGTCCGCTTAATGAAATTATCAGCGGAATTTGACTACACATCCGTGTGCCAATTCCACTTATTCAATGAATACAGCGGCCTACCAAACCACCATTATTCTGATTTGTTACTCACAGGGCATATCTACAGCAGATTATCTGCAGCCCTGTATATATTTTCAGAATAATAGGCAAGCTACCCACTTTGACTAGTCACTATCGTTCCTAGTCGCGTGGTACCCTCGTTTCACTTCGGTAGCTTGCCAGGGCTAGCCCTTGGAACCCACTGGGGACTTTCATTCCCCCGTCCCCTAGAGCACATCCTCTTATCCGGAAATGGACGAAAAACCGACCTAATAACAGTCAGAAAACTGTCCCATCGGTTTTATCCCATTCCCTACTAAGAGAATTAAGGGCTCTGCCCTTGCATCCCGCCAAAGGAGCTCCGCCCCTTTTGGATAACCCGGTCGCTCACAAATGGAATGTTTCCATCCTATCAATCCAATCATTTGTAACCGATTTGTTCCGCACAATTTTGAAAGGAGATGATACGCATGGGAACAAAAGCTGCAAAAAAGAACAGAACAAGAAATCATCAGGTTAACTTCTATATGAACGATGAAGAGTATCGAAAGTTAACCAAACTAGTAACAGAATCCGGTCTGAATAAACAGACCTACCTTATCAACGCAACACTAGGAGCAACGCTTGCCAATCCAGAAGCTTTAAAAGATATCCCGAAGCTCTTGTCTGAGCTTACGGAACTTTTAAATCAGTTCAAAGGTATTGGCATCAATTGTAACCAGATGGCTAAGATTGCAAATACATATAATCAGCCAGCAAATGAAAATGAACTTAAGGAACTTGCAAACGATATACATGAAACCGGAAAGGAGGTATTACCACTATGTCAGTCGTTAAAGCTATTAATACGAGAGCTAAATCTTCAGCAGCATTAAGCAACACCCTTGACTATATCTACAAAGATAAAAAAGTTACTGAAGAGCTTAAGCTTGTAACTGGAGATTATTTTGAAGAAAAGGTTACTGCAGATCTTGTGTATCAGCAGTTCAAAGAAACAAAAAAGTTTTGGAATAAGACTGGAGGACGACAGTATAAGCACTTCGTCATATCCTTTCATCCAGATGAAAAGATAACTCCTGAAGAGACTCTACTGGTCGGTAAAGAATGGGCAGAGCGATGCTTCCCCGGATTTACTTGTGCTCTTGCGAGCCACATCGACTCTGATCATTGTCACTGCCATGTAGTAGTAAATTCCGTTAATAGCATTGATGGAAGCAAAGTTCATCTATCAAAAGCAGACTTCAAACAGATGAAAAAGATTAATGATGAGATCTGTGAAGCTCATGGCTTATCTGTCTGTGTCAAAGGAAAACACTTTGATGGGACTGATATTGAAGAAGGAACTATCCGTTCCTACGATAAGAAAGATTATCGTCTTATGACAACAGATGGAAAGAAAAGCTTGAAGACAGATTGCATCAGTGCAGTACTTGCTTGCATGACCACCGCAACAAGCAAAGAAGAATTTATCGCTCAGATGGAAGAGCACGGTTATGAAGTGAAATGGGAAGATAACAGAAAGTATGTCACCTTTACTCACATCGAAACCGGCAAATCTTTTAGAGATAAGAACTTAGCAGAAACATATAGTATCGAATTATCAAAGGAGGTTTTAGAAGATGCTTTTAACAGAAACAGAACAGTTCAGGCAGAGCGGACTGCTATCACAGACGAAGGAAAACGAGAACGCAAAGTATTGGAAAAACCAGTACGAGAAGCTACAGAAGAATACGCTAACCCAGATGCAGACCATAGAACGCCAGCAGAAAAGAATAGCACAGTTGGAGGAAAGCCTGGCAATGGCACTTTCAGAGAATGGCCAGTTGAGAAACTTGACCGAAGAGTTGATGAAACAGCGAAACGAACTAGAGGAATCATTGACTGGAGTAAAAAGCTCCGCGAGACCTTTAGTCACTGCCTTGAACAGCTTAGGTCTTTCGGTTTCGGAAGTGGACTAAAAAGCAATACGCTTGAGACACAGGCAGATAGTGTAGCAGAGAAAATTGAAGATATCCGCACTAGAATTGCCGCAATCGATCACACACTTAGAACTCAGTACCTTCCATCTCAGGGAACGGATTCGTGGATTGATAAGCAGATAACTCTTGAATATCAGGACGAATATAGACTGCTAGATGAACTTTCAGAGCTAATCAAGTCAACTTCTCCTATGGTTCTTGCATTGGCTCAGTCAAAGCGGAACACTTTCCGCCCTGAAAAAGAAGTCGATATGCTAAGAGCTTTGACTTCAAATGAATTTGAGTTAACAAAAGAAGAAGTAGCAGACAGCTTCACAACTGCGCTTACCACTGCGGACAAAATGCTTAGCAATGTACCTTCCACTATGAAATCCTTGGAAGAATCTCATGGCTGTCAGCCGATTGACCACAACATTATAAGACGAGGTCACAGAAGATAGAAAAAATGGCTTGGACTTAATCGTCCAGGCCATTTTACTTTTACATATAAAGATGTCGATACATTACCTCAACCTCTTCATGTTTTATCATATTTTTGAGCATATCCACGTCTTTTTGAATTCTTGTTTTATGTTTCAAATACTTCACTCCTGGCACAAGCGGATATAATGATTCTAAAAAGTCTATTTGTCTTTGATATGCTGGAACGAAGCTATCTGTTCCACTCCAGTGATTCGGTAATAATCTTATCCTATCAAACACTTCATAATCATCATTCGTTTGTAAAAAAGTCTCAATACCCACGCGTCTCAAATCATCGTTCAATTCACAAAGCAAGTCAAAAATAACGTCAATCTTGTCCGAATATGCCTTTTCTTTAATTAAATGTACAAGCCATTCTTTTTGACGTTCTTTAACTAAATCATCGCCGGCAGAATGAACTAATACATTTTTAAATCTATTGCATATTTCCCAGTCATACATTTCGTCATCAGGAAAACTCTCGAACAAATAATCATAATACTTAATATAGTTATCAGACTCCCACAGGACACCATTTCGATTAAAATCATCATTGCTTCTCGTATGCCAAAAAACATTCGCATATTTTTTTAACCAAGATTCGTCAAGCCTAATAAATTCTCGTAAAAATTCTCCGGTGTAATCCTCTAGTCGTCCAATTGACAAGGCATAAAAATATATGTCCTGTAATAATTCCTTGTTACCTTCAAATAATACTAATAGTTCTTCCGGAGAAAAAACTTGTTTATGAAATAATAGTTCAAGATAGATTCCAGCAATGAACGGACTATACTCTCTTTTTTTATAAATAATTTCACAAGCTGTAGGATATATATCCGGTCTTATCTTTAAAAACTTATCAAGAACCCTTAGATTTCTATAGGATGATTCTTTAACGCTTTTATCCTCATCACTTTTCAAGAATTCTATAAACTCCTCATAATAGTAATTATTAACTCTCTCACAAGGTAATGTCTCAAAAAAAGCAAAAAGCCATTCATTTTTACGAGAGAATGTGGATTCTTTCAATCTCTCAAGTAAGTCATCTGATTTCGTTTGCTTATTCAATACATCTAGCACTACGCAAGGATGTATCGAGATTCTTGTTTCACAGTTTATAAGTTTATCGAAAAACTCTTGCATCAACGCCGTATCAAACTCTTTTACAATCAGCTCTAACCCACGATTAATAGAATATGCATCATGGCCATCCGGTATATCTGAAAGAATTTCTTCCGTTGCCGTAATTACTTCTGAAACCTTTTCCTTCGATAACTCTTTTCCATACTTTTGCAAACGACTTTCTCTATATGCTTGATATTCTTCATAACTAAGATCGGACATCACAAATTCATCTTCAAGTAGTTTATAAAAATTCCATAACGGGCCGCAAAATTGTTTCTTCCATTTTTCGTCATAATGTACATCATTTTTTTCCGCATTTAGCAAAAGTCGCTCTAGCATTCTTAAGAAACAAACTCTGTCGCACGCTAATAATCCCAATAATTCTTCTACATGCTGTTTATCATTTTCAACAATCACCCTATTTGGTTTTCCATACAATTCTCTGGAATACGTTTCTATAAGACCAATTATTCTCTCTCGCCACAAATCATTTTTTGCTACCATAATGAGCATGTCCCAGCATGCTGCTCGATACTCATCCACCCCCTCTGTATATTCTAAATCAAAATGGTATAATCGTAATATACCTCCTCTACCTACTTCGGACGGTCTAAAATTAAATCCTAACGCATATTTCGCCCACTGCACTCCAACGGCTATCGCGATTGTATTCCCTTGCAAAATGAAGTTGGTCAGTACGTCTGCTACCTTCTTTTGAGTGAAATACTTATACTTATATGAATCAACTTCTATTCCATAATTATCTTCAAGCCACTTATATCCCGTAACTAACGTTGCTTCATTTCTCGCACAATAATCAAGCAATATCTCTATCACATAATCTATGTACTCTGAATTCTTATATCCCTGTAACAACTTCAATGGGCTATCATTCACACCAAAATGACTTTTATTATAGTCGACATTTTCCAATAGTATTTCTTCAGGTTCTATTCGCTTTATCCAATCACTTGCAAGGAGAAAACTTTCTTCAGGTCGAAAAATGTGAAAATCCTCCACGAATTTATAATAACAACTATCGTCCGTTTTCTTAAACTTGTCCCATACCTTTAAGACCTCTTGCCTACAATATTCCTTCGTCTCTGTATTTACAAAAAGATTCAATATCGTATTTAATGATCTTATTACGCCGTTTCTATAATGCTTGTACCCTGTTTCTAGTATTTCCTCTAAAGAAATTATTTTTCTTTGAAAGAAAACATAATACAGCATATAATTTGCTAAACATTGATCCGATAAAGTTGCCACTTGATCCAAATGTATCTCAACCACCTCCAGTTGAGATAATTCTTGTATTTTTTCCTTAAACTTTTCTTCTGTAATACCATAATTATTTAAGGTGTCTTGCAATGCCGTAAGATTATTTAACATTACAGCATTAATCACAGCCAAAATTCCAGCAGCAAAGCATAAATCTTGATCCTTACCTATTGTTGCATCCACATGTCGTTTATAATATGCATCATAAAGTTGAGATACATCATATATTGCTGAAAGGGACTCTTCTTCTATTGCGAGCTTTCCTGCCATATATGCTATTCGCGGATTTCCTTCTGCTATTTCTACGATTTTTTCTATATAATCTTGATTCTTTATGCCCAAGTTTTCTTCCAAAAAAGAACTGATTTCCTCTTCTGAAAATGGTTCTATCAGAACAACACTAGGCTCTATATAGTCTTGTACCTCGGTTAGAACGCCTGCTTTAGCGTAGTCTCTAACAGTAGCAATCACTTTAACATCATAACCCAAATAGTCTTTTGTAATATACGATAGAATCTGTTTTATATCAGCCAGTTCATTTGCATCATCTATAAAAAACAAGTATTTTCCTGGATGTTCCGTTGCAGAAACTAAATCTTCATATATTCCAAGATTTTTATTTTTCACACATAAAGCTTTATATCCATAATTAAGAGAAAAGTCTTTAATTGCTTCTAAAACTAAACGTGTCTTTCCAACCCCCGCACTTCCTGTTACAATCACAACACTATTCTTTAATAGAAGCTGCTCTATATCACCTTTTTCTCTGTTTCTAAACTGAAATGTTGTATTTAAAGGTGCCGACATCCCATTTGCATCACATTGAGTAACAAATTCATCTATCATTAGAATCTGATTTGTATCAATACTTAATCCTAGAAATTCTTTTGTCATTGAACGATAATTAGATAGAATTTGATTCGCCATCTCATCTATCCCATATATTATAAGTTCAATACCATTTGCCATGCAAAGATCGTGAAGCTTTTTATCATCACCCGCACTTAGATTTGAAGAAGTATGGCAACATACTATTTCATCAATATCCTTTATATTTATTCCTGTTTTAGATTCATCCAAACATTTTTTAATATCTTCTTCCAACTTCGCATAAATACCTGTTTCTTGCATAGTGTATGCAACAAATGTATATTTTCCATTATCTTTCCTAAAATATGTGTCCGGATTCCCAATAGTTGTTTTTTCAGTCCCAGCCTTCATTCCATATCCATGTACTTTTCCATATCCCTTTTTGTGAAGAAATGAATCGCAAAATTCCTGAAAACCAGCTGGGGATAATTCTATTATTCTTCTTTTTACATCTGTAATACTTGCCACTTCCCTCCTCCTTTCTTTAGCACAAACATCTAAAATCCACTCAGCATTTCACCAAATGTCATTTATAACATTTTCATCTTTTCTATTATCAATTTAGGCATTTTACTCCCAGAAACACGTTCATTTATCATCCTTAAATGACTCATGGTTCTTTCTAATATTTCGATCTGTTTACTTGAATCTAAACTTCCCTCTTCAGCAATTTTTTTCATACGAGTCAATATACCCTCAATCAGTAAATCAGATGGGCTATCATAATCAATATATGTATCCATTCCATTAACATCATAAAAGCACACTTCCCCATACATAGAAAAAGCATCTATGTACCTAGATTCATCATATAAGAATTCAGCCATAGAATGTCGTACATTACGATATAATCCCCATTGTCCATTTTGGGCATATTCCATTGAGATTTGATTATATTTGCCCCAAATATAATCTCTCCAATGTTTTATATCTGCATTCATATTTACATCCCACACTGATATATCTGCATCTTTATGCGAGTGTAAATATACAACATATTCATTATCCGCTACTTCTTTTCTTCCCATTTCAGTAACAGTATATTTTTTAGCTGTTATATAATCCTTAAGTTTTTCATCAGAAACATTTTCTTTTATTCGATTTATCAACTCTGCTTTTTTGCCTGTAACCGAAAAGTTCAACTCCGACAAAATCTTTTTTAAATCTGTAACCTTTAGCGATTCCAGCAACTCACTTGGCGAAGCATACTTTATAAATCCTTTGGCCTCTAATTCTTTTAATGATTCTCCTACCGACCTAACTCCATATTCAAACCACCAAAAGCGCTGATAGCCTCCTTCTGGATTGGGATATTTTCCCTTTATACAATATTCTAGTAACAAAATTTGCGATACCGTTAATCCGTGCTCACTTCGTTTACAATTTCTATCTTTTTTTGCTATTTCCTCGGCCTCATAATTAGCTTGTTGTTCATAATCCTGCCTTGTAGGTACAGAAACACTCATCGAAACTTTAGGCTGATTAACAGCCCCCATTTTTTTAAAAAAATCAAATAACCCCATATAATATCACTCCCCACTTATTATCAAATCTAACATCGGCTCCATTTGTTCAATCAAGTTTACCACCAACGCATTCCCCATCATAAATCGTCTCTTATTTACGGGCATTTCTGTTTTTTCACCATTTACAAGGGCATACTTTGTATGATTTGTTGGAAACCCTTGTATACGTTCTGCTTCTGTTGGTGTAAGCAATCGTATTCTTCCTGTTTTCCTATCTTTTACAATATGCGTAGTTCTACTAAATGCCCCCTCTGATGTAAGCATTGTTCTTGCAGGCTTGTCCTCAGAATCAATCATCGGAATTGCACCTTCTGAGAAAATATACTCATGGCCATTAGCAGCTTTTCGTGGTAATTTTTTTGCACCTTTCAAATACTGCCATGTCTGTCTCTGCTCCTTCGGTAATCTTTCCATTGATTCATCACTATGCGTAATGTCTGGATATGTATAATAAAGTTTCTCTTCCGGAATAAAAAACTTTTCATCAACAACGTCTTTATCCATAACATCTCCTAATGTTATCTGTTTTCCGTCATACTCTGGAAATGTTTTAACAGTATAAATCACACCATCCATCATCACTCCACTATTTTCAAAGCTAAAACTAAAGCTTTCAGATAGCTCCCCTATTCCTTTTGGCAATGTTTCAATTTTTACTTTTTTAGCATCAAACTTAGTGATTGGAAAAGTCTTTGCAAAGAACCCTTCGTCAGCAATCATCTTTGCTATGCTCTGGCGATGTAATTCATCTCCATACTGTTCAATGTAATTAATACTATTAATTACATTCTTTGCATACTTTAACTCATTCTTATATGCAAAAATAAATGTTCTACGTCTCCTCTGCTGATATCCATATTCAGCAGCATTTATTACTCGCCATTCAACGGTATATCCTTCATCTCTAAAGCACGCCAAAATAATACCAAAATCTCTTCCCCTTTGTTTAGCTGGAGACTTAAGTAAACGGTCTACATTTTCAAGTAATACAAATGGAGGCTTCTTTGCCTCTAGTGTCTCTCTAATCGACCACCAAAGGACACCCTTTTTTCCCTCTAATCCTTTTGATGTAGCAAGAGAAGAGGCTACCGAATAGTCCTGACACGGAAATCCGCCCACTAACAAACTAAAGTCTGGTAACTTTGTTTTATCAACTTCCTCTACATTCCAGTTTGTTGTATCATTTCCTTCATTATCTAGACACGTTCCAAAATTATATACATAACAATCATGTGCCCACTGCGTTTTTTTATCTGCTGGTTCCCACTGTGAAAACCAAACTGTTTTCCAATCCTTATCTTTTTCCACGATTTCCGAAGAATCATGAATATGATTAAGTCCGCATCTAAATCCACCTACACCAGCGAATAATTCACAGACAGTTTTATTCATATAAATATCTCCTTACTGTTTATTAATTTAATTATAGGCCGTAATAATACTTTGATCAACCATTTTTTAAATCATCGTTTAATTGGCTCAATATATAGTTTTTATGAAGCCAATATGATTGCTTTGTCATAAGCTGTCCATCAGGTAACTCATCACTATTTGAAATAGATCCAGAACCATATTCGCTTCCATCACTTAGACGGCTAAACCCAAGAGTTGCATGTGGGCGAATATGAAATATTGGATTATCCTTTGTTCCCGGTAAATTATTCTTTACAATTGTTTTTCCATTTGCTTGGACAACCGGCGTTAAAACAACCCCCTCATTTAAACATTTATGCACAGCATCCCAACCTTCTCCAATGGTTACAAGGTCTTTTACAGGAACATGCCATAACTGACTACCCTTAAAAACATATCCTTCGTCCGTTTCTCTAAACACAATCAATAACATCTGAGTTGTAGAAAGATACTCGTATAACTCAGAGTCTTCCCAAGATTCTTCCTTCGCAAGCTCTTTTAGCTTTACATCATATAATCTAAAATGCTGATCTATAGAACCTTTTTTATTAATTCGTATCGTCTTAAGCGTTATACCAGCTTTTACAAATTCCTCTGCATTATTTCCTTTTATTCCAAGCATCCTATGCACAAGTGTCGAATTATATGATTTATCTTTTTTAGGGTTTACTTCATATTGTTTTAGCAGATTATCAATTAGCATCCCCGCATACGGTATAAGGCGTTTTGCAATAATATCTGCCAAAGAATTAGATTGTAACTCTACAACATCAGTTATTATGCTTTCTTCTTTCTGCTCTCCAGGTACAATATAATTCCTTAACACATAAGTCATATACTTTGTCTTAAAACAGAAAGCCCTTGTCATCGCTTCCTCATGATTGCCATAATACTGTTTCACAACAGATTTACTTGAGGCACCTTTTGTACATGCCCCTAAATAATATGTATCTGCTTCAGACAATTCATGTGCCAATCCGCTCCTTATCTTATTGATAATCAAGTCATAATCTTGTTTTATTATCAAAAGATCCTTTTGCGGCGGTGTAAATAGATTTACAAAGTGAATTTTATAAAATAAATTATTCTTATATCTATCTAATATCTCTTTATCTCTGTGATAATAAATAAGCAGAATCTTTGCCATCTTCTGCCATGCATGGGATCTATAAAAATCATCTTCAACTGGCTCGGAGAAGCTAATCATTGTTAACACCAATCTTTCCCCTGCACTTAATTGGCCATTTTTAAGTATCTGGAAAGGTGTAACTTTCAATTCCATTCCTGCTTCAGAAAAATCTGGCGCCTGATCTGAATTTGCACCATAACCAAAGAAGACTTCTTCCAATAAATTACCTAGGCCACCTTTTCTAGCCAAATTATTATAGGCCTTCATACGTTCTGGTGTTGCCAAGCTCTTTGCTTTTATAATATTGTCAAATGTTTTTCCTTTAAGATTTAGAGCATAATTATATATACTGTTCGCATCTTCTGGATCATATCCAAGTTTTTCATCATACATTTTTATCTTGCCCCATTTTCACCTGAATTCATGTATTCTTACCTATAACGATAACGGAGTAATTGTATCATTACCCTTGTCCGTTAATCGGTACACTTCGTCCCTAGCCGTTATCTCTACGCTTGTTTTCAAGTAAGCTTCATCACCAATCAATCCATCAATCTTATTCACAAGTGCTACAGATATTCTTAGCGATATAAGGTTTAATTCAATGTCTTTCATTTGGTTGTAAACATCTTCACTTGCTGTAAGGAATGTAACCTTTGAATCCGAACTAATCACCTCAGCTTCTTTGCTTCCAAGAATGCCAAGAATATCTTCCTTAGTTACACTATCTTTTGTTACCGGAATAAAATACCAGCTTTCAAATGGTGCGCCTTCAATCTTTGCGCAGAGTGGTGCACCTGCTGTTCCGTCACTTACAAACTGCCACTTAAAACCTGTTCTACAAAGTGTTGGTAGAAGAGTGTTCATTGGTGACCACTCACTATTTACCATAGTCGCACTGATATCATCATCTTCATATTTATTTGAATCATATCCAGCTGCTTCTAACAGTTCTGCATAAGTCACCTTTGCAACCTTTGCCATCTTCTTAAGCGTCTGAACAGTCGGTGATACATCGGATTTTTTATTAATGTACTTACTGATGTATCCGAAACTAATATCTGCTTCTTTTCCAAAGGCGGAATATGATCTATCGCCTATTGCAGCTTTAAGTACTTCTGCAAATCTGTCTTTATCAAACTCATAATCTGGATCTACATTTCGTCTCATGGCATAATCCTCCATTCAAATCCAATCATACCATAAAATGATATATTTGTCTTTTTAAAATTATAATCTGAATATACATTTTCTTGTATTTCCAATATATTCCAGCCCTCTATTATCATTTTATAATTCTCCAACTATCATTTTATGGTTATAAAATTATAATTTTATCTTGCTTTACTGTATTTTCTGTGTATAATATAGATAAAGTGATGGTTAAATTATAACTTTACTATCATTTTATAAAAACTTTTGCTTCAGTTTAGTAATGAGCGATTTAGACCCCCAAATGTATATAGAGGGATATATTTCTGCAGATTCAGACCTGAACTGTCCCATATGTTTTATGAAAGGGCATAAGCCCATATATTTTTTTGAAATTTATTTTAAAAATTTACACGAGTTTTTTAGTAATCAGTTCTGACTCGGTCCAAATATAAGGTAGAGGGATAAGAAGCAAATCGGATGCAATCACTTGTAAATGCTTACTTAATACAGCATCCACACTTATTACTTTTTCCATGATATCCGCAGGTGATATCACTTAAGAACTTTTGGTATCAACTCCAACTGGAGTTTACATACAAATTTTAAGAAAGGAGGACACACATATGCTTAGACACATTTGGGTTACACCAAAGCAGTTTTGCGAGCTTACCAATTTATCTATGGATGAACTGAATTCCATTGCTGATGAGTATGGCTTCGTCACAAAGGAAGAAAACGGCCAGCTTTACTTAGATCTCATGGATTTTAGCTACGTTTACAAAACCATCCACATGATTAATCGCGTTGATTTAAGCAAAAGATATGAGCCATTCACAAATGATGACTTATCAGCGTAGGTTCTGATTCGCAAATGATTGAGAAGGGAGGTGATGCGGATTGAACAGATACATCGTTGATTCAGTTTCTAATGGAACAATCGTGTACTTTATCATCCGCGACACTTCCAATAACTCAATTGTTCCGCTTCCTACCAAGTATCTGAAATATAAAAAGAACCTTGGCAGAAAGAAAAAGACTTTAAAGAGCATCGCTCTTAAGCTTACCTGGTATCTTAACTACCTTGAGGACAACAAACTTACCATCAACAAAGTGCTAGAGCTTTCCGCTTTTGAACAGCAGGAGCATTTCACAAGCTACCTACACTTCATAAGAGCAGGTAGACATACTGCATCAGGCAAATGTCCTGACAACAACACGGCAAATGATTACTTAAGAAGCATCTTCGATTTTTACGATTTCGTAATCCTCGAATATGACAACGGCACTGCACTTAAGGTACTTAGAGATTCCACCTTTGTATATACCAACTCCATTGGACTTCGGTATGCAAAGACAGTAAAGACTTTTCATGGTTATCTTCCCAGAGAAGAACATCATGCAAAGAGTATTACAGAAGATGATTTACACACTTTGATTTCATCTGCTCGAAGCAAAAGAGACAAGCTCTTACTTCTTCTTTTGGAAGAAACCGGTTTTCGTATCGGTGAAATCTTAGGAATTAAATATACGACAGACATTGATTTTGAAAACAAGAAAGTATTTGTTCGCTACAGAGAAACTAACCCAAACGGAGCTTATGCAAAGTACGCAGAAGAACGTGGAGCAAGAATTTCAAACTCTACCTTTGATCTTCTCATGATTTATTTAACTGATACGACCGAGCTTCGAAAGAACACTGATTACCTATTTGTTTCTGAAAGCGGTCCTTCCAAGGGAAAGCCGCTTACCTTAAGTGGAGTAAATTCCCTATTTGAAAGACTTGAAAAGCGATGTGGTATTAGCGGACATTCTCATATGCTTAGACACTACTTTGCTAACGAGCGAAGAAAAGCCGGTTGGGACATGGCACAGATTTCAACTTCTTTAGGACACAAAAACATTGCTACTACAGAAGCTTACTTAAATGTTGAAGATGACGAGCTTGCCGAAGCAAACGACAACTACTTCGTTGAATCTATGAAGTTTGTCGACATTAACGACTTCCTTTAGGATGCCGCACTTATGATATGGCTTTCGTTCATCTGTAAAGCCTACCTACTGATATTTTTACCCCGGCTTGACAGATTCTCTTAAAGCCAAGAGTAGTAGCTAAGCATCCTAAAGAAAAACATTACACGAAAGGAGATTGCCTTATGGGCGCACTGAAAATAGCTCAAATTGAATATTCTTACGTCCATGAGGAAATCATTCGCACTGGATACAAAGAAGCTACCGGTATTGATTTAATTGAAGGCTTCTTACTGAATCGAAGAATTACTTCCTTAGATGACGTAGACCTTGATACTGCAATTGATTTCTACAACATGGTTTTGACTTGTACAACAATTACAGACACACAGAAAGCTCACTTTGCATCAGCTCTTGAAATGATAATCCGCTTAAGAGGAAAGTCTTTTCCTGAGTTAAAAGAAGTCATCAAGGATAGATCCAAGCGAAACAAGCTGGAGTTCTTCCTTGCATTACGAAACATCACCGACTTAGCTGATATTGATGCAGTCGACAGAGTAGAGTTTGAACGCTACATAACAAGCACATTTGAAGCAAAGCGAATCGAATATATAAAGATTATCGATATAGCAAAGCTATATGCCATTGAGCAGTCAATGAACGATTTACATCCACATGTACTTCGCTATGAGAACAAGCTTATTTACCTTACATATCATCCGAACATTACGATTGCAAAGCAGTTTAAATATACGCAGGTAAAGGAACCGCTTTTCTTTGATTTTTCGCTCAATGTTTCTGAGGTTTTAAAGCGACAGATATTTGCATTATTAAAATACGACCTTGAAGACGGAGACAAAGTATCTACACATTACCTTCTTCAGAATCGTATTACTCCGCTTTGGTACTTATACAAATACTGTGTAGAGCATGAAATTGATGATATTTCAAAGGTTACAAATGCTGAAGTAGAAGGATTTATAGAGTACTTAAATACATTACCAATAAAGAGCACCACATGTTCTAGAGCTGCATTTAAGCGAATAAGGAAGTTTACATTTTTAAATACTCCAACAATTGACTGGGATGCAACCGCTTGGTTTTTAGAGCGTTTTCACTTTTCAGAAGGACGCGTAAATCTTTCAAACCCTCACGAGGCATTTTACTTTGATGACATTGCAATTGAAGAAAATCTCGTGTTTTTAAAAACCTATATTAAATACCTACTTGGTTTATCAGAGCGATTATCCATTACAAGCATATATTCGCTCTACAACACTGGAAAGCGATTTCTTCATTATCTGGATGATAAGGGCATTGCTCTTAACATTTTAACCAAGGCTGACATTGAAGAATATATAACCTTTATCCAGAAGCAGGATGTCCGGGTAGGAACTTTTAATTCTCACATTGCTGAAATAGCAAAGTTCATTTACTACCTTGAGCTGAAAGAATTAATTGCTCCAATCGGATTTCACTTTGAATGTTACCGCGGACGTGAAGTTTATATACACAACGATATCTCGGTATCAAAAGAAGATCAGAAGAAAGTATTTGAGGTTTTAGACAAGTTCCCCGAAGAACTTCGTCTTATGTACTTAAACCTCTGGTGTATCGGGCTTCGCATCAACGAGGTTTGCACTATCAAAGGTAATGCTTATCTATTCGACGGCAACACCGCATGGTTTTTAATCTATCAGAACAAAGCCAAACGTGAAAAACGTGTTCCAATTCCAACAGAGCTTTATGAGCTTATGACGGAATACATAAACAGAAACGGCATATCAAATGATGAATATGTTTTTAAGGCTCCAAATTGTGACGGACCATACCGCTCAGGAACCTTTAGAAAGCAGATGAATATTCTCTTTGACAAGTACGGAATCTCCGAGACCTATCAGTTTAAGTCCCACGGATACCGCCACGCACTTGCCACTGAGCTTTACAAAGACGGAGCCAACATTCAGTGCATCCGCGAATACTTAGGGCATGCATCAGAAGATATGACAAAGCATTACATTGATCATTTACCAAACATGATAGACCAGCTAAACGAAGAATACTTCGCATCAAAGAACAAGGAGGACATCAAATGGAACTAAAATTCAAAGAATTTGATTGCTATAAGAACTTGACCGAGAAAGATAAGAAATCAGATTTTTACAAGCCCGACTATGGATTTGATTTAGCAAAACTTCCAACGCTTGCACTACAAGAACAACTAGCTCCATTCATCTTAGAACGCGGTAACACACTTACCTTTCAAAGCCTATACATCGACAGAAGAAGCTATTTACTCTTCTCTGAATTTATTTCTGAGTGTTACCCCACTCTTGAATCCATATTGGATCTTGATATAGATGCAGCTATGCAAGAAATGGTTAAGTTCCTTCACGATAAGGGCATCAACCCACATAGAAAGCATAAGTGCGGATTCAATTTGCACCCGGCTATACGCTATATCAACCAAGCACACTTTTATTGTCTGCCAAAGGATAACTTCATTTTCTTTAAAGACTTAGCGTGCTTTAAAGATGTATCAAAGAAGAACTTTTCTTCTCCACGATATCATCCGAATGCTTTCTTTAACCTTAATCTGTTACCTGAATCTCTTATTGAAGAGTTCCGCTTATTTATCACAGACAGAGGAAAAGAACTTGCTTTCACAAGCATAGATTCAGACAAGCAAAACTTTAATCATATAGCCGAATTCTTTAGTGTTACCTATCCATCCATCAAATCCATGTACGATTTGGACAAGGATAGTTGCATTAGAAAATACAAAGTATGGGCAATGAAGAATCAAATACCTCTTACGGTTACAACTAAGAAAAGAAACAAGCTATATCCAGAAGCGAAGGCACATCCTTTTCTAAATTATCTTAGAGCCATACTTGCCTACTTTACGATAGATGATGGGCTATTTCATTTTGAAGATGATATTTGGAAATTAAATCGATTGGATTTTCCTGTGAAGCTCCCACCAACTTCAACAATCGCTACCATCAATTTTGGTAATATCCTTCAGGATGAATTAAAAATTGAGGTTAAGAAAGCAATCCTATTTCGATTAAAAGAAGTTTCTGTTCGTACCGTAACGCAGGAGATTCATATACTCAACGAGTTTTGCGCATTTTTATCAAGAGAATACCCCGAAATAATCTCTTTTGCCGAACTCGATCGTGAAATAATCGAAGCCTACCTTATTTACTTAAACACGGAAGACACCAGGCGTAAAAACTATCACGGAGAAGTCATTCGTCTTAAAAACATAATCGAGACCATCGGACTTGTAATAGATGAATACTCCCTAACAAAGCTATTTGCTCCTGAGGATATACCAAAGAATAGCATCCCTATCTATCGGTTTTATACAGACACTGAACTTAAGACTCTAAACGAAGGATTTAAAACACTTGATCCTCAGACCGGAAGACTCATGATTCTTCATGAACTACTTGGATGCAGAATATCGGAGACCCTAACGCTAAAAAGTGACTGCATTAGTGAAGATGAGGATGGTCACTTATACATAACCATTTATCAGCCAAAGGTAAACCGCTCATACAAAAAACCTATAAACCAAGACATAAAAACCTTAATTGAGCGATCCATTGCCTACACGACCGAAAAGTATGGTCTTCGCGAATATGTCTTTGTAAATGACAAAGATCCAAGCAAGCCGCTTACCTACGGTGCCATGTTTTACCGAGTGCAGTGCATGATTATTGAAAACGACTTACGAGATGACCGCGGAGAACTATTTACCGTCAGCACTCATCTATTCAGAAAGACTTATGGAAAGCGACTTTGTGATATGGGACTAGATGATTCAATCATCGCCAAACTTCTTGGTCATGCAAATACATCATCCATAAAGCACTACCGCAGAATGACAAGCGTACCACTTGCCGAAGGAACAAAGAAACTTAGAGATGAAAAGAATAAAACAATCAGAAAATACAAAGGAGGTTGGAACTAATGGCAAACTACACAAACATGCTTAAAAGCAATCACGACAGATCAGAGGCTATGCTTAATCTTTCTCTTACTACCATCTCAGAAATGCTTGAAGATGGTGAAAAAGTTACGGTTGCAGAGCTTGTAAAACGTACCGGTTTCTCCAGAGACTACTTCTACAAAAACAAAGAAGTCCATAAGGCACTTACAAATGCAATCACCATTCAAACCGGAAAGGTCTTTGCAAACAAAAAAGAAATATCACTTCTTAAAGCTACTAGAAGAGAAAACGAGTTACTAAAGCTAAAGATTATTTCTTTAGAAAAGAACATTGAAACATTAACTGCTGAGCTAGAAAAGAAAAGCTCTTCAGAATTTGACCTAGTAAACAATTTATAAGAAAGAGAGGAATTTAAAATGAGTGAATTAATTATTGGAGTAGACGTTGGATTTGGTAACACAAAGACATCACACAAGGTATTTTCTAGTGGAGTAATTAAGCATTCCACAAAGCCACCTATTTCAAGCATGGTGGTTGAAACAAATGAGGGATTCTATTCAGTTGGCAATCCTAAGATTACCATTCAGGAATCTAAAATGAATAACGAGGACATGCTTGTTCTTACCGAGGCTGCTATCGCAGAAGAACTTAAGATGCAGGGCATGACTCAGGCTGACATTCATCTTGGTGTAGGTGTACCACTTACACGTATGGGAGCCGAAAAAGAACCTATGCTTGATTACTACAAGCGCAATCGTAAACTTGTTTTCAAGTATGAAGATGTAACCTATAGCATCAACCTTTTAAGTATAAATGTGTATCCACAGGGCTATGCCGGAATCGTGAACTATATCAACAAATTCAGCAGACTTGCTGTTGTTATCGACATTGGAAGTTGGACAATTGATATCATGCCTATCCGCGAGAGAAAAGCTGATGCTGGTAACTGCAAGAGCCTTTCTCTTGGAACCATTACATGTATGCACAAAATCAATGAACACCTAAGAGAGCAGTTTAACGGTGAAGCAGATGAAATCTTACTTAAGGATGTAATGATTACCGGTTCAAGCGTTGATCTTCCACCTAAGTATCTTACAGTCATTCAGAACGACCTTAAAACCTACGTGGAAGACATTATGGGACAGCTTCGTGCTTTACAGTTCAACCTTGATACAACTCAGCTTATCTTTATCGGTGGAGGTTCCACAATTATTAAGAACTTCCTTGATGCTGAGAAATATCCAAAGGCTACTGTAATTGATGATGTTCACATTAACGCGAAAGGCTATGAAGACCTTATTCGCTATCAGATAAGAAACGGAGGACTAAAGTAATGAAATCCTTTGCCAAAACCATCAGATTCTATGATACACACAAAGATCAGGTGGCAATAAAGGCAATTTCTAACTTTGCCGAATACGGCTTTAGCAGTGCCAATGAAATGGTTGTGACAGCTCTGTATGAACTTGCAGAGCGTCATAACAACCATTCATCAAACGAACTGCCACTTGATGAACTAGCAGACAAAATCGTAGCTAGACTTGGCGGTAACATCGCCATTGTTTCGGGAACTACAGAGGCTAATCCTTCTTCTTGTGTTTCCTCCGGTCCCGAAACATGGGATACCCCAGAACCAGCTACAGATGAAAATATCAGCGATGTAATGGCTGATATACTATCGTTTTAATAAAGGAGCAAATAACATGAATTTAAAAAATAAAAACCCTACACACACTTATATTTAGGACGTCTAATAAAACGTTCATTCCACTTCCTCAAAAGGGAATATTCATCATGGGATTTAATGGATCTGATGCATTGTGATACGTTGTAACACTGCCAATGCCTATGATAGTATTTCTGACCTGGATGTTTATGATATAGGATGATGGGATATTCTGAATAAGCAGGATTCCTCTTTTGAATGATCCATGAATCCCTTGTATTTTTACTTTGAATCTCAATGAAGTTATCCTCTGTTGGATACCTTAGTACCTTGAAATAACCTTTATCAATGAGATGTAACTCTTTATAGGTAAACATTAAAGACCCCCTTCTTATTGATACTGATATATTGATTGATAGGATGGATATGATACAGACATATAGATATATTCTTTCTACAGATTCTATAATGAATAAGAGATAAAGTACTTCTCAACCAGTACCAACACTACTTCCAGCACGGCAACTCCACTTTCATCCTCTACTAATTCCTTTAACATATAACCTCCTATATATTGATCCCCCAGATTCCAGGCACTACCAATATCAACATCACCATAAATAACATTATCATCAACGGCAGGATCAGCTTTGTTGATATCATTTCTCCACGTGTCTTTATTTCCAAGCGTTCTCGGTCTAAGGCATCTCGAACCTCTCGTTCCAAAACTGTAATCAAAGCTTCATTTCCACCCTTTAAATTTTGGCAAAGCAAATAGGAAAGCTTTTTAAAATCACGACTCTCTGTTTCCGCTCCGATTCTCCTGTATACCTCAAGCTCGCTCACCCCATTTTCTAACTGCTTTGCAGCGCGCTTTATTACTTCAAAACCGTCTCTGTTTCCGCCTCCGTCACCTCTTACATAACTATCTCTAATCAAGCAGAAACTCCTTCGAACCGAAATTCCACATTCGACAAACATAGCCAGTTTTTGCAATATCCTAGGATAATCTTCTTTATATTTTTGCTCCCTATACTTTTTCTCTCGCAAAGCTTTCTCGACCTCTATAAACGGGTACAAAACCAACAATATCAGCCCCATTACACCTATGACGAACCCCTTATAATCAGTTTGCTCACACCATTTCAGTTTCACCTTTCCTAACTTCCCTGGCAGTTGCAAATACTCGCGAGAGTTTTTTTCCTGTTGTAGCCTCGTCAGTTCACTCTCTATCGATTTCTTTAGGCCTTCCTTCGTTTCGAGATTCACTGGATATACATAAACCACAAAGTCTTCCAGCATTTCTTCTCCATCACATCGCAAAGTCACCCTCAAAGAAACCATCTTTTTCCTCTTCAATCGTGCATTATCGACTTTTCCCGACGAGCTTATGCATTCACTATCAGCTTTCCAATTTGCACTCACCAAACCATTCAAGTACGTATCTTTAAGCTCTAAATCATCTGTTACCTTTGATGCTTCCTTATTTTGTCCGAGGTATGTTTTAAGAATTTCTTCGTACGACAAATCAAACAACTTCTCCAACTCTCGTTTTGTAAGCTTTCGCTTCGGCACTTCGATTTCATACTTTCCTTTAAATCCACCACCTCGAACCTCAATCTTTTCAACACGCCCGGGTTCCTGGACGTTTATCTTCTTAATCCGGTTATCAAACAGTAGTCGATTGTTTATGTAAAAAATCCCTTCCCATAAGATTGCAATAACCTCTAATGAAACCACCAGTTTAAACAGTTTTCGTTTCTTTGTCTTCCACCTCTTCGCTACTAAAAACAGGGTCAATATCACGACACATACGGTCAAAATCATATATCTTCCCCCTTTTTCACTATTACATAAGACAAAATCACTGCACTTGCATACATAGCTAAAGCTATCGTCATAACCAGTCTTCCGGCCAGGTTTACGTACAGAACACCTATAAAGTCAGCCGCAGAAAGCTTCAGAATAACCAGCAAAAAGAAGGGAAGTATCAGCATTACTTTCATTTCCATCCGCTTCTCAACTATAGAAGTCTCAATCTCCCCTCGGAGCTCTAACTTCGCACCTATACGGTCTGCACATAGCTTTAGATTTTTTGAATAATCATTTCCGAGCCTCTTAGAATAAACAAATATTTCAGCGAATTCCCAAACCTCTTCTAAATCAATCTCCGTCGCAAATTCATAAAAAGCCTTTTCGATTGGCACATTCATACCAACCTTCGAATTGATTCGTTTTAAAGCCTTATATAGTACTGATTTCTCTCCTACCAGACTTCTAAACTCCTCT
The DNA here is from genome assembly GCA_045579705.1 of Lachnospiraceae bacterium. Classification (GTDB taxonomy): domain Bacteria; phylum Bacillota; class Clostridia; order Lachnospirales; family Lachnospiraceae; genus Lachnocurva. The sequence continues at coordinate 37,678 of JAZNMP010000007.1, forward strand.
TCTTCTCTCGCAAAAGCCCTCTCTACGGACAAGCCACTCGAAATCCAGGAAACCACTCCATTTAAAAACTCCTGATATTCGTGCAAGAATCTAGCTTTTTCTTTGTGTTCATCGTCATCTTCGAAATACCTAAATATCAGATAATAGACAAACGGAAAGATTACAACGCCTTTCGCATCTGAGTAAAATATCCAAGCCATAATGATTGACAAAACGACCGATATCACAAAGCTTATTAGCTTAATTCTTCTCCTGCTTTCTTTAGTTTCAAAGTATTTTGCAACCTTCCCACCCAATTCCAATCGTCCTTTTCTTCTTCATACACTATCAACCTTTCTATAGAAACCTTCCTATCTACAACACCTCGTATTTCAGAAATCTCACTCACCTTCCTGGAACCATTTGCAAGCTTCTCCATATGAATCATGATATCTATTCCCGACGCAATCTGATTTCGTATCACGTCTAATGGCAAATCCTCAGCCATTAATGACATACTCTCTAACCTGGATATCATATCATCCGTAGAGTTTCCATGCCCCGTACTCATACCGCCATCATGTCCTGTATTAAATGCCTGCAGCATCTCTAATGTTTCTTCGCCTCTGCATTCTCCTACGATTATCCTATCCGGCCGCATTCTAAGCGCAGTCTTTACGAGATCTCTAATTAGAATAGCGTTTTTCCCAGAGAGATTCTTATCTCTGCTTTCCATACGTACCAGATTTTTTACACCTCGAATCTGCAGCTCTGCTGAATCCTCCATAGTTACTACTCGCTCATTCTCTGGAATGTACTCCGTCAAACAGTTTAAAAAAGTCGTTTTTCCGCTCGATGTGCCTCCAGAAACGAATATGTTGTATTTCGATACAACTAGTTTCCTCAAAAAATCCGCCACCTCATGGTTTAGCGTGCCATATCGTATCAAAGTTTCCATCTCAATCGGCTCCTTCGGAAACTTTCTGATAGTGAGCAAACTACCATCCACTGCTATCGGGCGTAAGACGATATTTACTCTGGATCCGTCTTCTAACCTCGTATCAACTATAGGCTTCGTCTCGTTTACTATCTTATTTCTCGCTCCTACTATCCTCTGAAGGACATCTTCGTAGATTTCCTCAGAAGCGAAATGGCTCATCGCCTCAGATACTTTCCCGTCTTTTTCCAAAAAAATATGATTATAACCATTCACCATTATTTCGCTTACATCGTCATCCTCGATATACTTCTGCAAGACATCCAGTTTTCTAAGCGAATTAAAAATGTGATACGAAATACTCTTACGAAGCTGAAGCGGTATGATTTCCCGCTTCCCTTCCTTCGAGATTTCAGTTCTAATCAAATCCAGCAGCTCTTCGTCCGATATTCCATCCAGCTGGCCCAGGCGCTCTCTTACTCTTCGGCGAACCCGCTTCTCCGTTTCATCCTCTTGCGCTGACCATTCCACATCTTCGAACATCGCGTATCCATTCCTCCAGATTTCCCTTCATAATATTGTCTATATCAAATCGTGTGAACTTATTGCATATATTGTCATTCAAGATTACATTTTGTGGCATTAATCCTATATTCTTTTTCGCCAGATACAAGCTAAAACGCTCCACGCATTTAAGCGAATACGCATCCTCACTTCCAACTACCATCAAATCATCCAATATCCCTGCCACATCAAAGAAGTTCTGTGAGAACTCATCAAACAGAATCACAACCACATCAAACTTCTGGCTTCTAAGACCTCGCGCAAAAAGTTTCCAGTCGCTTTCAGTAATGCCCCATATTTCTTCTGGGTCTAGAGCCGGCAACATACAGGTAATACCTTTATAACTTGTCGTATAATCTGCTAAATCGACATCAAATCTATCCGCCTGCAACTCAAACAAATAATCGATCAGATTATCTTTCTCCATTTCATCCGTAAAGTAATTTCCCATCTCTGAGCCCAAATCTACGAACAAAACTTTTCCATATTTGCGACAAATCTTTGAGTAAACCAAAGAGAACGGTACTGTGAGATTATGGTGCGATGGTGAAATAACGCCAACAAACCGAGTATTTCTACCCTCTGTAGCAATCCTTCCTCCGCCTAGGCCTTCCTGCCAGAGTCGTTCTAACAGTTTCTGCATATTCTGGAATTTATACATATGCTCTAGACCATCGATTAGATCATCTTCCCCACTAGTAATCTGAATATTGATTCTTCCATGTACCTTCTTATTTTCAGCCATCCAGAACTCATGGCTCATTAGCATTACGTCATAGGAACCTTTTTCTGCCATGAACCCTTTTACCTCTGAATAACAAGTTATATTCAATGCAGAATCACTAGCTACTAAGTACTTAACCAGCGCATCCAAATAACTTTCGTCCGTCTCACATATTAGAACCTTTGCAGACATTTCAACCTCCTCCATAAATCAGATACAAATCATTAGATACTGCTGCCAGAAATACAAATACTCCAAATGCTACTTTTGTAGTTTCCAACGGATAATTCGAAATCTTTCTTTCATTCAACACAGTCCTCGTATACTGTGCTAAAACCTTTATTCTATATCTAAACGTCCCATCAACCATAAACAGGAGTAAAGCATATATTGCGCAAAACAGACACGATAGCATAAACACTCGAATACCACGCCTTACTCCCATTGTTATGGAATACATTAATAGAAGCTTCACATCCCCTCCACCTATGATTTTTAAATAAAAAGAAATTACCAATACAACGCAAAGACTTAAGATAAGTGGTATGCTCTGAATGACATGTCCCGTTACTCCATTTTCAATTTTCAATATTCCGCCAAGAATGAGAACAACTAATGGAATCACATTTGGAATCTTTCCACTTTTGATATCACACAGCGCAGCACAACAAAGAAGATAATCTACAGTAATCAAGAACATGACGCCTCCTTTAAATGTATCTGGATTATAGCCCCTGGTTTTCTGACTTACCATGTCAAAATATACGTCAATTCGTTCGATGCTGTTCGATTAATCCTTCAAAACCTGTTGTTTTCAACATTTATCCACAAAAAAAAGAGAAAACTTCTAAAATTAGAAGTTTTCTCTAGTCATTTTGCCACAAACTTTTGTTTTGGCTATTTTGATCTTATACGTAGAACCCTCTCGAACCGCCTGTTTTTAGCAATGTACTGTTTACATCGCTTCTACCATACGTCATACCATAAACTACTTTCTCAGCATTTTGCATAATAGGTTTTGATGTATCGGCCTTTGCTATATCCTCAAAGGCACCCTTCAGATTGTTCATTATTTTTTTCGCTTCAAACAGTATCTTCTGATCCTTCTTATAAAGGGATTCCGATAGCAATCTGTGACAATAATCATAGATTGCATATAATTCATTCGAGATTTCATAAGTAAAATCAAGATCAGATTTCAGATGTACAAGCACCTCTTCTGCCTTTCTAACGCTGCTTCGGAAGGTCTCTAAATCGCCCGAATTCAGGGCTTTTAATGCGTCAGACAGGTATTCTGCATAGATATCATATAGGACAACTATCAACTCGGATCTATTTGCAGACGTAATACGCTCTGTATAGATCTGTCTCATTTCTTTTGTCATATTACCGCCTCAAACCTTTTCTACTACTGAAGTAACTGAAGAGCCATCTGTGGAATCTCATTTGCCTGGGAAAGAACAGATGTTGCAGCCTGCTGGAGAACATTGTACTTAGTGTACTCTGTCATCTCCTCTGCCATATCGGAATCCTCGATTCGTGATACAGCATTGTTCATGTTCTCATCAGTCTGATCAAGTGAAGATACAGTTGTCTCCAAACGATTCTGAGCAGCGCCCATTTCTGAACGGATTTCACTGACTCTGGCGATTGCTTCATCCAAAGTCTTTATCGCTCTCTCTGCTCCACCTGACTTAGTAACATCTATCTTATCGAGATACATGTCTTCAGCACTAACTGACGGAATTCTAACTGTCATATTCTGGTTCTCATTTGCTCCAATCTGAAGAGTCATAGGACCGATATCAGTGACTTCCATATTAATATCACCGGTATATCCTTCTTCGACTGAAAAATTCATTTCAAATCCCTGTGTATCAGAAATCACGAAATGATTTCCATCCTGTGCCAACGTTGCCTGCTTACCAAATCCTACTGTAACTGAAGTTCCGGTAACCACGCTTCTAGTAAGCGTAACATCTGCATCCTCACCATATACAGTTTTAGCAACTGCATAAGAAGTGCTACTGATACCCAAATATGATTTCAAGTTCTCATTATTAATACTAATCTTAAAAGGATTTGATGACACAAACGCTAGTGGCTCAGTGTTTGTACCTAATGTAATGCCCTCAGCTGCTGCCGCCGAAGCGAGAGCTGAATAAACCTGATCACCAGTCATTCCAGCCGTAATAGCAACTTCTGTATCGTTAATCTTAATGATGCCTTCCTGTGCTGTGCTTACAGGTGAAGCATTTGCAGGAATATATGTACCATCTACTTCTGCATCTATTCCTAGATACTGCCTCAATTCATCGTTATCAACGGTAATTGAAAGGTTAGAGTTTTTTCCGTAGAATTCTGATGTAAATGTAAGAGGATCATCCTGGCTTTCATTCAGCTTTACTGCTGCCTGCTCAGCACCTCTACGTAATGCTTCATAAACATCCTGGCTGGTCATTCCTTCGGTAATCTTTACACCTACATCATTAATCTTTACCGTTCCAGCCTGCTCGGCACTAACACTTCCAGCCGATGAAGCAATAAAACCACCTGAAACCTGTGGCTGAGTAGACGCCTTATCAATAGTAATAGTATATGTACCAGCTGTTACAGAATCAGTAACATACATTCTTTCAAAATGTTCTCCATATACTCGAGTGTCCAAAGAACCATCCAATAAAGCCTTTGTATTGAACTCTGTATCATTTGAAACTCGATCGATTTCAGTTCTAAGAGAATTAATCTCTGTCTGAATTGCTTCTTTTTCACTGGATGAATTCAAACCATTTGCGGCCTGCACAGCTAGTTCTCTCATTCGCTGAAGCATATTTGTTACTTCTGAAAGCGCACCATCTGCTGTCTGAATTACATTTACTCCATCACCAGCATTCTGAGATGCACGGTTTAATCCTTTGATCTGAGTATGCATTTTTCCTGAAATAGCCATTCCAGAAGGATCATCAGCAGCATGGTTTATCTTCAATCCACTAGAAAGTCTTTCCATTACATTTGAAAGATTATCTTCAGTTCTAAGCAACTGCATATTTGTAATTACTGCTGAAATATTATTATTTATTCTCATATAAAGCCTTCTCTTTTCTAATACTAACCAAACATCTTTAGACTTCCTACGAAGTCCTTTGCCAATTCATACAATCTACTTGTTTCGATTTCTACATCGTCGACAAACTTTGTCTCTTCTTCAAAATAATTAGATTTGTCTAAATCACCGCTTCTAAACTTAAGGTGTACATCCATTTTCGTACTTTTCCTAAGCGCAGCTTCGATTACCTCTCTGTTTCGCTGCATAAGCTCTTTTATTTCTTTGTTATCACTTGTGATTTCGCCAACTACGCCTTCATTTCTAACTCTGAAGGTTGCTCTCGTGTTTGAGTTACTACCAGTTTCTAGGAAGATATCCACTAAACCTCTCTGTCTCTCACCTTTTACAATCTTCAATGTCAGCACTCCACTTTCCGTTGCCACTGTAATCGGAAGATGATAGATGTCTTTCTTTGCAAGACTTGAATATAATCCCATCTGTTTCGTCGCTGCCTGAAGTGACTTGATATCGATATAGCTCAATCTGCTTTCTTCAAGCACTTTATCCATCGCATGTTCTGCGATATCCGCTAATCTGTCCATGGCTTTTGCCATATCTTCAGGGTTCTTTGAGTCTTCACCGAATCTCTCTGTAACTTGCTGCATCATCGCTCTGATGTCGGGATCCTCTACATCCACTACTGATCCATCATCATTGACGTGTTTTGTAGCAAGTTGAGAAAATACCTTTCTATTGTTGTAAAGCATATTCTTTACAGCATTGATATTTGTCGGTGTCTCCTCTATATCCAGGCGGGCTATGATATTGTTTACCTTTGCCTCAGTCTTAGATGCATCAAATAATTCTTCCTTCAGATTATCAAACCATTCTTTTTCTAATTCCTTATCAGTCTCATATTTCTGAAGTGATAGATTTAGTTCTTCAGGTGTCATCTCCTGAACAGACTGTGTAGCGTCGATTTCGTGCAGTTTTGCAGGTTCTATAATTCTTTCAGCATTTTTAAGATGTGCACTCTGAAACGCTACTTCTACCTGCTGTGTGATACTCAGTTCAGCTCTATTCACAGCTTCTACATATCCGAACTCTTCGTCTACAACAAATTCATTCCCCGTATTCTTACGAGACCTAACTGCCATCATCAAATTTCGCATAGTCACAGGAATCTGCTGATTTACCAGCTGTCCTATAACAGCCCCATCTGTCTTATTCACTTGATGAATCAGTCTGAATATACCCAGGAAGCTTTCTTTTTCCTCTTCTGTAATCCCCTTCGTATGCTCCATCTTCCATAAGAACTTCGCATAATTATCTTCTTCAGACTGGCCGCTCATTTCGTTCTTTGAGTTGTCCGCCTGTGTGTTTAATTCTTCCATCGTCATATCCAACGGATTCTTCTGATCCTTTATCATCTGAAGAACAACCCCAGGTTTTAAATTATTAAACACCTTCTGAACGATCTGATCCGCCAGCTTCATAGTATTTATGTTCTCAATATTGATATCAATCTGATTATATGCCAAGATTCTCACTGCACGTTCATTCTGAACACTTACATCCAGCTTCAAATCCTCCAGAATATCATCAACATTTCTAAATGCCTTCTGAAGAGAATCGCCCAAGTCTCGTCTGACTTCTGTTCCAACCCCATCATACGTCATCAACATTTTTTCAAAGACCTGTCCCTTACTCTCAATCTCAACTTTGAGTGATGATGCCTGATTAGTAAAGTCAGCGAACGTAATCTGATTTAGGAAAAAAGGATTTTCTGCCTGATACAGTCTGCCTAAAGTCTCAACAGGAGCTTCCTTTAATTCTTCAATTCTAGAATTAACTTCTTCATAAATACCAAAGTCTTCCTCTGTTTCTAAGCCCATTAGACTTAAACTGTGAAGTTTATCCGCCAATTCCTGTATAGGAGTTGTATCAATATTGATTCCAAGCTTTTGAAGAACTACTCCAGCTTCTTTTGTCATTCCAATCACAGTTTCAGCAAGCTTTGCTGCCTTATCATACATAGAATGTCCAGAAACCAGATATGCCTGATTTGGTTCCCTACCTTCACGTAATGCTTCATCTACAATTTCAACTTTTTTCTTATCATTTGGAACCTTGAGTCCTTCATATTCACTTACACTTGCGATGTTTCGTGCTGTAACAGGAAGATCACTGGCATACAGCCAATTTGCTATCTTTAAAGTTCTAGGACTAGCTTCTAATTCTTCGCATCCGATAACCTTTGAAAAAGCTTCCTCTAGGCCCTTATTCTGCTCGACATCATCGATAGCTTCATTTATTGGTTTCTGATTCTGATTTCCGTTACCAAATACCGCCGTATAGACTTCACCTATTGTCGGTTCAGCTTCGTTATTTATAAGTACCTTAACTGCCCCTTCAGATATCGTAGTATCTATATTTCTTCCGAGATCCTCGCATTTCTGATAGGCTTCCTGTACTTTTTTTACTATTGAATTGTCACTTGGGAGATTTTCAGCTTTTAGATGCTCTTCTATAGAGGACACCTCAGCATCTGAGCCCGCAATATTCTGAATGGCAGTCTCACTGATGCCACCCATCCTAGAAATGTCAGCTCCAGCTTTTGCAAGCTGTACTTTGATTTTGTCCGCTACAGTAACAAAGTCTTCTGGATTCATATCCATTGGCGCAAATCCGTCCTCTATCATCTGCCCCATATCTTTGCCTGTAGTTGTCATTTTTGACAAAACAAAACCACTAAGTCTGTCATGTTCGTTTCCATTGGCTCTACGTTCTATTTCCTCAGCTAATGTCTCACCATTTCTTCCATAAGAAAGCGATTTCTCATTTGGAATTCTAACTGACTTAGTGATTCTATATGCGCTGTCCAAATCCCTGACTTCCGTGTCGCTTACTTTTAAGGTCTGTGTCTTCTCAGCTATCCCTTGCTTGCCTGCCTTAACAGGTGACACATAGTCCGAAATTTCTTTCAGCATATTATTCATATTTTTAATGTATCCGTTTCTAACCGATAAATCTTACAACTATTATTTCGGTCCCGAAACAGTTTTTCTTAACCCGATTTAAAAATACATCATTCGGATTTTAATAATTCCTCGATTTCATCCCAGTCGAAGGAATCATTTTTATAGAAAAATTCTTTGTCTCTGTCACAGATTTCCCTCATAACTCGACATGGGTTTCCTACAGCCACTACATTTGCCGGGATATCCTTAGTTACGATACTTCCTGCTCCGATGACCGTATTCTCACCTATCGTAACCCCAGGAAGTACCACTACACCTGCACCAAACCAAACATTTTTTCCTATATGAACATCCCGATTAAATTGCCAAGCCTTACTACGAAGTGTCGTTTCAACCGGATGTCCTGCTGTTACAATAGTTACATTTGGTCCAAACATAACACAATCATCAACATAAATATGCCCATCATCGACCAGCGTTAGATTGAAATTCGCATATACCCTATTTCCAAAATGAACATGCGCTCCTCCCCAATTAGCTCTGAGCGGCGGCTCAATATAACAACCTTCGCCTATTTCAGCAAACATATCCTTCAGCATCTCCCTCCTACGAGGCAGCTCTGAAGGTCTCGTCTGATTAAAATCATAGAGTTTCTCTAACATAGGATCCTGATCTTTGTGGATTTCAGCATTATCAGAATCATATACTTTCCCCGCAAGCATTCTTTCATAATGTGTCATAACTTCCTCCTTAACACCCAAAAATCCCCTAAGTCGTACAACTTAAGGGATTACATAATTATAAATCTACTCGTCCTTCAAACGCACGTAGTAGAGTTACTTCATCAATATTCTCAATATCTCCGCCGACAGGAACGCCACTGGCGATTCGTGTAACCTTGATTCCACTAGGTTTAATCATCTTGCTGATATACATAGCTGTCGTCTCACCTTCTAAGGAAGAATTAGTCGCGATTATAACCTCGTCGACCTCTTCCTTCTGAAGTCTAACCATCAATTCCTTCAATCGAATCTCTGACGGACCTATTCCCTGCATAGGAGAAATAGCACCATGTAATACGTGGTATGTTCCTTCGTATTTGCCTGTTTTTTCGTATGCTGCTAAATCCCTGGTGTCTTCCACTACCATGATTTGCTTATGATTTCTCTTTGGATTTGCACAAATCGGACAAATGTCCTGATCTGTCAAAGTACAACACACTTTACAGTAATGTACATTCTCTCGTGCCGAAATCAAAGAATCGGAGATATATTTAACATCTTCCATTGGCATATTCAAGATATGAAATGCCAGTCTCTGCGCCGATTTAGATCCTATCCCAGGCAATGAAGATAAGCTTTCAATCAGCTTTGAAATTTCTTTGCTATAATAATCCATCGTTTAATCCTCTGGATATATTAGAATCCAAATCCACCTGTGTATTTAGACATAGATGACTGAGAAAGTTCATCGATTGCTCTCAGCGCTTCGTTTGTTGCAGCCATAATTAAATCTTCGAGAGTTTCTACGTCCTCTGGATCTACTGCTTCTGGATCAATCTTAATCTTTGTGATTTCCTTTGCTCCTGTAACAGTCACCTCTACAACTCCACCACCTGCAGACTTAGTAATTTCCTTTGTCTCAAGTTCCTTTGCAGCCTCTTCCATCTGTCTCTGCATTCTCTGAGCCTGCTTCATGAGATTATTCATATTTCCTGGCATACCACCTGGAAAACCACCTCTTTTTGCCATAATTAATATCCTCTTTCCTTAATCTTCAGTTACTATATCAATTCCGATACTATCGCCAAATACTGCGATAGGATCCTGATATTTCTTATCAAGTGGTCCGTCCTCAATTCTGATTTCAAACTCCACTTTCTTTCCAGCGAATTTCGCTAGTCGTTCTTCTAATTCGGTCTTAGCATGTTCTGCCGTCAAAATATCATAACCTATTATTCCAGCTTCATCAAATAATAATAATAATTTACCATTCTCTGCCACAGTTACCTTACGAATCATTTCAGCAGCACTCTTGTAAAAAGAAGGCAGACCGCCTATAAATCTACGCCAGTTAACGCTTACATTCTTAACTTCGTCAGGTGTCGCCTCTGGAATCTTATGAATATCGAAATCCTCGACAACTTCCTGTTTAGCGCTTACAGCCTGTTTAACATCAGATACCTGCATAGCACTAACCACGCCATTCTTAATATCCTTCTCGAGATTTCCAATACGATTTACCAAAGACTCAAAATCGCTTTCCATCTCTGGCTTAGCAAGTTTTATAATCGCGATTTCCAGCATGATTCTCTTTTGAGAAGAATACTTCATATCATTATACAAATCAGTCATTATACGAATATATCGCATGATAACTTCATTTTCTGTCTTCGCGGCTTCCTCTCTCAACGCATCATAGGTTTCCTTTGAAACATCTATGACGTCTAAAGCGTTAGGCATATTTTTTACAAGCAGCAGATTTCTCAAATACCAAGTGAAATCCAGGACAAACTGTCCCAATTCCTGCCCCTGACGAACTACTGCCTCAATCAGATCTATAGCACCTTTCGAATCTGAATTCTGTATCTTAGAAAACAGATTTGTAAACAGCGTTTCATCTACCGCACCGAGGATTGAAAGAATATCCTCATATGTAATCTTCTTATCATGGAAAAAAGAAACGCACTCATCTAAGATTGACAACGCATCTCGCATTGATCCGTCTCCGGCCTTTGCTATATAATCCAATGCCCTATCTTCGATATCGATCTGCTCAATATCCATGAGTTCTCTCATCCTATCTCGGATCATTTCGACAGAAATACGATGAAAATCATAGTTCTGACATCTAGATTTGATTGTAATAGGAATCTTATGATTCTCTGTAGTTGCTAGGATAAATATTACATACGATGGCGGTTCTTCCAATGTCTTTAGCAGAGCATTAAACGCTCCCGCTGAAAGCATATGAACCTCATCGATTATATATACCTTATACTTACCTTCTGTAGGAGGATATGAAACCTCATCTATAATATCTCTGATATTTTGCACACTATTATTAGAGGCCGCATCAATTTCAATAACATTCATTGATGTACCCTTTAATATCTTCTGGCAGAGCTCACATTCATTGTCAGGACTACCATCCTCCAGTGGATGTTCGCAATTTACCGCTCTCGCAAATATCTTTGCTACTGTAGTTTTACCGGTTCCTCTCGTTCCTGTAAAAATATAAGCATGACCGATTCGATCATTTTTTATTTGGTTTTTAAGTGCTGTTATTATATGATCCTGACCTTTTACATCTGAAAAAACAGTAGGTCGAAACTTTCTATACAGCGCCAAATACGACATATAAACTAATCTCCAAAACTAATTCCTAAATCCCGAATCTCCTTAACCATAGAGCATTCCGGATCTACCACTTTTAACTTGCCTGCTACGTCTTTCAGTGGAACTCTCGTCGTTTCACCATTTACCATAGCTATCATATTTCCAAAATCTTTATCTAGAATAGCTCTACCAGCAGCAGCACCTAATCTAGTACATAGAATTCTGTCATATGCATCCGGTTCCCCACCTCTCTGCATATGTCCCGGTACAGTTACTCTAACTTCCATACCTGTTTTCTGCTGAATCTTGTCCGCAATATCATATGATACTGATGGATACTTTGAATCAGCAATAATCTTTTTTCGCTCCTTCTTAGGGAGTCTAGCAAGCTCCTTTGAAATCGCTCCCTCAGCTACAGCCAAAATTGTGAAATGTTTTCCATCTTTATGTCTCTTCTCAATAGCCTTTATTACTTTATCGAGATCGTATGGGATTTCAGGAATCAGGATTACATCTGCTCCAGCTCCTATTCCAGCATACAAAGTAAGCCATCCTACCTTGTGTCCCATAACTTCAACGATAAATACCCTGTTATGTGAAGCGGCTGTAGTATGGATACAATCAATCGCTCTAGTTGCGATATCGATTGCACTATAGAAACCAAATGTCACATCTGTTCCATAAATATCATTATCTATAGTCTTTGGAAGATGGATTATATTTAACCCTTCCTCTCTCAATCGATTCGCTGTTTTCTGAGTCCCGTTACCACCTAGGATCACCAGACAATCCAATTTCAGCTTCTTGTAAGTAGCCTTCATCGCCTTTATCTTATCTATTCCATCGATAGTTGGAATATCGATTTCCTTAAAAGGCGTACGTGATGTTCCTAGAATAGTTCCTCCTCGAGTGAGAAGTCCAGAGAAATCGTTCTTCTTCATCTCCTTGTAGTTACCGTAGATCATTCCCTGATAACCGTTTAAGAAGCCATAGATAGTAAGCTTGTCATCAAAGTTACTTAGAGTCTTAACAACTCCGCGCATTGCCGCATTTAATGCCTGGCAATCGCCTCCACTTGTAAGCATACCGATTTTCATACACTTCTCCTTTCTAGAGCAACCCCTTGCCTCTTTATTATTTTGTTTCAAGTACTTTCTTAACATATTCAAAGGTTCTTCTAGTTGATTCGATGTCCAACTTTTCAGCTGGTGTATGTACGTCATAGAGGTTTGGTCCAATAGAAATAGAATCCAATCCTTCAATCTTCTGAACTAGAATTCCACACTCTACTCCTGCATGAATAGTTACAACTTCAGGCTCATTTCCATACATCTCAGTATAAATCTCTACCATCTTATCTCTAAGTGGTGAATCTTTTCTGTACTCCCATGCTGGATATGGGCTATTCATCTTGTACTCAGCGCCAAAAGCATTCGCAATGAACTTCATTCTGTTTTCGAGGGCTTCTCTAGCTGTCTCAACTGAAGAACGAACTGCGTATACTAGAGTAATCTTATTACCTTCTGTAGAAAGTACACCAACATTAAGTGATGTTTCTGGCATTCCCTCTACGTCATGGCTCATTGCAACGATTCCATTTGGCTCTGCAAGAATCAATGTTGCAATCTTCATAGACTCTTCTTTAGTAAAGACTTCTGTCTCCTTCTCACCATCCATAAGTACAGTTGCTTCTGCTTCTGGATCAGTTGTTGCAAATTCATCGTTAATCTTCTCAGCTTCATCTAAGAGAGCCTCTACGATAGCAACTTTATCAGCTTCATTTACCATAAGTCTAGCTGTAGCGCTTCTAGCGATGGCATTATCTTTACCATTACATGTAATAGACTCAATTCTAATATCATTTGATTCTGTAACAGTTGCTAGCACTCTTGCCATCGCAACTACTGCGTTTGCTCCACCTCTGATAATTTCAGATCCTGAATGACCTCCAGTAAATCCGCCGTAAGTAAACTCAAGAATTTCGCCCTTTGCAGCTTCTTTTTTGCCTTCATATGAAATTTCAACGCTACTACCACCTGCGCATCCAACACAGAAGATTCCTTCTTCTTCAGAATCCAGATTGATAAGTCTCTTTCCTTTAAGCATAGAAAGGTCGATATCTGTAGCTCCATCCATTCCGATTTCTTCTGCAACAGTTACTACAACTTCAATTCTAGGAGCTTTAAGTTCTTTATCATCGAGAAGTGCCATACAGTAAGCAACACCTGCACCGTCATCTCCTCCCAAAGTTGTGCCCTTTGCAAAAACAAACTTATCATCGAAATCTACATCTACACCTTCTTTGTCCATATCCTTATCAACGCCTGGTTCCTTCTCGCAAACCATATCCATATGACCCTGAAGGATTACAGGAATTTCGTTCTCATAACCTGGTGCAGCTTCTTTGATGATAATTACATTACCTAATTTATCCTGATAATGCTCTAATCCTCTTTCCTCAGCGAATTTTACGAGGAAATCACTTACCTCTTTCTCTTTATATGATGGTCTAGGAATCTTTGTCAATTCCTCAAAAAACTCAAATACTTTCTTTGGCTCTAGGTTTTCTAACATCTTCTTGTCCTCCCATTTAACTATTTAAACCTTTAATACTCTCCATATTCACAGCCTATATTATAGGCCTTCATATCATCAACAAGCTCCCATTTCCACTTGTTTTTTACTGATATCTTTTTCTTATATAGCTTAATAACGCCTGTTCCGTTTCCACCGTTCCAAAGGTTATTATGCTTCTTTGTTCCATCCGGTGCTTCATAATTAATCTTCAGCATATCACTCTTCTTACAAACCACACTCACAACCAGCTTTGCAACTGGAGTTTCCATCAAAACCTTCCAATGGAGCTTGTCCCCCGTCTCCTTGCAAGTAAACTTAGTCTTTGTAAGTGTCCAGAACTTAGAAAAATTAAACTCATAAGCTTCACCCTCATGCCAGAACGCGCCCAGAATTTTTCCATTGATACTTAAAGGTCCAACCTTTGGTTTTCCGCCTCCAATATCAAATGCAGAATTCTTAAGTTCTTCTCCTGTGATATTACTTACCAGATGATTTGATGAAAGCCAAATCCATGGGCTGGTAAAATCAGATCCCCAATTTTTGTCAGCATATCCATAACAAGTTTCAGGTTCAACTAAATACTTTCGTCCATTCCAAAGTACGAATCCGCTATATGCTGTCTTCATGCCCTGCGCATGCCAAAACATCTCAAAGGCATCTACTTCACGCAGGAACTTACTTGCGCCATATCCAACATTAAACGCAATCTTCTTATCAATCTTCAGATCCCAAACCATTTCCCCACTATCACACATATATTCAGGATGATCTTCCGATTCCCCCTTAGTAATAGCGACTTTTCCTAATGTACGAGTCTCTGAAAGGAAACAATTATCTGCGCTTACATGGAACGGTACTTCATCTTTGACATCTACATCATCCCAACCAAAGAAACGATGTAACTGTGCGGCATCTTCGCCCCATGTTCCAGCTTTCACCATCAAGTATGAAGGCTTAATTCCTTTCTCCTGATTAGCATGAAGCTGTCCAAATACCGGCTCTTTGCCCCCAAGTTCCGGATTAATTGCAAAGAATTCGATGAAAAAAGCTTTTTCTTCACCAGTTTCCTCATCTCTACCAGTAAAGCTATGCCACCACCAATCGTAACCATTTGAAGCCAGATTTCCGTGTAGCATAAACAAATCTCTGTTTTCATCCATCTTGTTGAAAGACAAATCCATTCCTTCTAACGGATTTTTAATTTCAAAACTCTTCGGAAGTTTTAAACTCTGCTTGTCCATCCCCACATTCTCCTTCCACAAAAACTTCTTTGAAGGTAATTATAGCATATTATCTCTTCATAATCCTAATACTTGAAAGATAACTTAAATTAATGTAATATTTATTTGTTTCGTGACAAACTGGAGTCGTATCGAAGTGGTCATAACGAGCTTGACTCGAAATCAAGTTGTCAGATTCCTGGCACGTGGGTTCGAATCCCACCGACTCCGCTACTAAAAGAGGTTATTATGGGTGAAAAACTAACCAAAACCGACGTTGAAAAGATCAAAAAAGAAATCCATGAGCGCACTACTGTCACTAGACACGAGCTTTTAGAAGAAGTTAAAGAAACACGTTCTCATGGAGATCTCAGTGAGAATTTTGAATATCACGCTGCAAAGAAAGCCAGAAATCAAAATGAATCTCGAATCAGATATCTTGAAAGAATGCTGAAGAACGCTACTATCATCGATGATTCTTCTTCTCTGGATGAAGTCGGACTAAATAACACCGTAACTCTTTATTATCCTGACGATGATTGTGAAGAAACTTATAAGCTCACAACATCTATTCGAAGTAATTCTTTAGACGGACGTCTCGATATGGAATCCCCGTTAGGACAAGCCATACTCGGGCATAAAGTCGGCGATGTCGTTACTGTTAAACTTCCGGATTTTAGTTATGATGTAGAAATCAGAAACATCGACAAATCCACAACAGATGATGACGACATTCGTTCTTTTTAAAACCTTTTCAATAAAAAAAAGCTGCCACCTAGGTCAATTCCTAAGTGACAGCTTTTTTTATAATCATTTTCTCGCAGACGCTGATTCTCTTGCAAGGGCTCTCTTAAGAGCCAATTCAGCTCTGGCTGTATCAACATCGATCTTGTGACCTGTCAGACGCTCTCTTGCACGCTTTTCAGCCTGCTCGGCACGTCTTACATCGATTTCATCCGGCCATTCTGCTATTTCTGCCAAGAATGTAACTCTATCTTCACGAATCTCAGCAAATCCAGAATGCAGAGCAGCTGTTTTAACACCGCTGTTCTCATGGATTGTTAATACTCCTGGAGAAAGAATAGTTGTAAGCGGAATATGTTCCGGATACACACCGATCTCTCCTTCAGTTGTATTAAACTCTACCATGGAAGCTTTTCCATCATAGAAAATACGGTCTGGAGTTATGATCTTTACATTAAATTCTTTCTCTGCCAAAAGTCATCATCCTTTCGCAGCACGTTCTTTAACTTCATCGATTGTACCAGCATTCAGGAACAATCCTTCTGGAACATCATCGAGATGTCCTTCGAGGATTTCCTTAAATCCACGTACAGTTTCACCGATAGGAACGTACTTTCCTTCAAGACCTGTGAACTGAGTTGCTACGAAGAAAGGCTGTGAAAGAAATCTCTGAACCTTTCTCGCACGGCTTACTACAAGCTTATCTGATTCTGAAAGTTCATCCATACCAAGGATAGCGATGATATCCTGCAATTCCTTGTATTTCTGAAGAATCTCCTGAACTCCACGAGCAACTTCAAAGTGTTCTTTACCAACAATAAGTGGATCAAGAATTCGAGATGTAGATGCAAGTGGGTCTACAGCTGGATAAATACCAAGCTCAGCGATAGAACGCTCAAGTACTGTTGTAGCATCCAAGTGAGCGAATGTTGTCGCTGGAGCTGGGTCAGTAAGGTCATCGGCAGGAACGTATACAGCCTGTACAGATGTAATAGATCCGTTCTTTGTAGATGTGATTCGCTCCTGAAGAGCACCCATCTCAGTCTGAAGTGTAGGCTGGTAGCCTACGGCTGAAGGCATACGTCCGAGAAGCGCTGAAACTTCTGAACCAGCCTGTGTGAAACGGAAGATATTATCAATGAACAGAAGTACGTCTTTTCCTGAATAATCACGGAAATACTCAGCCATTGTAAGACCTGTAAGAGCAACTCTCATACGTGCTCCAGGTGGTTCGTTCATCTGACCAAATACCATGCAAGTCTTATCAATAACTCCTGATTCTGCCATTTCATAGTACAAATCGTTACCTTCACGAGTACGCTCACCTACACCTGTGAATACAGAATATCCACCGTGCTCAGTAGCTACATTGTGAATAAGCTCCTGAATAAGTACTGTCTTTCCTACTCCGGCACCACCAAATAGACCGATTTTTCCACCCTTCTGGTATGGACAAAGTAGATCTACGACCTTGATACCTGTCTCAAGCATTTCTTCTGAAGTTGACTGCTCTTCGAATGCTGGAGCTGGTCTATGAATTGGAAGATGTTCCTCTGCATCAGGTGCAGGTTTTTCATCAATAGGTCTTCCAAGTACATTAAACATTCTTCCCAGTGTTTTTTCACCAACTGGTACTTTAATAGGTGCACCTGTAGCTTCAGCGTCCATTCCACGCTTTAGTCCATCTGTAGGACCGAGAGCTACGGCTCGTACAACATTATCTCCCAGATGCTGTGCGACCTCAGCTACTAGTACTCCACCATCTGCTGTTGGAATATTAATAGCATCATTAATTTCCGGAAGATTACCTTCTGAAAATTTGATGTCGAGTACGGCACTGATGACCTGAGTGATTTTACCAATATTTTTTTCAGCCATACTGTTATATCACTCCCTTCCTTTAAGACAAGGCAGATGCTCCGGCGATGATCTCTGTCAGCTCCTGAGTAATATTTCCCTGTCTTGCTCTGTTATATTTGAGTGTTAAGTCTTCAATCATTTCTTCTGCATTGCTTGTTGCAGAATCCATTGCTGTCATTCTAGCGCCGTTTTCACTTGCTACAGACTCTACGAGTCCACCATAAAGCAAGCTTGTGACATACTTCGGAATGATCAGATCCAATGCTTCTTCTGGACTTGGCTCAAAATTCATAGGCACTTCATTCTTTGTTGGAACATATTCCTCTGAATCCTGACCTTCATCCTCCTGTAATTCTACAGGTAATAGTTTAATAACACGTGGTTCATGTGAAACAGTGTTTTTAAAATGTGTATAAGCGAGATAAATCTCACCTATCTTGCCTTCCTCATAGTCCTTAAGGATTGATCTAGAAATATCCATAGCATCCTCATATTTCGGAGATTCAATAACCTCTGAAAAATCTGGACCCATCTGATATCCTCTAGCTGTTAAAATCTCAGAACCCTTATGGCCTATTGAGTAAATGAGCGCATTTTCCTTAGGAACAGCATTCATGATTTCTTTAACCAAGTTACTGTTGTATCCTCCGGCAAGTCCTCTATTTGAGGAAATCGCAATAACAGCTTTTACCGGTGAATCCTGCTTCTTAAGATATGGATTGTTTATTTCACCTGCTGTACTTAACAGTGATGATACTGTTTTATACATGTTCTGGAAATAAGGATCCGTCTCCTCGGCATGCGCTCTGGCCTGCTGTAATTTGACCGTAGATACTAGCTTCATAGCTTTTGTAATCTGCTGTGTGCTAGAAATACTGGTTTTTCTACGTTTTATATCTCTCATTGAGGCCATGAGTACTTCACCACCTTTTGGTCTCTACCATTAATGCGCTCTGTTATTTGTATGATTTCTTACATTCTTCAATAGCCTTAATCAAAGCCTTCTCAGTTTCTTCGTTGATAACCTTATCGTCTTTGATAGATTTAGCTATTTCTGGATACTTTGTATCTACGAGCTCGAAGAGTGCATTCTCAAATACGAGAACGTCTTCAACAGGAATATCGAGCAGATATTTCTTTGTAGCTGCATAGATAATCATAACCTGCTTCTCAACTGGAAGTGGAGAATACTGAGGCTGTTTAAGCATTTCTCTAATTCTCTCACCCTGCGCAAGCTGTTCAGCAGTACTCTTATCGAGCTCTGAACCAAACTGTGCGAAAGCTGCAAGCTCTCGATACTGAGCAAGCTCAACTCGAATAGGAGCAGCAATCTTCTTCATAGCCTTAATCTGAGCAGCACCACCTACTCGGGATACTGAAAGACCGGCATTGATAGCAGGTCTAAAACCTTCGTTAAACGCATCTGTTTCCAGATAGATCTGTCCATCTGTAATAGAAATAACGTTTGTAGGAATATATGCTGATACGTCACCAGCCTGTGTTTCAATAATTGGAAGAGCTGTAAGTGAACCAGCACCTAACTCTTCACTCAAACGAGATGCTCTCTCAAGAAGTCTTGAATGGAGATAGAATACGTCTCCAGGGAAAGCTTCACGTCCTGGTGGTCTCTTAAGAAGAAGTGAAAGTGTTCTATAAGCTGCAGCATGCTTTGACAAATCATCATAGATGATTAGAGCATCTTCGCCTTTTTCCATCCACTCTTCACCCATAGCACAACCTGCATAAGGAGCAATATACTGAAGTGGTGCAAGCTCACTAGCTGAAGCTGAAACTACAACTGTGTAATCCATCGCACCGTGTTCTTCCAGCGTCTTTACAAGTGTAGCAACTGTAGAAGCCTTCTGGCCGATAGCTACGTAAATACACTTAACGCCCTGTCCCTTCTGGTTGATAATAGTATCGATAGCGATAGCTGTCTTTCCTGTCTGTCTATCTCCGATGATCAACTCTCGCTGACCTCTTCCGATAGGAATCATAGAATCGATAGCTTTAATACCTGTCTGAAGAGGAGTATCTACAGACTTTCTATCAATAACACCGTGAGCTACTCGCTCAATCAAACGATACTTATCTGTTTCTATAGGTCCTTTACCATCGATTGGCTGACCTAACGCATTAACGACACGTCCAAGCAATGCGTCACCAACTGGAACCTCTACAACTCGACCTGTTGTTTTTACAGAATCGCCTTCACTGATAGACTCAGCGCTACCCAAAAGAACGGCACCTACGTTGTCCTCTTCCAGGTTCATAACCATTCCGTATACTTCATTAGGGAATTCGAGAAGTTCTCCCTGCATTGCGTTGGCGAGTCCATGAACTCTAACGATACCATCTGCAGCCTGAACTACAGTTCCGACATCGCTAACCTCAAGCTTTGAGGCATATCTTTTCATCTGCTCTTTAATAACTGAGCTAATTTCTTCAGGTCTCAAATTCATGAATCCGTCTCACCTACCTTTAACTGTATTCTAGATAGTTCATGTGAAAGCTTATCAAGTTTTGACTTGATACTGCTGTCTACTACACGATCCCCGATACGGATTACCATACCGCCAATCAAAGAACTATCTACTGAATATTCGATATCCAACGACTTGTAACTGGTTGTTTCAAGAAGCTTCTTCTGCACTTCCTGTTTCTTGTCAGATGCAAGCTCCATTGGTGTGATTACAGAAGCACGTCCGATACGACGATACTCTCTGATCTTCTCACAGAAATAATTCAATACATTCTTTACTTCGGAAAAATGCCCTTTTCCTTCTAATTCATGAAACAGGCCCAATACTTCATCGGAAATTTTTCCTGCAAATGTATCATCTAAAAGCTTCTGCTTTTCTTCGCTTGATACATTTGGATGTACCATAACCTGTATGAATTCTGGATTTTCATTGAAAATCTTCAGAAGTTCATCAGCTTCTTCGAAAAAAGAATCTGTTCTATCTTTGTATTCTAGAGCCAATTCATACAGGGCATCTCCGTATACTTCGGATACTAATCTTGCCATGTAGAACCATCCATTTCTCTCAATGTTTCGTCAACAAGTTCGTCCTGTACAGTCGTATCAATCTTTGATGAAACAACTTTAGCTGCCATAGCTGCTGCTACAGTAACCACCTGCTGTTTTATTTCATCCTGAACACGACTCTGCTCTAGTTTAGCTTCTTCAAAAGCTCTCTTTCTGATCTGTGAAGCTTCTTCTTTGGCTTCTTTCAGAATCCGTTCCTCATTTAGCTGGGCTTTCTTTCTAGCTTCCTGAAGAATAATCTCGGCTTCTTTATTAGCTTCTGCTAATTTAGCCTCATACTCTTCACGTAGCTTTCTAGCTTCTTCCTGGTCGGTTGATGCGTTTTCCAGCTCGCTTTTGATCTTGTTCTTACGATCATCAAGCATCTTTCGAACAGGGTTAAATAATTTGTTCGATAAGATTAGGAACAGGAAGAAAACAGAGATCAATACGATACACGCATCATGAATAAGCTGAAAATCCAAGTTAAATAATCTTGACATAGCCGGTTTTCTTCCTCCTTTCTAAATGCTTTTTAAACGCCTATTAACCTACGAGTGGTTTAACGAACATCAGAAGAAGTGCAACAAGAAGACCATAAAGACCTGTTGTCTCGGCTACGGCCTGTCCAAGAAGCATAGTTGTCATGATCTTACCCTGTGCACCTGGGTTTCTTCCTACTGCGTTAGCAGCATAACCTGCAGCGATACCCTGACCTACACCAGGTCCAATACCTGCGATTACTGCGAGACCTGCACCGATAGCAGAGCAAGCTAAAATCAAATCCTGTCCTGAAATGTTCATGTTTTTGTCCTCCTTTTGTTAAGGTACTAAAATTATTATTCCTAAATGATTACTTAGTTTTCTTTTTCTACGCTTCTGCTTCATCTTCATTATCAACAGCCTGATTAACATAGGTCATTGTAAGCATACAGAATACGTATGTCTGGATTGCACCTGAGAACATATCAAAGTACAGATGCAACGCGGCAGGCCAAACATATGCAATTTTTGATAGCATTCCGTATAGTAAGGCTTCGATAATTACGCCTGACAATACGTTTGCAAAAAGACGGAGTGACAATGAAATAGGAACTGCTATTTCACTAATCACATTGATTGGTAACCATAAAGGTAACCATGCTGGCATAGGTGATGTGAGATCTACCCACAATTCTTTTGCTGAATGATTCTTTATCTTGTTAAAATGAATCATTACAAATGTAATCAATGCTAATGCCAGTGTAGTTCCGTAATCGGCTGTAGGTGGCCTAAGTCCTAACAAACCCGAAAGATTACTAAACAATATAAAGATAAATATTGTTTCGATGTAATTTCGGAACACTGGAGCATTTTTTCCCATGCCTCCCTCGACGATTCCATCGAGAGTTTCCACGATTAGTTCCAGAACATTCTGGAAGCCATCGGGTACTTCGGTCGCGCTCTTCATCTTTCTTCCTGCTACGCATGCAAAAATTACAAGCGTTAGGAACGCGATGAGGATACAAACATGTGACGTAGTAATCCAAACAGTTTGACCAAATAATTCATACTTAATCAACCCATGGATCATGAAATCAATGTCTGCGGCCGACGACAATAAGATTGTCTCCAAAGCTTTCACCTCCAATGCATTATTCTAATTTCCGAATAAGAAAACTAGTCATTATTATCAGCAGGTTCGGAAATTTCCAAATCGTGGTTTCCCACAATTTCCTGCTCCGTCTCCACCTCATCTTCCCAGTCTTTCAGGATGATGCGATGAATAAATGGTTGTGCATATGCACTTATTTTAAGTCCAAAGACCCCTAGGAATGCCGAAATCAATGAACCTATATGAAATACCATCATAATTATTAAAATTGCCGCTATGATGATATATCTTAAAGCAGCTTTCGCTGCAACCATCTTGGGATTTGCGCCTAACCGAACTGTATCTAACAGAACAGTGGCAATATTGATAGCCATCCAAATACCACACGCGCTACCAACTACAAGTCCAATCGTAAATCGGACCTTATCATCAGTAAACCATATTCCGACGACTTCTACTAGAATGGAATATACAACCATTCCGCCTATTAGGGCTGGAAGACCTTCATTTATTCTCTTTAACGCTTTTATCATTTTATATATTTCTTTACTAACTTATAAATACTCAAAAAACCTGACAAAGAACCAATGAAAAAAAAGATAATGGTTATCCATACGGCATTAAAATATTTCCCGATTAGATAACCAATAAATGTGCAACCCACTATTGGCACGAGCATCGTTATTGTAATCTGCCCAACCAAAGCAAGCATTTCTAATATGTTTTGAGTTTCTCTTTTTTTCACGATAACCCTTTCAACGTAAAATTACAAGTTAATTTTTACTTCTCTACCCGTTCTTTCGTATTTTCTAAACGAAATTCCGGCCGCAGAAAGCATTTTCTTTGATGCGATAACCGAAGGAGTCTTCTCATACTTGTCACTATCGTATATCAATTCTTTTATTCCTGATTGAATTATCGCTTTAGCGCATTCATTACAAGGGAATAACGTTACATACATCTTCGTTCCCTCGAGCGAACCACCTCTATAGTTTAATATAGCATTTAATTCGCTATGCGTCGAATAAAAATATTTATTTTCTAGAGGATCACCCTCACGTGCCCATGGAAACACATCATCCGAACAACCAATCGGAAAGCCGTTATAACCCATTGACAGAATCTTGTTATCAGCGGAAACTATGCATGCCCCCACCTGTGTATTAGGATCTTTAGAGCGCATTCCAGCCAGAAATGCAACTCCCATAAAGTATTCATCCCAACTTATATAATCCGTTCTCTTATCACTCATTGCTATCTCCATATTCTAACTTCAACAACAAATTTCGTGTTGTTTCTTTCAATGCCTCAAAGCACAATCCATATTTTACGATTGGTTCACCATATGGATCCATCGTTTCCAATTCTTCGCCGACAAAGAACGCTAACACAAATGTATTATCCTCATTCAATTCCGGATATTTATCCAGCAGGATATCTCTAACATCGCTATCCATCGCCAGTACCAATGTATATTCGTCTACCTCATCCGGTGTGAATTTCTTTGATTGATATTCCTTGTAATAAATATCATTTCCAGCCAGAACAGCCTCAGCTTTCTGATTCATAGGCTCAGAAAAATTAACCACAACGCCTCGGGAGAGAATCTTAAAATCTCTATCTATATTCTCATCAGTATAGAGATTATATCTAAAGATTTCCGCTGCCATTGGCGCTCTGGTAGTAGCATGCATATCTACAAATATTAGCTTTTTAATCTTCTTCAAATTAATCAACTTTTATCACCTGATGTCCTGCTGCTTTCAACAATCTATTCATAATCGCCATTCCCAGTTTTGGAGTTCCAAAGCTTTCTGAATAAATCTCATTTACATCCATATCATCAAAATCTCTAAGAACACCGTATAGATGTTTAGCTATAGAATTCTCGTCATTCCTGTCGCCAACAGTTACTACACAGTCGCCTGCATAAAGGTCTTTTGTCTCATCTGTTGCGATGATACCAACCTTTTTACCTGCCTTATGAGCCTCTTCTGCAAGCTCGTTGATTTTCGCTACAACTTTCGAAGATTTCCCCTCTATAACAGTCAGATTGGCTTTTGGAGCATAATGTCTATACTTCATTCCTGGCGCTTTAGGACGAAGTCCTTTATTTGCATTTGCATTCAAAATCGCCGGGTCAATAACAACTTCTTTGCCTAATACCTCTTCAAACATCTCCTTATTAATATAGCCGGGACGAAGTATCGTAGGCACGTCTATCGACAAGTCTATAATGGAAGACTCCAAACCGATATCGCAGCTTCCTCCATCTATAATACAGTCAATCTTTCCATCCAAATCTGCCTCTACGTGCTGTGCTGTAGTCGGACTTGGGCGTCCAGATGTATTTGCACTAGGCGCTGCAATCATAACATTACTATCAGTTAGAAAAGCTCTTGCTATAGGATGTGATGGCATTCTAACCGCTACAGTGTCAATTCCACCAGTTGTCTCATATGGTATCACATCATTTTTCTTTACAATCATCGTCAACGGGCCGGGCCAAAAAGCTTCATTCAGCTTTCTCGCATCTTCTGGCACCTCTGATGCTATAGCTTCTAATTCTGAGAAATCATGTATATGAACTATCAGAGGATTATCCGAAGGTCTCCCCTTTGCTGCATATATCTTTTTTGAAGCTTCCGGATTTGTAGCATCTCCTCCTAAGCCATAAACTGTCTCTGTCGGAAAAGCAACCAGCCCTCCATTTCGGATTATTTCTATCGATTCTCCAAAATCAAACTTCTCGTCATTTCTATTTAGCTTTATCTTCTTTGTTACCAATCTAATCGCTTCTTTCTTATTTTTCTGCAAAATAATTCAATACTGTTACCCAAGCGTCATCACTTTCCAAACCAAGTTTCCAGAAAGCTACACCAGCTAGTTTTTCAGTATTAACTAATTCCATCTTCTTTCCAAGTGACTTTGAATCTTCAAACCAGCACTGATACAACTTATCTCCTGATTTGTATTCTCCGTAATTCTGACCTTCCTTGGAAAGCCATTTAGCTTCACCGCCGTTTTTTCCAAACTTCTCATACTGATTCTTCATACCGACAGCTTCGCTCGTTACATTATCTCCCTCTGTACACCATATTCTAGTGAAAAAAGGAAGTGCGAGAACCAACTGTTCCTTTGGAACCTCCTTAAGTGAGTTCTCTACTCCATTCTTTACGAATGGATATGATGAAACAGAACCGGCTTTCTTTGAGCCAGCATAATGCTCGTCATAAGCCATAGTTACTACATAATCTGCATAATCGGCCTGCACACTTCTATTATAATGAGCGCTTGCAGCCGTTGGGACATAATTATCTACTGAAAGAATCAGATCATTCTTTTTACATTTCAATGAAAGTTCTTTGATAAACTCCAAATAACCGTCTTTATCTGTATCACCAATCTGTTCAAAGTCGACATTTATTCCATCTACTCCAGATGCGATTGCCGCTGCTATCGTCTGATCTACCAGATTATCACGAGATGATACCCTATTCAACGCGGATGCTGTATCTATACTTGAATCCTCGAAGTTAGAAATCAATCCCCAAACCTGTTTGCCTTTTGAGTGCGCATAATTTACGAACTCACGGCTTGAACGATTTCCAATATTTCCCTTCGCATCTGAAATATAGAACCAAGTAGGTGAAATTACATTTACCATGGACAAATCGTCCATCTTCTTCATAGCGTTTGCATTTGCTGCCTGGTTTGTAACCTGCGCCCATGCCAAGATAATCTTATCCTTCTTAAAAGCCTTCTTATGTTTAAACTTCCTATCTTCCAAAACAGATTTAGTTGTTTTTTCTGTAATGTCTCTCAGTTTAGAGTTTTCAACGCAACCGATAACTCCATCAGAAGTTACTACTTTGCTCCACTTGCCATAATCATCAACGACAACAACGCTGTCATTCTTTTTAACATCTGAAAGAATCTTACTCTTTAAACCGCCAAATCTTCTTGCATAGGTATTCTTTCTAATTGCTGCAACCTTTTTCTTCCATCCAGCATTCTCGATAATTACACGATTTGGATTCTTCTGAGTTGAGTACTGGAAATCAGAATAATTTTTTGCCCACTCAATCGAAATATACGCTTCTCCATCGATATCCTTAATGATTGGCTTATCAAAAGACTTTGAAGTCTTGTCTACGAGATACTTCTTATCTCCAGCATTTACGCTGATTACATTTTTGTCAGTTGTATATCTTAAAACCTTCTCAACATTATCATATACGTATCCATCATCCACTTTAGACTTAAAGAAATACAAATCAACATATACGCTTCCATCTTCAAGTCTAGCAGCCTGATGCGAATCTTTCTGCGGCTTATCAAAACTTCCGTCTACAATAACAGCCATCTCATTTCCTGAAACATTAAAATAATCATTAAGCTTCATTCTTTCCTTTGATGGCGCATATTTTCTAACTACGATAAACGCTCCGAGTATAACTAATACAGCTACTGCAAGCGATACGATCATAAAGTTATTTTTAGATTTAGATTTCATATTCGATGCCTTTCTTTAGTGTATACAGAGTTATTATATCATACCTTTATTTCTATGTAACATAAAAAGGGCTGTGAAATAATCAGCTCATGAAAAAAAGAGAAGTAATAGCTGGAAACAGCTGATTACTTCTCTTTGTTCATGGTAAAATATTACCATGAACAATCAAACCAATTATTATAATACTCTAAATCAGGGCGTTTT
>JAZNMP010000008.1:0-91096 GCA_045579705.1 Lachnospiraceae bacterium
GCTTCTAGGAAAGCTTGGTATAGGGAAAGAGTTTGATATAGAGGAAATCCCAATACACTGCGGAGCTGACTTGCTAGGTGGGAAAGTGAAACCTACGAAAGATTGACGATTTAGGTGGAATATTTCGTAGTTTGCGGAGCAGACTTGCTAGGTAGGAAAGTGGAACATACGAAAAATTGACGATTTAGGTGGAATATTTCGTAGTTTGCGGAGCTGACTTGCTAGGTAGGAGAGTGGAACCTACGAAAAGTTGACGATTTAGGTGAAATATTTCGTAGTTTGCGGAGCTGACTTGCTAGGCAGGAAAGTGAAACCTACGGTAAATCGACGCTTAGTGCGCTAAATTTCGTATGTGGGGCTCCAGTAGCGAGCTTGCGAGCGTTTAATCTATAAATTTATTGCATAGAAATAGCGCCGAGCCGGTGAAACATCGTTTTTTGTTTCGTTTCTAGAAACAAAAACAATGTTTCAAACCGCTGATCGGCGCTAAGAAAAGCAAAATTATGGATTACAACACTCGTATCAAGCTTCCGCTGATCGGCGCTATAAAAGAAAAGCAAAATTACAAATCACAACGCTTACATCAAGCTTCCGTTTACTTCAAGCTTAATAAATATTACACTCCTGTGCAGAATAGAAGCTTTTTTCATAACTAAACACAAAAGCTATAGACACAGCGAGCAAGTAGAAAGGCATGCCTGACATGCCGAAGAGCTCGAAGCAGAAGAGGAGGGCGGCCATAGGGCAGTTTGTTACTCCGCAGAAGACTGCGCCGATTCCGAGAGTTGCCGCAAATCCAGGGTCGATTCCGACGATAGAACCGAGGGCGCAGCCAGCTGTGGATCCGATTACGAAAGAAGGAACGATTGCTCCGCCTTTAAATCCTGCAGCAAGTGATAGAGCAGTGAAAACTATCTTTAGTAGGAATGAGAAGCCTGACGCTTTTCCGTTTACTGCTACTGAGATCAAATCTGCACTGGAACCGTTGTAGTCCTGGTTCCCTACGATTAGAGTCAGTGCTAATACTATTGCGCCGCCGACTAATCCTCGAACGATAGGGCTTTTGAAAATCTTGCTATAAAGCTTGTTTGAATAGCTGATTACGAAGATGAACAGGAAAGCTATCATTCCTAGAATGATTCCGAGTAGGGAAATCTTAAGCAGATTAACAATCGTTACAGCTGGTACATCAACGCTTCCAAAGGAAAAAACTGGTGCGCCGATAAGTATTGCTACATATTTCGCAGTTAGCGATGAGAAGACTACAGGTACTAAAGCCTTGTAGTGTATCATTCCAACGCTGGAAATCTCAATCGCGAGAATGGCAGCTGTCAGAGGTACGCCGAGCAGAGAAGAGAATGCTCCAGCCATACCAGACATAACCATTATGTCTAGATATTCATCACGAACTTTTAGGTATTTGCCTGTGTTGTATCCGATGGAACCGCCGAGCTGCAGGGCAGCTCCTTCTCTACCGACTGAAGCGCCGATTAGATGGGAAAAAATAGTGGACACGAATATCTGGAATGCCATTCTTTTTGGGATGGGCGCTTTGTTTTCAGATGCTTTTAGAACGGTGTTTGTGTCAGCCTTTTTCTTTCCAGTGGTGAAATTGTAGAAGTAATAGATTAGTACGGCTCCGAATGGCATGAAGTAGATTAGCCACGGATTTGAAGCGCGACATTCAGTTGCGAGTTTTATAAATATTCCAAAGTAAGAACCAATTACACCTGTCAATGCGCCAATTAGGACGGATACGAGAGTAAATAGGATGTATTTACAATCGAGTTTTAGACTTTGCTTTAGGTGTTCATAATATGCTTTGTACATGGTTCTCTCTTTTCTCTTAATTTGGATGTTGTTAAATGTTAATGCAGATTCTAGTCTATCATATTTATAGATGAGATTTAAGGTGATTAGCAGTAGTTTTGAAAAAAGAACTTTTTTAAATTTCAATAACTTGCTATTCTGTAGTATAATTTATTTGACTATGTATAAAAATAGAAAGGAAGCCTATGAATATTAGATTTAATAATGCTAGATTACTGATGCCTGCAGAAGGTCATACCTTTAAAATTGTTGAGGGTGAACTTTGGACTAAAGATGATAGAATCGCTTTCTCTGGAACTACAGAAGAGGCGAAGAAAGCTCTCGCAGAGAACGAGCTGTTAGTTTGGGATGAAGTGATTGATTGCAATAGAAATCTATTGATGCCAGGTTTTAAGAATGCGCATACCCATACAGCGATGACATTCCTGCGTTCGCTTGCTGATGATATGCCACTTTCTGACTGGTTGTTTAAGCAGGTTTTCCCTAGAGAAGATAAACTTACACCAGAAGATATCTACTGGCTGGATTTCCTCGGAATCATGGAGTATCTGACTTCTGGAATCACATCAAATTTCGACATGTATTTCTTCCCACCGATGAATGCAAAAGCTTCTGTCGATGCGGGATTTAGAACAGTTCAGACATCCGGTTTTAACAACTTCGGAAGCACTTTGCAGGATCTCGAGGATAATTATAATATAGTTAATGATATGGATTCTGACCTCGTTTCTTTCATCGTTGGTTTCCATGCAGAGTACACAACTGCCATGGATAGAATGGAAGGTGTAGCAGCTCTCGCTGAGAAATTCAAATCTCCGGTATTCCTTCACAATGCTGAAACGAAATCTGAGGTAGACGAATGTATCGAGCGTTGGGGAAAGACACCTACGCAGTTGATGGAAAGTCTCGGCATGTATAAATATGGCGGTGGTGGTTACCACTGTGTATGGCTTCAGGATGAAGACTACGAGATTATGAAGAAGCACAATCTCTACGCGGTAACGAATCCTTGTTCAAACGTGAAGCTGGCTTCTGGTATCGCTGATGTAAAAAGATTCCTCGACGCGGGAATTCCTCTCGCAATCGGAACAGATGGTGCGGCTTCAAACAATGCACTGGATTTCTTTAGAGAGATGTATCTCACAGCGACTCTGGCGAAGGTAAAACACATGGATGCCGCAGTTGTAGATGCGAATGAAGTGCTTTATTCTGCAGTTTCAGAAGGTGCGCATTGTATGAACCTTCATGATTGTGATACGATAGAAGTTGGAAAAAGGGCTGATATCATTATGATAGATATGCATAAGCCAAATATGCAGCCTGAGAATAATATAGTAAAGAACCTCGTTTATGCTGGAAGCAAAGATAATGTAAAGATGACTATGGTAAATGGTCAGATCCTCTACAGAGATGGTCAGTTTAATTTGAAATATGCACCTGAAGAAGTTTATGCGAAAGCAAACGAAATCATCAATCGTATGAGGAATTGCTAATTTGGTAAAGCCGGTCTTGAACCGAGTTGCAACATATTTTATAATATTTTTTTGTCTGAATTAATAGTTTTAGACAGGAGGTCAATTATGGCAGCTTTTATGAGTAGTTTTGTAACTTATTTACTTATCTTTGTAGTAAGTATTATCTGCGTATTTATCGCAGTAAAGCTAGGTATCGCCTGGAGAAAGTCATCTGACTTAAAGAAGGCTAATGCCACAGTTTCAGAGATTTCTGAAACACAGAAAAAATAAAGGAAAGGTCGACATAATAGATAATGCAGTACGGTGTTAATGAATTAAGAAAAATGTATTTGGACTTCTTCTCAGAGAAGAAGGGCCACTTGGCAATGAAGAGTTTCTCACTCGTTCCACATAACGATAACAGTTTGCTCCTCATCAATGCTGGTATGGCACCACTTAAGCCATATTTCACAGGTCAGGAGATTCCACCTAGAAGACGAGTAACAACTTGTCAGAAATGTGTACGTACAGGTGATATTGAAAATGTAGGAAAGACAGAGAGACATCTTACATTTTTCGAAATGCTTGGTAACTTCTCTTTTGGAGATTATTTCAAAACTGAAGCTATTCATTGGTCATGGGAGTTCCTCACAGAGGTAATCAAACTCGACCCAGAAAGACTTTATCCAACTATCTACATCGATGATGATGAAGCTTTCAAGATTTGGAATGAAGAAGTAGGAGTTCCTGCTGACAAGATTATGAGAATCGGTAGAGATGAGACAGGTGCTTCAGACAACTTCTGGGAGCATGGTGCTGGTCCTTGCGGTCCTTGTACAGAAATCTATTATGATCGAGGAGAAAAATACGGAACTGGCCCAGATGATGTAATGGGCGGTGAAGGTGACAGATTCATGGAAATCTGGAACAACGTATTTACACAGTTCGAAGGTGATGGTCACGGTGGATACACTGAACTTTCACAGAAGAACATCGATACAGGTATGGGACTTGAGAGACTTGCTGTAGTAATGCAGGACGTAGAGTCTGTATTTGATATCGATACTATGGTTGCTATCCGTAACAAAGTTTGCGAATATGCAAAGAAGACTTATAAGGAAAATGAAAACGACGATATCTCAATCCGTCTCATCACAGATCATATCCGTTCATCAACATTTATGATCTCTGATGGTATCCTTCCATCAAATGAAGGAAGAGGATATGTGCTTCGCCGTCTCATCAGACGTGCGGCTCGTCACGGAAGAATGCTCGGAATCGATGGAACATTCCTGAATACTCTTACAGATACAGTTATCGATTGCTCAAAGGATGGTTATCCAGAACTTGAGGAGAAGAGAGTATTCATAAAGAAAGTTCTCCTCGAGGAAGAGGATAGATTTGCAAAGACTATCGACCAGGGTCTTCAGATTCTCTCAGAAATCGAAGACAGAGTTAAGTCAGAAGGAAAAAATGTAATTCCTGGCGAAGACGCATTCAAGCTTTATGATACATATGGATTCCCTATCGACCTCACTGCAGAAATCATTGAGGAAAAAGGCTTTACATATGATAAAGAAGGCTTCGAGAAGTGCATGGAAGAACAGAGAAATAAAGCCCGTGCAGCTCGTAAAGAGACAAACTATATGGGAACAGATGCTTCTGTATACCAGGAAATCGATCCTGCTATCACATCTGAGTTCGTAGGTTATGACAAGCTCGAAGCTGAATCAACTATCACAGTTCTCACAACAGAGAATGAAATCGTTTCTGGCCTCACAGATGGTGAGAGAGGAACAGTTATCGTTGATAAGACTCCATTCTACGCTACAATGGGTGGACAGAATGGTGACAGCGGTTTGATCAAATCTAAAGAAGGTGAGTTCAAGGTAGAGACTACCATTAATCTCGCTGGTGGAAAGATTGGTCATGTCGGAGTTATGACAAATGGTCAGATGAAGGTTGATGATGTAGTGACACTTACTGTTGATGCTGAGAAGCGTGCGCTTACAGCTTGCAACCACAGTGCAACACACCTGCTTCAGGGAGCTCTTAGAAAAGTTCTCGGAGATCATGTACAGCAGTCAGGTTCTCTCGTTACAGAAGACAGACTTCGTTTCGACTTTACTCACTTCCAGGCTATGACAAAGGAAGAAATCCAGAAGGTAGAAGACCTCGTAAACGAGGCTATCTCAGCTTCTGTTGACGTAGTTACAGATATCATGACACTCGATGAAGCAAAGAAGAGCGGAGCTATGGCTCTCTTCGGTGAGAAGTATGGCGATTCAGTTCGTGTAGTTCGCATGGGAGAATTCTCTACTGAGCTTTGTGGTGGTACACATGTAAAGAACACAGGCGATATCAAAGCGTTTAAGATCGTATCTGAAAACGGTATTTCTGCTGGTGTTCGTCGTATCGAAGCTATCACATCAAAGGCACTCTTTAAGCATTTCGCAGAAGTAGAAGAGAAGCTTAAGGCTGCAGCGGCCCTTCTCAAGACTACTCCAGACGAAATCGCAACAAAGATTGAAGCTCTTAACAAAGAGATTAAAGAACTTAAGTCTGAGAACGAGTCACTTAAGCAGAAAGCTGCAAACGAGTCACTCGGTGATGTAATGGACAAGGTAGAAGAAGTAAGTGGAATTAAATTCCTTTCAGCTTCTATCGAAGATACAGAGATGGGTGAGCTTCGTAACCTCGGAGATTCACTTAAGGAAAAAGTTGGTTCTGGCGTAATCGTCCTCGCAGCATCTAAAGATGGCAAGGCAAGCCTCGTAGTTATGGCATGTGATGATGCTATAGCAAAGGGAGCACACGCTGGAAACATCGTCAAGGCTTCAGCTGCCCTCATCGGTGGTGGCGGCGGTGGTCGTCCAAACATGGCACAGGCTGGTGGTAAGGATGCATCTGGAATCGATGCAGCTCTTGCTAAAGCAAAGGAAACTCTCATCGAGCAGCTTGGCTAATATTAAAGAACAGTTCAAAGAGGCTGGCATTCTGATGGATGCCGGCTTCTTTTTTTACGTAAAAAACACTCTAAAAAATTACAAATTTAACCCCTAGGGGGGCTTGTGACAGTTTATAAAATTTTTATATAATTCATCCTTGTATGGTAAATATAGGGAGGATGTTATGAAGAAAAAAATACTATCTTTATTTATGGCATGCCTGATGCTCCTAAGCACTGTGGCATGTTCCACTTCAAGTTCTAAGTCAAATGGAGATAAGAAGATATTGAGGACTGCGGCCTCTTTCGCTTATCCTAGTTTGGATGTTCACAAAGAGTACTATGGTTGGTACACATCTATCTATGGAGTTTCAGAAGCTCTCTTTAAGATGAATTCAAAGATGAATGCGGTTCCTTGTCTCGCAAAGGATGCTGAGGTTGATGGAACAGTTTGGACTATTCATCTTAATAAGAAAGCGGCTTTTTCAAATGGAAAGAAGCTGACAGCTGATATGGTAGTTCGTAATCTTAATAGGGTTGCAAAGGAAAACGAACGTTTTAGTTATGTTGCAGATTTCAATATAAAAGCAGCAGATGATGAGACAGTAGTTATCGATACAAAGGAAGTTTATCCTACGCTAAAGAACGATCTCGCAAGCCCAGAGTTTGGTATGATCGACCTCGATGACACAAAGGATTTCACTAATAATCCTATCTGTACAGGACCTTTTGTCATTAAGAAGTTCAAGCCAGAAGGTGATGTAGAAGTTGCAAAGAATGAGAAGTACTGGGATGGAAATGTAAAGCTCGACGGTGCAATCTTCTACTATATGCAGGAAGATGATCCTAAGCTTCTCGCTATGCAGAGCGGAGAAATCGATTGCTATAACAGTGTTTCATCTGCAGCTTTGGAAGTCTATAAGAAAGATCCAAAGAAATATGATGTGGTATCTATTCCTGGTGCGAGACTTCAGTATTATATCTTGAACGAGAATACACTTGATGCATCTGTTAGAGAAGCTATCAATCTTACAGTTGATAAGAAAGCGATTGAGAAATACCTTTCGGGTACAGTTACAGCTGCAACAAGTCCATTCGTTCCATCAGCAAAATACGGAAAAGTAAACATTCCAAAGACCGATGTAAAGAAAGCTGTAAAGCTTCTCGAGGCGGACGGATACACAAAGGGAAGTGACGGTTTCTACCAGAAAGATGGAAAGAAGCTGAATATCAGAATCGCTTATTATGCAGCGAGATCACTCGATACATTGGCGTTGTTGATTCAGGAACAGCTTAAGGCTATCGGTGTAGATTCTACACTTCGTGTCGAGGAGGATCCGGACCAGACTTATATCAAAGACCAGGAATTCGAGCTCGCGCTCTATTGTATGATTTCTGATAAATCAGGTGATCCACTTTACTTCATTGATTCAACGCTGAAGGATGGTTCTTACTATGATTGCGGTGGTTTCAACAATGAGAAGTGTGAAGAGCTCATCGGTAAGTTGAAATATGAAGTTGATCCTGCAAAGAGAGCTGAACTTGCAAATGAAATCATCCAGATTGCTGTCGATGACAACGCATTTGGATATGTAGGTCTGTTCAATAACACTACAGTACTTAAAAAGGGAACAAAGGGATTTGCTGAGAATATCCCATTTGATTTCTATGGAATTGATAAGGACACAGTAATTAAATGATAAAAAATGCAATTAAGAAAATTGCCGGTTTGATATTGATTCTTATAATAATAAGCTTTTTCGTATTCCTGCTGATGTATATAGCACCAGGAGACCCTGCGGAAAAAAGGCTCACTTCTCAGGGGGTAGTAGTCACAAAGGAAGTTCTGGATTCGGAAAGAGAAAGATTAGGATTGTTAAAGCCATTCTTCGTGAGATACGGAGAATGGCTTATAGCCGTTATACAGGGAGATTTCGGAGTTTCATTTAAGGATGACATGCCAGTTGCGCCGAAACTTTGGAGTGCGCTTTCGAAGACATTGATCCTCTCGTCGACCAGTCTGATTCTGTCGCTGTTAGTGTCTTATCCATTGGCTCTTCTTTCAGCGTTTAGAAAGAACAAGCTTACAGATTATATCGTGAGATTGTTTGCTTTTATAGGAAACTCACTTCCGAATTTCCTGATTTCTGTGATGCTGATGTATTTTTTCTGTATTAAGCTTAGTCTTTTTTCGGTAATCGCAACCGGTGATTTAAAGGGATTGATCATGCCGGTTCTTTCACTGTCGATTCCGATGACTGCGAAATTCGTTCGTCAGATGAGGACTGATTTCTTAAATGAACTAGAAGAAGACTATATTGTCGGCATGAAAGGCAGAGGCGTTTCGAAAAGATATATCGTGATGAACGTACTTAGAAATACTCTCGGCAGTATTTTTATCATCATAGCTCTGCAAATTGGTTCGCTGATGGGTGGAAGCGTCGTGATCGAAACTATATTTAGATGGCCGGGAATCGGAGCCCTCGTTATGGAGTCTATAGATGCCAGAGATTATCCGGTAATCATGGGATTTGTGCTGATAATGGGAACTATCTATGTTTTGATAAATCAGCTTTCAGATATCCTGTGTAAATTCCTAGATCCGAGGAAATCGTATGAGTAAGAGTAGAGTTAAGAACAAAATAATCTTGATAGGAACGTTGGCCTTGGCAATCATACTGGTTACGTTGACAGCGGATTTACTGCCTATAAATGATCCATATCAGACGAATAATGCGGCGATTAGGCTTGCACCTTGCGCTAAATATCCTTTCGGAACAGACAACCTTGGAAGATGCGTGCTCGCGCGCGTGATTTATGGGGGAAGAATAACTATAGCTGCGACCTTCTTTCTGGTGATTGTTTCCTTTACAATCGGTACTTTTGTAGGTATAGTTTGCGGATATTTTGGGGGAAGACTGGATTTAATCTGTATGAGAATTGCGGATATCGTGCTCGCTTTTCCACAAATGGTCGTAGCGATAGCAGTGGCCGGAATCCTGAATGGAGGGTTGAAGGGAGCTCTCATCGCTTTAGGAGTCACGATGTGGGTCAGCTTCGCGAGAATTGCGAGAACTCACACGATGACATTAAAGAATGAAGCGTTCATTCAGAGTGCGCTCCTTTCCGGAAAAAGTGACCTTTATATTATCAGGGTGCATATATTTCCAAATTTGATTTCGTATGTGTTTACGAATGCTTTGAATCAGGTTGGCATGACGATAATAGGTATTTCTGGATTGTCTTTTCTCGGGCTCGGAGTCGTTCCGCCAAAAGCGGAATGGGGGTCTATGATCAGTGAGGCAAAGGCATATATTCAGATAGCACCATGGGGAGTAATCTATCCAGCGATTGCTACACTGATTACTATAGTGGTTTTTAATTATTTAGGTGATGCTGTTATGGAATATATGGAGAAATAGGTTTGAAGAATTCGATTTGCAAGATACATAATCTATCTGTTTCATATGATGAAACAGTTTTAGGTGTTTTGAATTTAGACATCTACGAGGGTGAAATTCTATGCATAGTTGGAGAAAGTGGATCTGGAAAATCGACTCTTTTAAAAGCTATCACAGGAGTAGGTGATTTAAGAGTCGATGAAGGAGAAATCATCTTAAATGGCGTAGATGTTCTCGGATTAAAGGAAGGCGAGCGCTTAAGAATGCTTGGAACAGAAATAGGGTATGTTCAGCAGAATCCAGCGGGCGCTTTCAATCCAATCCGAAAGTTTGATAAGCAGTTCAGGGAGACATTTAAGAGCAATGGACTCGAGATGGATTATGACAAAATAGGGAAAGTTTTTTCCGTACTCGGATTGCGAGATATCGATAAACTGCTGCGGAGTAGACCGTATGAGATGAGTGGTGGAATGAACCAGAGGATAGCGATAGCGGCCGCTTTGGTGTTGGAGCCAAAGATGCTGCTTTGCGATGAGATAACGAGTGCCTTGGATGTGTCTACCTCGATGAAGGTTTGTAATGAGCTTAGGATGATAAATGAAACGTTGGGAACGACGATAGTTATGGTTACACACAGTATGGGAGTGGCGTCTATGCTGGCTGATCGTATAGTAATCATGAAGGATGGAGAGATTGTAGAAGGAGGCACTAAAGCTGAGGTGCTATCTAATCCTGAGAGTGAGTATACTAAACAGTTGTTATGCGATGTGCCTAGGTTGATGGTGGATTGAGATGGAAGTATTGTTAGAAGGCAGAAAGTTAACGAAGACTTTTAGACAACAGGATATCGAGACGAAA
This sequence comes from Lachnospiraceae bacterium, assembly GCA_045579705.1. GTDB lineage: Bacteria > Bacillota > Clostridia > Lachnospirales > Lachnospiraceae > Lachnocurva. The sequence goes on from JAZNMP010000008.1 coordinate 10,491, forward strand.
GCTGTCTGTGAGGTGGATTTCGCGTTAAATAAAGGTGAAATTCTGGGAATAGTTGGAGAGAGCGGCTCGGGAAAGAGTACCTTGATTAGACTGATTTCTGGAATGGAGAAAGTGGATTTTGGGAAGCTTTCGTATCGAGGAGAGGACTGTACCGGCGATTCTCCTAGAGTTATGGGGCAGAGACTGCAGGTCATATTTCAGGACGCAAAGAGTTCGTTTGATCCGAGAAAGAATATGCTTTTTTCAATCATGGAAGCGGGGCATGGTAATGTCGGTAAAGCAGAAATTCTAAAGCTGGTTGAAGCTGTCGGTTTACAGGAGAAATACCTGTATCGTAAACCAGGAGAACTGTCAGGAGGCCAATGTCAGCGTATGGCTATCGCTCGAGCTCTTTATAGTGGAGTGGATATCTTGCTTTGTGATGAGATAACCAGTGCGCTCGACGTATCGGTTCAGGCGCAGGTCATCCGTTTGCTGTATGAGATAAAGGAGACTAGGGACCTGTCGATCATCTTTGTTACGCATGACATCGCGTTGATTAGTATGATTTCAGAACGTGTGATGGTTATGAAAGATGGCAGGGTGATAGAGTCAGGGATGACGCAGGAAGTTCTGAGACACCCACAGGAAGAGTATACTAAGATACTTATAGAATCGGCGAAACAACAGAGTTTCACTGGAGTTAAAGAGGATTAGAAATTTGAACAGGTTAGATGTATTAAGTCGAAGAAATTATGATTATTGGTTGAAGAGGGCAAAAACATATTCTGAGGTAAACCAGGACGAGCTGTCTGGAGTGCAGAGACAGAATTGGTCACGCCTCTTGGATGAAGAAATCAGAAATCATTTCAATATAGAACCGTATGAGAGAAACCAGCTTAAGATACTGGATATCGGAGCTGGTCCGGGATTTATATCTATCATTCTGTCGAAATTAGGATATAATGTAACGGCTGCGGATTTTTCACAGGCTATGTTAGACGAAGCTATGGCAAATGCACATCATGAAGGCGAGCACATTTCCTTTCAGCAGGAGAATGCATTAGATTTGTCTTTTGATGACGCTGAGTTTGACGTTGTACTTTCGAGAAATCTGACCTGGAACCTTTCTGATCCGAAGACTGCATATAGCGAGTGGATTAGAGTTTTAAAACAGGATGGTTGTATGATGGTCTTTGACGCAAATTGGTATGCGTATTTAGAAGATGATGATAGCCGTAAACTCTATGAACTCGACAGGGAGAAATCAAAGGCTCACGGACAAGGTGATTACAATATCGGTGAGAACTTCGATGTTATGGAAGATATCGCGCGGGTATTGCCGCTGACAGGAGCGAATCGTCCGGCGTGGGATGAGGCAGTGCTTATGGATTTGGATGTTAAGAATATAGAACTGGTAGAGGATATAGGCAGTCAGGTTTATTCGGAAAAAGAGCGTGTAAACTATGCGTCTACCCCTATGTTTATGATAAAGGTTAGAAAATAATGAGTGAAATTAGGGAAATCCGTTTTGAGGATGAGAATTCAAATATAAAAGAATGCGTTGAGGAGTACTGGACAGAAAGGGCTGACAGCTTTTTTCTGCAGAAGAAACATGAGATAGAACATCCTAAATTCGAGAGGTGGACTGAGGAAATACTAAGTGTTATACCGTCTACTTTAGCTAGAATAAAAGCAGGAGATAAAGTATCGGTACTGGATGTAGGCTGTGGCGCCGGTTTCTTTGAGGTGATGCTTGGAAGGCATGGATTCGATGTGATGGGTATAGACTTAACCCCAAGGATGATTAGGCATGCTGACGAGATGATTAGTCATTTTAATGTAGAAGGTAAAGCGAAGGCTTGCGTGATGGATGCAGAACAGCTGGAGTTTGAAGATAAAACTTTTGATATTGTAATCAGTAGAAATCTGACATGGACTCTTCCGCATCCGATACAGGCATATGATGAATGGAAGCGTGTACTAAAGCCTGGAGGCGTACTTATCAATCTAGATGCTGAGTATGCAAAGGGTGCTCATAAGTTTAATCAGAGCGAAAATATCGCACACAAAGAGTTAAGCTCTGATATGAATGAAAAATGCCATAAGATTTATCATATGTTATCCATTTCAAATCTGGAACGACCTGAGTGGGATGAAGGAGTTTTAAAAGAATTAGGGTTCTGTGATGTGAATTGTGATACCGATTTTGGAAATAGATTATACGCTGAAAGAGATGAATTCTACATGCCGGATCGTATGTTTAAGATAGTTGCGACGAAGAATTGAAAATATAAAATACATCTATGTTTGTAAATGGTATTTCTTTGTGCTATTCTAATTACGTTTTTTTGAGGTGTGATTTTAGATTCTTCTATAGATAATAGGGGTGAGGATAGATGTACGAAATATCATATGATGAATTTCTCAAGTTAGAACAGGACTCATATGTCCTTGTGGATACCAGAGATTCTGGTGCTACGAAGTATGGAATGATGCCAGGCGCGATAAATATTCCACACGAGCTGTTTGGGTCGGATTTAGAAAAAGTTATTCCACAGATGGATAAGGATAAAAAGATTATCCTGTATTGTTCTATGGGAAAATTGTCCCTGGATGATGCGGAGACACTTCAGGAAAATGGATATGATGCATATAGTCTTAAAGGTGGTTATGGAAGCTTCCTGCGTTCTGAGATTAGAAGTGTCCTCAGCGAAGAGGATGAAGAACTTAAAGCAAAGACCGCTGAAATAGAACAGAGCATCAGGAAAAAGTTTCATAAGAAGCTTTTTTCGCCGTTTGCAAAAGCATGTAAGAATTATGAGCTTATTAAAGATGGTGATCATATTTGTGTTTGCATTTCCGGTGGTAAAGATTCTATGCTTATGGCGAAGCTCTTCCAGGAAATTCAGAGACATAGACAGGTTGAGTTTAAACTTACATTTCTCGTTATGGATCCCGGATATAGTGAAGTTAACAGGAAACTTATCGAAAGCAATGCAAAGTTGCTTGATATACCCGTTGTTTTTTACGAGAGTGATATCTTTGATACTGTAGATACAGTTGATAAGAATCCTTGCTATCTGTGCGCGAGAATGCGTCGAGGTCATCTATATGCGAAGGCGAAGGAACTTGGATGTAACAAGATCGCACTAGGACATCATTATGATGATGTTATAGAGACTATCCTTATGGGAATGTTATACGGCGGCCAGGTTCAGACGATGATGCCAAAACTGCATTCTACGAACTTCGAAGGTATGGAATTGATTCGCCCGATGTATCTCATTCGTCAGGATGACATTATCGCATGGCAGAGATATCATGGCCTTCACTTCCTACAGTGCGCATGCCATTTTACACAGACTTGTGATAGTTGCGCGGTGGATGGAACGAGTGAGTCGAAACGTCTCGAAACTAGAATGCTTATTAAGGAATTAAAACAGACGAATCCTTATGTCGAAGCAAATATTTTTAAGAGCGTGGAGAATGTTAATCTCGCTACAGTCATTGCTTATAAAGATAATGGTGTTAAACACCACTTTTTGGATGAATATGATAATTGATATTTTGTTCCTCTTATCGATACTAGATAAGAGGAATTTTTTTTATAAAATATACAAAAATGATTATGTAAAAAAAGAATATCATATGATATATATGATGTTGAAGTAACTATATTTGAATTTATAGAATAGAAGTTTTTGTTACGGTAACTAGATAGGTGGAAATATGAAAAAGAATTTCCTTTATTGTTTGGGGTTGTTGATAACATTGGCTGATTTTGAAATTAAGGTATTATTAGATAACCCTTATGTGAGTTATAAAGCATATTATATTGTAGAAATATATAATATTGCTTTTTACATTGGCGTAGGATTTCTGCTGTTTGCTATATGTAATGTGAAGGAATCTGATAGATTATTGAATCTATTTATATGGAGCATAATATTAGTTTTGTTTGAAACTATATTTATTATTCTATTCAAGAAAGTTGCAGTTATTCCTCTGCTTCTGGTTGGAGTTGGTTTAGGTAGGATTATAAAAGGAATAAAAAAATAGTTTTTTCAGAATAACTGGTCAAGAAGTATTTAGCTTGACCAGTTATTCTATGAAGTGATTTCGAATAATACTTATTGTGAAATCTTTAGCTTTTGTGTAAGTGGCGGAGAAAGGATTATATTTGTAAAATGATATAAGTTCATTCAAATACAATTTACCGGTCTTATAGTCTCCCTCAAGCAGATAGGATAACGCTAATAGGTTTAGAATCTCAAGTTCGTTTTTGGTTAGTTTTAAAATGTGTATTTTAGAAGGCTCGAAATCGCTGTAGGTTAAATGAATAGCTTCTAGTAATTTGGCTTTATTGGGATGTGAGTCAATCTGGTTTGCTTCAGTCAGTAGTCTAAATTGTTCTATGATAGCATATTCTTTTTTATTGTAGAATTCCTTTATGTTGCTTTTTAAGCTGTTAGCGTATATATTTTTTCCTCTGTAATAATTTTCACGTATATTATAAAGGTTAGCTTCAGGACGACTTCCCCAATTTGTAAAAATAGAATCAAAATATCCTAATCTTTCTAGTAGTGATTCTTGTATTATGAGTGGTAATTTGATTTTTCCGGTCTCGTATCTTGAAAGATCGGAGCATTTACAAAGACCATGGGATAAGGTCTTTTGGGTTATGTTTTGTTCTTTTCTAGTTATCCTAATGATATCATAGATGTGTATTTGCGTATCTTTGGGCGGAGTAATAGTGCTATTAGGTGGACTAATTAGCATTGCATTTTGCTTGAGCTTGAGCAATTCGTTGAAAAGTTTATTTTCGATATTACTATTTATAGGTTCTGGTGTTATAGATAAAAGCTGCCTTAATGAATTTCTTTCGTAATCAGATAATATAGACTGATTAGAAAATGAGTCTATAGGTATATTTGCTGAATAATAGTATAATATTTCCTGGTCGAGTATAGATGTAAAGGAGAATGTATTAATATATTTACTTTTAGCGGGGGGATTTAGAGCTTTCTTTAGAATGCTTTTGTCGTTTTTGTTTATAATACTGTATTTGAGTAAAGTAATATATGAAAGAAAAATCCAGCATTTAAATTCAAATAGGGTAAAATAACCATTTAAAATAAGTTGATTAAGCTCATGAGCGATATTATAATTGTTTTTTTCATAACGCGATAATGCAAAGAGCGGAGAGCTAAATATGTGTTTAGGTGAGCGTAATTAACAAAAACTGGAGATAAAGATTCATTAAATCCTGCTCGATTACATATTGCGTTAAATAAATCAGATTTTGGGACGGTGTGTCCGTTTTCGATTTTACTTATAACCTGAGGCGAGCAAAGAAGGTCGCAGAATTCTTCCTGTGTTTGATTGGTATTTTTTCGTATAAATTTGATTAATGCTGATGCGTCTTTAATTCCCATTTTTTAACTTTCTAAATAATAATCTCATTAGATAGCATAGGTGAAAGGCATCTAGATGAAAAATCGTGTAAAAGCCTGTTTTTATTATTGGATATTCTTTCATAATAAATATACATATTTTGAGTTTAAATATAAAGGGAAAAAGGAAAAAAAGAAAAAATAATTTGACGTATCAAAGATTTGTGATATAATCATTTCTAGTGCAATGAAATTTTCGGTCATTGAATCAGCACAATACGCAACCGGAGGGAGGTTTAGTTAGAGCATATGGCAACTGTTATAGTTAAAGAGAATGAATCTCTGGACAGTGCGTTACGCAGATTCAAGAGAAGCTGTGCTAAGGCAGGCATTCAGCAGGAAATTCGCAAGAGAGAGCATTATGAAAAGCCTTCTGTTAAGCGTAAGAAGAAGTCTGAAGCTGCACGTAAGCGCAAGTTCAAGTAAGAAATTTAAGGCCTCTGCTTTGGCAGAGGCTTTTTTTCTGTCATAATATGTTTTAGAATAAACTTGTAATGATATATGCACGAAGGGGGTATTGTTATGAATAATACTAAAAATGGGGTTTTAAAGAAAACATTATTAACATGTTTTATGATGCTTTGTGTTTTAAGTCTTACAAGTTGTAATTTCTTCTGGTCTAAGTTGACATTTAGAACCTTTGCGCAGGCTATGCGTGGAAATAATATGACGATAGTAGAACGGGATATGCATGGAAGTAAGAAATCAATTCCGCCAGAATGGAAGCCACTGGGAATAACAGCTTGGAAAGTTGGAGGCAGTAAGGATGCTGATAATTCACTTTCGATGCAGTATCTCGAATTTGATTCTGAAGAGAATTGTGTAAAATTCTTTAATGACCAGTCTTCTTATTTCGGAAAAGCTGCTGGAGCAGGTGGAACTCGTTCAGGAAATGCATATTGTACATCTGGAAGTGGATTTTACTATTATATATGTTATGTAGGGAAGAAACTGGTTATAGGAACTTGTCAGACTAAGGATATCGAAAATATTTATACAGCTATAAAAAAGATGCCACAGGTCACAAAGATAGATGAACGTGGCGCATTGAAGTAATACTTGGAGGAAATTTTGAAGTCATCAGTTGTTAGAAAAGAAATAGAGAAGAGAAGAACATTTGCGATTATTTCTCACCCGGATGCTGGTAAGACTACACTTACTGAGAAATTCCTGCTATACGGTGGTCAGATTAATGAGGCGGGATCAGTAAAAGGAAAAGCTACAGCGAAACATGCTGTTTCTGATTGGATGGAAATCGAGAAGCAGAGAGGTATCTCTGTAACTTCATCAGTTCTTCAGTTTAACTATGGTGGAATGTGTATTAATCTGTTGGATACACCGGGACATCAGGACTTCTCAGAAGATACTTATAGAACTCTTATGGCTGCGGATTCCGCAGTAATGGTTATCGATGGAGCAAAGGGAGTAGAACCTCAGACACGTAAGCTATTTAAAGTATGTGTAATGCGACACATTCCTATCTTCACATTCATCAATAAGATGGATAGAGATGCCATGGATACATTCGAGCTTATGGATGATATCGAGAAAGAACTGGGAATTGCTACATGTCCTATTAACTGGCCTATCGGGTCCGGAAAGCAGTTTAAAGGAGTATTTGATAGAAAATCAGAAAATGTACTTCTTTTTTCAGATACAAAGAAAGGTACAAAAGAAGGAATCGAAGAGGAGATTTCTATTAAGGATGCGGATCTACGCGAAAAAATCGGCGAAGAGATGCTATCTACACTAGATGAGGAAATCGAACTGTTAGATGGAGCAGCTCTTCCTCTCGATATGGAGATGGTAAAGCGTGGCGAGCAGACTCCGGTATTCTTTGGATCAGCGCTCACAAACTTTGGTGTGGAGACATTCCTGAAGCATTTCTTAAAGATGACTTCAACACCGCTTCCTAGACATTCTGATCAGGGTGAAATTGATCCATTCTCAGATGATTTCTCTGCATTCGTATTCAAGATTCAGGCAAATATGAACAAGAATCACAGAGATAGAATTGCCTTTATGAGAATCTGTTCAGGACATTTTGATGCCGGTATGGAAGCACTTCATGTTCAGGGTGGAAAAAATGTGAGACTTTCACAGCCACAAACTATGATGGCGGACAGCAGACATATGATTTCAGAAGCATGTGCTGGAGACATCATCGGTATCTTCGATCCAGGTATTTACTCTATCGGTGATACTATTACTACTGCAAAAAATCCGTTCAAGTTTGATGGCATACCTACATTCGCGCCAGAACATTTTGCGAGAATCCGTCAGGTAGATACTATGAAGCGTAAGCAGTTTACAAAAGGAATCATGCAGATTGCACAGGAAGGTGCAATTCAGATCTTCCAGGAGTATAACTCGGGACTTGAAGAAGTAATCGTCGGAGTAGTAGGTGTACTTCAGTTTGATGTATTAAAATTTAGATTGAAATCCGAGTACAACGTAGACATCATTATGGAGAATCTTCCATATGAGTATATTCGTTGGGTAGGAAATGAGAATATAGATATGAACTCTATTCAGGGTACTTCTGATATGAAGAAGGTTAAAGATATGAAGGACAGACCTCTTCTGCTTTGGGCAAATGAGTGGAGTATCAAGATGACTCAGGATAGAAATAAAGATTTGATTCTTGAGGAATTTGGTAAAGCGTAATACAAAACAGACCTCAAAGCCTTGGCTTTGAGGTTTTTTGATGGCTGTACTGTTTTGGGGACAGGCAAATGATTTATACTATATTTCAGAAAGCGAAAAATATCAACTTTTCCACAATTTTTGGCTTTCCTAAAAATTTATAATACTTTAGGATTTGTTCGTTGTTTGTTTGTGAGCGATTTAATACAATCGTAATGGTGGAATTAAAGTATCGAACATTTTTTCGATTTTCTATTGACAGTGATATATAAATAAACTATTATGTTATTAGATTCGAACAGGCGTTCGCACGGGAGGAAATTATGGCAGTTTCAAAGGATAATACAGATAAGCTTAAAGCACTTGATGCAGCAATCGCACAGATAGAGAAGCAGTACGGTAGAGGCTCAGTTATGAAATTGGGCGAGGAGACAGAGGGAATGCAGGTTGAGACTGTTCCTACTGGATCCCTTAGTTTGGATATAGCTCTCGGACAGGGTGGCCTTCCAAAGGGTAGAATTATCGAGGTTTACGGACCTGAATCTTCTGGTAAGACTACAGTTGCTTTGCACTGTGTAGCCGAAGTACAGAAGCGAGGTGGTATTGCTGGATTCATCGATGCGGAACATGCACTTGATCCTGTTTACGCAAAAAATATAGGTGTAGATATCGATAACCTGTATATTTCTCAGCCGGATAGTGGTGAGCAGGCTCTCGAGATTACTGAGATGATGGTTCGATCTGGTGCTGTAGACATCGTTATCGTCGATTCTGTAGCAGCCTTAGTTCCAAAGGCTGAAATCGATGGTGATATGGGTGATTCACATGTGGGATTACAGGCCAGACTTATGTCACAGGCTCTTAGAAAGCTTACTGCTGTAGTTTCAAAGACACATTGTATCGTTATCTTTATAAACCAGCTTCGTGAGAAGGTTGGTATTATGTTTGGAAATCCTGAGACTACTACAGGTGGACGAGCTCTGAAGTTCTATTCATCAGTTCGTCTTGATGTACGTCGTATTGAGTCTCTTAAGCAGAGCGGAGAGATCATCGGTAACCGTACTAGAGTAAAGGTCGTAAAGAATAAGATTGCGCCTCCTTTTAAAGTAGCTGAGTTTGATATTATGTTTGGTAAGGGAATCTCCAGATCCGGAGATATCCTCGATCTCGCTGCGGACTGCGACGTTATTAATAAATCTGGTGCCTGGTATGCTTACAATGGTGAGAAGATTGGTCAGGGTCGTGAGAATGCAAAGGTATACTTAGAAACACATCCTGATATCATGCAGGAAATCGAGAACACTGTTCGTGAGAGATATGATCTCGGCGGTGAGATTGAAGTTGAGTCTGAGGCTACTGGTGAGGAAGAAGCTTAAATGATAGTAACAGAGGTAAAACCTGTTAGAAATTCAAAGAAGAAAGTTGAAGTCTGTCTTGATAATGGGACAGGCTTCACTCTTTATAAGAGAGAGGCTTATAAGAATAAGCTTGAAGAGGGATATGACCTTTCTGAGGAAGAGTATGAACGTATCCTGAAGGAAATCTTTGTGCCTCGAGCGAAATCCAGAGCTATGCATCTTCTATTGGCTCAGGATAGGAGTGAGCACGAACTTCGAACGAAATTGAAGGCAAATGGTTATCCGTCAGAGGCTATAGATATAGCTATAGAGTATGTTACTAAGTTTAAATACCTAGACGACGAGAGGATGGCTAGGAATTTCGTTAGAATTCATCAGAAATCGAAGAGTTCTTTGGTTTTGAAACGAGATTTGTCAAAGAAAGGAATATCGCCTGATCTAATCGAGGTAGCGCTCGAGGAGGAGAATTCCACCAGTTCAGAGGAACTTATCGAGAACTGGCTTAGAAAGCGCAGATACGACAGAGAGACTGCTGATGAGAAAGAGAAAGCTAAGCAATATCGTTTTCTGTTGAACAAAGGTTTTTCGAGTTCGGATATTATGAAATATCTCTGATTTTATGCACTACTAAATGTAGTAGTCTTATATGTCATTTCTTGACTTTATAGTGCACTTCCACTAAAATTATATATGTTGTAAGTATTAGAAGAAATTATTAATTAATCATTTACAATAAGAAACATATAGAACAATGAAAATTAAATAAAGGAGGTGCTCCTGTGTCAGCAATTATTTGGGTGATAATAAGTATTGTTGTAACAGTGATAGTAGCCGTTCCTGTAACTTTAGCTTTAGCAAATTCTTATAATAAGAAAGTAGGCGAGAGAAAAGTAGGAGGTGCGGAAGAAAAGGCTCGTGAAATTATTGATGAAGCAGTTAAAGAAGCTGAATCAAAGAAGAGGGAAGCCTTACTAGAAGCAAAGGAGGAAAATCTGAAGGCGAAGAATGAACTCGATAAAGAGATTTCAGAACGTCGTTCAGAGGTTTCTAAGAATGAGCGCAGAGTTCAGCAGAAAGAGGAAACTCTCGATCGCAAGATAGATGCTTGTGAACATAGAGAGAGAAATCTCAATCGTAAGGAAGACGATTTGAGAAAGAAAGAAGCTGAAATTGAAAAGCTCAACGAACAGCGTGTACAGGAGCTCGAGAGAATTTCTGGTTTATCTAAAGATCAGGCAAAGAAATTACTTCTAGATGCTGTTGAATCAGATGTAAAGATTGACGCTGCTAAGTTGATTAAGGGTACGCTTGCAGAGGCAAAAGATGATGCGAATAAGAAAGCCAAAGACATCATCGTAGCTGCTATTCAGAAGTGCGCTGCTGATCACGTAGCTGAAAGTACTATTACGGTTGTTCAGTTGCCTAGCGATGAGATGAAGGGACGAATAATTGGTAGAGAGGGTAGAAATATCCGAACTCTTGAAACTATGACTGGAGTTGAGTTGATTATCGATGATACTCCTGATGCAGTAGTTCTATCTGCATTTGATCCAGTTAGAAGAGAAATCGCACGTGTTGCATTAGAGAAGTTGATTATAGACGGACGTATTCATCCAGCTAGAATTGAAGAAATGGTTAATGCAGCAAAGAGAGAAGTGGATGAGGATATTAGAGAAGCTGGTGAAGAAGCTGCTCTAGAGGTTGGAATCCACGGTTTAGATTCAAATCTCGTACGTATTCTCGGAAGGATGAAATTCAGAACTAGTTATGGACAGAATGCACTTAAGCATTCTATCGAAGTAGCTGAACTTTCTGGATTACTTGCAGCAGAAGTTGGCGAAGATGTTAAACTTGCAAAGAGGGCTGGTCTACTTCATGATATTGGAAAAGCTGTCGATCATGAAAGAGAAGGATCACATGTACAGCTTGGTGTAGAAATTTGTCGTAAATACAAAGAGAATGATGTAGTAATCAATGCGGTAGCATCACACCATGGTGATGTGGCTGCTGAATCTATAATCGCATGTCTGGTTCAGGCTGCAGATACTATTAGTGCTGCTAGACCTGGTGCTCGTCGTGAGACTATGGAGGCTTACACACAGAGATTACAGCAGCTTGAAGAAATCACAAATGATTTCAAGGGAGTTGAGAAATCATATGCTATCCAGGCTGGTCGTGAGGTGCGTATCCTCGTTACACCAGATCAGATTGATGATGCTGGTATGGTTATTTTGGCTAGAGACATCGCTTCTAGAATCGAGTCTGAGCTTAAATATCCAGGTCAGATCAAGGTAAATGTTATTAGAGAATCTCGAGCAGTTGAGTATGCTAAATAAACATTGCTTCAACTTTTATAATTAAGAATTAATACCGTCGGTAGATTTCGTAATTCGATATCTACCGACGGTTTTTTGTTGTATAATATTTCTAGTTGAGTTTTTATACAAAGATAAAGGAAGTGGCTTTTAGATTATGGGAGACATTAAAGAATTAAAGGATGTAGATTTAAAGTCAGATTTAGAGAAACCTCATGTAGTTAGAGTTGGTCGTACAAAGGTATATGCTGGTTCTATTCTCGATATTTATTCAGATGATATGAAACTTCCGAACGGGGATATCCATCATTGGGATTTCGTATCTCATAGAAAAGGTGCTGCAGCAGTTGTGGCAGTGCGAGAAGATGGAAAGATCCTCATGGTCAGACAATATAGACCAGCATTAAACAGGTATACTTTAGAAATTCCTGCTGGTGCAAGAGATTCGGTAGAAGAAGACCCTAAGGATACAGCAAATCGTGAGATTATAGAAGAAATCGGATATGTTCCAGATGAATTAAAGCATTTGCTTTCTCTAAAGACTACAGTAGCTTTTTGCGACGAGTTTATAGAGGTTTATCTGGCGGATAACCTTTCTAAACGTGTTCCCCAGCATCTCGATGATGCGGAAAGCATCGATATCATAGCCTGTGATATTGAAGATTTACTCGATTTAATATTCAGAGGTGTGATTCAAGATTCAAAGACAGTCAGTGGAATCCTCGCTTACTACACACTGATAAACAAGTAGAAGGAGTTTTTGTGATGTTTGATTTTTTTAAGAAGAAAGATGATAAGGATAGAACTTTAGTATGGGCACATCGTGGAGCTAGTGGATATGCTCCAGAGAATAGTCTGCGTGCTTTTGAGCTGGCTGCAGAGCAGGGAGCTGATGGTGTTGAGCTCGATGTTCAGCTCACTAAAGATGGAGTTTTGGTAGTAACACATGATGAGAAAATTAATCGTGTTTCTGACAGAGAAGGTTTCGTAAAGGATTATACCTTTGATGAACTTAGGGATATGAATTTTAATGCTGGAAAAAAGAAGTTTGGTAAAGTACTGATTCCAACATTGGAAGAGGTTTATAAACTTCTCAAACCAACCGGTCTCACTATTAATGTAGAGATTAAATCCGGGGTATTTTTTTACGAAGGAATTGAAGAGAAGTGTCTCGCGCTTACAAAAGAGTATGGCATGGAGGACAGAGTTCTCTATTCATCATTTAATCATGCAACTGTAAAGAAGATGAAGGAACTTGATCCTACAGTTAAAACTGGCTTGCTTTACGCTGATGGTATTCTCGATGTTGCGAAGTATGCAAAGACTATGACGAATTGTGATGCGCTTCATCCGGCTCTTTATAACATTCAGTACCCTGATTTCTTTAAAGAAGCTAAAGAACAGGGACTCGATGTAAATGTTTGGACTGTAAATGAAGAAGAGTATATGCATATGTGTGTAGATGCTGGAGTAAACGCTATTATTACTAATTATCCGGACAAAGCTTTAAAGATTGCCAGAAAGTAATCTTTTGTACATTAAGAGGATTAATATGGGGAAAAAATTAATTGAAATTCTAAAATTTGGTGATTTCGATAGATATAGGGAAGAGATTCAGAAACGTAATTATTTAGCGCTGAGTTTGATGCTGGCTATGGGATTGCCAATCAGTATGATGAATCTGATACTTCAGTCTCTGGTTAGGGGACGTGTGGGTGACCTGACAGCTATTAACCTGGTTGTTTTATTCTTGGTGCTTCTCTTTATAAAGAACTTCCTGTTGCCGAAGGATTACGAAGACTCCATGAAACTTCTGTATTTCATATCGGGAATCGTGTTTTTCTATACGATTATGATGGGGTCGGTGCTGGATAGAGATCATCAGGCTTTGACTTTTTTCATATTCATGGTGGTCAATCCTGTGTTTATCATGGATAAACCGTGGAGAAATATTTCATTTACGACTTTTTGGCTGATGCTGTTTATATTCTTCAGCTTCAGAGTAAAGGACTACGCGCTCTTTAGAGGAGATTTCATTCATGCGATGGAGTTCTACTTTGCCAGTATTTTTGTTACCAGTTTCGTACTCAATATTCGTATTAATTCTATTCGAATGAACAAAGAGCTCGAAGATATAGCGATGCATGATTATGTAACGGGAGTCTATAATCGCGAGGCTGTGGTAAAACGTGCGAAAGAGTATTCTGGAAAAAATTTGGCTCTGGCGATAGTCACCGTTGAATCTCTAGACATTTACAACGATTTGTTTGGAGCGGAATTCGGTGATGATGTCATGAATGATTTCGTTTCTATCATTCATGAGTATTTTTCAGAGGAGGATATCTATCAGCTTTCCAGACGTAAACTCGTCCTGATAGATACAAAGGGAACAGAAGTAGATATCATTCGAAATATGAATCTGATAAAGGCTGAGTTTGTAGAGCATCTGTATAATCGTTATGAGCTCTACCTGACTTTTTCAACTGGATATATAGTTGGAACCTGCAAGTCTGATGTCGATTTAAAGATGATGATTCGCCAGGCTGATTTCAAGTGCTTACAGGCCAGCCAGAAGTCCCGTGGATCTATTGAAGGCGGAGCTTATGATCGAACAGAGAAATATAATTCTACGGTTCGTGAGAACTTCGACAGATATGTTAGAAAGGATTCTATAGACGAACTTACGGGGCTACTGAATATGAGAGGATTCTTCTCAAAGACTCAGGAGGTTATGCAGATGAATCCTGTGCTTAAAAAGTCTTCCTGTTTCGCTTATTTCAACATCGAAAATATGAAGGAATATAATTCGAAGTATGGATATGAGCAGGGAAATGAGTTGATTAAGAATGTAGGGAACTCGATTCAAAACAATGCTGGTAAAAGATTAGTAGCCCGCTTTGGTGATGATCATTATATAGCCTTGCTATTTAGAAATGAAGCGGAAGATGTGATTGGTAGAATTCAGAGCGATATGAAGGAGTTTCATCGTATAGCTTCTATGTCTTTAAAATGTGGTCTCGCAAACTGGGAGACAGAGCTTACGGCCCTAGAAGGCAGTGATAGGGCGAGAATCGCCTGTGACAGTTTAAAGAATGTTTTCAGCAGACATATTGCTTGGTTCGATGATGAAATGTTGATAGCTCTGGATTTGCGCAACTATCTCATTGATAACCTCGACAAAGTTTTGGAGATAAATGCGATAAAGATTTATTATCAGCCGGTTGTCGATTTAAATACAGGTGAAATCAAGTATTATGAAGCACTTTCGAGATGGCATGATGAAGAGGAAGGAGTTCTCGGTCCGGATAAATTCATTCCGGTATTAGAGGAGGCTCGACTCATTAACAAGCTGGATACATTCGTGATTAGAAATGTCTTAAATGATATGAAGATGATTCAGGAAGGCGGTGGAAAACCGTTCCCTGTTTCTATCAATCTATCATATTATGATTTTGCTCTATCCGATATGCATGCAAAGATTCCGGATGTGGTGGATTCATATGGAATAGATAGAAGCCTGATTAATTTTGAGGTCAGTGAGAGTTCTTTCTTTATAGATGAAAAAGTTACACATAGTGGCGTTAGATATCTGCAGAAAGCCGGTTTTAATGTTTGGCTGGATGATTATGGCTCGAGATATTCTTCATTAAATGTGGTTATGTTTAATGATTTTTCAGTCGTCAAACTGGATATGAAATATGTTAGAAATATGGACGAGATTCGCTTGAACAAAAGCTATATTAGAAGTATGTCTCAATTGTGCAAAGATAGAAAATGCAAGTTCCTAGTTCTAGGAGTTGAGAACAAAGAACAGCATGAGTTCCTAAAGGAAGCTGAAGTAGAATACGTTCAGGGATATTATTACGGAGTTCCAAAGACCATGTCGGAGATGCTTTCTGACTGGTAAGGTTTGGTTTAGAAAGGCAATTTATGAAGAAATACGCATGCATTACAGGTGCCAGTTCTGGAATTGGAAGAGAGTTAGCCAGAGGCTTAGCAAAAAAAGGTTACTCTCTGATATTGGTTGCCAGGAGAGTAGATAGATTGAAGCAGCTTTCAGATGAACTTGATGTAGACTGTATAGTTATCTCTAAGGACTTGAGTCGTGAGGAAGAAGTTCGAGACCTCGTTATGAAGATTTCAGACTTGAACGTGGAAGTCTTTGTAAACAACGCAGGTTTTGGTGATGCGGGAGAATTTGTGAATGGTTCTCTCGATAAAGAACTGAATATGATAGATGTAAACGTTAGAGCGCTTCATATTCTTACAAAGGAAATGCTGAAAATCTTCCAGCGAAAGGGCTGTGGTTATATATTAAATATCGGATCTAGTGCTGGCCTTTTTCCGGCAGGACCTTATATGGCTACTTATTATGCTACTAAGGCGTATGTCGTTAGTTTTACCGAAGCTATCGCTCGTGAACTAAAGGAGAAGAAATCACCGGTATCGATCAGTGTCCTCTGTCCAGGTCCTGTTGATACTGAGTTTAATAGAGTGGCGGATGTCGAGTTCTCTTTGAAAGGAATCTCGGCAGCGGATTGCGCTTCCTATGCTTTGAAAGAGATGTTTAGAGGAAAGGTTAGAATCGTTCCGACTTTGACTATGAAACTGGCAGTGTTTGGTACCAGATTTATCTCTAGAAACGCAACGATTCGATTGACCGGAAGACAGCAAAAAAAGAAGATTTACAAATAGATTCAAAAGATTTTGGGCTAAATTGTTCTTTTCTGTGAACATGTTAACAAGTATTTAATTTAGTACACAAATTTTTCTCAAAATGGTGTATTGTTAATTCATAAACATAAACCATTTTTAAACTCACATTGGAGAAGGGTATTAGCACTTCAAAGGCTATAACACATTATATGTGTTCTGGCACTGCATAATCTTTGATGCGATGGCCGAGTGTCAGAGGGGATGCCAGTCTATATACCATTCAAAAGGGAAAAAGAAAACTAGAAATTCACTATCCTTTATAGGATAGTGTTTTTCGTTTTATAGATAATTTTGACTGTCGAGGCAAAGTTTATAAAAAGTTTTCATTTTTTTAATAATTATACATACGGATTTCTGAATTTAAGGTTTTTATATTCTTTTTTTTCAGTTATAATAATCCTATGAATAATCGAAATAATAAGTTGTTTGGCTATGAAGATGAGGTCATTACAGTTGATCAAATCATTCACAATAAGCTCGAACATAAGAAGAATCAAAAGATAATTAAACGGGGAGCAATCGTCAGCGTAATCGCTGGTCTGGCTATATTCACCGGGGGAGTTTTCGCCTATACAAAAGTATATGGAGAACATGCTATCACAACCGTTGCCGAAGCAAAGGGCGAGTTGTCTAGTAATGCTGAGCATAAAACAGCAGAGGAAGCTCCTACAGTCGATGCAACTCTCGCTACTGAAGCTGAAGAGACTGGTGATGAGAACATCATCATGCAGGATAACTCGGCTACAGGTGAACATCCTTATCTGATTCGAGTTAATAGAAAACTAAATGTCGTAAATGTTTATACGAAAGACGAGAATGGTAATTATACGGTTCCTTTTAAGGCGATGGTATGCTCGGTTGGAAAGAACGGAGCGACACCGACAGGAACTTTTAAGACTTCGACGAAATACGAATGGCATGCACTTTATAGAAATACTTATGGTCAGTATGCCTACCGTATAGACGGTCCGATTATGTTCCATTCAGTTCCTTATACTCGCGAGGAAAAAGATTGCCTTGAAGTGGATGAGTTCAATAAGCTCGGAAAGCCTGCTTCACTCGGATGTGTTCGTTTGTGTGTAGCAGATGCAAAGTGGCTGGTTGATAACTGTCCAGAGGGAACTACAGTTGAAATCTTTGATAGTAATAACGTAGGACCTTTTGGAAAACCAGCATATCAGAAATTAGAAGGAAATCCGGGAGATGTAGGTTGGGATCCAACTGATCCAGATTTAGCAAATCCTTGGCGACAGATGTGATATAATATATTGAGAAATTTTTATAGAACTGATTCCTATAGAGTCAGTTCTTTATTTTTGCACGGGGAGAAGATTATGGCAAAACTTTATTTTAGGTACGGAGCTATGGGCGCTGGTAAAACTATGGACATTCTGAAGGTTGCGTATAACTACGAGGAGCGTGGTCAGAAGGTTATCATCCTGAAACCTAGACAGGACACCAGAGATGGAAAGATGACTATTAAGAGCAGAGTGGACGGCCTGCAGAGAGAGGGTGGAATACTCGAGGATTTCATGGAGAAGTCCGAAGAGGAAATTCGAACTTATGACTGTATTCTCGTGGATGAGGCACAGTTCTGCTCTAAGGAACAGGTTTTTTTCTTTGCGCATGTAGTTGATGATTTGAACGTTCCGGTTATTTGTTACGGATTACGTACAGACTTTCAGCTGAATCTGTTTGAAGGCAGCAAATGGCTGTTTGCGCTTGCTGATACGATAGAAGAGACGAAGACTATCTGCTGGTGCGGGAAAAAGGCGACTACGAATGCCAGATTTAATGAACATGGAATAGTAAAGACGGGCGAGCAGATTATGCTAGGCGGAAATGACAGTTACATAAGTTTGTGTAGAAAGCATTTCTGTGAAGGAAACCTGGGACCGGCTTTTCAATGAATGTGATATTTGGTTTCTTTAGCGCAGGATTTCATCGATGGTGGAAACAGTGCTAAAGGAGCCTTTATTTTTACTTATAATTTCTCTCATGGTTTGAAGTTCAAAGAAGTTCACGTAGCAGATGAGAGTAGTGTTCTCGCCAGCGATAACTCCCTTTGAGTCGATGATGGTACATGTTTTGTTGAGCTCAGTTTTTATATCGCGAATTAATGAAGTAGGATGCTTTGTGATGATGGTAACCTGTTTGATTGCTTCGAAATGGTCGGTGAAGTGATCGGTCACAGTAGTTGCCACGATATATACGAGGAGGCTTAAGAGCGCTGAGTTTTGATCTATTAATATAAACACTGTTAGATAAACGAATGCATTAAAAGTAATCAGTATAGGTGAGAGACTGTAGTTTCGACCTGTTTTGTCGGAAATCTTTCGTGTCAGGATATTAGCGAGAATTTCTGAACCGTCGATACATCCGCCGTTTCTCAGAATCAGAGAGAGGGCTGCACCTAGTATGGCTCCGCCGAAAGCTACGGCGATGAAGTGTTCTGTATTTAACTCGAGGGAAATATTCTCAAAATAATGGAGTCCGACTGTATATACGATAGAGCCTGTGAGATGTTTAAATGGGTTAGTTTTGATATGATGATTGCTATACCTGCGGTGCCGTAGTCGATTGCGTCGTTTGGAAGCAGGATGCAGGCTACTGAGAAAGAAGCCATAGCGGCTCCGATGATTATGGAAATATATGATATTACGTTGCGATATTTTTTCATAAAGCACTCCTGTTTGTGAATTAGTGCAAAAATATATATGAAATACCATATTTTATATTATAATGATTTTTGCTTCTAAAACAATTGAGACGAAATAGATAATAGAGGATTATTAGATGCTAGATGCAAAGATACGTATCTCAGGAGTTGAGAGATATGTAGTTGTGAATATAGGTGAAGAGGGAAGCGGACGCACGGTGTATTCGTATCTGAAAGCTTATTTGCACTGTACGGAGACGATGATTCGTCGAATCAAGCGTAGACAGAATGGAGTTCTGTTAAACGGCGAATATCGATTCGTAAATGCAGAGCTTCAGCCAGGAGATGAGCTTCAGATCAAGCTTTATGATGTCGGATTTGTGGATACAGAAGGCGAATCGATTTGGGCTGATCCACCGGAAGATATGCCTCCGCTTCACATTCTTTACGAGGATGAGGATTTGCTCTTCGTGGAAAAAGGTTCCGGGGTTTGTTGTCATCCATCACCGGGGCACTATGCTGACACTCTTTCAAATCAGATAGCAAAGCATTTAGGATTTAGACGCGGCAGGATGTTCCCGATAGGACGATTGGATATGGATACATCTGGAATCGTGCTGTTTGCGAAGAATCAGGATAGCGCCAGTATCATGACGGTGGAGCGTGAGAATGGAAATTATGATAAAACTTATCTGGCATGGGTCGAAGGTATCGTAGATGTAGATTTTGAAGTGGATGCGCCGATTCGAAAGATAGACGAGGATTACCTGCTTAGAGAAGTGCATCCGGATGGACTCGAAGCACGGACTTTTGCGAAAGTGGTTCGAGTCGACAGGAAACGAAATCGTACACTTCTCTCAATCCGGATCGAGCATGGCCGTACTCATCAGATTCGAGTGCATATGGCTCATGTTGGTCATCCTATCTGTGGGGATGTGCTCTATAATCCATCCTGTCAGGACGAGTTTATGAAACTTCAGGCTTATAAGGTAAGCTTCCGACTGCCGTACCTCTGGCAGGAAAGGGAGATAGTGGTGGAAGAAGATTTGTCGAAGGTGTGATTAAATCGAAGAATTAGATGTCGAGGTGCATAATACTTTGGGAGAGAATTTAAATTACACATACCTGTTGCGCTGTTCAGACGGAACATACTATTGTGGCTGGACAAACAATCTCGATAAACGTGTTGCTGCTCATAATTCTGGCAAAGGTGCGAAATACACTAAGACTCGTCGTCCGGTGGAACTCGTTTATTATGAAACCTTTGAAACAAAGCAGGAGGCTATGAGCCGCGAGTATCATATTAAGAGATTGACGAGAGCAGAGAAGGAAGAATTGGTTAATTCATTTGAAGATTAAATAAATATATAGTGCTGGTTTTGGAAAGGTTATAATTCAGCCTAAGGAATAAAAAATGGTGTTTTTTTAGATCAGGACTTACGAGCTGAAGAACCCTGTGTTTTGGGACGAATATGGTTTGAAACACAGAAAAGGCTTCTTGCGGCGATAGCCGCACTTGCTTTTTGATTATGGACTGGGGGAGAGCTGGTCTGCGTTTTCTTATGAAATCTTGAAGAAACACAGAGTTTTGAGCTTGTAGTATACTTTGTAATCTGTGAAGTTCTGTGTTTTTGAAGATAAAGGTAAGAATACACAGAGAATACATGTGGTGGTCGTTTGGAGTATTACAGAAAGTCTGTGTTTTCTAGTGAGTATGAAATAAAACGCAGACTTTAGGAGTTGGATCAGGACTTGCGAGCTGAAAAACTCTGTGTTCCTGATTATTTATGCTTAAAAACACAGAAAAGGCATTATTGCGGCGCAGCCGCACTTGCTTTTGGGAAAGTCTGTTATAGGGAAAAGCTTGATATAGAGGAATTCCCTATACATCGCGGAGCTAACAAGCTTGACATTTGTACTTTGGTATAGTGAAATAGCTTGATATAGAGGAATTCCCAATACACTGCGGAGCTAACTAGCTTGATTTAGGTACTTTAATATAGTGAAATGCATAAAAATTTGGAAATCACCTATAAAGCCATTAAACTAAGGTTCTCGCAATTCCAGTAGCGAGCTTGCGAGCGTTTAATTTTGAATTAATTGCATAGAAATAGCGCCGAGCCGGTGAAACATCGTTTTTGTTTCGTTTCTAGAAACAAAAACAATGTTTCAAACCGCTGATCGGCGCTAATATAAGCAAAACTACAAATTATTAACACTCCGGGTATAGTAATTAGAGAAAGAAGGTAAACTATGGTAAAAATCTATGGTCTCCCAACTTGCCCATATTGTGATTATATTCATGAGCAGGTAAAGGGAAGAGAGAACGAATTTGAGTATATCAATATCGGAGAGCATGTACGAAACATGAGCGCATTTATGAGATTGCGTGATAGCAATCCTGCATTCGATCACAGTAAGGAAATTGGAGATATCGGAATTCCGGCATTCGTATTTGAAGATGGAAGAGTTTCTTTAGACCCGGCGGATTGTGGTTTGATCGAATATGGTGTGGCAGACGCTTGCTCCATCGAAGATCATAAGAATGGTAAAAAAGGATGTTAATAAAAATAGCCGATGAAGTAACAGAGGAGTTACAACGTCGGCTATTTTTTTTATAGATCATTTTAAAAGGTTTAAACCTTTGTAAGCAGGAACTTTCTGAGTGCGATGAGGAAGTCCGGGATGTCCTCTGCGCCTTCGACAATCTGGCGGTTTTGCTCGCTGAAGCCGACCAGAATATCGTGGTTGGCTTCGGATAGGTAATCGATGATACCGTCGATGTCGGTTCGAGTATTCTTAGGACATTTGATGTTGATGGATTTGTCGGCCGTGATGTATAGCGTGTAAGAAATTTTTAAGTGTTTGCCGAGAAATCTATGCATCGTTGAATATTTGTATATCCATTTAATCTTGTCGATAGGTACGATCGCGATTCCGAAATTTGATGTCTCGATGAAGTAATGCTGTGTGATGAACATATCATCAGTAGCGAGCTGAGGTAGAGTAGAAAGCTCTTCCTCGGCGCGTTCGAGAATCTCGCGAGGATTTCCGAAGATGAACAGACGTCGAATCGGAAAAGCGAGAAATGGAAAAGCGATACAAATCAAACAGTAGATGATCAGACCGAGACTCGCTATCGTAGATAGTATCAGAAATACGCGGGCGAGGATGGCTGAGTAGTCATTTGCGTCGGGTTCGCTGAATATATATGGATAGAAAGTTTCGCGCACACCGTCTTCGCTCCAGCTTAAATCGCGTGACAGATTTGTAAAAAGAGTGTCCAGAGTGGAAGACTGCTTTAGGATTTTTCCGCTGGTGTGAATCGATTCAATATGAGAAATTCCCATCTCACATGAATTGGGTTTTAACAGAACGATTAGACATTTGTTGTCGTTCAGCGTATAGTAATAATAACCGTCTATTTGACCCATGTATTTACGGGTGTAACCTGTAAAGTATAAGTTTTCGAATTTGCCCTTTGCATAGAAATTTGCGTTGCAATCGAGAGCGCGTGAATTTTCTTTGTATTGTTTAGGAAACAGCAGAGAACCTATCGGAAGAAGGAACGACAAAAACAGTAGGATACAGAGGTAGGCTACTGGATAAATCATTCTTTTTTTGTAATAAGCTCTCAGGCTTTTTGTGATATGGTGTTCAAATTTTGGTATCATACGAAAATTATATTAGTTTAAAAAAAATATAGCAAGATAACACGGAGAAAAGAAATGAAAAATGGATTTGTGCGAGTAGCATGTGCAGGACTGGAAACTAAATTAGCTGATACTAGAGCAAACACAGACTCTATCATAAGTCTAATGAAAGAAGCAGCAGAGAAACACGTAAAAGTAGTCGTATTCCCTGAGTTGTCTATAACTGGATACACTTGTGGTGATCTCTTTTTCCAGGATACCTTGCTGAGAGAAAGTGAAGAATCACTTGAGCGTATCGTAGAAACTAGTAAAGATATCGATGGACTCTTTGCAGTCGGTTTGCCTGTAATGTACAGAGGCAAGCTTTACAACTGTGCCGCAGTGGTTTCTCGTGGAGAAATCCTCGGAATCGTTCCAAAGATGTATCTACCAAACGATCATGAATTCTATGAGAGGAGACAGTTCACTCCAGGATTCTTTGAGATGGACGCAATTGATATCGCGGGACAGAAGACTGTAATCGGAGCTGGACAGCTTTTTTACACGGATAGTGTAAAGGGACTTGTAATCGGTGTAGAAATCTGTGAGGACCTCTGGGTTG
Organism: Lachnospiraceae bacterium; assembly: GCA_045579705.1. Classification (GTDB taxonomy): domain Bacteria; phylum Bacillota; class Clostridia; order Lachnospirales; family Lachnospiraceae; genus Lachnocurva. The sequence continues at coordinate 33,874 of JAZNMP010000008.1, forward strand.
CTATGCCACCATCAATCCGTCAGGCGATGGCTGGTGCAAATATGATATTAAACTTATCTGCTTCAAATGAAGTGGCTGGTAAGTCTGCATATAGGAGAGATTTGGTTAGCGGACAGTCCGCCCGACTTTATGCCGCTTATCTCTACGCTTCATCTGGTGCTGGCGAGTCTACTTCCGATTTAGTATTCTCTGGCCACAATATCATCGCATCAAATGGTCGAATTCTTCGTGAAGAACATCTTCGCGACAATGCGCTGATGGCGACTGAAGTGGATGTAGATGCTTTGCTTTCATATAGAAGGGGCAGCACAACTTTTGAGACTTATAAAGATGAGGGCTTTGTCGAAAGCGAATTCACTCTCGAGCAGGAAGAGGTAGAGCTATCATATGAAATTCGCAGAACTCCATTCGTTCCTGCGACTGATGCTTCACGTGCAGAGCGCTGTAAGGAAATCTTTGATATTCAGGCGAGAGGCCTCGCTGCCAGACTTCGTTTCATCCACGCATCAAATGTGGTAATCGGAATCTCAGGCGGACTCGATTCTACACTTGCTCTTCTCGTTGTAAAGAGAGCATATGAGATGCTCGGTCTCGAAAAAAGTGGGATCAAAGCTATCACAATGCCAGGTTTCGGAACCACAGATAGAACATACAACAATGCAGTGAAGCTCGTTTCAGAAATCGGAGCTACACTTTTAGAAATTCCTATTCGTTATGCAGTTACAGTGCATTTTAAGGATATCGGACAGGATATCAATGTTCACGATGTCACTTATGAGAATGGTCAGGCGCGTGAGCGTACACAGATTCTCATGGATTACGCAAACAAGGTTGGCGGAATCGTAATCGGTACAGGTGACCTTTCAGAGCTGGCTCTCGGCTGGGCTACATACAATGGTGATCATATGTCTATGTACGGTGTAAACGCCTCAGTTCCAAAGACTCTCGTTCGTTACCTCGTAAAGTTCGTAGCTGATGAGTCTGAGGGAGAATATGCAGATGTACTTTACGATATTCTCGATACACCTGTAAGCCCGGAACTCGTTCCGGCAGATGAGAACGGAGAAATCGCACAGAAGACAGAAGATATCGTAGGACCTTATGAGCTTCACGATTTCTTCCTCTACTATGTAGTTCGTATGGGTTTCGCCCCAAAAAAGGTTTACAAACTTGCTAAACACGCATTTAAGGGCGCATACACGGATGAGACTATTCTCAAATGGCTGAAGAATTTCTATCGTAGATTCTTCTCACAGCAGTTTAAGAGAAACTGCCTGCCAGATGGACCAAAGGTCGGAACAGTATCACTTTCTCCTCGTGGAGACTGGAGAATGCCTGCAGATGCCTATGCAAATATCTGGTTAAAGGAATTAGAAGAAATCGAGGCCTAACATGATAAATGGAAAGACGAAGCTGGTAGCTTTTTTTGCGCATCCAGCGAAGCATTCTATGTCGCCGCTCATGCATAATACTTCATACGAATCGCTGGGCTTAAACTACCGATATCTCGCCTTTGATATCGGAGAAGATGAAGATGCTATCAAAGAGGCTGTGCAGTCGATGAGGCGACTGGGCATCGCGGGAGCGAATGTGTCCATGCCTTTTAAGAAGACGATAATTCCATATCTCGACGAAGTGGAGGAGGGCGCCCTCCTCGCAGACTCGGTTAATACGGTTGTAAATCGTGATGGCAGGCTCTATGGTTATTCGACAGATGGAGCAGGCTTCGTGGATTCGCTATTAGCTCGTGGCATCTCTCTTTCCGGGAAAAAAATCTTCCTCGTAGGCTGTGGTGGTGCCGGAAGAGCGATACTCATAGCTTCAGCAAAAGCGGGGGCTCGTGTGGTAGTCTTTAATCGTCCAGGCAGACGCTATGATGAAGGACTTAGGATAGTTGATGTTCTGAGGCAGACTGCTGGTTCTCGGGCGGAAATTTTTTCACTGGAAGATAGAGAGCGGTTTGAAACTGAAATCAAAGATAGCGATATCATAGTAAATGCTACGAATCTCGGAATGGGAGAGCATGAGGATGAGAGCTGGCTTTATGAGCCTAAGCTTATTCAGAATGCAGAGCTAGTCTATGATTGTATCTATGAACCACGTGAGACGAAACTTATGAAAGATGCAAAAGCGGCTGGAGTCGAAGCGATGAATGGTTTGGAGATGCTTCTCTATCAGGGGGCAAAGGCACATGAACTAATAACTGGTACTTCGATGGATGTGGATGCCGTCAGAAAAGTATTAAGATAAAGAAATAACCATGAAATTCCGAAAGAGGAATCTCATGGTTATTTTTATTCTGCGTATTTTGGATCGAAGAAGTTCCAGAATCTTCGAACGTATTTGTCCCATCTTCCATATACAAATGGGTAGAGGACTATTACCAGTACGATACCGGCGATTACGTCGATAACTGTGTGCTGTTTCAGGAACATCGTTGATAACACGATCAATGTAGTGAACAGAGCTGAGATGTAGATCAGAGATTTGTGTCTACGGTAGTGATCAGTTCTGCAAAGTGCGAGGTGTACTTCGATCGAGTTGAACACGTGTATGCTAGGGAACACGTTTGTCGGCGTGTCGATAGTGTATAGATAACGCACCATGTCGGTAAATACATTCTCGCGTGGGAAATCTGTCGGGCGTATTGCGATATGGTTAGGCCAGAAGAATGAAATGATGATAAACAGCGTCATTCCAAAGGATAGTGTGCTGGCCAGGAGATAGAATTCCATACCTTTTTCCCTGAAGATGATGTAGGTTATACCATATGCCATATACACGAACCAGAGGAAGTAAGGGATGATGAAGAATTCGCAGAAAGGTATCATGTCATCAAACTTACTTGAAATCAGGATGAAATCTCTGTCGTTTGCACGTTCCAGTGTCGTGAAACAAAACATATATATAGGCATATAGAGCAGTAATAGAAAACGCCTGCCGTTTTTTAATATAAATTTTGGTATATTTAGTAATTTTTTCATAACGATATAATTATAAACATTGAATTAAAAAGTGACAACAAAAAATTGACATTGGTTTTTTATATCATATAATATAAAAGGCTGTTTAGGCTTAATTATAATTAATAAGAGGTTGTTTATGTCTAATTTAGAAGAAACAAAAGAAGGTACTGTTGCACAGGAAGGTGCAGTACAGAAAATCGACGTAAAGAAGGTAGGGATAATCGCTGCGATAGTATTAGCGGTATTACTGGTTGTTTATATAGGTTTTGTATTCTACTTCAAGAATCACTTCTTCTTTAGAAGCACTTTAAATGGTGTAAACAGTTCTGGTTCGACAGTAGATGTAGTTATGAAACGAATTGAGAAGAAAGCTGATAATTACAGCATTTCATTCGTGGAAAAAAACGGCATCGAGAAATTCAAACCTGCCGACTTCGACATGGAAGTTGCCAGCAGCAAAGCTGAGTTTGAAAAAGCACTTTCTCAGCAGAACGAGTTTGCCTGGGTTGGCGCACTGTTTGCTCCTAGAAATTATAAGAGCAAGATTGTCGTAGATTTTAATGAAGAGAAGTTTGACGGAATTCTTTCTAATCTTAAAGATGTTGTAGACGACAATGCAACGCAGACTGAGGATGCGAGGGTTACTTTTTCCGAAGGGGAAAAGTTTGTAATAAAGAAAGAAGTCTATGGTACAGAAGTTGACAAAGATACACTTTCAAAGGTATCAAAGACAGCTGTTATGACTCTCGATTCGAAGGTAGATTTGAAGAAGGACAAATGTTACGTTCAGCCAAAACTCACTAGTGATGACGATGAATTAAAGCAGACTTGTGAGAAACTAAACGATAAGATAGACCTCGATTATACATACACAGTTGGTGGACAGAACGAGAAGGTTTCAAAGGAGACACTTGCTTCGTTCTTCAAAAATGATGAAAAGGGCGATATTACTTATAATGATGAAGCTATCGCTGCATTTGTCAAAGAAATGGCTGCGAAGTATGACACAGCCGGAAAGCCAAAGACTCTAGTTACTTACACTGGTGCGACAGTTACTGTTCCTGGTGGTAGCTATGGTTGGAAGATTGATAAAGAGAAAGAAGCTGCAAAGATCAAGTCTGATTTGGATGCGGGTAAAGATGTAAAGCGTGATTTCGAGTATGCTAGAACAGCTGCTTCACGTGGTGAGAACGATTATGGAAACAGCTATATCGAAGTAAACCGCACAGGTCAGTATTTTGTAGTTCATAAGGACGGAGCAGTAGTGCTACAGTCCAAGGTTGTAACAGGAAACATCAATAAAGGTGACGAAACTCATGTTGGTGCGTACTTTGTAGCTTACAAGGCAAAGAATGCTACTCTTAAGGGACCTACATGGAATTCAAAAGTTGCTTTCTGGATGCCATTTAATGGTGGAGAAGGTTTGCATGATGCTGTATGGCAGCCATCTTTCGGTGGAACTTACTACAAGATTAGAGGATCACATGGTTGTGTAAATCTTCCTCTTAATGTGGCTGGTCAGCTTTACAATATAGTTTCAGCAGGTTATCCTGTTTTGGTTTATGACTTGCCTGGAACAGAGGATAACGAGCCAAATGTAAGAGATGCACAGGCATTCTCTGATGAATTGAATACAATCGGTGAAGTAACACCTGCTTCTCAGGGAACGATTGAAGCTTTGAGAAAGAAGTATTTCAGACTTACACCGGAAGCTATTTCTATGGTTCCAAATATACAGATTCTTAATGATGCAGAAGCTAACTTGAAGGCTCAGCTTGCTGCTACAGGTGTAGATTGGAATCCACCTACAGCTAGCAAAGACGAAGATTAATTAGGAGAATTTATGGATTCATTGGTACAGGCTTTTTCAGATACGCTAGGTCAGTATCTGTCTGCACAGGTAGTTGTTTTTATTATTTCAATGGTTCCTATATTGGAACTTCGAGGCGGACTTCTCGCTGCAAAGTTGTTAGAAGTACCATTGCTTCAGGCGATACCACTTTGTATCGTAGGTAATCTGATTCCGATTCCATTTATTCTGCTTTTTATAAAGAAGATTTTTTCATGGATGAAGAACTTTAAGATTTTCAGAGGTTTGGTAGAGAAACTTGAGAATCGAGCTATGAGAAAGAGCGATTCAGTGTCGAATGCGGAATTCTTAGGTTTGACTTTGTTTGTTGGAATTCCTATTCCTGGAACTGGTGCTTGGATGGGTTCATTAATAGCAGCTCTTCTGGAGATGGATTTCAAGAAAGCTATCAAAGCTGAGCTTATCGGTATCGCGATGGCAACTATTATTTGTTCTATTCTGTGGTACGGATTGCTGGGAATGTTCGTTTGATGTTTGATAAATGATTTTGAATAATTGTTTTTGGATTTTATGGAGGTTGGCATGACCGAAGGTTCTTGCGAGTATTGTACATATTATGCTTTCGATGAAGATGAAGAAGACTATGTATGTGATCTAGACCTGGATGAAGATGATTATGTCAGCCTGGTTACTGGAAATTACAAGTCTTGTCCTTATTTCAGAGATGGAAACGAATACAAGGTTGTTAGACATCAGATGTAAAGATGTTTAGGCGTTAGCGCGACTAGTTTATGGTGTATTGTTTGCACTTTTGATATTTTAAACTGAAAAACACAGAGATTTAGGCGGTAGGATGACCTGCTTTGTCCTAAAACTCTGTGTTTTTTGTTACTTTGGGCGGAAAGTGTGTTTTTGTTGTTTTTGGTGGGAAGCATAGAAAGAGACCTTTGCGGCGCAGCCGCACTTGCTTCCAGGAAAGCCCGGTATAGGGAAAAGCTTGATATAGAGGAATTCCCTATACATTGCGGAGCTGACTTGCTAGAATTTGTTACTTTGGTATAGGGAAAGAGCTTGATATAGAGGATTTCCCTATACACTGCGGAGTTGACCTGCTTGAAATTTGTGATTTGGTATAGGGAAATAGCTTGATATGGAGGATTTCCCTATACATTGCGGAGCAAACTTGCTTAATTTAGGCAGTTTGGTATATGGAAAGAGTTTGATATAGAGGGATTCCCTATACACTGCGGAACTAACAAGCTTGATTTCAGCAATTTGGTATAGGGAAAAGCTTGATATAGAGGATTTCCCTATACACTGCGGAGCTGACTTGCTTGAATTAGGTGGTTTGGTATAGGGAAAGAGCTTGATATAGAAGGCTTCCCAATACAAAGAGGAGCTTAAATGTTTGATTTGAGCAATTTAGTATTGTGAAAGAGCTTGGTATAAAGAGATTCCCTATAAAATGTATGAAAGATTGGAATAGTGTGCATGCACACAAAATGTGATATATGTTTGCTTGGCTGCCTTTTTGATGAAAAGGTGTTATCAAGCAAACATATTAGGTTACCTTTGCGGCGTAGCCGCACTTGCTTTTAAACTTCAAAAGTAGGGCCTTGTGTTTTGTTTTTCTTTACGTATACGACAGTATCAATAATGCATGTCGCAAGGATTATAACAATATAGGCAATTGTGATGAAGCGCAGTAATACTCTTATGTCGTAAGCGGCAGCAACTGTGAAAAGCAGACTGTAGATGCCGGATTCGAATACTATAAGTGAGAGCATGTAAGCTATTATTTGATAGAGCTTTTCTTCGCATCCTTCTTTTGGCTGTGATGGAAGATTCCAGCGCTCTGGAGGTAGGAAGTAAGCTATTGCATGGATGATTAGATTTGTAGGCAGCATGGTAAGAGGTATGATCAGAAGGACTCCGGGATTGCCGTATCTAGTTGGATTCCAAGCGAGATCATAATGCACTGGGATTTGATCGTTAGTAGTTAACATAAATACTATTGCAAAAACAAGTGATGCTAAAGCGGTTAGATCGCCGATAAAAAACTGTAATTTGTGATGAATTGTAAAACGAGATTTCATAAAAAACTCCTTTGTATGTGTTTTTTTCGGTGTTATTGATTCTGATTTTGTTTTACTACAAACTATTGGGATAAGCAAGTGTTCGCTTCGCTCACAGAGTGGGATTGGTGCGAGAGCGCAGGATATTGATATATGTTTGCTTGGCTGATTATATTCATCAAATAAAGCAGCCTGTCAAGGACGTTAGCCTTCGGTGGCTTTGCCATCCTTGACAGCCCGCTTTTTGATGAAAAGGTGTGATTAAGCAAACATAATAGGATAACCCTGCGGCGATAGCCGCACTTGCTTTTGGGATTATGGGTTCATGTGAGATGGCGATTTGGAGTAAGGTCACATGATTTTTTGTGGTGTGAAAAGCAAGAAATAGTGCATCTCACACCAGTGTGTTTTCGGGAGGCTGGTGTGAAATTGAGGAAATGCTTGGAATCACACCATCACATTTGGCTTTTTGGGGGTGTGAGATTATCGAAAGGTGCAGTTTCACACTAGTGGTTAAAATGAGGTGTGGTGTGAAATTAGGAAAAGTTCAAGATTTACACTATTATTTCAAGATTTTATTTGGTGTGAAAAGTAGGAAATAGTTAATCTCACACCAGTGGTTTCTTTGAGGTGTGTTGTGAAATTGAGGATTAGCATGATTCACACCATTACTTCGAGTTCTTTGGTGGTGTGAGATTAACAAAAGGAGTAGTTTCACACTAGTGGTCAAAATCGAGGCTGGTGTGAAATCAAGGAAAAAGCAGAGATTCACACCAATTTATTTGACTTGCTTTATGCTTTAGGCGTTAAGCAAGTGTTCGCTTCGCTCTCAGGCTGCTTTTTGATGAAAAGTTGTTATCAAGCAAACATAATAGGATACCCTTGCGGCGCAGCCGCACTTGATTAAGCTAAGTTGCCTTATGGGGAGCGCGGGGGCTTAGAAATCATGTGAAAGCTCAACGATTTCTTGTTTCACATGATTTGAAAAAGTTGTGAAACTATGACCTACGGAAAATAAAAAAAACACGGGAAAAATTTAATTCCCTATATTCCTACTTGACAACTAGGAAATACCTGATTATAATTCGAATCATAGGGAAATATTTTACTCAACATTTTTTGATAGAGTTCTCTTTCTTAGGGGCTGGAGAACTCCTTTGATTTGACATAGGAGGAAAGACTATGAGACAGGTTGTAAATGCAGTTTCTGAGTTGATAGGAAACACACCTATTCTAAAGGCGGATAGATACAAGGAATCAGCTGGGGCTAAAGGTAATATTTTTGCGAAGCTTGAGTATTTGAATCCAGCAGGTTCTGTTAAGGACAGAGTAGGTTTTGAAATGATTAAAGATGCTGAAGAGAAGGGAATCCTGAAGCCGGGGGCTACTCTTATCGAGCCGACTTCTGGAAATACTGGTATCGGAATCGCTTCAGCTGCTTGCGCTTTAGGTTATAATGTAATTATCACACTTCCAGACACTATGTCTGTTGAGAGAAGAAATCTCATGAAGGCGTATGGTGCAGAGCTTGTTTTGACAGAGGGCGCAAAGGGTATGACTGGTGCAATCCAGAAAGCTGAGGAACTTCGCGATGAAATCGAAGGTGCAGTAATCCTCGGACAGTTTGATAACCCGGCGAATTCCAGAGCACACTATAAGACAACTGGTCCAGAAATCTGGGAGCAGATGGACGGAAAAGTAGATGTATTCGTAGCTGGTGTCGGAACTGGCGGAACTATTACTGGTGTTGGTAAATACTTGAAAGAACAGAAGAGTGATGTTAAGATTGTTGCTGTTGAACCTGCAAGTAGCCCAGTTTTATCAAAGGGTGTTGCCGGTCCGCACAAGATTCAGGGTATCGGTGCTGGCTTTGTACCAAAAGTTCTCGATACCGAAGTATACGATGAAATTATCACTATTGAGAATGAAGATGCTTTTGAGGAAGGCAGACGCTTTGGCAAGACAGAAGGTGCTCTCGTAGGAATCTCTTCTGGTGCCGCACTGAAAGCCGCAACTATTCTTTCAAATAGACCAGAATATGAAGGAAAGAATATCGTAGTTCTGCTTCCAGATTCAGGAGATAGATATTTGTCTACAGCACTTTTTTCTTAAATCTATTTGATATAGGGAGAAATAAATGAAAATATCAACTAAAGGTAGATATGCAACAAAACTTATGCTGGATTTGGCTACATATAATGATGGCACTCCAGTTAGCTTAAAGGATATCGCAAAGCGTCAGGATATTTCGGAAAAATATCTCGAACAGATTATCTCTACACTTAGCAAGGCTGGAATGGTGAGATCTGTACGCGGTGCGCAGGGTGGATATTTGCTTACGCGTGAGCCAAAAGATTACACGGTTGGAGATATTTTGGAAGCTACCGAAGGAAAGATTGCGACAGTGGACTGCCTTCGTGATGATGGAATGTCTTGTGATGCTGTCGGTCAGTGCGTAACAGTTCGTATTTGGAAGAAGATTGACGATGCTGTTAAAGATGTAGTGAACAATATCACTTTGCAGGATTTGTTGGAATGGCAGGCCGAAGGCGCTGACCAGTATGTGATTTAGTTGATGTAAAAAAGAGGGTTTATGTTTAATAGTTTTGCCTTACATATCGGAACTGGTGATGGATCTTCTCCGATTGCACTTGTTATTATCATAGTATTAGTTTTATACTTAACTCATAAGGTATCGGTTGCTGTTGAAAGAGAAGAGGCAAAGAGACGCGAGCAGATTAAAAAGTTCAAAGAGGAGCATCCGGACGAGGAAGCTCCGATAGAAACTATGAGAGAAGAAATGATTCGTGTGTTTATCGAACATGCGCGTGATAGTTTCAAGAACAAATGATGCTCTCTCGAGGGGGAAATATGAAGAAAAATCTAATAATCACAGCGTTTGCTGGAGTTATTATTTTGTTTTTGGTATTTGCTTATAATTTCGATAAGGGCAAGCCGGTTTCGTTGAAGCTTGTAAATGACAGTGATAAAGCGGTTTCGAATATCACCTTAATATTTGAGACGAATATCACACAGGAACATAAACTTTCTGACTTGAAAGCTCACGAAACTTTCAAGGAGAAATATGATTATCCGAAGACGGATGCGGGTGAATGTCGCATCAAGCTTCGTTACGATGACGAGAATGGAAAGTCGAAGACAGTAGTCCTTTCTGGTTACGTAGAGACAAAGAGTTATATCAAAGTGCAGTACACTTTTAAGTAAAAAAATAAAGCGCTTGTTCTAGGTTTGCCTGGAACAAGCGCTTCTTTTATATTTAATTAAATTTCTAAAGGCATTATTTAGTCGATTTCAATCTTTTTTCCGTTGATAACTGCTGTATCGATGTCATCAATTGGAATTACGAGAACGCGCTCACCGTCGATGAATGTGGTGTTGATTCTGGCCTGTTTTTCCTCAGGGATACGAACGAGGATAGGTGGAAGATCTGTATCAGGAGTTTTGAGTCCTGCTTCTTCCATCTCGCGAGTCATTTCTACAACTTTGCGCTGGAGCTCTTTCTTCTCGAGTTTGAGCTCACCGTTCTTCATGAGCTTGTCGTCGACGAGTTCGTCAGCGAGTGGAAGCTTCTCTTCAAAGAAATCTTCGAAACGGTCGGAGATGAGAGTGGCCTGCTCTTCAGCGAAACCAGCGTCTTCGAGAACTGTAGCTACATCGTCTTTGTTCATAACGAGAGGTTCTTCCTCGCCGCGGCGCTCAGTTTCTAGAGTGATAAAGTCTGAGAGGTTCTTCTGAACTTCGAGCATAGTGTCCATATTTTCTTCTTCGTCGGCACCGAGTGTCTCAGTCACGAGGTTTGTGAAAGCAGAACGCTTCTGGAAAGAAGTGTATTCGCTCTTAAGATTCAAAACATCGTTCCAGAGCTCTGTGTGTGGATTCTTAACATCCTTTGTGTAGACGAGCGCATGATGTAAATCAGTACTTCTTTCGGAAAAAGCTGGGAAAGTAAACGCTGACTCACAAGTTCCAACTACCCAGTCACGCTCGAGTGCTTCGAATTTGTTATCGTCCTGATCATAACCGAGAACCTGCTTAGAAAGGTCGACAGGGCAGATAGCGCAGATGATGTATTCGTATACTTCTTCAGAATCATCGAGAGCGAGATTGTCAGAAGTCTTCATAGGAACGTCATATGCATCGTGGAAGAGCAGGATGAGATAGTTGTCGATTTTGTCGTATGAAGAGATTACTTTTTCATAGAACTCATCGAGAAGCTCGTCGTCTTCAAGTCTGCAGTCGCGAAGGCGAAGCAGGAGACTCTGTGAGCCGCCTTCTTCTTCGGCATCTGCAGCAAACTCGAGGTCGAGCAGGTTATTCATAAGCTTTCCAGACATGGATTTCTTTGCAATTTCCAAATACTTGAAAAGTTCATCGTCTGTTATATTTAAAAACGTATCACGGAAAGTGAGAATTTTCTCTTTGTTGCTGTTTACATAACATCCAGCGAGCTTGGAAAAAGTGGCTCCTTCCTTAGTAAAACGTCTCTTTATTTCGAGAATATCTTTTTTATTCATAGTTACCTCCTTAGTTTATGTCGCAACTTTAATATTATATAAATTAGAAATCAAAATCTCAATATGAGAAATTTGAAAAAGACGAGCCTTTCTTCTTGAATTAAGGGGTGGTGTGATATAAACTATTAAAGATAAATTTTTGGAGGGAGATTTTAATGGATTTAGTAAGAGTTAGAGATCTCTATAAAGAGACAGAGAAATATAAAGATAAAGAGATAAAAGTAGGCGGATGGGTTCGTTCTATTCGTGCTTCAAAGAATTTCGGTTTCATCGTGGTTTCTGATGGAACTTTTTTCAAGACATTGCAGATTGTAATCCATGATGAAATGGAGAACTTCAAGGAAATCTCAAAGCTTAATGTAGGTGCAGCAATCATCTGCGAGGGTACACTCGTTATGACACCTGATGCAAAGCAGCCATTTGAGATTCAGGCAAAGAGCGTAACAGTAGAGGGTGAATCTACTCCAGATTATCCGCTTCAGAAGAAGAGACATACTATGGAATTCCTCCGTACTATGCCACACCTTCGTGCCAGAACTAATACTTTCCAGGCAGTATTCAGAGTTCGTTCTCTTATAGCTTATGCTATTCATAAATTCTTCCAGGAGAGAGATTTCGTATATGTTCATACACCACTTATCACATCATCAGATGCTGAGGGTGCTGGTGAGATGTTCACAGTAACAACCATGGACATGAACGATGTTCCAAAGACTGAGGATGGACAGATCGATTATTCAAAGGATTTCTTTGGAAAAAATACAAGCCTTACAGTTTCAGGTCAGCTTAATGGCGAAACATTCGCTCAGGCATTTAAAAATATCTATACTTTTGGACCTACATTCAGAGCTGAGAACTCAAACACAACTCGTCATGCAGCTGAGTTCTGGATGATCGAACCTGAGATTTCATTTGCAGATCTCGAGGACGATATGGAACTTGCTGAGGACATGCTTAAGTATGTAATCAACTACGTATTAGAGAATGCTCCAGAAGAGATGGAATTCTTCAACTCATTTGTAGACAAGGGACTTATCGAAAGACTTAAGAGTGTAGCTTCTGCAGACTTCGGTCGTATCACATACACAGATGCTATTAAAGAACTTGAGAAGCACAATGATAAATTTGATTACAAAGTTTCTTGGGGTGTTGATCTTCAGACAGAGCACGAGAGATTCCTTACAGAGGAAATCTTTAAGAAGCCTGTATTCGTAACTGACTATCCAAAGGAAATCAAAGCATTCTACATGAAGCTGAACCCAGATGGAAAGACAGTAGCAGCTATGGATTGTCTCGTACCAGGTATCGGTGAAATCATCGGCGGTAGCCAGAGAGAGGATGATTACGAACTTCTGAAGTCTCGTATCGAAGAACTCGGTATGACAGAAGAACAGTACGGATTCTACATGGATCTTCGTAAATATGGTTCATCACGTCACGCAGGCTTCGGACTTGGATTTGAGAGATGTGTAATGTACCTGACAGGTATGTCAAACATCAGAGACGTACTTCCATTCCCTAGAACTGTAGGAAACTGCGAACTCTAAAGTTTAAAAACATATTTTTTACATAAATATTTAGCCTGACAGGGTTGCCCCGTCAGGCTATCTATATTATTAGAAGGAGATTACTATTATGGCACGAATCGAAATTCCTGATGGCTACAAATCAGTACTGGATTTGCGTGAAACTCAGATTGCTATCAAATCTATCAAAGATTTCTTTCAGCAGATCCTCGCTACTGAATTGAATTTACATCGAGTAACAGCACCTTTGTTTGTAGATCCGAATTCCGGTATGAACGATAATCTAAACGGCGTCGAGAGACCTGTTTCTTTTGATATCGGCCATGATGGGAAGAATCTCGAAATCGTACATTCTCTCGCGAAGTGGAAGAGATATGCTCTGAAAAAATACGGCTTTCATCTCTACGAAGGCCTCTACACTGATATGAATGCCATCCGTCGAGATGAAGAAATCGACAATATCCATTCTATCTATGTGGATCAGTGGGACTGGGAGAAGATCATCACTAAAGATGATAGAACTATAGAGTATTTTGAAGATACAGTGAAGAAGGTATATGAAGCTATTCGCCTGACTGAACTTCATATGTCAAACCTCTATAGCTACATTAAATGTATCCTTCCTGAGAAGATATTCTTCATCACTTCTCAGGAACTGTTGGACAAATATCCTGAACTTACTCCCAAGCAGAGAGAGTATGAAATTACAAAACTAAAAGGTGCGGTTTGTATCGAACAGATTGGCGGAACTCTTACAAATGGTGAGCCTCACGATAATCGTGCACCTGATTATGATGACTGGAGCTTAAATGGAGATATCCTTGTTTATGATCCTATCATCGATACAGCACTCGAGCTTAGTTCAATGGGAATTCGTGTAGACGAAGATGCACTTCTTAAGCAACTTCGTGAATCACATTGTGAGACTAGAGCGTCTCTTCCTTTCCAGAGAGCTATCTTAGAAGGCTTAGTACCATACACAGTAGGTGGTGGTATCGGTCAGTCCAGAATCTGTATGTTTTTCCTGAGAAAAGCTCACATCGGAGAAGTACAGGTTTCAGAATGGCCACAGGAAGTATTGCGCTATGCAATCGAACGTGATTTAAAGATTCTATAAGTTATGGAGAGTTATATTGCAGTTAGAAGGTTTAAATAAAGAACAGTTATTAGGTGTCACTACTACAGAAGGTCCCCTTCTGATCCTCGCCGGAGCGGGTTCAGGAAAGACGAGAGTGTTGACATATAGAACAGCTTATCTCATCGAAGAGCTTGGGGTTGAGCCATACAATATTATGGCGATTACCTTCACGAACAAAGCCGCAAAGGAAATGAGAGAGCGAATCGATAAATTAGTTGGAACTTCAAATGGTGGCGTTTGGGTTTCCACCTTCCATTCCGCTTGTGTGAAGATACTTCGCCGCTTCGCGGAAAAAATAGGTTATGGAAACAACTTTACCATCTATGATTCAGATGATTCAAAGACTCTGATGAAGCATATCTTAAAGGATATGCAGATTGACTCAAAGCAGTTTAAAGAGAAGATGTTTTTAAATGAAATCTCAAGTGCAAAGAATGAGTTGATCGGATCTTTAGAGTATAGAAGCCGTTTTTCCAATGATTATAAGTTAAATCTCGTAGGACAGGTTTATCAGGAATATGAATCCCGCCTTCGTCAGAACAATGCTTTTGACTTTGACGATTTGATTATGAAGACAGTAGAACTGTTTAAGAATGTTCCTGAAGTTTTGAATCTGTATCAGGACAGACTTCACTATGTGATGGTCGACGAGTACCAGGATACAAACAATGCTCAGTTTGAGCTGATCAGACTGCTTGCTGGTCGTAGACAGAATCTATGCGTAGTAGGTGATGATGATCAGTCTATCTACAAATTTAGAGGAGCAAATATCTATAATATTCTAAACTTTGAGAAACACTTCCCAAGTGCAAAGGTTATCAAGCTCGAGCAGAATTATCGTTCTACACAGATCATTCTGGATGCTGCAAACGAGGTTATTAAGAACAACGTAGGCCGTAAGTCAAAGAAGCTTTGGACAGAGAATGGAGACGGAGACAAGATTACTTTCCGTCAGTTTGAATCAGCATATGAAGAGGCTGATTATATCGCTATGGATATCACAGCAAAGGCTAGAGACGGTCGTTTTGAGTACAAAGATGATGCAATCCTCTACAGAACGAACGCTCAGTCTCGTATTTTAGAAGAGAAGCTTATGCACCTGAATATCCCTTACAAGATTATTGGTGGCGTAAACTTCTATTCTCGTTTGGAAATCAAAGACATTCTCGCTTACTTGCATGTAATCGAAAATGTCTCAGATGAGATTGCGGTACGTCGAGTAATAAATGTTCCAAAACGTGGAATCGGTGCAGCATCTCTCGAAAAGGTTTCTACCTTTGCCAGAGCGAACGGATATACTTTTTACGAATCTTTGCTTCGTGCTAGAGAAATTCCTACTTTGGGTAAGGCTGCAGACAAGATCCAGAAGTTTACAGATCTAATTGAGAAGCTTAGAAATGATGTAAAGACAGAGCGTAGAATCGCACTTCTCATCAGAAATGTATATGAACTTTCCGGTTATGCTGAGGCTCTCCGTTTAGAAAATACAGATGAGGCAAAAGCTCGTCTCGAAAACCTGGAAGAACTTTATGCAAAGGGTGTTTCCTATGATGAGACAGCAGAGGAACCAACACTTACAGGCTTTCTCGAGGAAGTTGCCCTCGTGGCAGAAATCGACAATCTCGAAGAGTCAAAGGATTATGTAGTTCTCATGACTCTGCACAGCGCAAAGGGACTTGAGTTCCCTAACGTTTATATGGCAGGTATGGAAGATGGACTGTTCCCAGGTTTCATGTCTATGATGGCTGGCGATGACAGCGAAGATATGGAAGAGGAGAGACGTCTGTGCTATGTTGGAATCACTCGTGCAAAACAGCGCCTCGTGATGACAGCAGCCAAGAAGCGTATGCTTCGCGGTGAGATTCAGTATTCATCAGCGTCACGTTTTATTAAGGAGATTCCAAATAAGCTTCTCGACGATCATAGCCCATCTATGTATGAGTTAGGTTTTGCCGGAAAAAAAGAAGATTCTTTTTCTCCAAAGAAGCCTCTTCGTTCAGTGTCTACATCGTATGGTTCAGCCGGAAACACATCATACAGCTCATCTGGAAGTACATCATTCGGCTCATCTGGAAGTACCATCTATGGTGCAAAGAAGCCTGCTTTCGCTTCGGGAAGCTACGGAAATAGCGTACAGAAGAAGCTTCCGGATTATGTGGTTGGTGATCGCATCAAGCATAGAAAATTCGGTGAAGGTGTTGTTTCAGACATCCTCGACAAGGGACGTGATTATGAAGTAACAGTTCTCTTTGATACAGCTGGACCAAAGAAGATGTTTGCTTCATTTGCAAAGCTTGAAAAGATATAATATTAATACACGTGCTTTTAATAATTGTTATACAACTTAAAGCCGGATATGCTATAATTTAACTAGTTAATTAGGAAACTCTTGGGTTAATGAGAGGGGCTATAATATGAAAAAAGGAACAATTGGTAAGATTATCGGATTTGTAATAGCAGTAGCAGCAATTTGTGCAGCAGCATATGCTTTGTATCGTTATTTGGTTCCAGAACTCGATGACGAGTTCGAAGAAGATATCGATGATGTCTTTGGACCAGATGATAGCGATTTTGATGAAGAGCTATTCGAAGAAGAGTAAAGATTTAAAGGATTTAAATTAATGAAAAAAGGTGACCTTGTAGTAGGAGTAGTCGAGAAGCTTAAATTTCCAAATGTTGGTTTGGTTTCAGTTGAAGGCGAAACTATTGAAGTAAAGAATGTCATCCCGGGCCAGAAGATTGAGCTTAGGGTGGCAAAGGCAGGTCGCGGCAGAATGAAAGGACGGCTACAGCGTATACTGGAGCCGTCTTCTTTTGAGAATGCCGACCAGGTTTGCCCGCATTTTGGTATCTGTGGCGGATGTTTCATGCAGACTGTGCCTTACGATAAACAGTTAGAATTAAAAGAGCAGATGATTCGTCGCATGTTTGTTCCGGTCATGGGCGAAGAGAAGTTTGACAGTGTCTATGAAGGGATAAAGGCAAGTCCACTTTCACGAGAATATAGAAACAAGATGGAATTCTCCTTTGGAAACGAAGTAAAGGACGGTCCGCTTCGCCTCGGTATGCACAAGCGAGGTTCTTTCTACGATATTGTGGAAGTGACTGATTGTCAGATTTGTGATGAGACTTTTAGAGGCATCCTTTCGACTACGGTAGATTTTTTCCGTAAAAAGGAACTCGACTTCTTCCACAAGATGGCTCACACTGGTTATCTAAGACACCTCCTCGTCAGAGAAGGTCAGATGGAGGGACAGTATCTCGTCGATTTGGTTACATCTACTCAGATTGATGCTGATTTCGAGAAGGAACTTCTCGATGAATGGGTATCTCTCCTGACGGAAAAATACTCCGATGGTCGTATCGTGGGCATTCTTCATACTAGAAATGATAGCCAGTCAGATGCGGTTATCGATGAAGGAACAGACATCCTCTATGGGCAGAATTATTTCTATGAGTCTCTGCTGGGGCTCAAGTTTAAAGTTACTCCGTTCTCGTTCTTCCAGACAAACTCAAAGGGCGCAGAAGTGCTCTACAGCGAGGCTCGTGACTACATACTTTCTGATGGTGAGAAACTCGGAGAAGTGTTTGATTTGTATTCGGGAACAGGAACTATCGCGCAGGTTCTCTCGCCTTCATGCGTGCATGTAACTGGTGTAGAAATCGTCGAGGAAGCTGTTGAAGCTGCTAAAGAGAATGCTGCTTTGAATGGACTTACAAATTGCGATTTCATCGCTGGTGATGTGTTCAAGGTATTGGAAGGGCTTGAAACTAAGCCTGATATGATTGTGCTCGACCCGCCTCGTGATGGTGTGGCGCCAAAGGCATTGAAGAAGATTATTTCTTATGGTGTAGACAAGATGATCTATATCGCCTGCAAGCCATCAAGCTTGGCTCGTGATATTCCTACACTTGAAGAAGCTGGCTACAAAGTGGTTCGTATGGGACTTGTCGACATGTTCCCAAGCACGGCGAATGTAGAGACTGTTTGTTTGCTTTCCAAGTGAGATGTCAAGTCTCAAAAACTGCGAGTTGAGTTCAGTCTGGAGGATATGGATACAGACGGATTCAAGAAGGGGGCGACCTATAATGCCATACGGGATTGGATAAAAGCAAAATATGGTTATCGGGTGACGAATCTGAACATCGCCCAGGTGAAACAGAAGCATGGGATCATAGAACGAGAGAATTATAATAAGCCGAAATCTCCCGATAGTAAGCAGCCAGGATGCCCGGAGGAAAAGGTTAAGTCTATCGAGGATGCTATGAGGCATTTTCAGATGATAGGAGAATAGTAAAGATGAGAGAGAGTATAAAGGTTATTAAGTGGTGTGGACTTATATCATTCATATTTTTGGTTTTGACTTATTTGGTTACGGTTAACTCTGAGGTGCATTATATAGAGTTAAATACGGTGTGGATATCTAATAGTTTTTTTCTCACGCTATTTGGTGGTGTGTTTGCAAGTATGTTAGTAGTGGTTCTATGTGAAATCCAGAAATATCTAAATACAAAGACGAATACGGAACAATACTTATTTTTTCAGGGTTTATATTTATATCAAGCATTAATGCAAATGAAGATAATCATAGAAGATTATAATAATGATAACGAGCGAGTAATCCCAGAAAACCTACTTGATGAATCAGTCAGAATGATTCAAAGTGAGATAAGTGCGCTTGAATTAACGGATTATGCAACATTTAGGCAAATTGAGAAGTCATTGATGTATGAACATAGAAAGTTTTGCTTGGAATCAATACCGAGGATACGACCAGTTTTACAGAGTTCAACCCGATTGAAACTTGCAATAAACGAAACAGTAGTAGAACAATTACAGGAGAGCCTAAAAGCTAAACTGTACATAAATTCATCAGGAAGGATAACTTCTCGGAGCGTTCAGGTGGCAAAGGTATTAAATGATGAATTGTTGCATATTTCTTGTGCGATTGAATTAGTTGATAATTATATTTATAAGATAGATAAGTTTTGTAATAATAGATATGTGTGGGATAAGGTAAAAGAACAAATGAATTTTTTACATGTGGGAAAAGAATTATCTCAATAGAAAAAGGTTGAGGAGGGTCTAACCATATGACAAAGCATATGAGTATAAGATTGGCATGGCATAACGAAGGCTGGAATGGGCACATCTGTCAGAAGCCATGTGAAAACACATATTGCATTGGACAGCATTCATATCCGGGAGATTTGATAGCGGGTACCCGTGACGTTGAGTATGAAACTGCGCATGCAGGGGAACCTTGTTCTGATAATCCTTGTGCAGTTGCATGCGGTCTCAGTGTTAATGCATTTGGTAAAGATCCGATAAAGGTACGTGTTGATACTCCTGACTTTTGGAAAAAAACAGATGCTGATCCGATAAAGATAGATTTCCGCCATATACTGTCTGTACCTGGTGTTATGAGCAGATGTATAACGAAGATGTCGAGATCCACGGTAATTCAAAGCAGAAATATGATTACGCAAAAAGAAAAGAAGGATCTGAAAAGTACTTTGCTCAATTTGAGCCAGGGAAATCCCTGATATTTTATTATGCAGGATATAGCAATCCGTTCTGCGAAAACGAGGAAAACAATTATGTGATTGCCGGTATCTCGCGTGTTAAGAGAATTGAACCAACATACTATTATGACAACACCAGTGAGGATGTACAGAGAAAATACGCCGGAGGTTTCGTATGGCAAAGACCAGTTACATCAACATATCCAGATGAAGGATTCTGTATTCCATATTGGAAATATCTGGATGATGAAGACATCATTGAACGAATACTACTTAAGCCGCAGAATCGTTCGCCATTCAAATACGGAAGTCGAGAAGTTGACAATGACGATGCAATAGAGGTTGTAAACCAGCTTATTGCGGTTGTAGATGTTCTATTAGAAATCGGAGACGATACTGAGGATTGGAAAAAACGAAAGGAGTGGCTCAATAGCGTTCTTAATGAACTGTGGACAGCTCGTGGACCATACCCCGGATTTCCTTCGGTTTTAGAGAGCCTTGGACTTCATGATTTGATATCGACATATACAGCCTTGACTACGGATACGGACATGAAAGAGTATATGCAGTCAGTAAGAGACTTTCTTGATGGCAAAAGCGATGAGGTCAAGGGTATAGAGTTTAATAAGGCAAGCCTCAAAAAAATACGGAGAGAATATCAGCTACTAGGGTCAGATACTTCAAATTTTCTGTTTGATACACTTTCGAGATTTGACCTGAGTGCGGATCAGGTTAATTGCATTATTAATGAGGACAGAGAAAAGGTTTCTATCACAGCATCTATTGAAGAGATGATGGAGAATCCTTACATAATATTTGAACAGTACGTAGGATTTGATTTGGATGATACGATTCCGTTTTATAAGATTGATAATGGAGTGATACCTTCTCCTGAATATGGAATCGATGAGATTCTTGATAATGGATCTACAGAGCGTTTACGTGCCTTTTGTGTTGATGAACTTAATAGGATTCCAGCTCACTCATTTGGAAAAGCCGAAACCATTCTGGAAAGAATAAATGCAAGAATAGATCGTTTGCCGGAATGGAAAAGACATGTTTATAAAATGCAGAACTTCGAGGTGGAGCCAGAAATTCTTGATAAAGCACTTGAGAGAAAGAAGGATGAAAAGGGAATACTATTCCTCTATTTGAGAGAGGTTTATGAGGATGAGAGAACGGTTGAAGAAATCCTAAAGAATCTCGCAGACCGACCGGATATCACATTAAAAATGGCTATAACTCCTGATAAATTCAAGGATAGACTCAGAGTGAAGGATTCTCCGCTTATGAAGAAAGCGCCTGATCAATATGAGGAAATATTGGATCATCAGGCAAGTATTTGTATGCAGATTTTTACGAAGCCCCTTTGTGTCCTTTCGGGAGCTGCGGGAACGGGAAAAACAACCGTGATAAAGTCTATCCTCGATAATATAGATCGTGTTCATGGCGTGGGTACCAGCTTTTTATTGATGGCTCCGACGGGTAAGGCGGCTGAGAGGATCAAAACACAAAATGAAAAGCCATCAAAAACAATACACTCTCACCTGGCAAAAAATGGATGGATTAATGAAAACTTTACATTGAAACGATCAGGTGGATCTACCGGACAGGATTATAACACCATAATCATAGATGAATGCTCTATGATTGATCTTAATCTGTTTGCGACACTTCTGAAGTCAATCAATTGGAATAGCGTACAGAGGTTGATATTGATCGGAGATCCCAACCAGCTCCCGCCGATAGGAAGGGGAAAGGTGTTTGCTGATACCATCGATTGGCTTAGACTGGAACATCCGGACAATGTTGGAACACTTACGGATAATATCAGGCAGCTTGTAAATACGGTCGAAGATAAGGGGCATGGAATACTTGACCTTGCTGAAATATTTATTCAGGAGAATCAGCAGACAGAAGACGAAGCGGAAACAGCAAGGTTAAAAGTAAGAAAGGAAGAACTCTTCGAGAATATTGTTGAAAACGGCAATGGAGATGTTGACAAAGATCTCGGTGTATATTTCTGGAATGAGCAGGAGGAACTTGAACAGGTTCTGACAAACGTGATGATGCGCGACATGCAGAAGTATACAGAAATGGATATGTCGAGTGGGAAGGTTACACCGGATAAGCTTTGGCAGGAGATGATACGAGATGAAAAGGGGAATAGTAATCCCGAGATCATACAGGTTATTTCTCCTTATCGAGGTGAATTTTATGGTACTGGATCATTAAATCTTCTCATGCAAAAAACATTTAATTACAAGTGGAGTCAAAAGAAACTTGACGGTATAGGTTATTTTGACAAGGTAATACAGTATAGAAACCGGCCCCAATCAGATCCAGCATATGCATATGATTTTAGCAAAGGCAAAAACGTAAAGGCAGAGATCTATAATGGCGAAATAGGGTTAAGCAGAATACATGGCTTTGACAGAAAAGCTGAGGATGGAAAACAACCAAAGTATATCTGGCAAGGAAATGTTGAAAGAATACAAGTCGCTTTCTCGGGAAAGACAAGGCAGGGTTTCCTATATAACTACGGAAAAGAACTTGGAACGGATATTGATGGGAAATGGATCAAAGAGCAGAAGGTAATAGATAACCTTGAATTGGCTTATGCTATTACCGTTCATAAATCTCAGGGATCTGAGTTTGATTTTGTATATATAGTTATTCCACACAAGGATAGTCATTTGCTTACAATGGAGCTGCTCTATACTGCAATAACGAGAGCACAGAAAAAGGTAACTATATTTCTACAACAAGATGTAGGCACATTGACATCATTGAGCCACACTGAAAAATCGGCGGTTCGTAAGATTAATTCGTCGGTTTACAAGTTTAGTCCTTTACCGGATGCGTTACTTTATGCTGGCAGCAATTGGTACGAAGACGGGAAGAATGTTGCTACTCTTTCAGAGTATTTCGTGCGTTCAAAGTCTGAAGCAATAATCACAAACATGCTTGTTGATAGGGAGATTCCTTTTAAGTATGAAGTGCCTCTTTATGCTCCGGATGGAACAATGTTCTTACCTGATTTCACTGTAAAATTTAAGGGAGAAGAGTACTACTGGGAACATGTGGGTAGACCGAACGATGAAGCATATATGGCTCACTGGGCAAAGAAAGAAGCATGGTATAACAAGCATTTCCCGGGGAAATTGCTGACCACCATAGAGAGCAATAATCTTTCTAAAGACGCAGCAGAACTGATAAACAAATACCAGTGAGTAATAATGAGATACAAGAACAGATGAGGGTTTCGAATGGATACATTAGAGAGAATCTACGATTCTAACAAAGCATTTGTTGAAAATGAGAATTTCAAAGGTGTTAAAAAGATTATTGTAGATAATTATAGTGATGAAGCTCACTTTGTATATGAAATGCTTCAAAATGCTGATGATGCAAAGGCTACAGAAATCACGTTTGATCTTCGGGAAGACAGATTAATTGTTTCTCATAATGGTATTCCTTTTGATGAAAAAGATTTGGAGGGAATTTGCAGCATTAGCAAAGGCACCAAAAGCGACGATTATACAAAAATAGGTAAATTTGGTATTGGATTCAAGTCTGTTTTTGTGTATACGGAATCTCCCCAGGTTCATTCTGGTTCATATGACTTTGAGATACGAGAACTTGTTCTTCCTAAAAGAATTAGTAATGTGTCAAAAGAAAAAGATAAAACTGTCTTTGTTTACCGTTTAATTCAAAGAAGACAAAAGATATTGCATGGGACAGAATATACAATAAGTTAGATAGTCTCCATGAAGAGGCTATTCTTTTCTTGAAGAACATAAAGAAAATAAACACCATTATAGAAGATGAAAGAGCTACGATTGAAAAGGTTGTTTTAGATAGCTACGACTTCTATGATTCGTCCGAATATGAATATATCAGAATAACCAAATTGGATACTGGAGACGAATATGATGAGGATGAGGATGATGCGTCTTTTTACTATTTGTTAAAAAGGAATAATATAACTCTTCTTGATACTGATGACGAGGGCGAAGTAATTGAAGTGCCTGATCAGTCCGTTATGATAGCTTATCTCTTAGTTGATGACGAAGTGCGCGCTATCAATGATGATCCATATTATTCACATGAAGATTGTTATTTCGTGTTTTTCCCAACCAGAATACAGTCCAATTGTGAGTTCTTTATTCATGCTCCATTTGTGACAAAATCAAGCCGTGATACGATTGCGCTTAATAATGTATCGAATGACGAATTAATGAAAAATATCGGTATTTTAGTGGCAGATAGTATGATTGTGCTTGCTAAAGAAAAGCAATTGTCCGTTGAATTGATGGAAAATATGTTTTTCTCAGACGCAGATGAAGGGTTTGGGAATAAACTAATATATGAGAGCTTCAAGGAAGAATATATCAGGCTGATTCGCGGACGAAGAGCTATTATCCCTTGCAACAATGATTCGTACAAAAGCATTCACTCTGTCTTGTTTACTTCTGAAAGTGAGAATAACTATTCGCTAATGGTCGATCTCTTTGGAATGAAATGGCTTTCGGATTTCTTTGGCGTTCAGAGTGCATCGGGTGTTTGTTGGGTTAATAATCGTAGTGGGTATTATGAGTTTGTTCAGGAATCGTTTGGATGTAGAAAAATGACGATAGAGGAAGTGGTTCATTCTTTACGTGCGAACTATTATGAAGAAAAAACGACAGAATGGTTTATTGATTTTGTAGGGTTGCTTGTTGAAAAGAACTATTATGGTTTTGAGGTAAATCTTAATGGGCTAGATAAATTACCTTTGATAAGGACAAATAAACACAAACATCGTACTTTAGCACAGGCTGGAAAGATATATTTAAACAATGGGACGATAGATGAGGCATTATTGGAAGACTCTAAGGTGAATTATCTTTATAGGGAGATATTTAAACTTAAAGACTATTCGACAGAGCTTAGTGATGCAAATGAAGCATTGAAATTACTTACATCAAATGTTGATGAAGAGTTTGATCAGCAGGTGGAAGCACTTCGGAAGGTATTGATTGCAATTGACAATAAAAAGATAACTTCAGAAGATATAAGTGCAAAGAGAATAATTCTTGTTAAAAACCAAAAGAGTGGAGAAGTAAAAAAGTTTTCATCCAAAGATGCATTAATCGGTCGTTGGGAAAGGACAAATGGAACGTTTGATCTTTATATTCTCTGTAAAAGTGTGGATATCGATTTGGCAGATGCTCGTTATCTTGATTCTTTTTCTGTTCAGGAATTAAAAAGACTGGGGTGCAAAACAGATGGATTATCTTTTTCTAAAGGAGATAGGTTTGATTTTTTTAATTGCAATGGTATGAGAGGCAAGGGCTGGGATGAACGAAATCTTCGCCCATTAATGGGTAAGGCAAACAATAGGCTATTCCAGCCGTTATACCAATTCAATTATTTTGACGAAATACTACACGCTCCGATGAACATCGAAAAATCGGTCATTATTTTACGCCTTGCAAAGGAATTTGATAATCAGATTAAAGATTGGGTTCAGTGGTCATCTAGGCAGGATTACAGTCCTTCGGTAGCATATCAGGGATACGATGAGTGTTATTCATTGTTTGGGGCCTCCCTAGTGTTAAATGAATGGATGATTAACAAAAAGGGTGAAGTGGTTCGACCTAAAGATGTTACATCTGAGGAATTGGCTGACGAGTACAGGAAGATAATGACCGCAGATATTGCGGACAAGTTA
Organism: Lachnospiraceae bacterium; assembly: GCA_045579705.1. GTDB lineage: Bacteria > Bacillota > Clostridia > Lachnospirales > Lachnospiraceae > Lachnocurva. Next base: position 59,166 of record JAZNMP010000008.1, read on the forward strand.
GGACTCAAAAGAAGTAGTTCCGAAAAACTGGAGTCAGTGAATCAGAAACTGGAATCAGATGGTTTCTTTGCTATACCGATTGAAGAAAAAGATGCCTATGAAGAGTTTAAGAGGCAACTTATAGCTAAGCAAACAGAGGCTGAATCATGGAATGAGGATGAACATAGAGTTGAAACGGATAAAAGTAGCTTATCATCTGCAAATGGGAGAACAACTACTAATGAAAGTTCTGAAGTTAAGTCGGAAAATGAAAACGAACATAGAGGTTCAACTACAGAGGGCAAGGCAAAAAGGAAAAAACGATTAACAGAGGATGTGGATGTTGATCAGGATGAATATACACTAGCTACCATTGATTACAATAAAAAAATTGAACGAGCCATAGAAAAAAGGGATGCCGAAATTGAGAATATTAGACATTATGAAGAATTACAGAGTCGAGCTGTAGAATCTGAAAAATACACTTATGGATGGTTTGAGGCACTCTTAGAAATGGAGAGCCTTAATAGTGGAGAGTCTAATGCAAATAGTAAGGAGGTCTCTATTAGCTTCGCTAAGGTCGAGAGAGAACCTGGAACAAAAAGGACTCTTGTTTTGAAGCATCCGAGTAGATACATTCCTCAATTCATGGAAGACTTGGCAGACATTCCGCTAGTGTTACATATGGGAGATCAGACCAAGACTGTAGCAATAGAAGTGGCAAACATAAAGTCGTATACCCTTCGCGTGAAGATGAAAAATGCTTCGGATATTGAAGGCATTGATCTTGATACTGTCACATCTGCAACGATTGACGCAAAGAGCCCGGTATTTCTGCTTGAAGAACTAAGGAAGCAATTTGCTGAATTAGAACTGGAAGATGATTTTAATATGCAGGAAAATCTTTGCGAGAATATAGAGTTTGTATTTGGACCTCCTGGTACAGGTAAGACAACACACCTTGCCCAGAATGTTTTGATCCCGATGATGAGAGAAAACAAGGATTGTAAGGTGCTGGTTCTGACTCCTACGAATAAGTCTGCGGATGTATTGGTTCGTAGAATTATGGAAGTTTCCGGTACGGATCATACTTATAACAGATGGCTGGTACGATTCGGCGCTACTGGGGATGAAGAGATAGAACAAAGCCCGGTATATAGGGATAAAACTTTTGACATCCGTACTTTGGAAAAGAATGTAACGGTTACGACTATAGCAAGATTTCCATATGACTTCTTTATGCCGCAGGGGGCGAGGATATTCCTTTACGGAATTAATTGGGATTATATTGTAATCGACGAGGCTTCCATGATTCCGATTGCAAATATTGTATTTCCTCTGTATAAGAAGACGCCAAGGAAATTTATTATTGCTGGAGATCCGTTCCAGATCGAACCTATTACATCTGTAGATTTGTGGAAAAGTGAAAATATTTATACGATGGTGCAGCTGGATTCCTTTGTTGAACCCAAGACAGTACCGCATCAGTACAAAGTGGAACTGCTAACTACACAGTACAGAAGCATTCCTGACATTGGACATATCTTCAGTAACTTTGCCTATGGCGGAATACTAAAACACTATAGAAGCGCAGATAGTCAGCGTCCGCTGAATGTGGGGGATGATCTTGGTGTTGAAACGCTGAATATTATAAAGTTCCCTGTAAGTAAGTATGAGAGTATTTATCGGTGCAAGAGACTTCAACATAGTAGTTCTTATCAGGTATATTCTGCCCTGTTTACATTTGAATATGTTTGCTATCTATCAAGAGCTATAGCGGAGAATAATCCAAGCGAACTGTTCAAGATAGGCGTTATTGCGCCTTATAGGGCTCAGGCAGATATGATTGATAAACTGCTGGCTTCGGAAAAACTTCCTAAAGAGATTGATGTTCAAGTAGGAACGATTCATGGATTTCAGGGTGATGAGTGCGATATCATCTTTGCAGTGTTCAATACGCCGCCGTCAATATCAGCATCAAAGGATATGTTCTTGAATAAGCGGAACATAATCAATGTATCTATAAGCCGTGCAAGGGACTACCTGTTTGTCGTTATGCCGGATGATAATACTGAGAATATTGAAAATCTTCGGTTGGTGAAAAGGGTAGAGGATTTGATCCATAGAACGGAGGCGTGGACGGAGTTCCTGTCACCGGATCTGGAAGATTTGATGTTTGGTGACTCGAAGTATCTGGAAAACAATGCTTTCTCTACGAGCCATCAGAGTGTTAATGTGTATGGCTTGCCGGAGAAATACTATGAAGTTCGTACAGAAGATACCGCTGTAGATGTGCAGATTCATAAGGCGTCGAAGAATGCCGGGGGTGCAAGTAATGCTGTGGAAGAACCTACGGACAACATAGAAAAAGAGGATTATGTAGATTCATATCAACTGAAAGAAGAATTAATCCCCGAGGAACTGAGAAAAGATGCTATAGATTTTCCGGTAAAGGGGGCGATAAAGGGGTGGTGCTATCTGGTTCCGTATGAGGGAAAATTGAAAAGTCATACGATCAAAAAGACTGAGGGTATGTTTATTCCGCTTATGAGAAACGGACAGGAGAAGATGGTTAGTGTATCGGTAGTCCCAGAGGATCGCATCATTTATATTTCGCAGGATATGTTCAAATTATATGAGCAGGCATTGAGCGAACTTGAAGGAATCATAATTTTGAAAGGTTTCTTTTGATGGTTATTTTGCATCAAGTGAGCAACAAAATGACGCATCAAATGTATACTATAATTCATTTAAAGTTTTTTTTCGTTCAGGATTAGTATGGTTTTTTTTCATGATCTTGATATATTCAAAGAGATCACTCCTTGCCGTGTCGTTTAGCACAAAGAAATCTGCGATGAGCTGATCTACATGCGGCAATTCCGTGTAGTCAAAGATCTCTACAAGCTTTAAAGTCCGGTCAGAAAAATATGCCTTCTTCTGAAGGTTGATCATTAGCCTTTCATTATCCGAAGGAAGCATCGGGAGAGTTTCTCCGGGTTCGTAAGGATTATCCTTGCATATCGAGTTGATCGGTATGTTAAGGATGTGAGATATTTTCAGGGCCGTGTCGAATCTGACTGCGGTATCCCTCTGAATAATTGAGTAAAGAGTAGTCGGCGCAATGCCGACTTTTTTTGCGAGCTCTTTTACGGTCATTCCCTTTTCATCAAGTATATTCTTAAGATTCTGTCCATATCCCATGATTAATACCTTGCCTTTCTATGACAGTATATCATTTTATCTTCCAGTACGCAATCCGTAATTTTGTAACAATAATAAAAATATCATATTGCATATTACGAAATGCGTATTATTATCTAAAAAATGCGCGTAGTACGAAATGAGTATTATAGAAACATGAAGCACGAAAACGAGAAAGTAGGGACCGGATATGTATCAGATGATCAGAAAAGGCGGGATCGGCGAACGGGCAGAGCCCATCTATTACCGTCAGGTAATAGCGCACTTCTATATTCAACCTGTCGGTTGAATATGAACTTCGCCCGTGCCGGGAGCTTGAGCGTATATTGCCGAAGCAGTGATACGCTTTCGGTGCTTCGCACCGTCAAGGGGCAGGTCTCCGCTTCGCTCCGGTCCGCGCTGTGCAACCGTCCACTGGACGGTTAGCGCCCCTTGCGCTGCCTCCGGCAGCTATCCCCAGTGTAAACAATCATTTTTTGAAAGGAGCACATCAATGGAAGAAAAAGGAAAGATTGACAAACCAAAACAGGAGTATCGGCAGGGAGAGGAGAAACTGGAACAGGAACGGCATAAACTCTCCAGACTGGAACTTCGGGCAAAGTATCAGAAGTCGCGTCACCGTGCCGAAAATGATCCGGAGTATGCCGCCCGTACTCACAGACTGTGTACCAAGGGTGGGGTGATCGAGCATTTTTATCCGGAGATAAAGGATATGACCGAACCGGAGTTTTATCAGATGATGGATAACCTCAATGCGAATTCTCTTGTAAGGAACCAGATTTTAACTCAGATCACAACTGTACATTTGGAAAGGGGGAGTACATAAATATGGCACTTTATCATTTCAGTCTCGGACATATCAAGCGTACTGCGGGACATACGGCGATAGCCGCTGCAGCATATCGCTCGGGTGAAAAACTGTATGACGCTTATTATGGAGAGACGCAGGACTACGGCAGAAAAAAGGGCGTGTTCACTTCTATAATTTACGCTCCGGACTATGTGCCGGAAAGGCTCCATGACTGTCAGACGCTGTGGACAGAGGTTGAGTATAACGAGAACCGTAAGGATGCCCAGCTTGCCTACAGCTTTGATATAGCCCTTCAGAACGAACTCACTATGGAGGAGAACATCGAATTGCTGGATACATTTGTCTGCGAGGAGATGGTGCCGCTTGGCATGATCGTTGATGTGGCGATCCATGATCCGGACAAGGGTAAGCACGGAATCCCGAATCCACATGGTCATCTTACATCTCCTATCCGTCCGTTTTTAGAGAGCGGCATGTGGGGAGATAAGCAGCATCAGGAGTATGTTCTTGATGAGAACGGTGAGAAAATCCGTAAAGCAAACGGAAAATATAAGACCATGGCTGTATCGAGTACCGGGTGGAACGATCCCGCGCTTTTGGAACACTGGCGCAGGCGCTGGGCGGAACTGGTCAATGCAAAGTTTGAGGAGAAAGGTCTGTCTTGTCGTGTCGATCATCGGTCAAATGAGAAGCGAGGTATCGATGAGATTCCGCAGGTGCATGAGGGCAGTGCTGTCCGCCGGATGGAAGCCAGAGGGATTGTTACGGAGAAAGGAAGCTGGAACCGCTGGGTTAAGAAAACCAATGACACGATCCGTCGTATCTTATCCGTCATCCGTGAGATATCCGATTGGATGAAGGAAATGCGCGAGGAAATCAGGAGGTTGGAAGAGCCTACCGTTGCGGATATGGTCATGAAGTATTATGACCATCGTAACGAGGTCGCACTCACCTATGATCACGGTATTCATACGGCACAGAAAACGAACCTTAAACAGATGAATAAAGACTGCAACTACCTCTTGAGTAATGGTATCACAACACCGGCTGAACTGGAAGAACTGATACAGAAAAAGAAAGATGCGGTATCCAAAAAAAGAGGGCGTGATAAAGGATAAACGCGCGAAGGTAAGGGAATACCGGGATCGTCTTAAGTCTATGGATAATTACGAGAAATACAAGCCTGTATTTGAAGAGTCGCAGAGGATATTTTTCAAGAGTAAGAAGGCTGAATTCCAGAAGGCTCACCGCAATGAACTGAACCAGTACCACAAGGCGAAACGTGAGCTTGATCCTTATCTTGTAGACGGCAGTATGGAAGCTGCGAGAGAGTTATGGAATGAGAAAATCGATACTCTTAAGGCAGAGATAACGGAGGCTTTGAAGGACGAGGATCTTACACTACTTAAGGATGAGATAGCGATTCTTAAAGACATCAAAAAAGCAATCGAATTTTGCGTTAATCTAAACGGCAGCTCCGATGAAGGCAGTAACGATGGCGGAGAAGAGCCGGCGATGCCTGATAATAATTCGGAAGCAGAACAACAAAAAAAGCAGGCAGAAGAACAGGCACAGGCAGCCGCCAGACAGATGCAGTCAGAACAGCTTGCACGGCAGAACCATCAGAGTGCGCAGAAGAAACCGACCCGAGAACGTGCGTCAATACATGGGAAAATGGATCATTATCAGAAACAGGTCGATGCTTATAAGGCGGAGCATTATAACACGCCCGGACATAAGCGCGAAGAGATAAATTTATCATAAGTGAAGGCGGAAATTTATCATGTTAAAAGAACAAAGCAGTAAGAGCAAGGAGCGCTTAAGGCTTGAGGAACAGAGAGCCAAATATGAGCAGAAGCTCCGTGAACAGATCAAGAAGGACGAGAAGCGTCAACGGGAACGCGAGAGGGCGTTAAAGTCGCTCATCGGAGAACTTTTTATAAAACATCTCCCCAATTACATGCTTTATGAGGAGGCAGAACTGGAACGTATCGTTGCCGCAGCTATGGAGTTAGAAGATTGCAGGGGCATGATCGAACTGATCAGAGCAGAAGCGGAAAGTGCAACCGCCACAACCGAGCCTCAGTCGTTGAAGGATAAGCAGAAAGCAAAGGAGATCACCGAACCGGAAGATATGGGAAATGATGATGAATCGGATGAGGATGATCCCGCTTCTGAAGAAGATTTTGGAGAGGACGAAGGGGACGAAGAATCTGAAGAAGATGAGGATTCTTCTGACGAGCCTGACGATGAGGACGGCGAAGAGTAATGGAATCTACTATCAAAATGCTATCGGCGGCACAGACACCGAAATATAACAGCGACAGTGCGGGAAGGAGAGGAGATATGTGAAACCTACGACAACATTCAATTATTATGATGATCCCAAGGATAATCTTGCCTTCGAGCGCTGTATTGAGGTCATGAGCAGACTGATGATGAAATACGGTCCGGCGCTGCTTGAAAAGATGGAAAGAGAAAAACTGGATGCTCTTATTCGGGCGGAGATAGAACCCGCTGCGGATAGTGTCAGACTATCCAAGCGGTTACTCGGATACTGTCAGCTCATGAAGGACAGAAAGTAAAGAGGCATATGATCCGATTATCCACGAAAAAATGCAGATTTTCATGCTTCACGCATTGCGAAGTGAGTCGATAAGTGATATATTATGAATGGAGCAATGCGTGGAGGTGAAAAATCATGAGCATAGCAGAAAGAATAACAGAACTTCGTGAAAGCGTCGGTGAGAATAGATCAGAGTTTTCAAAGCATACCGGTATCCCGGTCCGCACAATAGAGGACTGGGAAGCCGGACGGCGTACCCCACCCGAATACATACCGCGGCTAATCGCATATCAGCTTAAGTATGAGGAACTGACGAAGAAGGGGAAAACGGAAAAGAAGTAAATCTTGATGTCAAATTTTTTGATATCAAGATTGGAAGGGAAACAATATGGCCGAAAAGAAGAAAAAAGCTACGGAGAAGGCTGAAATAGCGGTAGTCGAAGTTACAGAGGAACTTCTGAAGAAAAGGCTCTATGAAATACGTGGAGTCAAGGTGATGCTGGATTTTGAACTTGCTGAAATATATGGATATACGACTACTGCGTTGAATCAACAAGTAAGAAATAATCAAAAGAAATTTGATGAAGATTTCACCTTTAGACTAACGAAGGAAGAATACAATAACTTGATATCAAAAAATTTGACATCAAGTTGGGGCGGTAGAAGAAAACCTCCGATGGTATATACGGAACAAGGCGTTTATATGCTGATGACAGTACTGAAAGGGGATCTTGCAGCCAAACAAAGCAAAGCTCTTATTCGTACATTTAAGAAAATGAAGGACTATATCCTTGGCAATCAGAACCTTATCGGACAGCGAGAGGTTATGCAGATTTCTATGCAGACTGCGGAGAATACAACAGAAATAAGTAAGCTTCGCATGGATCTCGGGTCTGTTGAAAAACAGATGTCGGATGTCATGGAGCAGCTGGGTGATGTGGTTACCAAATCAGAACTTGCTGAAATGATGAATGGCTTTGTGAGTGACGAGGATAACGGCTGGCTCATGTATAATACCAAGTATTGCAGCGCTGATGTTGCCTATTCTTCCATATACAGTCAGGCGAAGAAGTCGGTCTATCTGATAGACAACTATATCGGACTCAGGACACTTGTGTTGCTTAAGAATGCTCCTGATGGCGTTAATATCAAGATATTCAGCGATAATATCGGAAGCGGAAAGCTCCATAATGTCGAATATACCGATTTTTGCAAGGAATATCCTAATATCAAGCTTACCATGCAGCATACCGGTGGGGGGTATCATGACAGATTCATTGTACTTGATTACGGAACCAAGGATGAGCGCGTATTTCTGTGTGGTGCTTCATCAAGGGATGCGGGAGCGCGAATCACAAGCATTGTGGAAGATTTTGGGATTGACAAATATGATCCGTTGGTCAAGAGATTATTGAAAAACGGAGCTTTACAGCTTCCGTAGGAGGATATGACAGTGAAGAAACAAAAGAAATGCTATATCTACACCCGCGTATCCACTGCGATACAGGTTGATGGATACAGCCTGGATGCACAGAAAGACAAGCTGCGTAAATACGCCGAGTATCAGGAGATGACCATAGCGGAAGAGTTTTCGGATGAAGGTCATTCCGGCAAGAATATCAAGGGCAGACCGGAGTTTGTCCGTATGATGGAGAAGATCGAGAGCGGTGAGGATGGTGTGGAGTATGTCCTTGTATTCAAATTATCACGATTTGGACGAAACGCCGCGGATGTTCTTAATTCCCTTCAGATCATGCAGGACTATGGTGTGAACCTGATCTGCGTGGAGGACGGGATCGACTCTTCCAAGGATGCCGGCAAGCTTATGATATCCGTCCTGTCGGCCGTCGCGGAGATCGAGCGTGAGAATATACGCACGCAGACTATGGCAGGCAGGGAACAGAAGGCAAAGGAAGGCAAGTGGAACGGCGGCTTTGCTCCTTATGGCTATAAGCTTGAAAACGGACAGCTTCTGATCGCCGATGATGAGGTCGAGGTTATCCGCATCATATTTGACCGCTACATCCATACGAATTCCGGTATAAGAGGTGTGGCAACATATCTTAACGATAACGGCTATACGAAGAAACTTCGACAGAATAATACAATACCGGGATTTTTCATCGGGCTTTATAAAGAGTGTCCTAGATAACCCTGTGTATATGGGAAAGATCGCATACGGAAGGCGACGTACGGAAAAGAAGATCGGAACCCGTAATGAGATGCATATCGTAGAGCAGGACGAGTACCCGATATATGACGGATGTCATGAGGCGATCATTTCGGAAGCCGACTGGCAGCTCGCACATGAAAAGCGTACTGCAAACAGATTTTTACGGGAGAAGGTTCATGATATGGATCATGCGCATATTCTTTCCGGCCTGCTGAAATGCCCGTGCTGCGGCAAGAGCCTGTATGGAAATATCGCCAAGACCCATAGCAAGGATAAATACACCCGCTACTACTATTATTGTAAGAACACGCTCGGGCAGACCGGGCATAAGTGTACATTCCGTCTTAACATTGAGCAAACTGAAATGAACCGCATGGTAGCGGCTATCATTTCCGCTATGGTAAAGGATGACCGTTTCAAAAGCGCAATCAAAAAGAAGATCGGAACGGCTGTGGATACATCGGAGATGGAAGAGAGAATAAAGGCTCTCCGAGGACAGCTTAAGCAGGTTTCCGGCACCAAGACCAGATTGGAACATCAGATGGATAACCTTGATGTGTCCGATCCGCATTATGATAAAAAGGTGTCCGACCTTCAAAGGCGCTATGACGAACAATATGATAAAGCTGAGGCTATCGAGACACAGATAGATGAGATCAACACACAGATGCTGAGCATCCGTCAGGAGAAGATATCTGCAGATAATGTATATCAGCTTCTTTTGTCATTTGATAAACTGTATAATACATTTGCCGAGGTGGAGCAGAGAGATTTCATGAGATCGTTTATCGAACGTATTGACATATACCCCGAAAAGACCGATAACGGCTGCTGGATCAGGAATATCGTATTCAATTTTCCTATGCCGGTAAAGGGGAAAGAAATTACTGCCCTACCCTTGGAATCCGAAGCAACAGTTGAGATGCTTTGTTTATTGACAAAATAATTGGCTGTATAGAGTTTTATAAGCTATGTTAAATTTTATAAGCTGGATAAGAAGTTTGGTTGAAAGGCTGGATTTCTTATCCAGCTTTTTCCATATTGGAAAATAATAATTTTTTATCTCATCTATAATGAGTTTAGCGGGGGTTTACGAGAAAGCTAGAGAGGAGGCGAGTGTAAATATAAAGGGGTTAGAATGAAGAAGGTAGTGTTAAGTGGTGCGCTTATGTTATCTGCTGTCGTAGTATGTTTGAATGTTGGAATTAGCAAAACAGGCGAAGCACAGGTCAGCATGCAGTTTGGGAAACTCATGGTAGAGTCGCTACGAGCTGCTGGCATGTATGCAAAGGAGAAAGCCAGGACTGGTGTAGAGGATGAAGCTAAAACGAATGTTCAGGATAGTTTGCAGCTTGGAGTTCCTTTTATTTCGCAAGGAAATACTATGGTCTGTGAAGCAACGTCTCTGTTGGAGGCTTTGACTTATCTCGGGGTAACAAATCAGAGCTTGATGGAATTTGTGAACAGTATGCCGAAGGCATATGATGACAATCCATATCATGGTTTCTCTGGAGAATGGAGATTTAATGTAGAGGGAACATATCAGGGGATGATGTTGGACTCGCTCGAGGCCTGGGCACGTGGTCTAGGATGTAGTACTTCCAGGGTGACACATGTAGATGAGATTAGGGATGCTTTACGACGAGGAGAGCCGGTTATAGTATGGGTGGTCTACAAATTTGAACAACCTGAGTATAGAGATTTCGCTTGGGGGCGCGCCGTATGGAATGGACATGTGGTATGTATAGAAGGTTTTTATGGTAATTTGTTTCATGTAGTAGATCCTGCGCTGGGGAAATACGATGTTAGTGGTGAGGCTTTACAAAACAGTCTCAATGTAACACGTATGGGCTTAGCTGTAGGAAGGTAAAGAGGTGCCTTCTTAGCGTAATCGAGTAAACTTCTGTTTGTAGTGGTGTGAGATGGTGAGCGAGCCAATATCACACCACTTTTTTGGTTAGGAAAGCCTGGTATAGGGAAAGAGTTTGATATAGAGGGATTCCCAATATACTGCGGAGCCAACAAGCTTGATTTATGTACTTTGGTATAGGGAAATAGCTTGATATAAAGAAATCCCCAATACACTGCGGAGTCAACAAGCTTGATTTATGTGCTTTGGTATAGGGAAAGAGCTTGATATAAAGGAATTTCCAATACAAAGCGTAGCTAACTAGCTAGATTTTTGCAATTTTGTATAGGGAATAAGCTTGAAATAGAGAGATTCCCTATAAATAGCATAAATGCTTGAAATCGTGTGTATGCAACACAGGGTGATATATATGTTTGCTTGGCTGTTTCTTTGATGAAAAGGTGTTATCAAGCAAACATAATAGGATACCTTTGCGGCGCAGCCGCACTTGCTTTGTGATTAAGGATTGGGGGGGAGAGCTGGTCTGTGTTTTCTTATGAAATCTTGAAGAAACACAGAGTTTTGAGCTTGTAGTAGACTTTGTGATCTGTGAAGGTCTGTGTTTATGAAGATAAATGTAAGAATACACAGAGAATATATGTGGTGGCTGTCTGGAGTATTACAGAAAGTCTGTGTATTCTAGAGAATTGGAAATAAAACACAGACTTTAGGAATTGGATCAGGACTTACGAGCTGTAAAACTCTGTGTTTTTGATTATTTTTGCTTAAAAATACAGAAAAGCAATTTTTGCGGCGCAGCCGCACTTGCTTCTAGGAAAGCTTGGTATAGGGAAAGAGTTTGATATAGAGGAAATCCCAATACACTGCGGAGCTGACTTGCTAGGTGGGAAAGTGAAACCTACGAAAGATTGACGATTTAGGTGGAATATTTCGTAGTTTGCGGAGCTGACTTGCTAGGTAGGAGAGTGGAACCTACGAAAAGTTGACGATTTAGGTGAAATATTTCGTAGTTTGCGGAGCTGACTTGCTAGGTAGGGAAGTGAAACCTACGGTAAATTGACGATTAGTGCGCTAAATTTCGTATGTGGGGCTCCAGTAGCGAGCTTGCGAGCGTTTAATCTATGAATATATTGCATAGAAATAGCGCCGAGCCGGTGAAACAATGTTTCAAACCGCTGATCGGCGCTAGTATAGGCAAAATTATAAATTACAGCGCTCACATCAAGCTTTCCGCTGATCGGCGCTAATAATAGCAAAACTATGGATTACAACGCTCACACCAAGCCTGCTTTATAAGCTTTCCCCATTACTCTCAATAACCTTCTTATACCACTCAAATGACTTTTTCTTTCTTCTGGCAAGTGAGCCTGTGCCGTCGTCGTATTTCTCGACGAAGATGAAACCGTATCTCTTTGCCATTTCGCCAGTAGAAGCGGAGACGAGGTCGATACAGCCCCAAGGTGTGTAGCCGAGAAGGTCTACACCATCTGCTACGGCGAGAGCCATTTCCTGAATGTGTTTTCTAAGGTAGTCGATTCTATAATCGTCATTGATAGATCCGTCTGCTTCGATTTCGTCGTATGCTCCGAGTCCATTCTCTACAACCATAAGTGGAATCTGGTATCTGTCATAGATTTCATTTAGAGTGTAGCGAAGTCCCTGAGGGTCAATCTGCCATCCCCAATCAGAAGATTCGAGGTAAGGATTCTTATTTCCTGTTCCAATGTTTCCTTCTGTCTTTGCTGCGCTAGGGTCAGCTGAGATAGTGTTTGACATGTAGTATGAGAATGTGTAGAAGTCTACAGTTCCTGCTTTGATAGTTTCGAGGTCGCCCGGCTGGATGTCAAGTTTGACATTCTTCTCATCCCAGATGCTCTGTGCATAAGCAGGATATTCGCCACGTACCATTACGTCAGAGCAGTACCAGTTCATAACTCGCATCTGCTTCTGGTTCAGGAGAACATCTGCTGGATTGCATGTCATAGGATATGAAGTAATGAAGCAAATCATATTTCCCATCTTGAAGTTTGGATAGTTCTCGTGTGCGTATTTTACAACACGGGCAGAAGCTACAAACTGATGATGAAGTGCCTGGTAACGTGACTGTGGATCATCTGGAACCTGAGTAACAGGTCCTTCGTAACCCTGAATAGTTCCTGTTGAAAGGACTGCACCAAAAGGCATAGTTCCTGCATTGATTTCGTTGAAAGTGAGCCAGTATTTTACGAGGTCTTTGTAACGCTCGAATACTGTATGACAGTATTTCTCGAAGAGTTCGATGAGTTCACGTCCAGCCCAGCCGTTGTATTTTCTAACTAGTGCGTATGGAAGTTCATAGTGAGAGAGTGTAACGAGTGGCTCGATGTTGTATTTCTTACAGCATGAAAAAAGATCTTCATAGAACTTTAGGCCTGCCTCGTTAGGAGTCTCTTCCTCACCTGTTGGGTAGATTCTGGTCCAGTTGATAGATGTTCTAAATACTTTGAATCCCATCTCTGCAAATAGCTTGATATCTTCTTCGTAGTGATGATAGAAATCGATAGCTTCGTGAGAAGGGTAGAGCTTGTCATCGTGGAAATCGATAGTAATCTTTTTTGGATTTGTGTGTGACCCGTTTGTGCAGTGATCAGGAACAGAATCACCTTTACCATCTAAATTCCAAGCACCTTCTAACTGGTTTGCAGCAACTGCGCCTCCCCAGAGGAAATCATCTCTAAATACTGACATATATGTACTCCTTTCAAATGAAACTTACAGCATTTATGAAAAATGCTGTAAGCTTTAAAAACTAGTTATTAAACGATAGTAAGAACAGTGTCTTGAGTTGTAGCTGTACCTACTTTAGAAACTTTTACTGATACAAAATCATTTGTGTTTGTAACGAGGACTGGTGTGTGGATATTAAGTCCTGCATTCTTGATAGCGTCTAAGTCCGCTGTCATGATAAGCTGACCAGCGCTTACTTTATCACCCTCGTTTACCTTGTATTCAAATGGCTCGCCATTAAGCTTTACTGTATCAAGTCCAACATGGATTAGAAGTTCTACTCCGTCGTCTGATGTGATTCCGATAGCATGCTTTGTATCCATTATAGCAGAAACTGTTCCGTCGATAGGAGAATAAACGCTTCCATCTGTAGGAATAACGCAAACTCCATCTCCGAGTGCTCCTGAAGCGAAAGCTTCGTCTGGAACTTCTGTGATATCAATAATTTCTCCATTCATAGGAGCTTTGATTTCAATCTTTTTTACAAGTGGTTCAACTGGTGTTTCAGTTTCAACAACTGTAGCAGTAGTATCGTTAGTACCTTCTTTTTCCTTAAAAAGAATAAGTGTAAGGATGAAGGAAATGCCTACAGAAAGGACGAGTCCAATAGTTCCGAAGATTACTCCGATGTATGGGTTTCCTTCACCACCGATGAATGTAACGAGTGAGAAGAGTGAAGGTGAGCCGCCCATTGTGTAGCCCTTTACACCTGTGATTCCAGTGAAGAGTCCTGAGATACCTGCACCGATTACAGCTGCAACCATAGGTGCACCGAAACGAAGGTTGATACCATACATAGCAGGTTCTGTAACACCAGCTACGAGAGCAGAGATACCAGATGCGATACCTTCTGATTTAGTGTCTTTGTCTTTTGATTTAACGGCAACACCGAGAGCTGCACCACCCTGTGCGAGGTTTGAGCAGAACATTGTTACCATTACGATTACGTCATATCCAACTGTTGCGAGGTTGTTAAAGCAAAGAGGGATAAGAGCATAGTGCATACCTGTCATAACGATGAAAGGCATAGCTGCTGAAAGGATTCCAACTGTAAGCCATGGAACTGCATTGTACATTGCTACGAATACACCTGAAAGTGCATTTCCGAGTACGGCACCGATAGGTCCAAGTACGCAGAGAGCGATAGGTGTACAAATGATGAGGAAGAGCATAGGTTTTAAGAATGCCTTGATCATATTTGGTGAAACCTTGTCAGCGAAGTCTTCAACCCATGCCATGACTGGAGCCATGAGGAGGATAGGAAGTACGCTGGATGTGTAAGTAGCTGTGATTACAGGAATTCCGAAGAGGCTGGTTGCTGGAAGACCGAAAACTGTAGGAAGGCCTTTTGTAGCAAAGAGCGCTGCGATATCCTGTGAGCAGAGCATAGCACCGATTGACATAAAGAGTGGTACTGACTTATGCATTTTCTTCGCGATAGTTACAGAAAGGAAGATAGGTAGATAGTAGAAGAACGCATCTGCCATTCCGTATGCGATTATGTAACTTGAACTTTCTTTTGTAAGCAGGTTCGCTGTCACGAGGATAGTGAGGAGAACCTTTACCATACCAGCGCCGAGCATGGCTGGTAGAAGTGGAGTCATGCAACCGGCGATGAATCCGAACATTCTCTGAAAAATATTACCAGTAGGCTTTTCTGTTGCCCCACCATCTTCTGAGAAGTTTCCAAGTTTTTCGAATTCTTTAAAGAGGTTTGATACTTCATTTCCTATTACAATCTGGTGCTGACCTCCCTGTTTGATGAGGGATTTAACACCTTTTATGGATTTAAGTGTTTCTTCATGTACTTTAGATGCATCTCTTACAACGAGACGAAGTCTGGTCATGCAGTGAGTTGCTGTTACAATGTTCTTCTCTCCGCCACAAGCATCGAGAATCTGTTTTGATACGTTTACGTAATCAAGAGCCATGATTAATTCTCCTTTATAATGTTTACTTATTATCTTAAAGACGGGCGCGCATCCATCTTTAGTTCCTGGTAAAAAAATAGGACAAGACATAAGGACACAGTGAAAGAGTGGTTCTTTCCTATGTTCTTAGGTCTTGCCCTATTAAGGTCACAATCCTAAATATGATTATTTATGTTTTCTGTATTTACGTGTAACTCGCTCGATATGGATGAGGAGGTACATTTTTTCATCAGTACTAATATCGTAGTGATAGTTTATAAGTATGTAGTCGGCAATCTTGTCGACACAGTTTCTAACTGGTCTGCAGCGTTCAGAGAGTTCTTCGAACAGATCGCTGTCTTCAGGTTCTTCATAAGTCGAATGGTTTAGGATTCGACCGGCAAAGAAGCGAAGATGCGTCAAGAATCTCTGGTAGTTCCAATCATCTACATCGAGTTCAATCTGGAAGGACTGAGCTACGATGTCGATTACAGAGCCGATAAGTTTGATCGAACTGTCGGTATCAACTGAGGCCTGATTAGTAGCAGTAGCATTTATGAAGTGATACGCAATAAAAGCTGCTTCATCATCAGGAAGCTCGAGCCCAAGTTTGTCTCGAATGAGAGAAATAGTATATTTGCCACATTCGTATTCCTTTGGGTAAATCCTCTGTATATCGTAAAGGAGAGGATTGGAAAGCTGAACGTGATTCTTTATTCTCTCTGTGCAACAAGCCAAGTGATCGCAGAGCGGCAGGACCGTTCTGTCACTGATATGAAATTTGAAATGTTCTCTGGCATAATCGATGGCCTGCACCGAGATGCACCAGTATTCTTCAGGAATTTCTGAAAGTAAAGCTTCGAAATGACGACTCTCTGTTTCTGTTTCAAGTGTAAACTTTCGCTCGATTAGAGATTCGTCGATGGAATCGCCGCGTTTCTTCTGAAAGCCGATGCCCAGCCCCTGATAGATACAATCCAATCCGTTAGCGTCTTTGACGAGTACCATATTGTTGTTTAATGCCTTACTAATCTTCATTAGATCCTCTTGAAAATTCAAAAAAAATAGACAGGGTCAGCGGTAGAGTTTAAATAAACGAACCGTGAACCTTGCCTGCATTACCAGTCACAAATCACTCAATTGATGTAAATATAATAAGTGATATAATTAACTATGTCTATATGGGAAAATATACAATTTTAGTTGATGTTTTTTATTGAAGAAGCACAAAAAAGGGGGATACCATGAAGAAAATTGTATCTATTATTACTTGTATGGCATTAGTAGTTGTAATAGGCCTATCTGTTTGCGCCTGTTCAAAGAGTAATTCCGATTCGGGAAAAAAGTCTTCCCAAAATTCTCAGTCTGCCTCAAAGGAAGATTCAAAACAGAAGATTGAAAAGCAGATTCAGGAAGATGAGGAGACGCTAGTAGATATTCAAAACCAGCTAAAAGACAAAGGGGGAATTATGAAATTAAGAGTAGAAGGAAATCACCTGGTTGATGCATCGGGAAAAGTTATCCAGCTTAGGGGTGTGAGTACACATGGACTGTCTTGGTATCCACAGTACGTGAACGAAGAAGCCTTTAAGACATTGAGAGATGATTGGGGCGCTAATGTAGTTAGACTCGCTATGTATACTGCAGAGTATAATGGATATTGCAGTGGCGGAAACCAGGAAGAGCTGAAGAACGTAATCCGAAATGGAGTTAAGTATGCTACAGATTTAGGAATGTATGTAATCATAGACTGGCATATCCTTTCAGATTCGTCTCCGATGCAGAATAAAGAAGCTGCAAAAGCTTTTTTTAAAGAGATGTCTCTAGAGTTTAGAGATGATCCGAATGTAATCTATGAAATCTGTAATGAACCACAGAATTCACCTTGGGCCAGTGTAATCAAACCATACGCAGAGGAGATTATTCCTATTATTAGAGAAAATGCACCGGATGCTCTCATCCTCTGTGGAACGAATACCTGGTCACAGGATGTGCACGAGGTAGTGAACGACAGATTATCTGATCAGAATACTATGTATGTTATGCATTTCTATGCAGGAACTCACAAGGATGATTTGAGAAACCGCTTAAAGAGCGCATTAGATAGCAATCTTCCTGTGTTTATCAGTGAGTGCAGTATTACAGATGCATCTGGAAATGGTGCGATTGATTACGACAGTGCTGAGAAGTGGATGTCACTTATCAATCAGTATGATGTCAGCTTCCTGGCTTGGAGCCTTTCAAACAAGGATGAGTCGTCGGCCTTACTGAAACCATCCACTCAGAGCTTGTCAGCCTGGAGCGATGAGGAGCTCTCTGATACCGGTAAATGGTTCAAGAGTAAGATAAAGAGATAAGTTTTAGAAAAAATTAATATTAGACCTAACCACATAATGATATAATGCTAACATTATATTTATGGGAAAAAGGACTAATAGTTATGAACACAGCATGGCAGAAACTTGGAGATTTACTGGATCATCATACTTTTGAACTTTTAAATCCACCAACAATCGAAGGAGAGCATAAGGATTTGTATGTGGTTTATCTGATGAACGATGCCGCAGAGAGTTTTTTGGTGCTCAAAAATGCCCACATGACTGGGGAATATGATAGTGAATACGATGGAGAGACGAAGGGATGTCTGTCCGAGGCGGATGATGGATATGTAGTAATCCTGCGTAGGGGCGATATGACTTCCTGTATATTCTTTGATGATATTAAATGGGAGACTGAGCTGTTTGATTATGGACAGAATGGTCATTTCTGGATCAGAGGATATGAGTATTTGAGACAGATTGAGTACAAAGTCGCTATCGTAGCAGATAAACTTAATTACTTAGGTGAGGAATATTGTACAGAGGGTGAGAAAAAAATAGCCTCTCTCGAGAATTTTCCTCCATTGAATTATACTCATTACCCGGCGTCACCACTGGAATACATCGAAGGAGTAGATAATCCTTGGGATTTCAGTGATGAAGCGTACAGTGTTATGAAGGAACTTTGTGTAAAGACAAAGGATTACGGGTATCTCACGTTGCTTCGTATATACAAGGTTTTACCTTCAAAGCTTATGTCATGGTATTTATCAGCCAAACTTAGAAGCAGAGAGCATGCTAATCTGGTAGATGAAATCCTCTCTTGGATTAGGAGAGAGGCTCATAACTATAATCAGAGAGATTTCGGTGAGAATGAGAAGTCTTATAGTGTATTCAGATCGGCAGCAGAATTGCTAAAGGATATATATGAAGCCAGAGGCTTTAAATCAGAGGTTTATTTCGAAGAACCATTTCAGAGGTATTCCGATGATATAGAGTTCGGAGCATATGTCCTTTCATATGAGAATCATTTTTTTGCACGTAAGTGCGTGGTCAGAAAGATCGGTGATATTTAAGGCAGCAGGAGTAAATGGAAAAATTTTTCCATTTACTCTTGTTTTTTTATGATGAGTGTATTATATTATTGTTGTACTAATTAGTTAATACAGTAATACGCTGGCAGATATAGAAAGGAGGCCCTATGAGCTGGGAGTTTAAAAAAGGTATTCCTATCTATGTACAGATCGTAGAACGAATTGAAATGGATCTGTTGAGTGGGAAATATGAGTTGGGCGAGAAACTTCCATCTGTAAGAGATCTGGCATTGGAAGCGAATGTAAATCCAAACACAATGCAGAGGGCTTTGTCAGAAATGGAGAGAAGTGGTCTGATTTATTCAGAACGTACTTCTGGCCGATTTGTAACGCTTGATAAGGAAAAAATAACAAATCTTAAGAATGAGTTGAGTATCAAGCACGTGGAAGCATTCTTTAATACACTTCATTCACTTGGATTCAGTGATGATGAGATTAAGAATGTTGTCATCGAAAGATGTACAAAAGGAGGAAATGAAGATGGCAATACTGGAAATGAGTAATTTGACAAAACGCTATAAGAATTTTGCCGCTCTGGATGGAGTTAATCTGTCTTTAAATGAGGGTAGAATAGTCGGCTTGCTCGGACCAAATGGTAGTGGAAAGACAACTATGATTAAACTTGCAAATGGTCTACTGCAGCCAAGTGAAGGCTTTATCGCTATAGGCGGAATGGCACCGGGACCTGAAACAAAGGCGATGGTTTCATATCTTCCTGATAAAGATTTCCTTCCTAACTGGATGTCCGTAAATGATATCTTGAAATTCTATATGGATTTCTATAAGGATTTCGATTATCAGAGAGCGGTAGATATGCTTACAAGCTTGCAGATTCCTGCTACACAGAAGCTGGGAAAGATGTCAAAAGGTACTAGAGAGAAAGTTAGATTGATTCTCACTATGGCCAGACGTGCAAAGATTTACTTCCTGGATGAACCGATTGCTGGTGTAGACCCGGCAGCGAGAGATTATATCTTAAAGACTATTATCTCTAACTACGAGCCACATGCATTGGTTATTATCTCTACACATCTGATCGCTGACATCGAGAATGTATTAGATGAAGCTATATTTTTAAAGTATGGTCATGTTGTGTTACACAGAAATGTACAGGAACTAGTTGAGGAGACTGGAAAGAGTTTGGATGAGTATTTCAGGGAGGTATTCGCATGTTCACAAAATTAGTAAAATACGACTTTAAGTCTATGTTTAGAACCATAGCGCCATTACTTCTGGCTTTTATGGTAGTAGGTTTATTAGCAGGTTTTACACTTCCTGGTGTAGATGAGGGTAATTCTGCAATAGTTACTTTGGCAGGTGGTGTGCTTATCATCCTGTTAGTAGGATTAACAGTAGCGGTATATGTAATTACATTGATTGTAGTTATTAGAAGATTCTATAAGAATCTGTTAGGCGATGAGGGATACCTCACATTTACACTTCCTGTCGGCCCGTTCAAGATTCTTATGTCAAAGGCTCTTACTGCTTATGTTTGTACTTTTATTTCTTTCATCGCTGGTTGCATTTCATATTTTCTACTATTCTTTGTATTTGTAACTCGTAGCGAAGGCTTGCCAAGCTTTACAGAGTTTGTTGATAAAGTAGCTTATTACCTGGGAATGATTGACTTCCATGCTTGGGGTGTCGTAGTAATCTTTATTCTAACTGTTCTGGTTCAGGCATATACAAAGATAGTAAAGCTGTACACAGCTATGATGATCGGTCATCAGTTCAATGATCATAGAGTATTCTTGAGCTTTGTTTCTTACATCGTTCTTTCAGTTGTTGAATCTGTATGCAGTCAGCTGTTTATCATCATCACAGGAACTTCACAGAGCTTAATGGGCAATATTGAAGTAAATACATTTAATGGTGCATTCGATATCTCAGGAACACCTTCAAACTTCCTGATCATAGCTTTGCTCTTTGATATTCTACTCGCTGTTATTTATACAACGGTTACATATATTCTTATGAGAGATAGACTTAACCTTGAATAATAGAACTTTTATAGCTCCTCTGTACTGAGAGTACAGGGGAGTTTTTTTATTCCTTAAATAGATTTATTGATTTTTTATTTGACAAAACATAATTTAACCTTTATAGTCTAGTGAGTTGGTATGAATTGAAATGGATTTGTGATAAAATTAAACTGATTTTTCATTCGTACTATTAGTTTTAAGAGAAGAGGAAATATGGACGCTAGATTACTTGATATTTTAATTCAATCATTTCCAAAGATTATATTGCCAGGTTTGGCTGTGACTATACCGCTCACTATACTTGCATTTACATTTGGTTTGATAATAGCAGTTATTACTGCATTAGTTATCTTTGCTGATGTACCAGTCCTAAAGTGGATTACAAAATTATATATATGGATTATCAGAGGAACACCTCTCTTAGTTCAGCTCTTTGTAGTGTTCTATGGACTTCCAAGTATAGGTATCCTGATAGATCCTTTCCCATGTGCGGTTTTAGTGTTCTCGATAAATGAAGGAGCATACGCAGCAGAAACTTTGAGAGGAACCTTAGAAGCTGTGCCTCATGGGCAGATGGAAGCAGGTCTCTGTGTAGGCATGAGCTGGTGGCAGATTATGAGACGCATCGTTTTGCCACAGGCATTTAGAACAGCTTTTCCAGCCCTGGGAAATGAGCTTATCTCGATGGTAAAGGACACCTCTTTAGCAGCAAATATTACTGTTACAGAGATGTTTATGAAGACACAGAGAATAGTAGCAGTTTATTATGAACCGCTTGCGCTGTATATAGAAGTAGGAATCATATATCTTATTTTTTCCACTGTGCTTTCTTATGTAGAGAAATATGGCGAGAAGAGATTATCAACTTACGGAAAGAGGTAGGATATGTCAGTATTACAGATTTCTAATATTAGAAAAAGTTTCGACGGTCACTTAAAGGTGCTAGATGCCATAGACCTTACTGTGGACAAGGGTGATGTGGTTGCAGTGCTCGGCCCATCCGGCGGTGGAAAGACCACGCTGCTTCGTTGTATTAATTTTCTGGAGGCAGCAGACGACGGAACTATTACTTTTGATGAAGTCACTCATTCTTTTAAAGATATTTCAAAGAAAGAGATTGCAGATATTCGAAAGAGAACAGCCTTTGTATTTCAGAATTACAATCTGTTCTTAAACAAAACAGCCCTCGAAAATGTAACAGAGGGATTGATAGTAGGCCGCGGTATTAACAAAGAAGAGGCAAATCGTAAAGGCAGAGAGATGCTGAAAAAAGTAGGTTTGCTCGACAGATGCGACTTCTATCCAAATCAGCTTTCAGGTGGTCAGCAGCAGAGAGTTGCGATTGCACGAGCTCTAGCCACTGATCCTGAAATTATATATTTTGATGAACCAACGTCAGCACTTGATCCGGAATTGACTGGAGAAGTACTAAACGTTATGAGACAGCTTGCTGATGAAGGCATGACGATGATAGTGGTTACGCATGAGTTAGGGTTTGCAAAGATGTGTGCGAACAAGGTCATGTTTATCGAAAACGGAAAAATAGTTGAAGCTTCAGATTCAAAAGATTTCTTTGAGAATCCAAAGAATGATAGAACGAAGGAGTTTATCGCAGCTATTTCGGCAGAGTAACGCAGTAGGAGGTATTTTTTATGAAGAGATTACTTAGCTTAGCTCTAGTAGCAGTACTAAGCGTGTCAGTCCTCGTAGGTTGTGGATCAAAGGCGCCTTCAAAGGATGCGCTTGAATCTATTAAGGACAAGGGAACTATTACAATCGGTTTGGAAGGTGACTGGCAGCCTTGGTCATATCATGACAAAGACAGCAATAAGGTCATCGGTTATGATGCAGATATCGCCAGAGAGCTCGGAAAGAGACTCGGTGTAAAGGTTAAGCTCATTGAAGCACCATGGGAATCACTGTTTGCAGGACTGGATGACGGCAGATATGATCTCGTAATCAATGGTGTGGATATCACAAAGGAGAGACAGGAAAAATATGATTTCTCTGATCCTTATGCTCATATTCATACAGCGCTCGTCGTTAAGGGAGACAATACGGAAATCAAATCCTTCGAGGATTTAAAAGGAAAGAAGACGGTTAACTCAATAGGCTCTACATATATGACACTTGCTGAGAAGTATGGTGCTACAGCTACAGGTGTATCAACACTTGATGAAACTATTCAGAATGTAATTGATGGAAGAGCAGATGCTACTCTAAACTCCGAGGATTCTATCGCTACATATCTGGCTGAGCAGCCAGACGCAAACATCAAAGTAGTAGCTACTACAGATGATGCTTCAGATGTTGGAATCCCTATGAAGAAGGGTGAGAAGACAAAGACTCTTCGTGACGCTGTAAACAAAGCACTTAGCGAAATGCGTAAAGATGGTACACTTGCAGAAATTTCTAAAAAGTATTTTAATAAGGATGTATCTTTAGAGAAATAATTAATTTAGAAAGAAATCCGAAGTGATGACATCTAGTGCATATACATTAAGTAAATCAGAAAAAGTATCCATTAGAAGGATTTTTGGGAGATATGTCTCCCAGAATATCCTGGCCATGATAGGTATATCCTGTTATGTGCTGGTGGATACTTTTTTTATTGCTCAGGCTGTTGGGAGCGAAGGTATTACTATCCTGAATCTCTGCCTTCCAATCTATAATTTTATAGCAGCTTTAGGGTCTATGATCGGAGTCGGTTCGGCTATAGAGTTTGCGGTTCATAAGGCTGAAGGTCATAAGGACAAGGATTTGTTCTTCTACAATGCTTTCTGGTTCTGCCTGATTATCGGTTTCATAACTATGTTTCTAGGGCTTTTTGCTTCAAAACAGATTCTATATGTAATGGGAGCGGATGAAGAGCTGGCACTGGGTGGAATTCCGTACATGAGAACTTTTATGTTCTTTGGACCTACTCTGGTCGTTAATTATGCGATAAATGCCTTCGTAAGAAATGACGGCGAGCCTGCGCTGGCGATGGCATCTACTGTAGCTGGCAGTCTGTTTAATATAGTATTCGATTATATATTTATGTATCCGATGGGATTGGGAATGTTTGGAGCTGCTCTTGCTACTGCATTTTCTCCTTTCGTAGAGATTGCTATCTGCTCGGTTCATTTCTTTAAGCCGACTAATAATATAAAGTTTCTCTGGAAGATGCCATCAATAGGTCGTCTTTTTTCAGCATGTAAAGTCGGTGTATCTTCCTTTATCGGTGAATTTGCGGTAGGAATTACGACTACTATATTTAACTATATGATTCTCAGGCTTTCTGGTCATGTGGGAGTGGCTGCTTACGGCATTATCGCAAATCTGTCGCTGGTGTTTGTTGCTATCTTTAATGGTATTTCAAATGGTAATCAGCCGTTGATTTCAACTGCGTTTGGCAAAGGGAGAAAAGAGGAATATCATTTTCTTTTGAAATTAGGTTTAGAAATAGCGTTACTAATTTCAGTGATTTCGTATATAATAGTTATCGTGTGTTCTGAAGGAATCATCTCTGCATTTAACAGCGATGGTTCGATTCAGTTACATGACTATGCAAAGATGGGATTAATCATCTATTTCTTTGGATGTATATTTGCCGGATTGAATACGGTTATAGCTTCTTACTTTAGTGCACAGCGAGAAGCGCTGCCGGCACTCATAATCTCATTGGCAAGGGGAGTTGTTTTTATAGGTTTATTTGCTGTCGTGTTGGGATTTATGTTTGGCATGAACGGCGTATGGGCTTCATATCCGGTAGCAGAGGGTGTTACTTTGATAATCGCAATTTCCTTTTTAATTATTAATGCTCGAAAGGATATAAAAGGGAAAGAATAATGTTAGTTCCAGTATGGCTTTCAATTCCATTTGTGGGATTGTTGCTTTCTATCGCTTTGTTTCCAATTTTTAATGCAAAATTTTGGGACAGAAATCAAAAATATGTAGTTTTGTTTTGGTCTGTTTTGATCGCGGTGATGTTATTACTGTATTATGGTTCTCACATCGCAGGCGAGCTCGTGCTCGATAGCATAGTAAATGATTATCTGACTTTCATCATTATGCTGTTTGGGCTTTATTGTGTTGCCGGAAATATCTCTTTTGAAGGAGATCTCGCCGGTTCTCCTCGTGTAAATATCTTCCTGCTGGCAGTAGGAACTTTGCTTTCCAGTATGATCGGTACTACAGGTTCATCTATGCTTATGGTTCGTCCTATCATAAAGATGAATTCTTGGAGAAAGAGAAAGCATCATATTATGATATTCTTCATCTTCCTGGTATCAAACATAGGAGGATGTCTGACACCTATTGGTGATCCACCTCTTCTTATGGGATTTATGAGAGGCGTTCCGTTCTTCTGGAGTTTGGGATTATGGAAGATGCTTCTGGTAAATATGGTATTATTGCTGACCATCTTTTTCTTTATAGATGAGAGAGCTTATCGCAAGGACATTGCAGAAGGTCGTAGACCGGATTTGTCAAAGAACGTTACAGAAATTAAGTTCGTCGGACTTCATAACCTGCTCTTTCTCGTTATGATCGTTATCGCAGTTATCCTCAGCGGAACACTGCCAAATATGTCTGCGTTCCAGGATCAGGCTGGCAAGGTATTAGGTATTCATCTGCCTTTTGATGTAGTACTTTCATATCCATCTATCATCGAGATCGTAATCATTCTGGTTGCTGCATTTTTGTCTTTCAAGACTACGGATGTTCAGGTTCGTACTTCAAACCATTTTACATGGGGAGCGATTAAGGAAGTTGCAGTCCTGTTTATCGGTATCTTTATGACTATGCAGCCTACATTGTTATTGCTGAAAAAAATGGGACCAAATCTAGGTCTTACCGAAGCATATCAGATGTTCTGGGTAACTGGAGCGTTGTCATCATTCCTGGACAATACGCCTACATATCTGGTGTTCCTGACTACAGCCGGTTCTCTGAAGTTTGCTACAGGTATAGCTACTACACTGGGAAAGATTCCTGTGACTATGCTTCGTGCAATCTCTTCGGGAGCGGTATTTATGGGAGCGAAC
Source organism: Lachnospiraceae bacterium (assembly GCA_045579705.1). Lineage (GTDB taxonomy): Bacteria > Bacillota > Clostridia > Lachnospirales > Lachnospiraceae > Lachnocurva. The sequence continues at coordinate 84,863 of JAZNMP010000008.1, forward strand.
ACATATATCGGAAATGCTCCAAACTTTATGGTTAAAGCTATTTCAGATGAAAACGGTATTCGTATGCCTTCATTTTTCGGATATATGAAGTGGTCGCTTGGAATACTGATACCAGTATTTATCATTGATATGCTCATATTCTTTATTTAAGAGGGTTAAGTTATGGATAATAAAGAAATAAATGTTTCAGCAGATCATGACAAGCTTTTGAATCTCGCTGGAAGAATCTACGATCTGGATAAGAGAGTATATGACGAAATCGGTTCGAATCTGGGACGCGTATTTGATGGTGACAGGGATAGAATGATTGATGAAATCGTAAGTCTGTTCCTCGACAAGAAACAGTCTCACGAGCTTCGTTCGGATCTCGCGCTTATCAGTAATATGGCTCGTTCTATTAAAGATAAACGTATTCATAAAGAGGTTATGACAGAGTATGACCAGATTATCAAAGCTATTGACAGGGCAGAACTGCAGTCTGACACAATCGAAGTTATAGATAAATATGTCGCTGGATTGAATACGCTGGTTATGAAGAAGCGTTTCCTCGAAGGTCAGCATCTAATCATCTGTATAAGCCGAAGCTACGGGTCAGGTGGAGACGATATCGGATTCAACGTTTCTGATAAGTTGGAGATAGATTATTACGATGCGGAAATCTTTAAGACAGTGCTTAAGAGATTAGAGGCTGAAAAAGATGGACTTCAGGATATTCGTCAGATGAAGGCCGGAAATCTTAAGAAAGAAGCAAAGAATCCGGGACTTGCACGAGATGAGAAGTTCTCGCTTCGTGAAAAGTTATCAAAGATAAATCGTTATCATGGCCTCCCAATACGCGATGCAGTTTTTTTCAATCAGAGTGAAATACTTTGTGATATGGCGCGTAAGCAGGATTTCGTGGTAATGGGAAGATGCGCTGATATGATTCTTACAAATAATTGTATTCCACATATCAGTATCTTTATTACAGCTCCGATGGAGCAGAGAGTACGTAGAATCATGGAGATGAATCATGTGGACAAAAAGACTGCTATCCGCCAGATAAAGGAAGTAGATAGGGCGCATGCTTCATATTACAAATATTATACTGGCCGTCGTTGGGGGTTCGCCGGAAACTATGATTTGAGTGTAAATAGCGCCAGCTATGGAATAAAGGGATCTGCAGATTTCATCTTAAGCGTTTTGAAAGCAAATGGAATAGAGAAGATGTAGATTGCTAAAAAATAGATTTACGCGCGTTAGTTTACATAGAGTGTTATAATATTTCTTGCGAGATATTGTTACATGAAGTTTTAAATGTATTAAGGAGGATGGAGTATTTATGAACCCAATGATTTTAGTATTTATCGGTTCACTGCTTTCTCTCGGCTTTGCTGCGTTCAATTACATGAGCGTTAAAAAAGAGTCGGAGGGAAGTGCTGAAATGTCAAAGATTTCAGCGGCTATCAGAAAGGGGGCAAACGCATATCTAAAGAGACAGGATACTGCGGTTGCTAAATTTTTTGTGGTAGTATTTTTGATTTTGGTTGTAATGGCTTATCTTAAATACTTGAGCTTCTTTACACCATTTGCATTTCTAACTGGCGGTTTCTTCTCAGGACTTGCTGGATTCGTAGGAATGAGAACAGCAACTATGGCAAATTGCCGTACAGCAAATGCTGCTTCAAAGGGATTAAACAAAGGATTGAAAGTCGCTTTTGCTGCTGGATCTGTAATGGGATTTACAGTAATCGGACTAGGACTTTTGGATTTGTCTATTTGGTACACAGTTCTAAGTTATGCTTTCAAGGGCCTGTCATCAACTGAACGTATCCAGGCTATAACAGCTAACATGGTTACTTTTGGTATGGGTGCATCATCTATGGCTCTCTTCGCCAGAGTAGGTGGTGGTATCTTTACTAAGGCTGCTGACGTTGGAGCTGACCTTGTAGGTAAAGTAGAAGCTGGTATTCCAGAAGACGATCCACGTAACCCGGCTGTTATCGCTGACAATGTAGGTGACAACGTCGGAGATGTAGCTGGTATGGGTTCTGACCTTTATGAATCATATTACAGCTCAATCATTTCATCTGCTGCACTTGCAGTAGCAGCAGGTTATGGAGTAAACGGTGCTCTTACACCGATGCTTCTCGCTGCAGTTGGTGTTGTAGCATCTATTATCGGTACTTTCTTTATTTCAACAAAAGAGGGTGCTTCACAGAAGAATCTGCTTACAGCACTTCGTCGTGGTACTTATATTAGCGCGATTCTTATCGTTGTATTTGCATACTTTATTATTAAGGTTATGCTTCCTGGTGAGTTGGGAATCTATTTCGCGATTATCTCTGGACTTATCGCCGGAGTATTAATCGGAGCAGTAACAGAGTATTACACTTCTGATACTTATAAGCCTACTCAAAATCTCGCAGCTACTTCTGAAACAGGTGGCGCTACTGTAATCATCGGTGGACTTTCACTTGGTATGCTTTCAACTGTAGCTCCAGTTATTATCGTTGGTATATCTGTACTCGTAAGCTACTTCCTGGCTGGTGGTATGGATAGTGCAGCAAAGGGACTTTTCGGTGTAGGCGTATCTGCAGTAGGTATGCTTTCTACACTTGGAATTACACTTGCAACTGATGCTTATGGACCAGTAGCAGACAATGCTGGTGGTATTGCAGAAATGACACATATGGATCCAGAGGTTAGAGATAGAACTGACGCTCTTGATTCACTTGGTAACACAACTGCAGCAACAGGAAAGGGATTTGCAATTGGATCAGCTGCTCTTACAGCACTTGCGCTTATCGCTTCTTATATGGACAAGATTGCAAATGTTAACCCGGACTTCACATTTAACATCTCAATTATGAACCCAACTGTTCTGGTTGGTTTGTTTATCGGTGGTATGCTTCCATTCCTATTTGCAGCTCTTACTATGAGTGCTGTAGGACAGGCAGCTCAGTCTATCGTAGTAGAGGTTCGTCGCCAGTTTAAGGAGATGAAGGGTATCCTCACAGGAGAGGAAGAACCAGATTACAAGACTTGCGTAGATATGTGTGCTAAGTCAGCTCATACACTTATGATTGAACCTGCTATTATTGCAGTATTAGTACCTATTATGGTTGGTGTTATTCTCGGACCTAATGGTGTAGTAGGACTTCTCGCTGGTAACACAGTTACAGGTTTCGTACTTGCTATCATGATGGCAAACTCAGGCGGAGCTTGGGATAACGCAAAGAAATACATTGAAGCTGGAAACTTTGGTGGCAAAGGTTCAGAACAGCACAAAGCTGCTGTTATCGGTGACACTGTAGGTGATCCGTTCAAGGATACATCTGGCCCAGCTATCAATATTTTGATCAAACTTGCTTCTATGGTTTCAATCGTATTTGCAGCATTGATTGTATCAGTACATATTTTGTGATTTTATAAGATTTAATCTAGATAGTGAACTCACGCGCCCAACGGAGGTTGGCCGCGTGAGTTTTTTGTGTGAAATAGGAGGAATAGTTAATCTCACACCAGTGACTTTTTTTAGGCGTGGTGAGAAATTGAGCATTTGTTTGAATTCACAACATTACTTCAAACTCTTTGGTGGTGTGAGATTAACGAAAGGTGCAGTTTCACACTAGTGCTTAAAATGGTGTGTGATGTGAAATCGGGAAAAACTCCAGCTTCACACCATCATTTCAAGATTTTATTTGGTGTGAGAAGCAGGAAATAGTTAATCTTACACCAGTGACTTTTTTTAGGCGTGGTGTGAAATTGAGCATTTGTTTGAATTCACAACATTACTTCGAGTTCTTTTGTGGTGTGAGATTAACGAAAGGTGCAGTTTCACACTAGTGCTTAAAATGGGGTGTGGTGTGAAATCTGGGAAAAGCAGAGATTCACACCAATTCTTTTGACTTGCCTTGTGTTTTAGGTGTTAATCAAGTGTTCGCTTCGCTCACAGAGTGGATTTGGTTTCCAATGGTTTTAGGCAAGATTCTATTTTGTGTGCATGCGCACAAAATGAGATATATGTTTGCTTGGCTGATTATATTCATCAAAGAAAGCAGCCTGTCAAGGATGGCGAAGCCACCGAAGGCTACGTCCTTGACAGGCTGTCTTTTTGATGTAAGCTTGTTATCAAGCAAACATATTAGGTTACCCCTGCGGCGTAGCCACACTTGATTGATCTAAGTTGGCTTTAATAAAGGTGGGGCGCGAGAAGTCATGTGAAAGCTCAACGACTTCTTGATTCACAAGACCTACGAAAGATTGATGATTTTAGTGGAATATTTCGTAGTTTGCGGAGCTGACTTGCTAGATAGGGGAGTTGAACCTACGAAAGATTGATGATTTGTACGCTATTTTTCGTAGATAGGCTTAGGTATATGATGAGATTCACATGATTCGGTAGTTCGGGCAGGTCAAGTCTTTTTCATTTTTGCTGAATAAGATATAATGTGTACTGCATTTCGCTCGAAGGAAATGCCCTAACAAGCTTAAACGAAAGATGCGTGCTAGAAAGAGCACAACCTAGAAAGTTAAAAGAAAGATGCGTGCTAGAAATAGTACAACCTAGAAAGCTAAACGAAAGATATAACTAATGAGCAGACATAGAACCGATAGAAAATATAGAAAAACAAAGAACACTTTTATCTCAGCTGCGGTGTTTGTTCTTGTAGCAATTTCAGCAGTAACAGGATATGAATACAGCGACAACAGCTCCGATAGAGAGTCTGTTAATGTTGATATAAGTAAATATGTGAAGGTAGAAAATGGAAATGAACCATTTTTTTCCGAAGGAGATATGACGACTACATCTTATGAGGAGTATTCGGAGTTGGATGAGTTGGGACGATGCGGAGTGGCGCGCGCTTGTATAGGAAAGGATATTATGCCGACGGAGCCGCGAGGTGAGATTGGAATGGTAAAGCCTTCGGGATGGCACACGGTGAAGTATCCTGGAGTGGTAGAGGGAAATTATTTGTATAATAGGTGCCATTTAATCGCTTATTGTTTGGCAGGAGAGAATGCAAATGAAAAAAATCTCATCACGGGGACGAGATTCCTTAACAATGAATTGATGTTGCCGTATGAGTTAAAGGTCGCTAAATACATAGATAGCCATCCAGATAATCACGTACTTTATCGGGTTACACCGAAATTTGACGGAGACAATCTCGTATGTCGAGAAGTACTGATGGAGGCCTGGTCTGTGGAGGATGGAGGCCGAGGTGTCAAATTTTGTGTGAGTCTTCAAAATGTACAGCCTGGAATCAGGATAGATTATCAGGATGGCTATAGCACAATAGAATAATATGTATTATAAAGTATGTGCTATCAGGATTGAGTGAATCGTGTCTCTGAGGTAAGGTTTTAGTTCTTCGATGTCGCAAGGGTCTTTGAACATGATAGAACTGTAACCTGCAGAGCCGACGAGCTCGACGATTAGGAAGAGCATGATTTCCGGATCACGGAATTTGATGTCGGATTTGTCGAGCATTTTTTTGTAAAAAGTTGCGAAGTTGTCTTCGTCTACTACAGGTGTGTCTTCAAAAGCTCTCTTGAAGACGCCCCAGCTTAAGTCCTTGTGCAGGAAAGCGAGAAGGGCTTTGTTTGAATTTAGCGCATTTAGTATGTGCTCCACGATGAAGAGAAGTCCTTCTTCAAAGGAGCATTCTTGATTCGAAGCGGAGAGCGCATTGTAAGCATCTATAAAAAGTTGACTGGATTTGTTTGAAATCAACTTATTTCTTAAATCATATTTATCTTTAAAATAAAGGTAGAAAGTTCCTTTGGCCACACCGGCCTTTTCTACGATGTCTGAGATTGTGGTTTTGTTGAGACCCTTCTCTGTAAATAGGTCAAAAGCGGTGTTTAGCAAAGAATCATTTTTTTTCTGTTTATTACTCTGTACTTTGCTCATGGATTTATACATCCTTTCTTAAATTACCCACATTATAGCACAAAAATGAATAATGGTCATTTTTTATACAATTTTATCGATTTGTATATTGTTGGCTTCGAAGATATTGACCGTTGGTCATTTTGGACTATACTTGTAGTTGGTTAAAAATGAATAGTAGTCATTTTTGATACTTAACATTTGAAACTGAGTGAAGAAAAGCAATTTGGTAAATAGTCAAGAAGTATTTTGAAATGAGATTCAGATAAAAGGGTAACTTTAATAGACCTACGGTTTTCTAAGAAAAACGTAGATTAAAAAATCGATATGGATTACCTACTCTTTTCCGGAGAGTA
>JAZNMP010000009.1:0-57409 GCA_045579705.1 Lachnospiraceae bacterium
AATATTCCACCTAAATCGTCGATTTGCCGTATGTTCCACTTTCCTATCTATCAAGTCAGCTCCGCAACCTACGAAATATTCCACCTAAATCGTCGATTTGCCGTATGTTCCACTTTCCTATCTATCAAGTCAGCTCCGCAACCTACGAAATATTCCACCTAAATCGTCGATTTGCCGTATGTTCCACTTTCCTATCTATCAAGTCAGCCCCGCAACCTACGAAATATTTCACCTAAATCGTCAATTTTTCGTAGTTTCCACTTCTTCGCTAATACCAATCATGTGAAATTCCTAATTTCATTTCATCCACATGACTTCTTGCGCCCAGCCCGCCCCATAAGCCAGCTTATATTAATCAAGTGTGGCAGCGCCGCAGGGATAACCTATTATGTTTGCTTGATCACAGCTTTTCATCAAAAAATCAGCCTGTCAAGGATGGCGAAGCAACCGGAGGCTTACGTCCTTGACAGGCTGATTTATTTGATGAATATAATCACCTAAGCAAACATATATTAGAATTCTGCGCTTTCGCACCAAATTTACTCTGTGAGCGAAGCGAACACTCGATTAACACCTCTAAAACACAAAGCATGTCTAGATTCGTGGTGTGAAATTCCGCTTTCTAGCATTCTAACACCAGCCTCGATTATAGGCACTAGTGTGAAACTGCTACTTTCGTTAATCTCACACCACCACAGAGCTTGAAGTAATAGTGTGAATCCAAACAAATTCTCAGTTTCACACCACTCCCAAAAGAAACCTCTGGTGTGAGATTAACTATTTCTTTCTTTTCACATCATATAAAATCTTGAAATGATGGTGTGAGACTGAAGTTATCCTAGATTTCACACCAGCCTCGATTATAGGACTAGTGTGAAACTGCTACTTTCACTAATCTCACACCATTAAAACGCTAAAAGTGATGTTGTGAATCTGAGCAAATCCTCAATTTCACACCATGCTCTAAAAGAACTACTGGTGTGAGATTAACTATTTCCTGCTTCCCACACCACCCAAACACTTCTCGATGACCTTTGCTGCGGATTCTAGAAGCTCGATTTCTTCAAGGTGATCGTCGGAAAAGCGATTTAATGAGTTTGAATCGATGTCGAGGACGGCGATTGGTGTGCCGGATTCGTCTCGAATAGGGATAACTATTTCTGAGCGGGCAGCCGCGTCGCATGAGATGTAGCCCGGGAAGGTGCTGACATCGTCGACGCGTACAGTTTCATTTTTCTCGAATGAAACACCGCAGACGCCATGACCAGGTTCGATGCGAATGCAAGCTGTGTTTCCCTGGAAAGGCCCCAGATAGAGAATTCCTGCATCGTCGCGGAGATAGAAGCCTACCCAGCTGACGTCGGCCAGGACACTGTTGAGATAAGCTGAAGCATTTGCGTAGAGTGATACGCGCTGTGGAGTGTCTGAAAGTAAGGCTTCTAGCATCTTTAAGTCTTCTTTTTTCATATATTTCCTCCTTATAATAAACGTATAGGTTTAGTCAAATATGATTTTGCTATTGAATATGATTCTAATATACTGAGTGAAAAAAATAAATAAGAAAATCAAGGTTTTCCTTGTAAAACAGCGGAGAATGTATGAAAATATAACAGCAAGAATATGAAAGGGAGTTAATAGCTCAATGGAAGAAAAAGATAAATTTGGTCAAGTACGACATGAGTCGGCGATGGTAATAGAAGTATTAATCGCAGCGCTAATCATGGGTACAAATACGAGAATCTTTGCGAAAGCAGCGGGATTGTATCCGGGTGGTGCCACAGGTTTGTCTATCTTGATTCAGCAGTTGATAGAGAAGTTTGCTGGAATTAGTGTGCCTTATACACCTATCAATGTTATCTTGAATGCAATTCCGGTGTATATCGGATTTAGATTTATAGGAAAGCATTTCACATTGAAATCTTTGCTTATGATCCTGGTTTGCTCAATCACGACTGATATCACACCTTTTAAGCCGATTTCAGATGATATCCTTCTCCTCAGTGTGTTTGGTGGAATCATCAATGGTTTTTCGATTTCACTCGCTTTGAGAGCGGATGCGACCAGTGGTGGAACGGATTTTATAGCGATATTTATGTCTGAGAGAAAAGGCGTAGATACATTTAACATGGTTCTCGTCTTTAACTGTATAGTGCTTCTTACAGCTGGATATTTCTTTGGATTTGATAAAGCGCTGTATTCTATAATCTTTCAGTATTGTTCGACACAGATGCTTCATCTCATGTACAGAAATTACATGAAGCAGACGCTGTTAATCGTCACGGATAATCCGAACGAGGTCTGCAAAGCTATCTACAAGATTAGCCATCATGGAGCGACTATTCTAAATAGTGAAGGCTCCTATTTGCATGTAGAGAGAGCTATGGTTTATTCCGTAATTTCCAGAGCCGAGACGAAGAAAGTTATCGATGTTGTTAAGCAGATCGATAGTAGCGCGTTTGTTAATGCACTTCCAACTACAGATTTGAAAGGTCGTTTCTATAACAGACCTTATAAGTAAAAAAAAAAGTTCTCCAATCGTTAAGTTTGCCTTACGATTGGAGGACTTTTTTAGTCATTGTATGGTACTTAGAAAGCTGCCCAGACTGCTGCAATGATCAGAGCCGGAAGCATATTTGCTATTCGAATCTTCTTATCCCAAACGATGTTTACGCCGATTGCAAAGATCAGGATATTTCCAACATAAGAAATGTTTGAAAGTGCTTCCTGTGTGAGAATAGGATCGATAAAAGCAGCCAGGATTTCGATGATTCCCTGGAAGATCAGGATTGAAACGGAAGCAAAGATAGCGCCTCTTCCGAGAGTTGCTGTAATGACAGCGAGCAGTACGAAATCGAGAATTCCCTTTGACAGTAGGACTGTGTAGTTGCCGTTTATAGAATCTTCGATAGAACCTACGATGGCCATTGCTCCGATACAAACAGTACATGTCGCTGAAACGAAAGCGTTGATGAATCCTGTGTCATTTTCACTCTTTGTGATTCTCTTTAGCCAATTTCCGAAGTGCTCAATCCATCCCTGAATATTGATGATTTCGCCGATAACTGCGCCGAGCGCGAGGCTGACCATCATCATAGTGGTATTTTCCTGGATGAGGTTGCTGTGGCTGACTTCAAGCATCTTTGCCATCGTGCCGCCGCCAGCGAGGAAGAGCATACTCAAACCGCAAGCCATCATTAGTGTTTCCTGAATGTTTTTCTTAATCTTTGATCCAAATAGTAGACCTGCAAGACCGCCAGAAGTAGCGAGAATTACATTTAAAATAGTTCCAAGACCTCTCATAATTAACCTCTAATCTATATATCATTTTTTGAAAAAAAGAAAACTTTGATTTGCTAGGCATGCCTAGAAAACCGTTGGAAATTTTTTTCCAACGCTAATATATTATTCCTATTAAAGGAGTAAAGAAAGATTTTTTTTGTGAAGAATTTAAAAAGAATTAAAGCTGTGCCCCGTCGGAACACAGCTTTAATCTGAGTTAGGAGTGATACTAAAGGAGTATCAGTTATAGAAAGGTATTTTGCTAGCCCAGAACTACGCGTACTTCAATCTCGTCATCTTCTTTAGTAGTTCTGATGAGGTTGGAATCATATGGAACTCCATTTACATATACTTCCTTTACGCCATTTTCCACATGATTTGGATTCTCGATGGAAATATTGAAGGTGTTTCCTCTGAATACTCGTGTGAGTTTGATAGTACCCAAATCGCTAGGAATACAAGGATCGATAAGCAAACCGTCAAAATCAGGTTTGATGCCGAGGATGTACTGGCTCATACATGTGAATGTCCAAGCTGCAGTACCGGTCAACCAACTGTTCTTTCCTTCACCAAAAGTTGGTGCATCCTTGCCTGCTACCATCTGGCAGTAGACGTAAGGTTCAGTTCTATGAATCTCACTCTTGTCTTCCAGATAGATAGGACAAGTCTTCTTAAAGATCTCAAATGCACGGTTTCCATGTCCTACGACAGTTTCTGCGCATGCAACCCAAGGGTTGTTATGGCAGAAGATACCGGCATTTTCCTTGTATCCAGGTGGATAGGAAGAAATCTCGCCTAGTTCCACATGATATTTTGTATAAGCAGGTTGAAGTAGTGTAATGCCATATTCGCTATCGAGAATATCTGCTACGCTCTGCAGAGCTGTCTCGGCTTTATGGTCATCAACGCCTACGCCAGCCATTATACACATTCCCTGAGGTTCGATGTAAATCTGACCCTCTTCACATTCCTTTGAACCTACTTTGTGCTCGTGAGCATCGTAAGCTCTGAGGAACCATTCCCCGTCCCAGCCATATTTTTTAATGGTATCGGACATAGTGGCTGTAAGTTTCCTTACTTCTGAAGCTTCATCGTCGAGCTTGATGTGCTCGAGCAAGGAAGCAAACTGGTTTCCGTATAATACATACATACCGGCGATAAATACTGATTCTGCTACAGGTCCTTCGGATGGACCGAAAGTCTGGAAGCTTTCACCAGGTTCTTCGGAGAAGCAGTTTAGATTCAGGCAATCGTTCCAGTCAGCTCTACCGATAAGTGGCAGGTTGTGTGGTCCGAGATGAGTAGTAGTGAAATTGAAACTACGTCTCAGATGCTCGAGAAGAGGCTTTGCAATTGAATAGTCGTTATTGAAAGCGCATTCTTCGTCGAGGATAGAATAATCGCCAGTTTCTTTGATATAAGCAACAGTTCCTGCGATAAGCCATAGTGGATCGTCATTAAATCCACCACCGATATCAGCATTTCCTCTCTTTGTAAGAGGCTGATACTGATGGTATGTGCTACCGTCTTCGAACTGTGTGTTTGCGATGTCGATGATTCTCTCTCTGGCACGAGATGGAATCAGATGAACGAAACCTAGGAGATCCTGGCAGGAGTCTCTAAAGCCCATGCCACGTCCTAAGCCGCTTTCGAAGTATGAAGCGCTTCGACTCATGTTAAAAGTGACCATACACTGGTACTGGTTCCAGATATTTACGACACGGTTGAGCTTATCATCTTTGGTCTCGACATGGTAACGTCCGAGCAAATCATTCCAGTAATCACGTAATTCGTTTAGTGCGCGAGTTACATCAGATTCTTTCTGGTATTTCTCAATAAGTTTTAAAGCCGGAGCCTTATTGATAACATTAGGCGCTATGAATTTTAGTTCTTTAGGGTTCTCGCAATAACCTATCATAAAGATAAGTGTAATCTCTGTATCAGGAGCCAAATCTAAAGAAAGATGATGACTTCCGACAGGCTGCCAGCCGTGGGCGATTGAGTTATGGCTAGTGTTTTCGATTACAGCTTTAGGGTTTGCCATTCCGTTGTATGTTCCAACGAAATCATCCTTTGCAGTATCGAATCCAGCGATAGGCTGATTTACATGATAGAAGGAATAGTGATTTCTTCTTTCGCGGTATTCAGTCTTGTGATAGATAGTAGAACCTTCTACTTCAACTTCGCCTGTGGAGAAGTTTCGCTGGAAATTGCAGGAATCGTCCATAGCGTCCCAGAGACAGAACTCGATGAAGCTGTATAAATCCAGGTGTTTTTTTACAGAAGAAGTATTCTTTAACTTCAACTGATTGATTTCACAGGAATCGCCCAGAGGAACGAAGGCGGTGAGCTCTGCTGTGATCTCATTCTTCGCTCCTGTGATAATGGAATATCCTAAACCGTGTCGGCAGGAATAGGAATCTAGTGGAGTCTGTGTAGGCTGCCAGCCTGGGTTCCAGATCTCCTGACCATCATTTATATAGTAATAACGTCCCCCCTGATCATACGGAAATCCATTATATCTGTAGCGGGTGATTCGACGCAGCTTTGCGTCTTTGTAAAAATCGTATCCGCCAGCGGTATTAGAAATCAAACCAAAGAAGTCTTCGTTTCCTAGATAATTAATCCAAGGCAAAGGCGTCTGTGGCTGTGTTATTACATATTCTTTCTGTTCATCATCAAAATAACCGAATTTCATTATATCCCCTCCTGAAACTTGACCGAAACGTGATGTTTTCGGCTACGAATACGATTTCGTAAATCCTAAACCAATTATATGTTCATGTACGAAAAAGTAAATACCAAATGTGAAAAAAGGAACAAAACTGTGAAGGTTGCACAAAAATAGTATGAATTTTTTATAAATATCGCTGATTGACAGAATACCTATTCGGATTTACTATGAACTTGCGAAAACGTTTTAGGTGATTTTCGAAAACCTAATTTCGTAGAACTACTAGGGAGAAAAACTTTGGTAACTATTAAAGATATTTCAAGAGAATGTGGCGTCTCGCCTGCTACAGTCAGTAAGGCTTTAAACGGATATGGAGACGTAAGCCAGGATACCATAACGAGGGTTATGGAAACAGCGAAACGACTTAACTATATGCCGAATGCGGCAGCCAGAGCTTTGAAGACTAGTACTTCGCACAGTATAGGAGTTATATTCCAGGATGATACAGATCTCGAAGGTGGATTGACTCATGAATATTTTTCGGTGATTCTGAACGGGGCGAAAGTCGAGGCAGAATCCAGAGGATATGATATTACTTTTATAAATAGAAACTTTGGTGATTCCTATTTGGAACACTGCAGATATAGAAATTTCGATGGAGTTTTAGCAGTATGTGCTGATTTCGTTGCTCCGGATATGTTGGATTTGGCTACGAGCGATTTTCCACTAGTTTCTATAGACTTTAGTTACGATAGTCGAAGCAATGTTATGTCGGACAATGTTCATGGGACATATACTTTGTGTAAGTACTTAATCGAGAAAGGTCACAGAAAGATAGCCTTTATACATGGAGAGGTTACTTCTGTTACGAAGAAGAGACTTACAGGTTTTTACCAGGCGCTATCGGAAGCGAACATTGAAATTCCAGATGAATACGTAGTAGAAGGTATCTATCATGATCCTAGAAGCGGTGGATTAGGAACGAGAAAGCTTCTGGAGTTGCCGGATAGACCGACAGCTATTATGTATTCGGATGATATACAGTTTCTAGGCGGTAGAACAGAGCTTACCAGACATGGTTTGTCGATTCCGGATGATATGAGTGTAGTGGGATATGACGGAATCAAATTAGCGACGATGCTTCGTCCGCAGCTTACTACTTATAAGCAGGATGCAAAGGAAATAGGACGTAGATCGATGGCGAAGCTTATTGATGAAATCGAGAATAGTAAGACTAGCGAGGTTGAATCAATAAAGATAGAAGGCAGCCTGTTAGAAGGAGAAACGGTTAGAGACTTGAATCAGAAATAAAACACAATAGTGTGTTTTATAAATATTAATCCACACCAAATAAAGGGGGAAATGTGAAATGAAGACTGGTACAAAGAAATTTTTGTGCACAGCTCTCACAGCAGCTATGGTATTACCTATGGTTGCCTGTGGAAGCAACGGCGGAAACGCTGGAAACAACAGTAACGGAGGAGCAAAGACAGCAAAGGTAGCTGGACTTGACAAGACTGAAGTTACAGATGGTGGTAAGGTACTTAACATCGCAGTTTGGAACGACGAGTTTAAGAGCCGTATCACAGATCATTACAAGGATTATGAGAAGATTGACGAGACTCATGGTAAGATCGGTGACGTAAAAGTTCACTGGGTTATCAAAGAGAACAAGAACAACGCTTATCAGAACATGCTTGATAAGCAGCTCGTTCAGAACCTCAACAAGGACAAAGACGATAGAATCGATATGTTCCTTATTGAAGCTGACTACGCTCTTAAGTATGTAGATGAGAACGTAAATGTTGCTCTTAAACTTTCTGACCTCGGAATCACAGAAGATGATCTCAGCAAGCAGTATCAGTACACAAAGGACATCGTAAAGGACGGAAACGGTGACATGCGTGCTGCTTCATGGCAGGCTTGCTCAGCTGGTCTCATCTACAATAGAGAGATCGCAAAGAAAGTTCTCGGAACAGATGATCCTGAAGAAGTTCAGAAGTCAGTTTCAGACTGGAGCACATTCAATGCAACAGCAAAGAAGATGAAGGAAGCTGGCGTTAAGATTACAGCTACTTCAAATGATACATACAGAGTTTACTCAAACAACGTATCAGCTCCTTGGGTAAAGGATGGAAAAGTTCAGATCGATGAGAACATCGAGAAATGGGCAAAGGACACTAAGGAACTCGTAGATGCAGAAGAGACAACAACAGCAGATCTTTGGAGTGATGACTGGAGCGCAGGCTTCAAGACAAAGGCTAACGATGTATTCTGCTACTTCGGACCAGCTTGGTTGATTAACTTCTCAATGGGTAATGCACCTGGATCAGAGAAGGGTGATGACGGATCAATCGCTTACAAAGGTGGTTGGGGATTCACAAACGGACCTCAGGGCTACTATTGGGGCGGATCATGGATCTGTGGAGCAAACGGAACAGATAACAAGTCACTCGTTAAGGATATCATCCTTAAGATTACAACAGATGACGAAGTTATGAAGGAAATTGCAACTGATGATTCTGACTGCGTAAATAACAAGACAGTTCTCGAAGCACTTGCATCTTCAGAAGATGGAAACAACAAAGTTCTAGGTGGACAGAACCCATACAAAGAACTTGCTGCAGGTGCTGAAAAAGTAGATATGTCAAAGATCAGCAAATATGATCAGGGATGCAACGAAGAATTCCAGAAGGCTATGAAGAACTACTTCGATGGAAAGACAGACTACGATGGAGCTATTAAAGTATTCCAGAAAGCAATTGTAGAGAAGTATCCTGAACTCAAATAATTTACTTAGAATTTCTTATTGGGAGGGATCTCTAGGGTCCCTCCTAATATTTTAAGTATTCCTATATAACCGGGGGTCGGTTATATAGTAAGGCTTAAATATAGAGGCATTAAAAGTTACATTTCAGAGGGAGAATGTTATGGTGAAAAAGTCTAAATCAAAAATCGGACGCTATAATAAATGGGGTTATATATTCTTAATTCCATTTTTTGTAGTATTCGGAGTATTTCAGTTGGTTCCTTTGTATTACACTATCTACAATAGTTTCTTTGAAAACTATATGTCTGGTCTAGTGCAGATAGGACCAAACTTTGTAGGACTTGATAACTACAAGGAATTGCTTTCAAACGGTGATTTGATTAAGTATTTTAATAATACTATGATCATGTGGGTAATGGGATTCGTTCCACAGATTATATTCTCATTACTATTTGCAGCATGGTTTACAAATCCATCGCTTAGAATTAAAGGACAGAGGTTCTTTAAGACGGTTATTTATCTTCCAAACCTAATCATGGCAGCAGCTTTTTCAATGCTGTTCTTTACATTGTTTTCTAGAATTGGACCGATTAATAACCTCTTGATGTCACTTGGATTTATTGACAAGCCTTATCTGTTCCTTTCAAATGTTTGGAGTACTAGATCACTTATCGCATTTATGAACTTCATAATGTGGTTCGGAAATACAACTATCCTCCTTATGGCAGGTATGCTTGGAATTCCAAAGGATTTATATGAGGCAGCTGAAGTAGATGGTGCTACACCTACACAGATCTTTTTCAAGATTACGCTTCCACTGCTTAAACCAATCTTTGTATATGTAATGATTACATCTCTAATCGGTGGTCTTCAGATGTACGATGTACCACAGATTTTGACAGATGGTACTGGAGATCCATTGAGATCATCTATGACACTAATCATGTACTTGAATAGACATCTATATAGCAAGAACTTCGGACTCGCTGGTGCATTGTCAGTTATCCTGCTTGTTATTACAGCTATCTTGAGTTTGATAGTGTTTAGAGTTATGGACTTCAAGAACGAGACTAAGTAGGAGGTGTGATTATGAAGAAAAATATGGGTTCAATAGGAATACGTAGAGCGATTGCTTATATAGTTTTAGTATTCTTTTCAATACTGTGTTTGTTCTGGTTCCTACTTTTGTTTATTAATTCGACTAGATCAAACGGAGAGCTGGCTGGAGGTTTTACATTAATACCTAGTAAATTCTTCCTTATAAACATGAAGAATGTGTTGACGGGTTCTCTGCCGGTTGTAAAGGGAATGTGGAATTCCTTTTTCATAGCGACGATGTCATCAATCCTTACGGTTTATTTTTCAACGATGACAGCGTATGCACTTACAGTTTATAGATTCAAAGGTAGAACAGCGATTCTTACATTTATCCTGGCTATTATGATGATTCCTACTCAGGTTTCAGCACTTGGATTTGTAAATTTGGTTGGAAACCTCGGACTGGAAGATAGCTTTGTTCCACTAATCGTACCAGCTATCGCATCACCGATTACTTTCTTCTACATGAAGCAGTATATGTCAGCAAACTTGCCTATTTCATTAATCGAAGCAGCTAGAATGGATGGAGCTGGTGAGTTTAAGACATTTAATATGGTGACAATTCCGCTGATGAAACCTGCGATAGCGGTTCAGATGATATTTGCATTTGTTGCAAGCTGGAATAATTACTTCATTCCTTCTTTGATTCTTTACAGAGACGATAAGAAGACCTTGCCTATCTTGATTGCACAGCTTAGAGCAGCAGATTATCTCAAATTTGATTTGGGACAGGTTTATGCGATGATAGCCTTTTCAATTTTCCCTGTTATTGTGGTGTACCTGTTCTTGTCAAAATATATTGTTGGTGGTGTTACTGCTGGTGGTGTAAAGGAGTAGTGCTACTAATAACCCCTATAAGTCAGAGTGCAGTCGTTGGATGGGCTGCACTCTACTTTTTATTTTAAGTTAGTTTTAGGAGATATTTATGATTAGAGATATTGATTTACTAGTTAGTGAGATGACATTGGAAGAGAAGGCTTCACTGTGTTCTGGAGCAGATTTATGGCATACGAAGAAAGTTCCCAGATTAGATATCGATGCCATAAAAGTTTCAGATGGTCCTCATGGACTTAGAACACAGTCAGATAAAGGGGATAATCTAGGAATAAATGAAAGTATCGAGGCGGTGTGTTTCCCACCAGCAGTGCTCGCTGCTTGCTCTTTTGATAGGGAATTAATTCGCAGAGAAGGTGAAATCATTGGAAATGAGGCCATGGCATATGATGTTTCTACAGTCTTAGGTCCGGCTGTAAATATGAAGAGATCACCTTTGTGCGGTAGAAATTTTGAGTATTATTCAGAGGACCCGTATCTTTGTGGTGAGCTTGCATCAGAATTTGTAAAGGGCGTTCAGTCAAAGAAGGTTGGAACTTCTCTAAAGCATTTTGCTGTAAATAATCAGGAGACTTATCGTATGTCGAATGATTCTGTAGTAGATGAGAGAACGCTTAGGGAAATCTATCTGTATGCTTTTGAGAAGACTGTCAAAGAAGCAAAGCCTACTACACTTATGAGTTCGTATAACAAATTAAATGGAACATATACCAGTGAGAACAAGTGGCTATTGAATGATGTTCTTCGAGAAGAATGGGGATTTGAAGGTTTGGTGATGTCAGACTGGAATGCGGTAAATGATAGACCGCTTGGCGTGGCAGCAGGCTTGGATCTGGAGATGCCTTCTTCAAACGGAGCAAATGACAGAGAAATCGTGAAAGCTGTTCAGGAAGGCAGACTTAGCGAGGATGATCTCGATGTTACTGTAAAGAGAATATTGAAGGCGGTAGAGTTCTATTATGCAAATAAATATGAGACCACAGTAGACCTCGATAGAGACCATGATTATTCACTGCAAATGGCAGAGAATTCCATGGTTCTCCTTAAGAATGAGAAGAATGTGCTTCCTCTTAGTACAGAGGAAGAAATCCTATACGTGGGAGAATTCTTTGAACAGCCGAGATTTCAGGGCGGTGGAAGCTCGCATATAAACAGTCACAGGATCGTAAGTGCAAAGGAAACTTTGGATAGATTAGGCAGACGTTATACATATTTCAAAGGTTTTTCCGCAAGGGGAGACTACCTGTTTGAGGAAGATTTAAAACAGATATTTGAGACTGCGAAAAAAGTTTCAAAGGTTGTAGTCTTTGTAGGTTTACCAGAGAGCTTTGAATCTGAGGGATATGACAGAAGTCATATGGATTTGCCTAGTGTTCAGAACAAGCTTATTACAGAGCTTTTGACATTTAATTCAAATGTTGTCGTAGTGCTGCACAATGGTTCGCCAGTTACTATGCCTTGGAATGGCGAGGTAAAGGGCGTATTGGAAAGTTATTTGGGCGGTGAGGCAGCAGGTGAAGCTGTCGTTAATATCCTCTATGGAAAGGTAAATCCGTCAGGAAAACTGGCTGAATCCTTCCCAATTAATCTCGAGGATAATCCGTCTTATTTGAATTTCGGGGAAAGAGAAAAAAGTAATTACAGTGAAGGCATTTTTATAGGATATAGGTACTATGACAAACGCAAGATGGAAGTTTTGTATCCTTTCGGTCACGGACTTTCATATACGGACTTTAAATACAGCGACCTGAGAGCAACTGATGCTTATCATGTTTCTGTGGAGGTTACGAATATAGGAGGACGCGCCGGCGCAGAGGTTGTGCAGCTCTATGTTTCTGATCATACAGGAAAGGTGAAACGACCTGTTCGAGAACTCAAAGGTTTTGAAAAAGTGTTCCTGGCTCCGGGAGAGACGAAGAAGGTTAGTTTCATACTGGATGATAGAAGTTACGAATACTTCGATGAAGAGATTCATGATTGGTATGCATATAGCGGAAAGTACACGATAGCGGTTGGTTCTTCAAGCAGAGATATCCGTGAGAAAGTGCAGGTTATCTATGAGGAAGATGGCGCTAAGAAGCTAAAGTTGGATCTAAATACTCCGATTGGAAAGATTATGGAGAACGAGGAGATTCGAAAGAAAGTGCAGGATTTGATCGATGTCGTAAAGGATGTGTATGGTATAGTCGACGGAGAGCAGGATGAGGAGAATCTCAAGAATATTAAGATGCAGGAGGCTATGCTTCAGGTGACTCCGCTTCGTAATGTTTATATGTTTGGTGGCATATCCAGAGAGAAGTTGCTTAGTAGAATTGAAGAGATAAATAAAGAATGTTATTATAAATTCTAACACTAATTACTTTTTATTTTAGGAGGTTATGAAAATGCCTATATCAGATTTGAAACAGAGAGCACGTAATATTCTCTCAACTGATCACATGGGATACGTAGGATTTGTATTCTTGGCAGGTATCTTTATCGGTGTTGGTACAGGATTGCTGAGTTTCATTCCTTTTGGTGGAATCTTAGGATCTCTACTAATTTCGTTCCCAATCTCTGTTGGTTTAGTGATGCTTCTCATGAGAAAGCGCGCTACAGGAACTGGTGGAGTAGAAGACATGTTTGCAGCTTATAAACTGAATTTTACAAACGTTATGTTTGTAATGTTTATGAGACATTTGTTTATCGTACTGTGGACATTGTTATTAATAATTCCAGGAATTATTAAGACATACCAGTATTCAATGGTTCCATATATCCTGGCAGAGAATCCAAATATCGATTATAGAGATGCACTTCAGCTTTCCAGACGTATGACAGATGGACATAAACTTGACCTGTTTATCTTAGATCTTTCATTCATCGGATGGGCTATCCTTTCAGCATTAACATTCGGTATTCTGTTTATCTTCTACGTAGGACCTTATATGGCACTTACTAGACTTGAGGCATTTTACTATCTGAAGTGGTTATCATTTGGTGAAAGCAATCCATATGCTGAGCTTAATAATATGAGAAACCAGTACAATCAGTACAACCAGATGAATAATATGAACAATACGAATAACGTTGATAATTCCATGAATAACAACATGAACAACAACATGGATAACGACATGGATAACAATAATAATAACGATATATTCTAATGAAAAAAGCTTCTATACCTAAGTTGGTATAGAAGCTTTTCTTATGGTTTTAATTAGCATGTAGGTATAGATGATGGAACTTAGAATCCAGGTAATCGGATATACCCAATGCGTTATCAATATCGTACGATGTATAGAACTTACTATACTTAATATCGAAACTCGAATCACGCACCAGCAGATTAGCATAATCAGCATAGGTACGATGGTCTTTCCTAATCCCCTAAAGAACGAAGCAACGACATGTGAATAAGCCAGGAAGCAGAAGAAAAAGGCACATATACGCGCTCTTTGCGTTCCGTAGAATATAACATCAGGCGAACTGTCGAACCCTGAGATTAGAGTAGGAGCAAAGATGAAGATGATGAGACCGATGGTCTCAGCGAGCAGGAGTGAACAGGTGGTTCCAAAGAGGAAACCTTTCTTTACTCGATCCATCTTTTTCGCGCCGTTGTTCTGACCGATGAAAGTGGTCAATGCCATGGCGAAGGATGTGATAGGTATGAATACGAAACCTTCAATCTTGCTGTAGGCACCGATGCCGGCTATTGCAGCTTTCTGGAAGTAGTTTACGTATGACTGAACTACGACATTTGCAAAACCGATGATGGAATTTTGGAAAGCCGATGGAAGACCGACTTTTAGAATTCTTCGGAGGATGAATTTGTTAAATCGGATTTCCGAAGGGATGAGTTTGATATCGCCTTCGTGAGTGACGAGCTTTATAAAAGCAAGAGTCGCACTGGTGAACTGTGAAATAGTAGTTGCGAGTGCAGCTGCGCCAACTCCGTAGTGGAAATATCCGATTAGTACCAAATCTAAAATCACGTTTATGATGGATGAACATATTAAATAGTAAAGCGGATGTTTACTGTCTCCGGAAGCTTGAAGTATCGACATGAAAGTGTTGTATAGAACCATACCTGCAGCGCCTGCAAAGTAGATTCTAAAGTAGGTGGTAGATTCCGGTAGAACCGATTTAGGCGTGCCCATTAGGAGAAGCGCCTGCGGCGCAAAAATAGTACCGATTAGGGTCATCAGAATAGATGAGACGATACCCAGGGCTACGGCGGTGTGAACGGCCTGTTTAATATATTCTTTCTTTCTGGCTCCGATATAAGTGGAGATTACTACTCCAGCACCCATAGATAATCCGATAAAGAAACCTGTGATTAGAAAGATTAGGTTTCCGGCACTGGAGACTGCTGCTAGGGCAGAACTTCCGATGAAATTTCCGACTATTAATGAATCGGCTGTGTTATATAACTGCTGAAACAGATTTCCGATGAACACAGGGAAGGCAAAGATGAGGATTTTCTTCGGAATAGAACCTTCAGTCATCAAAATTGAGTTTGAACTCATGAGTTTATCCTTTTTTCTCTACAAAAATAAAATTGTTTAAGTTATTCTATTAAGTATAGGAAATATTGTAAAAAATACAAGTGGTTTACAAATATGAGAGATAAAAAGATGAGAAAAAAACTAGCTATAATCTTGCTGGCGGTGACTCTGTTAAATACGGGAAATATGAGTTCTGTCAAAGCAGAAGGACGCTATATTTCGGACGTTGCACTTCGGGATGATATGCTGCAGAGAAAGTCGAAGATGTCCTATTCGATGGATGCGAACAGCATAAAGTATGTCACGGGTTTGCCGCAGGATACGGTTCCATACCTGGATGATGCAGTTAAGCTTCCGGATCCAGATGGAACATGTGGAGACTATCTGGCTTTTTCCGTAAGGGAAGCAACTGTGAATGGAACCTATAATTCTGATGGAAAGGGCAAATTGAATTATGAGGTGACATATCTCACGACTTATGAGCAGGAGGCGCAGTTGAGTGCCCTCGCAAACGATATTGCTTCAAAGCTGCAGGGGAAGAGCGACTTTGAGAAGGCGAAGTATATCCATGATTATATCTGTAACGAAGCTACTTATGATCAGACTTATACGAGGTTTGATGCGTATAGTCTTCTGTTTTCAAAGAGCGCGGTTTGTGAGGGATATGCCCTGGGATTCTATCGTTTGGCGAGAGCTGCAAAGTTGAACTGTCGTATCGTGACGGGCAAAGCCAGTGGTGATCGAGTTGTAAACGGAACGATTCAGGAAGGCAGCCAGAGTACGGGGGATAATCACGCCTGGAATGTAGTGCTAGTCGATGGACAGTGGTACAACGTTGATGTGACCTGGGACGATCAGGAATCGATATCCTATGATTATTTCTTAAAGAACGAGGCGGATTTTTCACCACAGGGGGCTACGCATGAGAGAAATGCTAAGTATAACACGCTTCAGATAGCTCCTATTTCTGTTGATATGCAGAATCCGCCGGGTGGAAGTACACCGCTTAGTGAAGAGAGAGTTACTGAGGACAAAGTAAATACTAAGAATACGGATGATGCAAAGACAACGACAGACGATACAGAGTCTCAGAATTGGCAGAAAAAGGTGGAGGCTGTTTTTGCTGGTATCGGAGAGATATTGATGTCTATTATTAAGTTTATCGCTTCTTTGATAGAAAAAATTGGGAGAGCCTTGGTTGAGTTTGCAAGCACTATTCTAGGATAAGTGAATAATTCTCAAGTAAAAAGTGAAAAAAAGTATACAAAAGGTGCAGATTAATGTTATAATGCAGAAATACTTTTTGAATGAAAGGCGAGGAAATATGAAAGAGAGAAGTGTTTTTACTAGCAAATTAGGCTTCGTATTGGCTGCGGCTGGTTCGGCAGTCGGTTTGGGTAACATTTGGCGTTTCCCATATTTGGCAGCAGAATATGGTGGAGGAAGTTTTCTGTTCGTTTACATCATTTTGGCTGTTACATTTGGTTTTACACTTATGATTGCTGAGATCGGTCTGGGAAGAAAGACTAAGCTCAGCGCAATCGGTGCTTATAGAAAGTTGAATAAAAAGTATGCGTTTGAAGGCGTACTTACTGCCGCTGTTCCGATTATTATCTTCCCATATTATGCAGTAATTACTGGATGGGTTTTGAAATATGCAGTGGCATTTGCGACTGGAAACGATATAGCTGCATCAAAGGATGGCTATTTTGGAGCGTTTATCACAGAAACCTGGGAACCTCTATTCTGGTTCATGCTTTGTATGGTTCTAGTACTTCTGGTTATCCTGGCTGGTGTAGTAAAGGGAATTGAGCAGATTAGCAAGATTCTGATGCCGGTATTGGTAATCTTGATGATCGTAGTTGCAGTATTTGTTTGTACAGCACCGGGTGCTCTTACTGGTGTTAAGTATTATCTGGTACCAAACTTCAAGCATTTTTCAGCAAAGACTTTGCTGGCAGCTGTAGGTCAGTTGTTCTATTCGTTGTCACTGGCGATGGGAATCATGATTACGTATGGTTCTTACATGAAGGATGAAGATAGTTTGGAAGGCGCTGTTCGCCAGATTGAGTTCTTTGATACATTGATTGCAGTGCTTGCAGGTATGATGATCATTCCTTCAGTATTTGCTTTCTCAGGTGGAGATGAATCAGTCCTTTCATCAGGTCCATCACTGATGTTTGTAACTTTGCCAAAGGCATTTGCAAGTATGCATTTCGGTAGATGGATAGGACTTTGCTTCTTCGTGATGGTATTTTTCGCAGCTATGACTAGTGCGATTTCACTGATGGAAGCTGTTACATCTATCTTTATGGATAGATTTCATATTTCCAGACTTCGTGCAGCTGGAATCACTGGTGCATACTCAATCTTCCTGGGAGGATTCGCATCTTTGGGATATGGCCCACTTGCAAACTTCAAAGTGCTAGGCATGCAGGCTCTCGACCTCATGGATTTCGTAAGTAATAGCGTACTGATGCCTGTAGTTGCTATCGTTACATGCTTCTTTGTAGGCTATGTTATTAAACCGGAAGCTATCGTGGAAGAAGTTGAACGAAATGGTGAGAAGTTCGTTGGAAAGAAGATGTTTATCTTCATTATCAAGTATATCGCACCATGGTTCATATTAGCGGTATTCATAAGTTCTATAGCCCAGGCTTTGGGATTCTATAAAATATAATATCGTATATCGAAAAAAGTGATAAAATAATCATCGGGACATTTGTCCCGGTGATTTTTTATATAGGGATTATGAATATTAAAGATGGAGAAGAATATGGACATTAAAGTAGGAGATGATATCGATTTAAGAAAGATTGCTTACAGTGGTCAGTGCTTCAGATGGAGAGAGCTTTCGGATGGAAGCTTTCTGATAGTAGCTTTTGGAACATATGTAATAGCCTCTCAGCATGAGGACGTGATAAAGCTGGAAAGCCCATATAAAATCGACGGACAGCTGTGGGTAGAATATTTTGATTTGAATCGTAATTATAGAGAAATAGTGGATAGCATAGATCATGAGGATACTTTCCTGTACAACGCTGGACAGTATGGACGAGGTGTTAGAATTCTGAAACAGGATTCGTTTGAAACCTTAATAAGTTTTATCATTTCTCAGAGAAAAAGTATCCCTGCGATAAAGACTTCCATAGAGAAGATATGCTCTTCCTTTGGCAAGAATCTCGGCGTGGTTGAAGGCGAAAGAGTTTATGCTTTTCCAACTCCACAGGAGCTCTATCTCGCTCCGCTGGATAAGCTAGAGGAATGTTCTCTGGGATATCGCCTTCCATATGTGATGCAGGCTGCCAGACATATTTATCAGGAACCGGATTTGCTCGATAAAATGAATGAGATGTCAGACGAGGATTTAAAGGAAACTCTCCTGAGTTTCTATGGAGTTGGGGATAAGGTTGCAAGCTGTACTATGCTCTTTGGCTTTGGAAGATTGAACACGTTCCCTATAGATGTATGGATTAGACGTGCATTAGAACAGAAATACAGAAGCGGTTTCCCGTTTGAAAAATATAAACCTTATAATGGAATAATGCAGCAGTATATTTTTGAGTATTATCGTGGAAAACACAATCCCTAAAACAATGGAAAAGTGCACAAATTTGTTTACGAAAATTTTCGTAAAATGACGAAAATTTTTTAAACTATTGAAACTTTAGGAAGAAAATGATAGTGTCATATTGAGTTTAGGAAACGTTTCCAAAAAACATAGAAATAGTTTCCAGGGGTGATACATTTTTTTCTTAAAGGAGGAAAAGTAATGAAGAAGAAACAGATCATGAGTCTGTTGCTTACAGGCGCTATGGCTGCAACTATGTTTGCTGGCTGTGGATCAACAAAGGAAAGTGCGAAGTCAAAGGGACCATCAGTTTATTACCTTAACTTCAAACCAGAACAGGACAAAGACTGGCAGAAACTTGCTAAAGAGTACACAAAGGAAACTGGTGTACCTGTAACAGTAAAGACAGCAGCGTCTGGTGAGTATGAGACAACACTTAAATCAGAGATGGCTAAGTCAGAAGCACCTACTTTGTTCCAGGTAAATGGACCTGTAGGATTAAATAGCTGGAAAGACTATTGCTATGATTTGAAAGATGCAGATATCACAGGACATATTACAAATGATTCATTCTTGCTTAAAGATGGAGACAAGGTAAGCGGTATTGCATACGTAATCGAATCATACGGTATTATCGTAAACAAAACATTACTTAGCAAAGCTGGATATAAAGTTGAAGACATCAACAGCTTCGATTCATTAAAGAAAATCGCTGATGATATTCAGGCTAGAAAAGATGAGCTTGGCGTAAAGGGTGCATTCACATCAGCAGGTATGGACGGATCTTCTGACTGGAGATTTAAGACACACTTAGCTAACCTTCCTCTTTACTATGAGTACAAAGATGAGAAGGAGAACGATGCAAAGAAGATTAAGGGAACATACCTCGATAACTATAAGAAGGTATTTGACCTCTACATCACAGATTCAACATGCAACCCAGCAGACCTTTCTACAAAGACTGGTGATGATTCAGAAGGAGAATTCCTTAACAGCGAAGCAGTATTCTATCAGAATGGTTCTTGGGAATACGGCAATCTTTCAAAGAAGTTTAAGGATGACGAACTTCAGATGATTCCTATCTACTTCGGTGTAGATGATGAAAATGAAGGACTTGCAACTGGTACAGAGAACTACTGGTGTGTAAACAAAAACGCATCAAAGGAAGACATCAAAGCAACTCTCGAGTTTATGAACTGGTGTGTAACATCTGACAAGGGAACAACAGCTATGTCAGAGAAGATGGGATTCACAATTCCATTTGATACAGCAAAGGAATCACCAAACTTGTTCGTAAAACAGGATGCTGAATATACAAAGGCTGGAAAGACTCCTGTTTCATGGAACTTCACAACAATGCCTTCTGAAGAATGGAAGAACACTCTCGGATCAGCACTTACAGGTTATGCTGCAAAGACTGGAAAGTGGGATGCAGTTAAAGAAGCATTTGTTGACAACTGGGCAACAGAGAAAGAGCTCGCCAAAGCTGAATAAATATTAAGGTTTTTTTAGGAGAGGCGTAATTTGATATGCCTCTCCTATTTTTTTCAAAACGTAAAGGGCAGGAGATATAAAATGGTAGGAAAATCATTAAAAAAATGGTGGCCGTTGTTTGTGTTGCCTACATTCGCGGCATTTGTAATAGGCTTCTTGTGGCCGTTTATCTGGGGAATTTATTTGTCCTTTTGTAGATTTACGACTGTGTCAGATGTAGAGTTTGTAGGATTTGATAACTATAAGAAACTGTTGAATCCGGTTTATAATCAGAACTTCGGACACGCATTCTGGCTGACAGTTTTGTTTGCTTTTTTGTCTACTATACTTATTAATGTATTTGGATTCCTGATTGCTCTGGCACTTACAGGAAAGTTCAAGGGAGTGAACACTTTTAGAACAGTATTTTTCATGCCGAACTTAATCGGTGGTATCGTATTGGGTTACATTTGGAATACATTGGTAAATGGATTACTCGTTTCATTTGGAACACATTTAACTCTAAAGACTAGTGGAGTCGCAGGTTTCTGGGGCTTGACTACATTATTACTATGGCAGCAGATTGGATATATGATGATTATCTATATTGCAGGTTTGAACAATGTTTCACCAGACCTGATTGAGGCTGCAAAGATTGATGGTGCAAATTCATGGCAGACTCTCATCAAGGTTAAATTACCTATGATTATGCCAAGCATTACGATTTGTACTTTCCTCACACTGACAAATGGATTTAAGTTATTCGATCAGAACCTGGCTCTGACAGCAGGTGAACCAAAGAAGATGACAGAGCTTCTCGCATTGAATATTTATAATACATATTATGGAAGAGCCGGTCGAATCTGGATGGGATTAGGACAGGCAAAGGCTGTAATATTCTTCATTCTGGTAGTTGGAATCGCACTTATCCAGCTTAGATTTACATCTAGAAGGGAGACACAGGCCTAATGAGTACTAAGAAGAAAACATTAAATCGAATTGCTACAGTATTTTTTACAATAATCAGTTTCTTCTGGATGTTCCCAATCATCCTGATATTCTATAACTCTTTAAAAGAAGAAACAGCGACAGGTACTTCAACTATCTTTAACCTACCTGGCAAAGATACTTTCGTAGGCCTCGAGCATTATATCGAAGCGATTAATGACCAGGGAATGATGAGTGCATTTGGATATTCATTCATCATTTCAATCAGCTCAGTATTATTGATCATCATCTGCTGTTCTATGGCAGGATGGTTCATAGTTAGAGTAAACAATATATGGACAAAGATGTTCTATTATTTATGCCTGTTTTCTATGGCAGTGCCATTCCAGATGGTTATGTTTACACTTTCAAAGACAGCTGATACATTACATTTGGATAATCCGTTCAATATATGTATAATCTATTTGGGATTTGGTGCAGGGCTTGCAGTATTTATGTTTACCGGATTCGTTAAATCGGTTCCTATCGAGATCGAAGAAGCAGCGCTTATAGACGGCTGCAATCCGCTTCAGACATATACAAAAGTACTCTTGCCTATACTTAGACCAACTATTATTTCAACGGCTATCCTGGAACTGATGTGGGTATGGAACGATTACTTACTTCCACAGCTGGTGCTAGATACGAATAAATATAATACAATCCCTATGGTTATCCAGAGATTCAGAGGAAGCTATGGCCATGTAGCCATGGGCGCTATGATGGCTTCTATCATGATTGATATTATACCTATCGTTATCGTTTACCTGATTTGCCAGAAGTACATCATCAAGGGTGTTGTTTCAGGCGCAGTAAAGGGATAATGCCTAGATTGAGGATGAGATGTCACGTTTAACTATCAAAGATATAGCTAAATTATGTGGGGTAGGAACTAGTACAGTTTCTAGAGCGATCAATGATGATCCGGGTATTAATCAGAAGACAAAGGAAAAAGTACTGGAAGTAATAAAACAGTACAATTACATTCCTAACAATAGTGCAGTTAATCTAAAGAAATCGGATTCGAACAATGTTGCGGTTCTCGTAAAGGGTCGTAATAACCCGTTCTTTCAGAGTATGTATAGTGTATTTGAGACGGAGCTTCAAAAGTATGAATATACTTTTACCATGAGAGAAGTGGGAGCATACGAAGACGAGCTTAGAATAGCTGAAGAGTTGATTCGGGAAAAAAGACTGAAAGGTCTAATCTTCCTCGGAGGTATGGTAGAGGATGCGGATATCAGACTGAAGTCTATAGATATTCCAACAGTACTATGTACAGTTGCTGTTAGCACTAAATCTACAGAACATTCGATAGTAACCATCGATGACGTAGAAGAAAGTGAGAAGGCTGTTTCATATCTCTGTGATCAGGGACATCGAAAGATAGCGATGATTACAGGAGTTCGTTCTGATAATGGTATCGGTTCGCTCCGATTAAAGGGATATAAGCAGGCACTAAAGAAATATGGAATAGATTTCGACGAAAACCTCGTTATCAACATGGATGATGAAATTCCGGATTACTCATATGAGAACGGTTATACAGTAACGAAGAAACTGTTGGATTCCGGAGTAGAATTCACAGCACTGTTTGCCGCTTCTGATACCACAGCTTTTGGTGCATACAGAGCGATACTCGAATCCGGAAAACAGATTCCTAGAGATATATCTGTAGTTGGCTTTGATGGTATAGACATGTGTGAATACATGTATCCTTCGCTTACGACGATTAAACAGCCGGGTGAAAAAATGGCTGCGGAAGCCGTCAGATTGCTTAATGACAAAATCGAAGGAAAGAATGAGGTGAAACAGACTATATTTGAAGCGGATTTGATTGAAAAAGAATCTGTTTTGAAACTGTAGAAACCTTGTATACAACTTGTGTTTGAAATAAAGAATCTATAAAATATACTCTGAGGGAATCGTTAAGATTTTCTCGGAGTTTTTTTAATAAGAAATTTAGTATATAACGCAGGAGGAAAAAGTTATGGGATATTTCTTACTAGGTTTGCTAGTACTATTACTAGTTATCGTAATCGTTAATCTTCGAATCGTTCCACAGGCACATTGCTACGTAGTAGAACGTCTCGGAAAGTATCAGGCAACATGGTCAGCAGGTATTCATATCTTGGTGCCTATCATTGATAGAGTGGTACGTAGAATATCACTCAAAGAGCAGGTGTTGGATTTCCCTCCACAGCCAGTTATTACAAAAGATAATGTTACTATGCAGATCGACTCAGTAGTTTATGCTAGAGTATTTGATCCAGAAAAATACACATACGGTGTTGAGAATCCTATTAGAGGTCTTCAGAATCTGACAGCTACTACACTTCGTAATGTAGTAGGTGAGATGGAACTCGACCAGACTCTTACATCACGTGATGAAATCAATGAGAAGATGAGAATAGTTCTCGATGCTGCTACAGATGCATGGGGACTTAAGGTTACTCGAGTTGAGATTAAGAATATCAATCCTCCAAAGGAAATCGAAGAGGTTATGACAAAACAGATGAGAGCTGAGCGTGAACGTCGTCAGACAGTACTCGAGGCTCAGGCTCATCAGGAAGCTGTAGTTGCCAGAGCAAAGGGTGATAAGGAAGCGAAAGAACTTGCAGCTGAAGCTGAATCAAATGCTCAGATCTTCCTCGCTAAAGGTCGTGCAGAGTCAATCAGACTCGTATATGAAGCTCAGGCTGAAGGTATCAGAAAGCTTAATGAAGCACAGGTTTCTGAAGGCGTTCTTCGTTTGAAAGGTCTCGAAGCTTTGAAGGATGTCGCTGATGGACAGGCTACAAAGATTTACATGCCAACAGAACTTGCATCTGCAGTAGCAGACCTCGGAATCCTCGGAGATGCTTTTGCTGATAAAAAAGGAATCGATGATTCAGCTGTTTCCAGAAACGTTTATAGAGAAGCAAAGAGCGACGCTTTAAAGAGAGCAGATAAGTGCGTGCGTCCTGGAACATCTAGAGAAGGAATCAATGCAGCGCTTACAACAGAAGATATGTCAACAGACATGGCTGTAGAAGCTTACACACAGCATAGAGTAACATCAGTTTAATCATATTGCATAAAATAAACCCTTTATTTTTAGTGAAAATAAAGGGTTTATTTTTAATTTAACTTCTCCGATATTATTAGATGAGATATAGGCTGATTAGAAAGGAATCTTTGCATGAAGGATGACTTGTTTAAGACAGGATATTCGATTATCACAAATATAGATAAGACTTCAGAGGCTCTCTATCAGAGGAAAGTGGAAGCGGATGGTATGCTTCAAATCGTTATCAAGCAGATAACGCTGTTTTCTCAATTGATAATGGATGGAGAAAATCAGTTTAGTGAGGAATTGTTATTGAAGTGGGCTTCTTCAAATAACCTGCTTATGGATGCTGTATATAAGCGAGATATTGTGTTGATTGCAGATGTACTGCATTTTGAAGTTAGACCAGTTATGAAAGCTTTTATAGAGTAAGGCGGGAAAGATATGGATTACTTTAAGCAAAACGAAGAAGTTCTATTTAAAGAATATAAGAAGCATTTTAAGCAGATTGAAGAGGACGGAACTTTTTTCATAGAAGAAGCAAAGAATGGAGAGCCTATCATCTGTATAAATATGGGCAATGATCAGGTGGCTAGAATGTCTAGTAGCTATGATCCTACATATGAGGCTTCTGAGTGGGCAAAGCAGTACAAAGATGATGACAGAGGTTCTCGTTTGGCGATATATGGATTTGGAAATGTTTACTATCTGAGAGCTCTCCTGAAACAGGCGTGGGAAACCAGTTGCTTTCTGGTAAAGGAACCTGACGAGAAATTCCTTTCGTTTGTAATGACGCATTTTGATATCAGGGATTTGCTGGAGTCAAAGCAGCTGATTATTTCTTTTCCAGATGAGAGTGATGAGTTCTTGAGAAATCAGATTGCTAGATTAGTTCCTTCATTTGGAGATGATAGAATCGAAGGCATAACGATGCCTTTTTATAATGTAAACGATGATTTCCTGGAAATGTGCCGTAGACAGAAGCTTATCAGAGATACGACATTAGGATTTAATTATTCATTGGGACAGAGAGCTATCTTCGATCAGTATTATGCTCTGTGGAACGTTCATGAGAATTATTCATTTAAGACATTGATAGAAGCGATTCCCAAAGATGTGCCTGTAATCGTAGTGGCTGCAGGACCTTCGTTATTAAAAAATGGAGAGCTGTTGAAGAAATTCAAAAATAGAGCCCTGATAATAGCATGTGCTAGAGCGACACCTACACTTCATAAGTTCGGAGTGGAGGCGGAACTCGTTTCTACTATTGATCCGGCTCAGCCTCTTAAACATGTGGAAAGAGAAAATGTCGGCAATTCATATATTCTGATGGACCCAGCTGGAAATATGGATATCCAGAAAGAGTATAAGGGGCATGTCATATACGCAAATGAAGGAATGATTTTGGGAACAGCTCCTGGCTATGAAGGAAAAGCTTTCAACATCGGATTCGATGGAGGCGGCTCTGTTGCGACGTGGTCTGTCGGTATGATGAAATCGGCCGGATTTAAAACTCTCATAGTGGTCGGACAGGATTTAGCTGCAGGCAAGGGTGTGACTCATGCAGATGGGGCAAATGAAAACGATGTGATGGATTACACTGAGGTAGAGGGTATCAATGGTGAGACGGTTTTAGCTCGTACAGACTGGAATCGCTTTAGGTTCTTCTATGAAGATGTAATCTGCAAAGATGAAAGCGTTAGATTTATCGATGCGACTGAAGGCGGTGCGCTGATTCATGGATCAGAGATTATGACACTTCAGGAAGTACTCGATACGGTTTGTGTGGAAGAGTATGATCTGTCGGGAATTTTTTCCAGAATGGAAAAAGCTCAGACAGAGGAAGAAATGAAGAAATCACACGAGTTTGTTGAAAAACAGTTAGGTGAGCTTGAAGATCTCGAGAATGTGATGAGTGAGATGGAGACATTGACTGGTCAGATTCGAAAGATGATGAAGTACAAGACTGCAAGAGTGAGAGATTTGAGTAAAAAAGTTGAGAAGATGAATCCTTTGATGGATAAAGTGGCAGAAATCTCAGTCTTTAATAATGTGGCTAGATCAGCGATTCGTGAAGGGGATTCTTTCCCTACATTTGGCGGTAATTTTACATCTGATGCCAGAGGCGAGCATGAATTTGCCAAGCTCGAAAAGTTTGCTAAAGATGTTAAAGAAAACTGTAAAGTTTTTGAAGAGGCAATCAGAGAATTTGTAGATGAAAATTAGCCTGAAAAATAACGAAATTACGCCTTTTGCTATTGAAAAATCGGAAACTAGAGGATATTCTATATAGTACTTGATTTATATGAGACTACTTTTGAATGGTTAAATATGGAGGTTTAAAATGTCATCAAGTAAAGAAACAAAGAAAAAGAAGGGTAGCGTTTCAAAGAAACTGTTACTCACTGTGATTCCAATTACCGCAATCGCGATTGTAATTATCATCGGTATATTGGTAGCACGTTCAGGAGCAATCATTAAGAATCTATCAAATGATGCTCTTACACAGGAATCAGGCAAAGAAGCAGAACAGCTTAGCAATACTATGGTAGTCCTGGAAAATACTATGGATGCCTATGTTAACTCAGTTCTCGCATCAGGTATGACTGATAAAGATCAGATTGCGAAAGCTCTTACTGATACACTGAAGGAAAGTGATTTAGTTCCTAATGGACTCTATATCGGCCTAGAGGACAACACATGGATCGATCCTTCAGGATGGCAGCCGGATTCAGATTATGTAGTAGTACAGAAAGATTGGTATCAGGAAGGTCTTAACCATACAGATTCTTTCCAGACTGGTACTCCTTATGTAGATAGTAGTACAAAGGGATTGGTAGTTTCTATTACTAGAAAGATCACACTTGCTGATGGTAGAGTCGGTGTAGCTGCAGCTGATGTAAACCTTGATACACTCGTACAGAAGGTTTCAAAGCTTAAGCCTATGAAGACAGGTGGCGCAGTACTCCTTTCAAACACAAATGTGCTTTCTTACTTTAAGAAAAATTTAAATGGTAAAGAAATCAGCTCAGTAAGTGACTCATATTTAAAGAAGCTTTCTGAGATGGCAAATAGCGGAAGCTATAATGGAAAAGTAACAGAAGTTAAATCTTACGACGGAAACACATATAATGATGTGTTCTCAAAGATCGAAGGAACAGACTGGACACTTATCTGTTCTGTAAACAAAGCAACAGTTTTGAAAGAACTCAACCAGTTTACATTCCTCTGTTATGCACTTATGGTTATCATGATCGTAGCTATCGCTATCATCCTTTGGAGAGTAATGAATACGATCATTACAAAACCAGTTAGAAAACTTACAGATATGATTCTCAAGATTTCTGATGGTGACTTCACAGTTAAAGTTGATAAAGGATCAAACGATGAAATCGGTATGATGAATGATGCTATGGGTGACTTCGTTGATCGTATGCATAGCACACTCGGAGATATCTCTACAGTTACTCAGAAGCTAGCTGGAGAAGCTGAGAATTCAAAGAGCGCATCAAGCACTCTTAATACACAGGCTAGAGAACAGTCTGATTCTATGGATCAGATTAAAGATACTATGGAAGGAATGGCTTCAGCTGTTTCAGAACTTGCTGATAATGCTACTAACCTTGCTCAGGAAGTATCAGACTTGATGGAAAGAGGACAGGAAACAAACAAGACTGTTGATGCCCTCGTTACTAAAGCACAGAGTGGACAGGAAGCCCTCACTACAGTAGAAGGTGGAATCGAAGCTGTTTCATCTGCTATGACAGATATGAATGATGTAGTTACTGAGGTTGGCGAGTCTACAGAGAAGATTAACTCTATCATCGAAATGATCAACTCTATCGCAGAACAGACAAATCTGCTTTCACTCAATGCTTCTATTGAAGCAGCCCGTGCTGGAGAGGCTGGTAGAGGATTTGCAGTAGTTGCTTCTGAAATCGGAAAGCTTGCAAATGATTCTGCTGATTCTACAACTCAGATTGCAAATATCCTTCAGGATATCACAGCACAGAT
This sequence comes from Lachnospiraceae bacterium, assembly GCA_045579705.1. Taxonomy (GTDB): domain Bacteria; phylum Bacillota; class Clostridia; order Lachnospirales; family Lachnospiraceae; genus Lachnocurva. The sequence goes on from JAZNMP010000009.1 coordinate 28,240, forward strand.
CAGAGACCTTTCAAAGAAGTCTACTGAAAACATGTCAAAGATTGAGGCTAGTACAAACGCTGTTAATACAGCTAGTGATGTATTCAAGGAAATCTTCCATGACCTCGATGTAACTGGCGACACAGTTTCAGATATGATCGATAGAGTAGGTAAGGTTGATGAGATCGCTACAAACGTAGCTGCTATTTCTGAGGAGCAGAGTGCTTCTACAGAAGAAGTTACAGCTTCTATCGATATGCTTGCTACTAGCGCAGGTCGTGTAGCTGATGAATCTATGGATGTAGATGCTTCTGCAAATACAGTTTCAGATTCTGCTACAACTATTGAAGACTATGTAAATAGATTCAAACTTTAATTTGGGGTTTATATTAATAAGGAGAAATTATGAGATTTTTTATCGATACAGCAAATGTTGAGGAGATTAAACTCGCTAATGATATGGGTGTAATCGATGGGGTTACAACTAATCCTTCCCTAATCGCAAAGGAAGGCAGAGATTATAAGACAGTACTTAAGGAAATCTCTGAAATCGTAGATGGAGCTATCTCAGGTGAAGTAAAGGCTACTACTGAGGATGCAGAAGGAATGATAGCAGAAGGAAGAGAAATCGCTGCTATTCATCCTAATATGGTAGTAAAGATTCCTATGACTGCAGAAGGCCTAAAGGCAGTAAAGGTTCTTTCTAGCGAAGGAATAAAGACAAATGTGACTTTGATATTTACTGCGAACCAGGCTTTACTGGCTGCGAATGCAGGTGCTACATATGTATCACCTTTCCTCGGAAGATTAGACGATATCTCTACTAGAGGTATCGACCTGATCGATGAGATTCAGGCTATCTTTGATAATTATCCGGAGATTGATACACAGATTATCTGTGCTTCAGTCAGAAATCCAATGCATGTTACAGAATGTGCACTTGCTGGTGCGGATATTGCAACAGTTCCATTTAAAGTAATCATGCAAATGGTAAATCATCCACTTACGGATTCAGGAATTGAGAAATTCAAAGCTGATTACAAAGCTGTATTTGGTGAATAATTATAGAAACAGTGCTTACTTTTGTAAGCGCTGTTTTTTCTTTTGTGTTATAATGATAGCGATTTTTTATAAAGGGAAGATATAAGAAAGAACGGTGGAGGAAAGTATGTTTATTGATGAATATAAACGCTGGTCAGAGATGGATCTAATCGATCCTGATTTAAATGCAGAACTCAATTCTATTAAAGATGATGAGGAAGCTATCAAAGACCGCTTTGCAGTAGCTTTGAAGTTCGGTACTGCAGGACTGCGAGGAACACTTGGCGCTGGAACAAACAGAATGAATATCTGGGTTGTTCGTCAGGCTACTCAGGGTGTAGCTGATTGGGTAAAGACTGAAGGTGGAAACCAGACAGTAGCTATCAGCTATGACAGCAGATTAAAAAGCTGGGATTTCGCAAAGGAAGCAGCAGGAGTACTCGCTGCAAACGGAATTAAAGTTCGTATTTATGATGCGCTTATGCCTGTTCCAGCACTTAGCTTTGCTACTAGATATTATAAATGTAATGCAGGTATCATGATTACAGCTTCACATAACCCGGCTCAGTACAATGGTTATAAAGCTTATGGTCCAGACGGTTGTCAGATGACAGATGATGCAGCTGCAGTAGTATACGATTCTATTCAGAAGACAGATGTACTTACAGGTGCGAAATTTATGTCTTTTGCAGAAGGCGTAGAGCAGGGACTTATCAAGTTCGTAGGAGATGATTGTAAGGAAGCTTTCTATGCTGTTATCGAAGAGAGACAAGTTAGACCAGGTCTCGCAAAGACAGCTGGACTCAAGCTCGTTTACTCACCTCTTAATGGTACAGGTCTCATTCCTGTAACTAGAGTTTTGAAGGATATGGGTATCACAGATATCACTATCGTACCGGAACAGGAATATCCGAACGGATATTTCACAACATGCTCTTATCCAAACCCTGAAATCTTTGAAGCTTTGGAAAAAGGTTTGGAACTTGCAAAGGAAACAGGAGCAGACCTTATGCTTGCTACAGATCCTGATGCAGATAGAGTTGGTATAGCTATGAAATGTCCAGATGGTTCTTATGAACTGGTATCTGGAAATGAAATGGGCGTATTGCTTCTCGACTATATCGCTTCATCTCGTATCGAGAATGGCACTATGCCAAAGAATGCGGTAGCTGTTAAATCACTCGTTTCTACACCGCTTGCAAATGAAGTTGCAAAGCATTATGATGTAGAACTTCGTGAGACACTTACTGGTTTTAAGTGGATTGGTGATCAGATTGCCAGACTTGAAGCCGATGGTGAAGTAGACAGATTTATCTTTGGATTTGAAGAGAGCTACGGTTACCTCGCTGGTCCTTATGTTCGTGATAAGGATGCTGTAGTAGCATCTATGCTCATCTGCGAGATGGCTGCTTACTATAGAAGCATCGGTTCTTCTATCAAAGAACACCTCGAGGAAATCTATAAGCAGTATGGACGTTTCCTCAATGAAATCGATAGCTTCTCATTCCCGGGACTTTCTGGAATGGATACTATGTCAGGTATCATGGATTCACTTAGAAAGAATCCACTTACAGAAATCGCTGGAACAAAGGTTGCTGAATTTATCGATTATGAAGATACAGCTTCAACTGGACTTCCTAAGTCAAATGTACTTCGTTTCAATCTGGAGAATGGCGAGACAGTTATCGTTCGTCCTTCTGGAACAGAACCTAAGATCAAGATTTACTATACAACAAAGGGCTCAGATTTAGCAGAAGCAAAGGCTCGTAGAAACGCACTTTCTGATGCTATTAAGCCTATAATGAAATAGTTTATTAGAATAGCAGATAATCAAAAAAGCTACTTTTTCCATCGATGTGAAAAAAGTAGCTTTTAATAATTCAAATAGAAATATTACTCAGCGAGTTTCTCTTCTAATATGTGGTTTACGTAATCGATTACTTCGTCTGGATTAAGTCCGTGAACCATAGATGCTTCCTCGACTGTTTCACCCTGTGATGCAGGACATCCTACACATCCCATTCCACAATCCATGAGAGCTGTGATTGCATCTGGATATTCGCGGATGACATCCATAATAATCATATCTTTAGTAATATATTCTTTAACTTCAGACATTTGTATACCTCCTAATTTACTTAACTAAGGAGTTATTATATCAGCATAATTTCACTAATACAAGAAAATAGAGATTTGATTTTGCAAAATTTAATTCAAAAGATTTGCAAACCAGTTGCATTTTGAAAAAATAGGCGTATAATGAAACACGGTTTTTAAAATGCAATAGAGTTGCAATTTGTATTTGAAAGGATATAAATCGTGTTAGATATAGTATTAGAAACTGGTTTAGATACGGTTAAAATCATTCCGTTTTTGTACCTGACATTTCTGCTCATGGAGTATCTCGAGGATGTAGCGAAGACAGGATCGATTAAGCTGTTAAAGAGATTTCCCGCTATAGGACCAGTAGTAGGTGCGGTGGCGGGTACTTTTCCACAGTGCGGCTTCTCAGCTGCTGCAGCTTCATTATATTCAGGAGGAGTTATAACGCTCGGAACCTTGATTGCGATATTTTTGTCTACATCAGATGAGATGATTCCGATTCTGATTTCGGAAAAAGCTCCCCTTACGACGATACTCTCCATCGTTGGAGTGAAATTTGCTATCGGTTTGATATCAGGTTTACTCATTGATGTCCTGTTTAGGATATGGAATCGCAGACATCCACATACGGAGCATCATATTCATGATATGTGCGAAGATGATCACTGCGGATGTGAGGAGAATCATAATATCTTCCTGGCTTCATTAAAGCATACGTTGGAAGTCGTTGTATTTATCTATGTGATTTCTCTGGTAGCTGCTTTTTTAATAGAAGGCATTGGTCAGGATAATCTGTCTGCTTTCTTAGGAAGAAATGAAATCCTGGGAATATTCTTATCAGGTATCATCGGTTTGATACCAAACTGTGGTGCTTCAGTAGCCTTGACTACACTATACCTTAAAGGTCTGATTACTTATGGACAGGTTATGACGGGATTGCTGGTTAGCGCTGGAGTAGGATTATTAGTCCTGTTTAGAACTAATCGTAGAAATATCAAAGGTTCTATTTCCATCGTTGTCTTGTTGTATATAGTCGGCGTAATATGGGGAATGATTCTTCATATGATTTAAATGCCTTTAATCGTTTTATATGGCAAATATATTGTCTTTTTTGCACTTTTTTTTCGACCTATATGTATTATAATTAACGTTGGTAATTTGAAATTATAGGGAGGAACTACATATGGGCACACCAAAGTTAGAAGTGTTAAAAGAGGTATATGGAGGAGATTTCGAACGTGCTGTAACACGTTTTGAAGATATATACACTAAGTTTAAGAATGAATTCCCTGATTCTGAGCCAGAATTCTATACAGCACCTGGTCGTACAGAAATCATCGGAAATCATACAGATCATAATGGCGGACACGTAATCGCTGGATCGATTTCGCTCGATTCTATCGGTGCAGCCGCAAAAAATGGAACTAACATCCTTCATCTATTTAATGAAGGTTACGGTGAGTTTTCTATCGACGTTACTAAGCCAGAAGAGTGTCCAAAGGAATCAGGAACTATTTCTTTGCTCGCTGGAATGGCAGAGTATCTCAATAAGAATGGATATAACATCGGTGGTTTTGATGTTTATGTTACTACAGAAGTTATTTCATCAGCAGGTGTTTCATCATCAGCTTCGTTTGAAATGTTACTTATGGCAGTAATCAATGATTTGTTTAATGATGGAAAGCTTTCGTTTGCAGATTATGCAAAGGCTGGTCAGTATGCTGAGAATGTATATTGGAACAAGGCTTCAGGCCTTATGGATCAGATGGCCTGTGCGGTAGGTGGACCTATCCTACTTTCATTTAAAGACGAGATAACCTATGAGAAGATTCCTTTTGGATTCGGCGATTATGGCTATGACATGGTTATCATAAACACAGGAAAGGGCCATGCAGATTTATCAGAGGATTACTCAGCTGTTCCAAATGAGATGAAGGCAGTTGCTGCTGCGCTTGGAGCAGACAGACTTTGCAATACTTCACTCGAGGCTCTAGTTTCAAATATGAATGAAGTGGTCGAGAAGGTTGATAATGATAGAGCAATCCTCAGAGCTATTCATTACTTTACAGAGGATCAGAGAGTTCTCAATATGGTAGATGCGGTTGAGAACAAAGATTTTGAAACTATCCTAAGTCTCATCAAAGAGTCTGGTGTTTCTTCTTATGATCAGTTACAGAATGTATTCACAAATGCTAATCCTACAGAACAGAAGATTACATTAGCGCTTGCTATTACTCGTTTATTCCTTGATAAGAAGGGTAGAGGTATTTGCAGAGTTCATGGTGGTGGATTTGCTGGAGTTATTCAGACTATTCTTCCTCATGAGGACTTAAATGAATATGTGGAGTATATGAGTAAGTACTTTGGTGCTGAGAATGTATATCCTATGAATGTACGTGCAGTTGGAGCTGCTCATTTGGAAAAATAAATTAAAAAGTAAGAATCCGCTATTAGGTTAATCCTAGTAGCGGATTTGCTTTTGTGAATAATTATATTTTTATTAAATTTTCTCATTAGGTATGTAATTTGCTAATAATAACTGTATAAATATATGTATAAGATGGTTTATAGACAGGAGGAAATTATGTTTCTAAAAAACTTGATTTCGTTGGATGTAAACAAGCTTCATAATTATTCATTTAAGAAGAAGTTTGAAGTCTCGTTTAGAAGGATGATTACCTATATGGTAGTTGCTGTAGTAGCGCTGGCTATAACTGCTATGATTGCAGCGCAAGGTGTTTATCGAATTTATAAAACATATTATGCAGAACAGACTATTCAGGCGGAAATTCGTATTGATATGCAGGCGCTTACAAAGTCATATTTATGGGCTTTAAGTGCTTCGGATGAAACAATTCGCCAGGAACAGCTCGATAAAGCGAGCGAGAAATATAAAGAATTCGATGCTAATCTAAATGCGTTAAAGGAAGTGTATACGGGACACGAGGATTTATCTAATATTCAGAAAGACTTAAAAGCAGCTGAAGCTGAGGGAAGTACACTTTCAGATATGTTTAAAGATGGTAGTAAGAAGAGTGAAATCTTTAAACAGTATAATGATAAGCTCTATCCAGCTATCGATGTAGCGGTACAGGATTTTAAGAAAGTATCGACTGAGACTACAGATCAGGCTGAGGCAAGTTTCAATAGAGTCATTATGATGGTTGCAGTTGCGTTACTTATTACGTTCTTCATTGTTGTTGCAACATTATTATATGTTCGTAATATGAGAAAACAGCTAGAAGAGGCTATCGTAGTTCCGGTTGAAGAATTAAAAGATGCCGCTTCGCTCATGGCAGAAGGAAAACTTACAGAAATCGATATTAAATATGAATCAGAGGATGAGCTGGGACAGCTTGCAGATGATTTGAAAGCATCTACTCAGGAAACAGAGGCAATCGTTAAGGATATTTCCGAGACGCTTGATAGAGTGGCAGGAGGAGATTTTACTTCAGGAAGTTTGAACCCGGATATTTATATTAATGATTATAATCCGATTAAGGTTTCACTTGATGATATAACTAGCAAACTATCGGCTACCCTGGGGATGGTCAAAGATTCATCATCACAGGTATCTGAAGGCGCACTAAATATGAGAGAAGGTGCAAATGGATTAGCTGAGGGAGCTACAGATCAGGCAGCAGCTATCGAAGAATTAACCGCTTCTGTTCAGACTGTTAGCTCACAGACACACGATATGGCTGATTCGGCAAATCGTGGAAGTGCGATGGTTGTTCAGGTTAAAGATGATGTAGCTGTAGGTGCTGAGAAGATGTCACAGGTTACTGAGGCGATGAGTAGTATTACAAATGCTTCAAATGAAATCGCTACGATAGCAAATACTATCGAAGATATCGCTTCACAGACAGCGCTCCTTTCGTTAAATGCTTCTATTGAGGCTGCACGAGCTGGAGAAGCCGGTAGAGGATTTGCTGTTGTAGCTGATGAAATCAGCACATTGGCACAGAATTCTTCAGAGGCTGCTAAGCATACTCAGGAACTTATTAATGATACCCTTCGTCAGATAGAAGGAGGAAATGCTGTAGTTACTGAGACTCAGGATGCGCTTATAAAGGTTAAAGAGTCAGTAGATGAAGTCGTATCTATCATTCAGGAGACTGGAGAAATCGCTTCATCTCAGGCACAGAGTATGAAAGAAATCAGCGAAGGAATCGAACAAATTTCTGGAGTTATTCAGGCGAATACGGCTACTGCACAGCAGTCCAGTGCAGTATCACAGCAGCTTTCTAATCAGAGTGAGAATCTGAATCATCTGATAGATCAGTTTAAGATTCGCTAATATAATATGATTATAATGATTGAGTGGGAGGCACCTTTGAAGGTCGCCTCTCATTTTTTTTAAGAAGTCCTTTTTTTAGTACAACGAAGTGTAGTAGACTAGAGAATAGATAGGAGGAGAAGATTATGTATTCTTTTTTTGCATTAATATCACGAATGAAATATATCGATCGATGGGAACTGATGAGAAATTCGCGAAATGAGAATCTCTCAGAGCATTCACTTGATGTGGCTGTTATCGCACATGCACTGTGTGTTATTGCTAATAAACGTTTTGGGAAAAAACTCGATGCGGAGAAAGCTGCTTTAGTTGGAATTTACCATGATTCTTCGGAGATTATTACAGGAGATATGCCTACACCGGTTAAGTATTATGGAGAGGAAATCCGTGATGCATATAAACAGGTTGAAGCTGTAGCCGAATCCAGATTGCTTCAAAAACTTCCAGATGATTTGAGGGATGAGTTTGAGAGAATATATCGTCCTGATGACACGGAATTAGAGCGATATATGAGACGTCTGGTAAAGGCAGCAGACAAGATTTCTGCATTTATCAAATGTGTAAATGAAGAAAACACAGGAAATAAGGAATTTGAACGAGCTAAAGAATCCACAGAGAAGGCTATTCGAAAGATGGAAGACGAGCTTCCTGAAGTAGAAGTGTTTATGAAAGAATTCATGCCAGCCTATGGAGAGACGTTGGATGATTTGCTGAAGATTTAATAAAGTGTGCTGTTTAGGTCATGTTAAATAAAATTAAGCTGAGATAAAATATGGGTGTAGTTAAATAAATGTAAGCTTCGTTATTAAAGTATAGGAGGATAAGTCAAAATATGCTAAAAATTAATGACTCGATGTTAAGGTTTATTCAGACTATACTGTTTATGTTGCTAATAATATTAAGTTGTTTTCAATTACTTAATATTGATTTTGGAGCAGCATATGGGATACAGGCTTTTGATGATATTTCTTTTGCAATATTAACAGGTGTTTTTTTATATTTTATATTTGTTTTTTTAAAAAAAGGTTTTATTGCTAAAATTGGAAGTGCCTTTAATTTGCTGTTTCCGGTGTATTATGGAGGAGCAGTATTGAGATATGAATATTTTGAGATATATAAAAAAAGTCACGATTATTTTGGTTTTTATACTACGATGTATATGTTTATAGGAGCGTATTTGGGGTATTGTGTCTTTGTTATTATTGATATGATATATAAGATACGTCAAAAACAAATGCATTTAGGAACAAGATGATATATGAATGAACTACTAGAGGCGGAAGGAGAAGTCATTTGACTTCTCCTTTCGTTATGAATTTATATATTGAAGATAAATGCTTGGCCTGAAATTGAATTTTGGTTATTTTCTATACGGCTTAAGAAAATAGGTGAACATATTTCTTTACAGAAAGCTGGTTGTGTTTTGTTAGATGAGATACGTAGGTTTTTAATAATATTATAACAAAAACGAAAATTTAATAATGTGTTCTAATTGGGTCATGTTAAATAAAAATAAACTGAGATAAAATATGGGTGTAGTTAAATAAATGTAAGCTTCGATTTTAGAAAAGGGGGAAACATTATGAAGAAATTAGAAGCGTTGTTTTTGGCATTATGTTTATGTTTGATTAGTCCGTTGACAGTTTTGGCGGAAGAGAAGGAATCAATAAAAGAGAATCAAAACGTCTCTGTAAAGGATTTTGTGCACTACCAAGGACATATAGTTCCTTTATATAAGACTTTTAATGATCCAGATAAGGCAATAGAAGAAATAAAAGGATTAAATCTAATGAAAACCTTATCAGAAAAATACCAGTTAGAAGAACTGAATAAGGAAAATTGGAAAGATTATTATGATGCGTTATATAGGGCGTTAGATGATGATCTGATTGATGAGAATGATGATGAATACCGACGGGCAATAGTATTTTTTGATATATATGAGAATGAAGATGAAAATGATGAAATAAAAAGGCTTGTTAAGTGTAAATTGACTACTGATGTAGTTAAAAATAACACTTTTGATTTAAAGTATTTTTTGCCTCAAGAATCATATGAGAGATTTGTGAAAAATGCAGTTAGGAGTGATGCTCTAACAAGCACGTTTAATATAAGTGCTGGTATTCGCTATGCATCTGAAAGAGCGACGAATCCAAATACATATGAGTATAAGCTTTTTACAAATGATTGTACAAACTTTGCATCACAAATATTGGAAAAGGGGGGAGTAAAGCAGAAAGTTACTAAAAGTGAAAACTCTGGTTGGTGGCATATAAGAGAAATAAATGGAACAAGATATAGACATACACAATCAATTTCATGGTGTAGGGCAGATGCTTTTGCAAAATACATGGGAGTTGGATTTACAACTAAAAATAATAATACTTTTTGCGATAACATTGGGACTGGTGATTTTGTAGGGTTAGATGAAGGTAGTGATGGAGATTGGAATCATATCGGTTTTTGTACTGGTGTAATACATGAACAGCATGTTTATAGAATTGCGCAGCATACAAAAAATTATCATAAATGGACATACGAGTCTGGAAACGATTGGGATATTATGGGTGGCTATGGTGCAACTTATGGAAGGATTAGAAGATGATAAAGCTAAAGCGACAGTCATTTATATTTGCTCTATTTGTTGCATCGTTCTTATGTAGAACAACAACTATAACTATTTCATATGAAGAAAGTGGTATATATAATGGATTGATGTGTTTTGAGCAAAATAGATTTGCCTTTTATTCATTAATATTTTTGCTTTTGGCAATACATGTTTGGAATGAACGCAATGAGAAGGTAATTTTTTATGTGATTCAAGCATTGATTTGTCTAGTTATATTAGGAAATGATCTTATATTTTATTATTCGTATCTTGATCCACTTGTGGGAGATTCATTTCAGTTCAATGAGTATGGACAGTTAATGCTCGTTTTACTTGGAACAACAGTGTTTAGTATTGCTGTGAACGTATATATATTACTGAAGTATAAGGGTGAACAATGGTTTGTATGATTCATAAAACATTGATTTGATGTTTTAGAGTTAGATCAAATATTACAGGCGGAAGGAGAAGTCATTTGACTTCTCCTTTCGTTATGAATTTATATATTGAAGATAAATGCTTACAAATTTTGGAAACATACTTGAGTATTTCCTGGCATATTCATTTATTTTGAAGTACCTGCAAATTTCGTGTATTTCAGTATCAATGGTTGTAATTTGATGCTGATGAATGAGGACTTCTACATGTTTTATTAATAGAAATAACTCTAGCTGCGTTAAATACATATTTGAAAAATTATAAATATCGATGTGAGGCTGGGTTATTCTTAATGCGTTAAGAAGAAGCTCATCATCAAAGGGACGATGGACTATTGCGTCATACGCACGAATTACTTGGCTATGAAATTTAATATCATATAGATCACTTGGGTTAAAGGCATCTATATGATTATCTGCAGAAATAGTTTCATTTAGAATCTTATTTTTAATAATTGAAATGTTCATTTCGGTTTTATTACCCCAAAGAGGAGTAATGGTGTCATAGTATCCACTTCGTTCCAGTAATGCTTCTAAAAGTAAAGGTGATGGATCAATTATTTGGTTTTCTATTTTAGATAGAGTGGATCTGGAACATAGCCCTGTGCATAGTTTTTTCTGAGAAATACCAGAATTTAAGCGAGTTTGCTTTATTAACTTTGAAATATCTAAATTGCTTGGATAGATTGAATGGTTGTTCTTTTTACATAAATTTACAAATGTTTGGCTTGAAATTGATTTTTGGTTGTTTTCTATACGGCTTAAGAAAATAGGTGAACATATTTCTTTACAGAAATCTGGTTGTGTTTTGTTAGATGAGATACGTAGTTCTTTAATATAATCCCCTTTGTTTAAAATTGTCATATATTCCCCTTTATCAAGTTAAATGATTAGCTATAAGATTTCTTCCTTTAATAATATTATAACAAAAACGAAAATTTTATAAAGTGTTCTGATTAGGTCATGTTAAATAAAAATAAACTGAGATAAAATATGTATGTAGACGAATAATAGATCAGAATCATTTGATGGTGGAGTCCAGATAATTATGAGGGAATAAAATGAAAAAACTGGCATTTGCAAATGTACTGTTAGGAATTGTGATTATTGCTTTGTCATGTGTTCTCGCTTTTAAAATGGGGTTATTTGAAAAAATAGCCCTTAATTTTAGAGAAGACCCTGATAAAGTAGTAGCAAAGGATAAAACAATCGAACAAAGTGGTAAGGTATATTCTTATGGGTGTAAGGTCTTTAAGAAGGGGGAAGAACAGGTTACCAAAGGAATCCATATAAAGGTAAAAGATGCATATATAACAAAGGAAACAAAAGGGTTAACTATAGCTTCAGATATATTTAATACAGATGAATCTGGGCATATCATAGATGACGATAAGCTTATGGTTGTAGATGCAGAAGTTTGGTGTGATCGACCTGATGAAGGAATGGATTTTTTTAAAGTAGCAATGAATGATAATAATCGTATATATGATTGTAGTGAAATAGTTGGTTCTTCGTGGTATGAGGATCTTTCTCCTGCCCAAATTAATGATCCGTTACTTTACATAAATGGAAAATACTTACCGCAACAGCCTACAGAAATGAATATCATTTTTTTGCTAAAAGAGACGGATGAACAAAAGCTAAAGAAAAATGATTTCTATTTTGAGATTAATACTTCTGGAATTCAGCCAGGAGATTTAGAAAATCCAGAGAAACAGTGCAGTTTCTTAAAAATAGGTAAAGTGAGAGAACAGTAGATTAGAGGGGCAATGTTAGAACATATTTTTAATAGTAGAATTCTGGGAAGAATACTCAAGAGTAAGATGTTATATTTGGGGTTATGTATAGAAGCAGTATTGGTAGTATTAGATCATATAACTATGTATAAGCGATATGATTCTGTAGAACCTCTATTACCACAAAATGCATATGTGAGTTGGATGGGATTTGTAGGTGTGTCTGTTTATTCTTTTATATTCTATACGATAGTTCCTTTGATAGTTGTGATACCGGCTGTAAACATGTTTTGTTCAGATATAAACAGTGGTTTCTACAGACAATATATTACCAGGATGGGAAAGAAGAAGTATTATTCAGAGTGGCGTAAGAATATATTCTGGGCAGGATTCAGTATTATTTTTGTGTCTTTGCTGCTAAGCTTGATGATTTCGCTATGTTTATATCCGGCGTTAAAGCCGGATCAATATATTGGATTAGGTCCACGTAGAGATGTGTATTTTTTTAAAATATTTTATTACCATCCTTTAGTGTATTCATTTATTTATATTATATTAAATGCTTTATTGGGTGGAGTCTTGGCAGTGATTTCTGCAGCGTCTTATTTTGTGTATTATAACAAAATAGTCTCGATGCTTTTCACTTTTTTGATCTTTTATATATTGAGCGTATTAAATAATATATTTGATCTAGATTACTTGATATGTCCGGGGGATTTTCTTCAACCGGGTACGAGTATTTCATCGTGGATTAGTGTAGCAACTCTGTTGGGGTTTGTTTGTGTAGAGAAGGCTCTCTGGTTTTATGCTTCACATAGACGAGATGAAGAGTTGATAGGATAACTATGGTAAAAAAGAACGACTACATTATTATATTGTTTACCCACTTAATATATGTGATAGTAATGATTTCTTCTGCGTATAGACTGGATTTTGCACGTGAATATAATGGTTATGCTGTTGCAGATGAAATTATAGATTGGATTAGATATGGAAGAATTATCGTAAATCTGGTGTGGCTGTTTTGGTTTTATCTGATAGTAGATAAATCATTATATAATGCAAAAAAAGCAACTTTGTATGGTGGAAGAAAAAAGGTGCTAATAGAGACATTTAGATGCTTTGCGCGTTTTGCTTTGATTTATGCTTCTGGTGATATATTTGTAGTTAGCGTAATTGCAAAATATAAATATCATAAGGTATGGATTAATTGGGGTGATCAAACCAGTTTTTGCAGTATAGCAAATAGATTTTGCATAGATAATATGAATATTGTGAAGTTGATAATTATTTCTGTATGTTATTTGTTTGCAATCTATATGGTGAATTTGTGTTTATTACTGATAATTTCTAATAGGGCTCATAGCCGTATTATGGGTTTGATAGGTGTTATAGCTTTTGATGGGTTATTGGGATGGGGAATTAGAGGCGAGTATAGATATTATTTTAAATTAAGTTATTATGGCTTTAAATACAGTAAATATCTTGTAGGAAATGTGTTTGTTTATTTGATTCTCCTGATCTGCTCTATTTATTATGTTGATAGAATTATTAGGAAGCAGGAATGGGTTTAATGGCATATGAAGTAAAGAAGCGTACTATAAATAGTATTTGGATTTATTTAGTGGCTACTATTTGGATATTTGTTTCTATGCTAGCATCATCGAATGGATTTGCAGGAAACCTGTATGAGTACATGTTATCAGGAAATACGGGAGTTGATTTTGATAGTAACACAATAGATATTCCCTGGAATTGGTTCGTTTATTGGGTGACATTTGCGCTAGTGATTATGGCTTCGAACCATTTTAATCACGATTTGGATATTCAATTATTAGTACGTTCAAAGAAGAGAAAGTATAGGTGGAACAGACTATATTTTGGCGTATTAGCGACAGCGCTTTTTTTATCAACGGTGTTTATAATTATATTTTTTGTATATGATTATACCTTCGGTGATAGTTTATCCGGAGTTTGGTTTGCGATTAGTATCTATATGAGTGGTCTAACGTTAGGTGAGATAATCAATATTTTAATAATTAGATTTGATGAGATATTTGCGTTAATTGGAGCTTGTGCATGTATGGCTATAAGTATATTTATTAGTACGCCATGGTTGCCGATGGATGGTTCGATGTTGATTAGGTCTAATACATATAGCGTAGAATTATATGTATTAAATCTAGCAGCAAATATTATCACGATGATTCTGATATATCTATATGGTAATTATTATTTTTGTAAAAAAGAAGAGCTATAAGCGTTAGAGGGTTGTATGAATATAAAGGTAAAGAATTTAACAAAAACGATAAAGGGAAATAATGTACTTTCGGATGTGAATGTAGAATTTCATTCTGGGAAAATATATGGCTTGCAGGGAAAGAATGGCTCTGGAAAGACGATGCTTCTAAAAGCTATTAGTGGTTTAATATTTCCAACAGAAGGAGTTATAGAAATAGATGGAAAAACACTAGGCGTTGATATGGAATTTCCTGAGGATATGGGAATTTTAATAGAGAATCCTTCGTTTGTAGGAAATATGAGCGCACAGAAGAATTTAATGGATTTGGTATCTATTCGTAATAAAGTTGGTATCAAAGATGTGAATAGAATACTTGAAGTAATAGGATTGGAAGCTAAATCAAAGAAGAAATTTAGAAATTTTTCATTAGGTATGAAACAGAAATTAGGTATTGCTGCAGCGCTAGTTGAAAAGCCTGCGCTAATACTTTTGGATGAGCCAACAAATGCACTCGATGAGAAAAGTGTAATGAAACTTAGAGAAATACTTAATAGAAGGAGAGAGGAAGGTGCTCTTATAATTATTGCTTCTCATGACAAAGATGAGATGGCGTTACTTTGTGATGAAATATATTTAGTGGATGATGGTAGAGTTCGGGGATGATGTCTTATGACTAGAAAGAAATGTCTATTAGCGATAGTTTTATTGGCCCTTATAGTCTTTATCAGTAGAGTGATTTGGATTAACCATAAATATCCTCCGGTTAAATATGAAGTGGTCCCGTATGGTGAGTCCAGTGAAGCTATGAAGGATATTAAAGTAAAGATATGTGATGTTAAGGAATATAATCAGGATAGCATTAAAAAACATGTCGATAAAAAGAACTTAAAAGTTTTAGATGTTGCAAACCAAGAGTCTTTTTTCAAAGTTGAGGTTGAAATGACTAACACTAGCGATAAAGAGATCCTGTTTGATGTAGGCATGATGACAATAGAGTCGGTAGGGTATAGCAATGCTATTGATTTGATACTTATGAATGAGTGGAATGATAAGTGGGGAAGAACAATGTGGATCGCTCCTAACAGTTCTAGAAAACTTAATTTATGTTATTCTGTATGTTTCCTTAAGGGGGATGATAGTATTCAGAAGATGAAGAAAGACGGATTGTATGTAGTACATAATTATTATCCTGTAAAAAAGATGTGGAAACTATATAAGTAGAGTTTGGGTTAAAAAATAATTAGATGAAATTTGGGAGCAAGTTATTCTTGCTCCCATTTTAGTCTGACTTGATATAAGTTTATTTGTGAAATCGATTGTATAATCGTCTGATCCCAAATTTGTATACGAGAAGAAGACCGATTACTACACCGACAGCAGCCTGCAATATCTGAAATGGCAGTTTCATGATTGCATAGGCAGGTGTTGAATAGATAAATGCTCTTCCGAGTGTATAACCGATAATCATAATAATTGCACCGATTGTAGAACCGAGAATTCCTAGAGAAATACGGTTATTCTTATGTGCGATGATAGAGATTATTACTGCCTGTAATCCGTGAGTTACCAGTGAAACAAACATAGGAGCTGGATAGAACAGGAAATCTCCGAGAAATGATCCGATTCCGCCTACCAGAAAGGCAGAGAATGGATCTAGAAGTAAGCTTGCTGTTACGATGGCGATATCGTTTAAATATAAGTGTCCGCCAGGAACTGGTAATCCAAAAGAACTGAGCATAACAGTTATAGCCATAAATAATGCAGCGATGCATAGGTTTAATACTGAGATTGAGCTGTTATTGGATGTGGTGTTTGGTATTGAGTAATCTGTCATTATTTTTTTCCTTTCCATTATGGTTTACGAATTTAAATCTGATTGATATTATAGTAGATAATTGGATATATAATATATTCAGAAAAAGATAAAAATATATAACCAGATTGGGCGTGTATGAAAGATAAAGCTTATTTAGAAGTATATAATGTGATAAAAAACAGAATTGTGGATAAGGCATATCGATGCGGTGAAAGACTACCTTCGAAGAGAAATCTGGCTTTAGAGTTTGGGTACTCTGTTATAACTATTGAGCATGCAATCGAGCTACTTATAGATGAGGGATATTTGGAGTCAAAGGAACGCAGTGGATATTACGTGACTTATCAGGACGAGGATATGATGTTTCAGTTTCCTGAGGAAAATACTCTGGTGCGAGTTCAGGAGTTTCAAACTCATTATAAAGATGAGGAGGAGTTCCCGATATCATTATATGCAAAGACCGTGCGTAGAGTGCTTTCAAATTATCAGGAATATATATTTGAGCGTTCTTCGAATCAGGGCTCAGAAATCCTGAGGGATGCGATATCACGATATTTAAAACGTTCTAGAGGTATTAGTGTTCGCTCTGATCAGATAGTTATAGGTTCCGGTGCGGAATACTTATATGGATTGATCGCGCAGATGCTGACGGATAAACGGATAGGGATAGAAGACCCTTCATATGAGAAGATTGAAAAGGTATATAGAGCACATGGCCTAGAGATAGAACGTCTTAAAATGGGAAAAGATGGTATACGTAGTACCGAACTCGAGAGAGCGAAGGTGTTGACGCTTCATGTGACTCCGTATTCCAGTTTCCCTACGAAGATTACAGCCGATGCATCGAAACGTTCACAGTATATTTCATGGGCAAAGGATAGAAATGGCTTAATCATCGAGGATGATTATGATTCGGAATTCTCGATGTTGGGTAAGGCGGAGGATACTCTTTTTTCATTAGAGCCGAAACGTAGCGTGATTTATTTGAATACTTTTTCCCTTACTATTTCGAGCGCCATTCGAATGGGATATATGATATTGCCGGAAGAGCGATGTGATGAATTTATGGAAAAAATAGCATTTTATTCATGTACGGTGCCTCTCCTCGAACAACTGGTGTTGGCCGAAATCATAAACAATGGTGATTTTGAGAGGCACCTGAATAGAGTGCGTCGTCATAGACGTATTAAGAATACTAGAAAGTGATTTCTACAGGACAGTGATCTGAACCATAGATCTCTGTGTGAATCTTTGCATCCTTTAGATTAGGAACGAATCTATCGGAAACGATGAAGTAGTCGATTCTCCATCCCGCGTTTTTCTCACGTGCTTTAAAGCGGTAAGACCACCAGGAGTAGATCTGTTCCTGATCAGGGTAGAAATGACGGAATGAATCGGTAAAACCATTCTTAAGTAGTCTGGTCATGCAGTTTCTTTCTTCATCGGTGAAACCAGCGTTCTTTCGATTAGTCTTAGGATTCTTCAAATCGATTTCTTTGTGAGCTACATTTAAATCTCCACAAAGGATGACAGGTTTCTTTGCGTCCAGTTCTTTTAAATAATTCAGGAAGTCGTCTTCCCATTTCATTCGGTAATCCAGTCGTTTTAGTTCGTTCTGGGAGTTAGGTGTGTAGCAGGCTATCAGGTAATGGTCTTCGAATTCCAGAGTGATTAGACGTCCCTCGTGATCGTGCTCTTCGATTCCCATTCCATAAGAAACCGAAAGAGGCTCTTTCTTTGTGAATATAGCAGTTCCTGAGTATCCTTTTTTCTCTGCATAATTCCAATACTGATGGTAGCCAGGAAGGTCCAAGTCTATCTGTCCTTCCTGAAGTTTAGTCTCCTGCAGGCAAAAAGCGTCCGCGTTAAGCTCTTTAAAGATATCTTCAAATCCTTTAGTAACACAGGCTCTGAGACCGTTTACATTCCATGATATATATTTCATAAATTCTCCTAACTAGTTGTTTAGATTATTAAAAAGTCGTTTTCTATAAGTGTTCTTTCGATAGCGGCTATAGAGTCATCGATAGAACCTTGAACCATTTCTGCTTTTCCGCCACCTTTGATATTTAGTTTATCGCGAATGGAGGAGAGAAAGGTGTTACAGTTTTGTGTGGACGAACCCAGAACAAAGGAGTAATGGGAATCATTTTCGTCTAAAATCATTATTAATCCCGGGTATTTCTGTTTTAATTCATTGATACAATCTCTCTTTACACGTGAATCAGCTGTTGGAACGTTGATGCAGAGATTGTTGACGCAGGAAGGAATAGAGTCGAGTTTCATCCTTAACAATTCAGCTTGTAGGGAGGAAATCTCCTGTTTTAGAGACTGGTTATCGAGCTGTAGTTTGTCGACACCAGAAGTAAGTTCCTCAAAAGGCAGTTTCAATTTATGAGATATTTCGAATAATGTATTCTGGTTCTCTTTGATGTATTTGTTCGCTCTATCGCCACAGAGGATTGAAAGTCTGGTACCTCCCTTGTATGAAATCGCACTTAGCACGATCAGATGACCGACTTCACATGTTGAGTATACATGTGGTGCGCAGCAGGCACAGGTGTCGATTCCAGGAATCTCTACGATTCGAACTGGTCCATCTATTTCAATCTTACTGCGGTAGTTTAATCCATCTAGTTCCTCACGAGTAGGAGACATGCAGTAAACGGGAAAGTTCTGTGCTATTACGAAGTTTACTTCTTCTTCAATCCTGGCTACATCTTCATCAGTGAGAGGACCGTCATAATCCATGGTTACAGAGTTATCACTTAGATGAAAACCTACATTATCATAACCGAATTCTTTTTTTACGATTCCGGAAAAAATATGTTCTCCGGTGTGATTCTGCATATTAGAGTAACGATGGTCGAAATCTATTTCCATGTGATATTTATCTTTGCTTACAATTGAGGAATTAATATCACTGTCTACATCACATCCTCTGACGCGATGCAGAACAAACTCTTTTGAGCCTTCTTTTTTCAGATAAACATCTATGACTTCGAGTGTATGTCCATTCCACGTAAGTGTACCTCGGTCGCATGTCTGACCGCCTTCTTCAGGGAAAAAGATGGTGCTATCGAACAGCATATAGAAGTCATCTTCAATAGGGAGTATGGCTTCTAAGCGTGCATCGTGGTCTGTTATATAGGAACTGTCATCGTATGTTTTAACAGTAGATTCCATTTCTTTTAAATTTAGAAAACTAAATTTGGATAAGTTTATATTCTTTTTCATAGTCTTCTCCTTTACTACTAGAATATCGTAGGTTTTTTTGGGGGTTGTGTCAATTATTATAATTTTTTATAAAAATCGATGAAAATTTCTACGTTTGTGATAGAATAAACAAGGCAAAAATGTACTATAATAAGGAAAGTGAGGATAACTTTATGCCCAAAGATCCAGTGATGCTGTTAAGTTATGTGAATATGAAACTTAGAGATTTTGACAGTAGTTTGCAGGACTTCTGCGCCAGAGAGGGTGTAGATGAGGCTGAAGTCATTCAGAAGATGTCTAGCATAGGTTATACCTATGATGAAACAAAGAATCAGTTTGTATAAATTAAGGAGATGTGTACTATGAGACAGAAACCAGTAGTTTTGATGGTATTGGATGGATATGGTCTTTCAGATGAGCATGAAAACAATGCGATTTATATGGCAAAGACTCCAGTTATGGATAAGCTTATGTCAGAATGCCCATTTGTAAAGGGATATGCTTCAGGTCTTGCTGTAGGTCTTCCAGATGGACAGATGGGAAACTCTGAAGTAGGCCATATGAATATCGGTTCTGGAAGAATCATCTACCAGGATCTCACACTTATCACAAAATACATCGAAGATGGCGATTTCTTTAAGAATGAGGAACTTCTCGCAGCTATTGAAAACTGTAAGAAGAATGATTCTGACCTCCACCTTTGGGGACTTCTTTCAGATGGTGGTGTTCACAGCCATAATTCACATCTTTATGCACTTCTTGAGCTTTGCAAGAGAGAAGGATTCGAGAGAGTATATGTTCATCCATTCTTTGATGGTAGAGATACACCACCTGCTTCTGGTAAGGATTACCTTCAGGAACTCGTGGACAAGATGGCAGAAATCGGCGTAGGTAAGGTAGCTTCACTTTCAGGTCGTTACTATGCTATGGATAGAGATAATAACTGGGATAGAATCCAGAAGGCTTATGATTCACTGGTAATTGGTGAAGGAAACAAAGCTACAGATCCTATCCAGGCTATGCAGGATTCATATGATAACGATGTTACAGATGAATTTGTAATTCCTACAGTTATTACAGATGAAGCTGGAAATCCAGTAAGTCTCGTAAAGCCAAATGATTCAGTTATCTTCTTTAACTTCCGTCCAGATAGAGCTCGTCAGATTACTAAGGCATTCTGCTTTACTGATGAAGATATTGCTGCATCAGAGGGAAGCGAAACAGATACAAAGTCTATTAAGTATTTAAAGAGAGCAAATGGTTATATGTCTCTTACATACGTATGTTTTAAAGATTACGATGAGACTATTCCAAACAAGCTCGTTGCATTTAAGAAGCCTGAAATCAAGAATACATTTGGTGAATACCTCGCAGCAAACAACCTTAAGCAGCTTAGAATCGCTGAAACAGAGAAGTATGCTCATGTAACATTCTTCTTCAACGGTGGCGTAGAGGAACCTAACAAGGATGAGACTAGAACACTTGTAAACTCACCAAAGGTTGCTACATATGATCTTCAGCCTGAAATGTCAGCTCCAGAAGTAAGTGAGAAGCTTGATGCTGCTATCACATCTGGTGATTATGACGTTATCGTTATCAACTTCGCTAACCCTGATATGGTAGGTCATACAGGAGTTCTCAAAGCTGCTATCGAAGCTGTAGAGAGAGTAGATGCTTGTGTAGGCGGAGCTGTTGAAGCTGTAAAGAAGGTAGACGGAGTACTCTTCATCTGTGCTGACCATGGTAATGCTGAGCAGATGTGGAACAACGAGACAAACGCTCCTCATACAGCTCATACTACAAACCCTGTTCCATTCATCCTTTATAACTATGATGATTCATATACACTTAAAGAGGGTGGACGTCTTTGTGATATCGCGCCTACACTTCTCGAGGTTATGGGACTTCCACAGCCAGCAGAGATGACAGGTGAGTCACTCCTTGTAAAGAAGAATTAATTATGAAAGATTATTTAGTGAGAGGAATCGCGGCAGATGGTCATGTGAGAGCATTTGCCTGCGTTTCTACAGAACTTTGTGAGAAAGCACGAATTATACATGAAACATCTCCTAATGTTACAGCTGCTTTAGGCAGACTTCTGACAGGAAGCGTTATCATGGGAGATATGATGAAGAATGATGATGCAGTTCTTTCTGTTACCATTAAATCAGACGGACCGATGAAGGGGATGTCGGTTTCTGCTGATTCAAAAGGTCATGTCAAAGGTTTTCCTTATGTTTCGGAAGTTCCGTTTGTGGAAAAATATCCTGGTAAGCTGGATGTAGGCGCTAGTGTCGGAATGGGAACTATGACAGTTGTAAAGGACGATGGAATTGCTGAACCGTATGCCAGCCAGATTAATCTCGCTACAGGCGAAATCGCTGATGATTTGACTTACTATTTTGTAGAGAGCGAACAGGTTCATTCTGCAGTAGGCCTGGGAGTGCTGGTTGATACAGATAATTCCGTTCACAGTGCAGGTGGTTTTATAATCCAGATGATGCCGGACGCTACAGAGGAAGATATCGCTGGTGTAGAAGCAGGTTTAAAGAAACTTACTTCAGTTACGGATCATTTTAAGAATGGTAAAACGCCAGAAGAACTTTTGGATTTGTTGTTAGGGGATCTCGGTGTAGAGATTTTAGAAACAAAAGAAATATCATTTGATTGTAATTGCAGCAAGGAGAGAGTTACAAAAGCACTCATCAGTGTTGGAAAGAAAGAATTACAGTCTATGATCGATGATGGGGAGCCAGTCGAGATGAAATGTAATTATTGCAACTCGACATATACATTCGAGATCGATGAAATTAAAGAATTGTTTACTAGTCTATAGGGAGACTATAGAGGGAGTTGATTGAGTTATGAATATCAAATCACTAGTTAAACGTAGTACAGCATTAGTTCTCTCAGCATGCTTTATGGCAACAGCTTTTCCACCAGAAGAAGTAAAGGCATGTGGAATCGAAGCAAAGAGCTTTATAGGTAAAGTCTCTTCCGATATTTCATATCATAATAAATTAAATAAGATAGATAGATTAGGAGTTCCAGAGAAATCTGGAACTTCTTTTGGTGTAAAAACATATGGAACAAATGCGAATACTTTCGGTTCAAACGCTGATGAGACATCATCGGTAGAAGAGGATGAAACTAAATTAAAATCTCCTGAAGTTGTAAATGAGAAAGACGAAACAGAAGAAAAGCTTGAAGGAGCTTATGGTAAGCCGGTTGAGGTAAAGAGAAACGAAAAAGTATATAAGGTCAATAAGAAATCGTTCGTTACGTACCTTACCAACGATGCAAATACATACATAAATGAGGATGGGAAAGAAGTCCCTGTTGATCTAAACATTAAGGAGGATAAGGGATTCTTTAAGAAAGACTATGTTTCTAATGAATCGGATGTAAAGGTCACACTTCCTGAAGAGACTACAGTGAAGGACGGAATCGATGTAGCATATGAGGATTCTAAGATTACACTTATTCCTGAAGATGCATCCTATAAAGATCCGGTAGTAAAGAAAAATGCCCTTCTCTATAACACATCATATAAGGATTCAGATGTACAGTATACGATTAAACATGACGGTGTAAAGGAAGATATCATTCTAGACAAATGGAATGGTAAGAATGAGTATTCATATCTCCTCGATGCCGATGATTATGATGTAACTCTAGAAGATAACAGTATCTTTGTAAAAAAGGATAATAAACTAATCTACGTAATAAGTGCACCAAAGATGAGTGATGCTAAGGGTGCAGAATCAGATGGGATCACTTTATCTTTGGAGGAATCAAAGACAGGCGGAATCTTTGGTCTGTTTTCAAATAAGGTATATAGAGTAAAGCTAACATGTGATAACGAGTGGCTTTCATCAGCTGATCGAGCTTATCCGGTAAAGATTGACCCAACAGTAACTGTACCTTCGGTTAACATGATAGAAGTAACAACCAGTACGACTCATGGTGCTTATGGTGGTAGAGGTTATGGTTATGCCGGATATATAACATCAAAGATGACAGGTATCAGAGGCGCCAGAGATCCCGGGAAGACCAGGATGTATTTCTATATCGATTATAACTTTAGATCTATTCCGGATGAGGCTAGAATCGATTCAGCATCTTTAAATCTGTATCAGTATGTTCAGTATGCAAATACAAATGCAACATTCGCTTGTTACCAGGTCAATGGTGGCTGGGACCCTTGGAGTATCAACTGGGATAACTCAGTAGGACTTCCACAGGAGCCATCAGGAACAGGTTTTATTAGTGGTGCCCATAAAGGGTACCATTCTTTTGATATAAAAAATGCTGTAAATAACTGGGTACAGGGTCTAGCTAATAATAATGGACTCTGTGTAATGGCTACTGATGAGAACTGTTATGGTGGAGCTTTTTACACACCACTATCATCCGGTTCAGGCGGTCAGGTCGATTTCTCAGAGGATAAGAAACCGTCTATTACTATCAATTGGTCAGTTCCAGATCCTGTTGATATGAACTATCCGCTTGATAATACGACATCTATTCTATATCCGATGGCGAATACAACTATCGAAGGAAGAATGAACCTGATGGGAGTACTAGGTTCTGGTACAGCAACACCTGGTTCTATGGTTGGTTACTATCTAAATGATGAGTCAAAAGGATTTGAAGGCGATGTAAAAGCATCGTATTCATATAAGTATCCGAATACAAAAGACTTTGAAGGAAACTATCCGGCGACAACCAGAAGATATAGAGAGAAGGAAGGAAACTACCAGACGAATGGGCCTTTTTCAGGCTTTGATTTTAATACCCTCTATAACATAAGTGCACAGGCTTATAAGGATGGCGCCTTTGGAAGAGCGAATAAATCGGATGACTTCCTCGTATATAGGATTACGCAGTATGATACATTGCCACAGATTGCGGCATATTATGGAGTGGATTTAAACCAGATAGGATTTGATAATAGAATCCAGGACATGCTACTCGTAGAAGGAAATACTATCTTTATTAGAAACCCCAGAAAGAATGCACGTATTCCATATAATCCACCGGCATTATCCGAGGCGGAAAAAAGAAAAATCGACTCTTGCCTCATGGGACGTGGCCTTCACTGTGAGTTTGGCTATGAACCTATAAATCTAAATACAGGTAACTTCTATTTAAACGACACTGATGTGAAGCTTAAAGGCTACACAGAAGATTTCACTATCGAAAGAAATTATAATTCCCTTTCAAATCTAAATGGTCCATTTGGTAAAGGATGGAATACAACACTTTCTGAGAGAATCACACAGGATAAAGATTTAAATATCGTATTCCAAAGAGAAGATGGTAGCATTCTTAAGTTTATAAAGAATGGTAATAATTACATCTCGCCAAAGGGATATGACCTAAGCCTTACCAGAAAAATCGTAGCAAAGAAGAAGTATGATTTTAATGGTGACGGAAAAGACGAAGAGTATCCTATCTATAACTATCTAATCAAAGATAATGAAAACAATGTAAAGACATTTGATTCAATGGGGCTTCTCATAGAGAAGACTAATTCTCTCGGACT
Source organism: Lachnospiraceae bacterium (assembly GCA_045579705.1). GTDB lineage: Bacteria > Bacillota > Clostridia > Lachnospirales > Lachnospiraceae > Lachnocurva. The sequence goes on from JAZNMP010000009.1 coordinate 53,266, forward strand.
AAAAACCCAGTATAAGTATGATAAGAAAAAAGAACTTACTGAGATTATTACTGATACAAAGAAATCGATAAAGCTTTCCTATAATGACGAAGGAAAGATAGTATCTCTGACTCGCCCTGATAATACAATCATAAAGTATGGTTATACTAATGGGTATCTTACTTCAGTTACATCTCCAGAAGGAAATGTAGTTAAGTATAACTATAATGATTCGGGCCTCATGACTTCATGGGTTGATGAAAATGGAGCTAAGCAGGTAGAGAATACTTATGATGAAGTCGGAAGAGTAGTAAAGCAGGCCGATGCTAACGGAAACATAAGCACGCTTAATTACTATCCTGATAGAACTGAAACTATTGATGCAGATGGAAGTAAGAAGACATATTTTTTCGATAAGAATCATAGAACTACAAAGATCGTATATCCTGATGGAACATGTTCTTTAAAGACGTATGATAGCGATAATAATCTATCATCAGAAACTTCCCGTTCTGGAAAGAAAACTACTTATAAGTACGATTCAAACGGAAATCTAATTGAAGAAACGAGAGCTGATGGAAAGAAGAAAACTCAGGAATTCAATAGTAAGAATGAGATTACAAAAGAAGTAGATTTCGATGGTAAGGTTACTTTGTATAGTTATGATAAATTTGGTCTAAACGAGATTAAAGAGAACGGAAAAGTAAAGAAGACTTATAAGAGAGATGCTTATGGAAGAGTCTTAGAATCTGTAGATGAAAGAAAGGTAAAGACTACTTTAGCTTATGATAATGCAAATGTTTCATCTTTAAAGTCAAAAGGTCTGGAGATGACTTATTCATATGATTCTATGGATCGAGTTCTTCTATCAAAGACAAATACAGGATCGATAACTAAGAATACCTATAATAAAGATGGTCGCCTTATCTTAGAAGATTTAAATGGTCATCTTACAAAGTCAACATATGATAAGGCTGGTAACCTCGTAGCGGAAGTAGATTCTAATGGTAATACTACAAAGTACACCTATGATAAGAATGGAAATCTGATAGCTGTTACTGATCCAAATGGCAATACTGAGAAAGCCGAGTTTAACTGTAGAAACCAGAAGGTTGGTCACATCGATGCTAAAGGGAATAAGATAAAGTATAACTTGGATTTCGAAGGTTTAATCTTAGATGAGTGTTTGGGTGATGATCGAAAGATTACATACACATACGATTTGGATGGAAATAAGCTAACTGAGACATCTGCTGAAGGAAGAATAGTTTCCTATAAATATGATAGTAATGGAAATCTCTTAGAGGTATCTGACCCTGAGGGTGTAAAGAAATCCTATACCTATGATGAATCTCAAAACGTAACAGAGATTCTATATCATGACGGTACAAAGGAAACATTTAAATACGATATAGATGGAAACGTAATAGAAAAGACAAATCGATTAAAATCTACTACTAAGTACACATATGATGAAAAAGGACTTCTGATAAGAGAAGAAACAAAAGATAAGGTTACAAAGTATGATTATGATGATAATCTAAATCTTTCTTTAATCGATTATGGAAAGAATACAAAGGTTAGATTCAAATCAGATGTCCTGGGAAACGTGCTTGAGAAGATTGATGCAAATGGAAATGTAACAAAGTACTCGTATGATAGATTCGGAAACGTAACATCTGAAACTGACCTTGAAGGTAACGAGATATCATACAAGTATGATGCACTTAATAACCTGATCGAAACAAAGGATGCTGCCGGCGGTATTAGTAAATATTTCTATGATAAAAACAGTAACCTAATTAGAGCGGTTGATCCACTGGGATTTGAGACTAGAAATATCTATGATGAAAACGACAACATCAAAGAAGAGATTGATAAAAACGGTGTATCTATAAAGTATGAGACTGATGCTTTTGGAAACATAGTAAAGAAAATCGATAAGAATAAAAACGTTTCGACTTACATCTATGATAAAGACAATAATCTTCTATCTATGACTCTTCCAAATGGAAGTGTGAGAACATATACATACGGTCTTTCCGGGGAACTTACATCAGAAAGTGAAAACGGAAGACTTTTATCAGCGTATAGTTATGATAAAGACTACAATCTTATCTCTACGACCGATTCAAAAGGGAATAAGGATACATATACTTTTGATGCGCTCGGAAGAAAGATATCTTTCACGAACGCTCTTGGTGAAACAGAGAAGTATACATATGATGAGTTTGATAACCTGCTTTCAACAGAGTATCCGGACAACACAAAAGAAGAGAATACTTTTGATGATCTTTTAAATCTAATCAGTACAAAGGATAGAAAGGGCTCTGTTACAAAGTATTCATATGACTTAAATGGAAATCAGACAGAGGTCATAGATCCTAAGGGCAGAAAGACAAAGTATTCTTATAATGCTTTAAATGAACTGATTAAAGAAACAAACGCTAAAGGTGAAGAGACAAAGTATTCATATGATGTGCTTGGAAACCTGACTAAAGTTTCTGTTCCAGTTAAGAAGAAGGGGCTATTACCATTCGGCGGTACAGAAAAAGTTTTATCTAGCGCTAAGTATGATTTAAACGGTCGAAAGATAAGTGAAACAGATGCAAAGGGTAATGAGACTCTCTATTCTTATGATAAAGAAGATAACCTTCTAAATCTTATAAATCCTGATAAGACAGAAGAGAGCTTCGCATATGATAATGACGGAAATGCCCTTACACATAAGAATGAAGAAGGAAATGAAGAAAGCTTCGGGTATGATTCCGTCGGAAACATGCTTCTTTATAAGGACTTCAAAGGTCATGAGACGAAGTTTGAGTATGACATCTTCTCAAATCTGATAAAGAAAACTGATGCATTAAATCGTGTTACATCATATAGATATGATGAAAACTCTAATGTTATCGAGGAGGATAATCCTGGCGGAAAAACTTTAAAGTATACATACGATGCGCTGGATAGAATCACAAAGAAGATAGACGGTAGTAAAGTAGAAAGCTATTCCTATGATACAAATGGAAATATTAAAACTACTACAAATGAAGCCGGTGCAAAGACTGATTTTAGATACGATGCGAATGGAAACCTTCTCACTCTAAAGACAGAGGGCAGAAAAGCTCTTAAGTATAGTTATGATAAGAATGACAACTTAAAGGATGTAAGACTTGGAGGGAGAGTAAGGGAATCCTATGAAGTAGATGAACTCGATAGAGTTCTTTCTGTACGAAATCAGGATGGACTTAAGACAAAGTACACTTATGATGATGAGTCTAATGTTACAAAGAAGGAAATCGGCTCACATGTATATAGCTACACATATGATGCAAATGGAAATGTGACTTCTGAAGTTAATCCTCTAAAACAGAAGACCACCTATACTTATGATTCTATGGATAGAATGACATCCATTAAGGTTAAAGATGTAGTAAAAGCAAAGTATACATTTACAAAGACTGGTCTTATAAAGAAAGAAACAGATGGCGAAAATCATTCTACTCATTATAAGTATGATAAGAATGGAAATCTTAAAGAAGAGACTGATGATCTCGGAAAGGGTCAGACTTTTAAATACGATAAACTTGATAGAATCACATCTGTTTCATCAAAAGGTGACGGTGTTACTGAAAGCTATACTTATGATGAAGCCGGAAATGTATCATCTGTAACTGATGGAAATGGAAGTAAGACTTCATATAAATACAATAAGGATAATAACCTCATAAAGGAGATAAATCCGTTAGGTGATATAAAGAATTACTCTTACGATAAATCTGGAAACCTTACGAAAGAGACTTTAGCTAACGGAAAAAGTATCACGTATAAGTATGATAAGCTGGGTGAATTAATAAAGAAGACTACATCAGATAAAGAGGATACACTTTATTCTTATAACGATAACGGTGAAAGAGTTTCTATGAAAGATGCTCTAGGTGAAACTCATTATAAGTATGATGATAGTGGAAGAATCGTAAGTGTTACAGATTCAAATAAGAATGTAATCCTTTATAACTACGATACATATGGAAACCTGGCAAAGCTTATCTATCCTGATAAGACTTATGTAAAGTATTCATATGATGCACTTAATCGCCTTACTAAAGTTCGTGATAGAGAAGGAAAGGTCACTACTTATAAATACGATGATTATGGAAACATGTCA
>JAZNMP010000010.1:0-39403 GCA_045579705.1 Lachnospiraceae bacterium
ATACGGAAAATATGAAGATTGTGTTGTTGTTTCCGTAGTTGGTGAGAAAAGCAAGAAATAGTTAATCTCACACCAGTGACTTTTTTGAGGCGTGGTGTGAAATTGAGGATTTGTTTGGATTCACACCATTACTTCAAGCTCTTTGGTGGTGTGAGATTAACGGAAGGCGCAGTTTCACACTAGTGCTTGAAATTGAGGCTGGTGTGTAATCCAGGAAAAGTAGAGATTCATATCAATTTATTTGCCTTGCTTTATGCTTTAGGTGTTAATCGAGTGTTCGCTTCGCTCACAGAGTGGACTTTGTTCCCGATGGTTTTAGGCAAGATTCTAGGTCGTGTGCATGCGCACAAAATGAGATATATGTTTGCTTGGTTGATTATATTCATCAAAGAAAGCAGCCTGTCAAGGACGTAGCCTTTGGTGGCTTCGCCATCCTTGACAGGCTACTTTCTTGATGAAAAGTTGTGATCAAGCAAACATAATAGGATACCCTTGCGGCGCAGCCGCACTTGCTTTTTTGAAAGCTTAGTATAGGGAAAGAGTTTGATATAGAGCGCGGCGAAGAGATAAGGGGAAACAACAAATCTCTTCGCCAGAAATGATGTGCGCGGCGAAGAGATAAGAGAAAACAACAAATATCTTCGCCAGAAATGAGGCGAGCCGCCGGCGAGCAGAAAACAGAAAAAATCAAAAAAATAACCCCCCACCCCGCTTAAAATCAAACCAGCTTGATAATATAATATCAACTGTTGTGAATGATTTAGTGGCGTAAAGCCATAAAGTGCATAGAAAGCGACATTTCAAAGGAGGGTACAAATGCACATTCCAGATAATTACTTGAGCCCACAGACTTGTGGAGTATTAGCAGCGGCGATGGTTCCTGTTTGGACTATCTCAGTAAAGAAAGTAGCAAAGGAACTTCCAAAGGAAGATGTTCCAAAGATGGGCGTAGGAGCAGCTTTTTCTTTCTTGGGTATGATGTTTAACATCCCGATTCCAGGTGGTACTACAGGTCATGCAGTAGGTGGAACACTTATTTCTTCTGTGCTCGGACCTTATGCGGCATGTTTGTCAGTTTCAGTAGCGCTCTTGCTACAAGCTTTGATATTTGGTGATGGAGGTATACTTGCGTTTGGAGCAAATTGCTTTAACATGGCGTTCGTACTTCCATTCGTTGGATATTTCGTATTTAATTTGTTGAAAAAAGCATTTTCAAAATTCAAAAATGGTGATATCGCAGCGGCTTCTATCGGAGCTTATGTAGGACTTAATGCAGCAGCACTTGCGGCAGCTATCGAGTTTGGTATTCAGCCACTTCTCTTTAGAGATGCAGCAGGAAATGCTATGTATTGTCCTTATGATCTCTCAGTTTCAATCCCAGCTATGATGATAGGACATCTTACTATATTCGGATTGGCAGAGATCGTTTATACAGGTTTAGTCTATGGTTTTATCAGGCAGGTTTCTCCAAAGACTATCTCTGGTTCTACTACATCAAAGACACCGAAGGCAGTGATCGCACTCATCGTCCTTCTGATTATACTTACACCACTCGGACTTCTCGCTGAGGGAACAGCCTGGGGTGAATGGGGCGCTGATGAAATTGCAGCTACAGGTGTTGGTTATACACCAAAGGGAATGCTTGATGGATTCTCATTTGATGCTTTAATTCCTGATTATTCAATTTCTGCACTTCCAGACTGGGTTGCTTACATCATGTCTGCTATAATAGGTGTAGGTATCACTGTTATCGTCTTCAGAATTCTTTCCTCTTTAAAGAAGACAAAGACAGTCGAAGCATAAGTTGTGATTTTTGTGGCGAGAATTATTACTTACTAGTTTGGAAAGTGTTTGAAATTGAAGCTAAATCTATCTATTTTGAAAGCTATAGCAAAGCTATTACATAGTGATTCAAATACTAGAAGCCTTAAGACGGGACCGCTTAATAGAGTGGTTCCGGCCTTGAGGCTTTTTGGCGTTATATTTATAATCCTGCTCTGCGCGCTTTCAAACAATGCTTATTTTACATATATAGTAATCGCGATAGCGGTTCTGCATCTTTCGGTGCTTCCGATTGATGCTCTAAAGGACGTCGTAAAAGTGGTTATGAGCGCTGTCCTTTTTTCGGGACTGATTCTCCTGCCGTCTATCTTTATGGGGAGCCCGGGAACCTTCTTCACAGTGCTTATGAAAGTGGTTGAATCGGTGATGCTCCTGGCGACGCTAAATGCCGAAGTCGACTGGAAGGATATCACGGCATCTTTCAGAGCATTAAAGGTTCCGTCCGTTTTTGTACTAACCTTGGATCTAACCGTTAAATTCCTAGTCATACTCGGACGCTTTAGCGACAAACTTTTAGAAGCGGTTACGCTTCGTTCCGTCGGAAAAAGAAACTGGAAGACGTCGGGTGCCGGAGACATATTAGGAACCACTTTTTTGAAGTCTACAAAAGTGGCAACTAGAACTTCAGAAGCCATGGCGTGTAGATGTTTTGTGGGAGAGTACCGTTCCTTTAGACGACATAAGTGGAATGTATGGGATGGAATATATGTCCTGGGGCTGATTGTGCTCACAGTGGTATTCGCATTGACAGTAAAATAGTTAGTAAGAAAGATTAGGGAAAGAGCTTTGATTAGATTAGAGAATATTTCTTATAAATATGATTCGGGAATAGTTCTGGACGACATATCATACGAGTTTCAGATGGGAAAATGTTACTCGATCATCGGACCAAACGGATGCGGCAAATCAACTTTGTTTAGAGTGCTGAATGGTTTGTCATTCCCTACGAAGGGACGCTTTATCTTTGATGGAACAGTGATTGACGAACGCTATCTAAAGGATGAACAGAACGCACGAGAATTTCATCGTCGTATCGGATATGTGTTCCAGGATTCGGAAGTTCAGCTTTTTACGCGAAGCGTCGAAGACGAAATCGCTTTTGGGCTGTTCCAGTTGGGACTCGACGAGAAAGAGGTAGAGGAGCGTGTGGAGTACTATCTTGAACTTTTGGAGATAGAGGATTTGCGATATCGCGCGCCTTTTAATCTGAGTGGTGGGGAGAAAAAAAGAGTCGCTCTTGCGGCTATCTTTGCCATGAAACCGGAGGTCTTGATCCTCGATGAACCACTTGCTGGATTGGATGAAGATGGTCAGAAATTTATTACTGATTTTATAATTAAACAGAAGTCAGCTGACAAGTTGATTATCATATCTACTCATAATCGTGAGCTTGCCGAAGCCGTTTCAGATGAGGTCGTTCATATGGACAAAAATCATAAATTTGTGTTATGATATGCTCGATTTTAGAGATGAGTTTTGAGGTGATTTCATGGGGATGAAACAATCTTATACGCGAAGGTCAGATGTACTTAATGATTTAAAAGCGGCTTTTGAAGGCGAATCCGATATTAAGTTTCTCGATGGAAATGAGGACGGTAGATTTATAGCGTCTCGAATTGCATTTGAAGCATATACTCCAGAGGAGATGGAGAGGCTTACAAAGCTTAAGAAGAAAGCTACTGAGAGAGCTGAACGTCTAAAGAAAGAGCAGGCGAAGCGCCGTCAGGAACTTGAAATGTTCCGTATCGCATACGAGATGAAGAAATCTGGAAACTAAATTATAAATAAAAACGAAAATATTAATCATAGAAGGAAGTCTCAGTTTTACTTGAGGCTTCTTTTTTGTATAATAAAAGTTAGATTCGATTTATAGAATTACTGATTATTAGGGGGCTAACGTGGATAAATACAAGTTTAATGACGAGGCAGCCAGAATACTCGAAAACTTAGATGTTCCGTTTGTGATATATCAGAGTATATCAAATAGAATCGTACCCGTATTGGTTACGAATGGTTTTTGTGACCTTATAGGTCTGCCACGGGCGGATACTATTAAACTTCTCGATACTGATATGTATCGCGGAACACATCCGGAGGACAAAGCTTTTGTGGCAGAGCTTGGCATAAAGTTTGCCGCAGGCACTAGCGTGTACGATTGTGTGTATCGTTCCTGGTCACCTAGACTTGAGGACTATGGCATAGTTCATGCTGTGGGCCGCCATATTATCATGGAAGATGGAACTCCGCTGCTCCTCGTTTATTATATGGATGAGAGCTCTCATTCGGAGGGAAAGAGTGATGATTTCACAGATGATATTCGTGAAGTTTTCGCTCATATGATTTCGAACAAGATGCCTGTTTTGAATAGTTATTATGATATTCTCACAGGATTACCAAATATGGCGTATTTTTTTGAACTGGCGGAGGCCGGATGCAAAGAAATCGTTAAACGTGGGGAGACGCCTACGATTCTGTCATTCGATTTGAATGGAATGAAGGACTTTAATTCCCAGCATGGAATTGAAGAAGGAAATAAACTATTATGTGCCCTCGCAGATATATTGAGGGATGAATATACAAATGAAAACTGTGCCAGATTTGGCGAGGATCACTTCTATGTATTCACTTCTGATAAGGGAGTAGAAGAAGGAATTCAGCGTGTATTTGATGCTTTAGAGCATGCGAACGAAGGACATGTTTTGCCACTTCGCGTCGGTGTTTACATAGATGAATACAATGTCGCAAACATGGGTGCAGCATGTGACAGGGCAAAGATGGCCTGCGATTATGACAGAAATACTTATTTCTCAAAGATCGTTTATTTCGATAAGAATATGTTGCGCCAGTCAGCAGTTCGTGAATATGTATTGAACTATATTGATATCGCGCTCGAAGAAAGATGGATCGTTCCTTACTTCCAGCCGATAGTTCGTGCCATAAATGGAAAAGTTACCGAGGAAGAAGCTTATGCTAGATGGATTGATCCGAAGCGTGGAATCTTTTCTCCGGCTGATTTTATCCATGTGCTCGAGGAGTCGAAACTCATGTACAAACTCGATCTCTATATGGTGGATCGCGTTATTGATGCTTTTGAAGTAAAAAAACACAGTGGGCTCAAAATAGTGCCTGTCTCTATAAATATAAGCCGTCACGATTTTGAATGTATAGATATGGTTTCAGAAATCGTACGTAGGCTTGACGAGCGAGAAATTTCACATGAGCTGTTAAAGATAGAGATAACAGAAACTGTTATCGGTTTTGATTCTGAGCTCTTAAATCAGCAGATTGAGAGATTTCATAAGGCGGGAATTGAAGTTTGGATGGATAACTTTGGAGCGGGCTATTCATCTTTGAATGTACTACAGGATTTTGATTTTGATGCTATTAAGCTTGATACGGCTTTTATGAAGAGTTTCAACCAGAATGGAAAGAACTATCCTATCATTCTGGGATTGATTCGCATGGCGAAAAATATGGGAATTCGCGTTATTGCTCAGGGAGTTGAAACTGAAGATCAGGAGAGACTGCTTAGAGCAGTAGGTTGTGATAATCTTCAGGGATACTATTATTTCATGCCGGTTTCAATCAAAAAACTTATCGAACTCATGCAGTCAGTTGGTGGTAAACTGATAGAAACTGATATTGAGAACGAATACAATACGAGAATCAGTGAACTGAATTTGAATCGACTGGATATCTCGGGGAATTCAGAAATCGAGGATGCGATTCGTTCTCGAATTTACGGTGCGCCGATAGCTGTAGTAGAGTATGGCTCGGGCGATTTGAAGATGATTCGATGTAACGAAGCATACCAAAACTATTTGAGAAAGTTTGGCTTGACTTCAGAGGATGGGTTTATTTACGACGAAAGGGAACCTTTTTCACGAACAGTGAGAAAAGCATTTGAGGAGGTCGTGGATGATGCTGGTCCAGATAGATGGACAGCTCTCGGAGTCCAGAAAGATTATGTGCTTTCAACGGGATTTATTAGGAAGCTGTGTACGAATGTAGAAAGCGGGAAGTCTGCATTTGTTATTATCATTCCTATTTATTAAACATACATTTTAAAGGGGCGGTCATGAAGAGGAAGAAAGTCGAAGTAGTAGGAATCATAGTGTTGACTACGATACTTAATATCGTAGTCGCATGTGGTTCATATCTGTTACATATACCATTATTCTTAGATTCTATAGGTACGTTGTGTTGCGTGGTTTTGTTGGGTACATTTCCAGGTTTGACGACGGCTATTTTAACTAATGTCATTTTAAGTCTGTTTGAAAATTCTATAGTGTATTATTCCATACTAAATATATTGTTTGCCTGGCTGGGTTATGTCTTTATTAAGAGAGGCTGGCTACAGCGTGTAAGTGGTGTTATTGGCTATATAGTGACATCTGGCCTGTTAACAGGAGTACTAGGTGGCACGATACAGTTAGTTATCAAATCTCTTAGGCCTTATAAAGAAACTGTGCAGCTTGGTGAGTTTATTTCAAAGGCATTATCTATAGACTATATACCATCTTTTTTACTATCAGCTATTTCGTTTAGTTTACTGGATAGGGCACTCGTAACATTGGTTGCATTTGCTATCATCCGTATGATTCCAAATAGGATAAAGGACTATCTGAGAGACTGGGAATGGAGAATGAATCCATCCATGAAGGATTTGTACTGGTCGGAAAAAAACGTGTTAGGACGTCGAGTGTGCCTCTATCTTCATCTTACGGCTGTGATGCTGTCAGTACTGCTGTTAATCAACGGTATATTGGTACTACATGAGAATCATTTGGATCATATGATTTTTGAATATATATTCAAGGTTGTGATTCTGTTCTCGGGATTCTTCCTGTGGATCCTTTCGTTTGGAGCCTGGTTTACAGCGTATTTCCTGCTATTCCCGATAAATGGCATGTCTAAAGTGACTGAGGAGTTTTTTAAGGATAACGATAATGAAGTTCTGCTTCACGATCGAGTGGAGAACCTAAAGAAGCTAGACATTCAGACACATGACGAAGTCGAGAATCTCTATCATTCTATCTGTGCCTTGGCTTCGGATATGGAACAGAAGCTTTCCGACCTGCGTAATCAGTCGAAGATGATATCGACTATGCAGAACGGTCTCTTGATTACGATGGCGGATATGGTCGAGAATCGTGACGCCGATACGGGATTTCATATTCAGAAGACGGCTGACTATGTACGAATCATTCTCGATGGTTTGAAGAGAAAGGGGTACTATTCAAATCGTCTTACAGATAAATACATAAACGATGTCTATATTTCAGCTCCACTTCATGACATAGGGAAGATTCGCATTCCAGATGCAGTATTGAATAAACCTGGCAAACTCACAGATGATGAGTATGAAATTATGAAGACTCATACGACTGCCGGTAGAGAGATTATCGAAAAAGCTATCACCATAGTAAAGGGAGACAGCTATCTAAAGGAAGCGAGAAACATGGCCGGTTATCATCACGAGAAATGGGATGGAACGGGGTATCCGGAAGGCCTTTCGGGAGAAGTGATTCCGCTGTCTGCCAGAATCATGGCAGTCGCAGATGTATTTGATGCGGTTAGCTCAAAGCGAGTTTATAAGCCGGCGATGTCTTTTGAAAAAGCTATTTCGATTATCGAAGAAGGAAGCGGTACACATTTTGATCCAAAGTGTGTAGAAGTGTTTATAGAAGCCAGAGAAGAAGTAAAGAGTGTCATGAAGAAATATAGTTAAAACCAGAGGAGAAATGGGATGGCAAATAAGAGGAAACTTTGCTTAGCATTTATATTGTTTTTGACTATTCAGGCTGTTTTGCCTGTTAATACAGATGCGCGGACAGTCGATAATGTAGTCTCTTCTGCGACCAGAAATTCGACTCAGACGTATGGCGGAGGTTATGCTGCCACGGGTCAGATAAAGGATATCGATTATACTTACAAGATTTACAATGCGGACAATGGACTTCCGACATCTGATGCAAACTGCATCTATTCAGATGACAAGGGATATATCTGGGTTGGAAGTTATAGTGGTGTAGTGCGTTATGATGGAAACAGTTTCGAGCGCAAGGACAAAAAGACCGGACTTGTAAACGGTAAGGTCATCTACCAGGATCATAAGAAGCGTATGTGGTTTGGAACGAACGATAATGGCGTGGTTATGATGAAGGGTAATACTGAGAAGCACATCACTTATAAAGAAGGCCTTCCGTCTTCCTCTATTCGTAGTATCGTCGAAGGCCGTGATAATCGTATTTATGTAGGAACTACCAGCGGTGTGTGCTATATAGACAGCGAATTCAAGGTACATAAACTTGAAAACGATATGATTAAAGATGAGTATATCATGCGTCTGGTTACAGACCGTGAAGGAAATATCTTTGGAAATACTAAAACCGGAAAGATTTTTTCCATATCGCATGGAAAAGTAAGTAAGATTATAACTTCAGAGGAGCTCGGACTGGGAAAGGTTACTGCTCTAAATATTGATATCAGAGATCCGAAGTATTTCTACTATGCAAATGATGATGGAATCCTGTATCGAGGAAAATTCGGTCAAAAAGAAAGTGATATGGATTTAAAGATTGAGACCGGAATCGATAGTATCACTTACCTGACTTTTGAATGTAATCGTTTATGGGTTGTCGGTCAGTCATTAGTAGGTTATATAGATAAAAACAATACGATTGCATATCTCGAGAACAATCCTATAAACAGCAATATCGAGATGGTTACATCGGATTATCAGGGTAATCTGTGGATAGTATCCTCGCGTCAGGGCGTGGCAAAGGTGGTTTCAAATAATTTCCAGGATATAAGTTCCATGGCAGGCCTCGGTCACGATGTGGTAAATGCTGTCTGTCAGTCAGATGGTGAGCTTTATATCGGTACTGACAAGAGACTTGAAATCATCGGAAACGACATGCAGGTAGTTCATAATGAGCTTACCGATTATCTGGATAACACTAGAATTCGTTGTATCGAGAAGGACAAAGTAGGTAATGTCTGGATCGCCACATATAACTCTGACAAAGGCCTCGTATGCCTGAAGCCGAATGGAAGTATCGTTAACTATAACACTGACAACGGCTTCATCAGCAATGATATCAGAGCCGTTCGCTCTATGATGGACGGCGGAATTCTCGTAGGTACAAATAACGGAGCCGCAGTTATTAAGAACGGTGAAGTTATACGTAGAGTTACGAAAAAAGACGGCCTTGAAAACACCGTCTGCCTTACAGTCGAAGAGACAGAGGAAGGCTGGTTGATGATTGGAACAGACGGAGGCGGTCTGTATATAGTTAAAGAAGAAGGAAAGATCGAGAAGCTGAATCGTGAAGATGGATTGAATTCTGATGTAGTCCTTCGAGTAAAGAAGGACGATGGAAATGAAGTAATCTGGATTATTACGTCGAATTCTGTTCAGTATTTAAAAGACTCAAAGCTTCATGATGTTCCAGGTTTCCCTGCCACGAACAACTTTGATATCCAGATCGACAGTCACAACAAGGCTTGGATTATGTCCTCTTATGGTCTGTATTCAGCAGTGGCTTCGGACATGGTTACTAAGAAGACTTTTAAGTATGAACTGTATGATACAAAGAATGGTTTAACGAGTATACCTACAGGAAATTCTTACAGTTTCCAGGATGAACAGGGACGCATTTATGTCGCTGGTCGTTCAGGAGTGTGTATGTTCCATGCCTATAATTTTTATGATGAAATCTATGAGATGAATATAGATGTTAAGAGTGTCATGTATAACAATAAGGAGATTCATCAGAATAAGTACGGAGAATATGAAATCCCTGCGGAAGATGGACGTATTCAGATTAATCCTACAGTAGTAAATTTTAATCTTTCTAATCCGCTCGTTCATGTGTATATCGAAAATCTCCCAGATGACAGATCTTTCCTCCAGAGTGACATAACACCGATTGAATATACACACTTGAAATATGGGAAGTACAAGCTTCATGTTCAGATTATTAATAAGTCCAATTTAAAGGTTCATCAGGACATGGAGTATATCATTAATAAGAAACCACGTCTGATGGAGCTTATGGTTATAAAAGTGCTTTTGATTCTGGGCGTAGCAGCGATAGCAGCTATTATCGTATGGCGACTGATGTCTAATACTGTCATCCGACGCCAGTATAAAGAAATCCAGGCAGCAAAGGAAGAGGCTGACCGTGCGAATACTGCAAAGTCTCGTTTCCTTGCAAATATGTCACATGAGATTCGTACTCCTATTAATACTATCCTCGGTATGGACGAGATGATTTTGAGAGAAGATGGAACCGGAGTACCGAAAACTTACTTTATGTCTATCATGAATTACGCGCTGGATATAAGGGGAGCATCAGAGAGCCTGCTCGGACTCGTAAATGATATTCTCGATATTTCAAAGATAGAGTCTGGAAAGATGCATCTGGTGGAACAGGAGTACAGTCCGGAAGAACAGATTCGAAACATGGTAAAGATGATTCGGGTTAGAGCAGATGATAAGAATCTCGATTTCTCTCTGGACATAGATGAGACCATACCTCGTAGACTTTATGGTGATATGGGAAAAATAAAGCAGGTCGTTTTAAATCTGCTTACAAACGCTGTCAAATACACCGAGGAAGGTGGATTCAGACTGAAGATTTCTGTAATAGAGAGAAATGAAACGACTTGTATGCTTCGTTTCTCGGTAAAAGATACAGGTATAGGTGTAAAGGAAGAAGATTTAGACAAGCTGTTCTCTGCATTTGAGAGATTGGATGAAGAGAAAAACAGTGGAATTCAGGGAACAGGACTCGGACTGGATATTTCACGTCAGTTTGCGGAACTTATGCATGGCGACCTCGTATGTGAGAGTGAATACGGACACGGTTCTGACTTTATCTTTACTGTAAACCAGGACATCGTAGATGGTATGCCTATGGGCGAGTTCAAAGAGGATTCAGATAATATAAACCGTGGACCTTATGTTCCTAAGTTTGTAGCACCAAATGCAAAGATTCTCGTGGTAGATGACTATCGTATGAATCTCGAAGTTATCAGAGGTCTATTAAGTGCTACAAAGATGGATATCATTACAGCTACTTCTGGAGTGGAAGCTTTAGATGCTCTGAGCAGAGAACACGTCGATATCGTATTCCTGGATCATATGATGCCGGAGATGGATGGAATAGAGACACTCGGTCGTATCCGTGTGAACTTCCCTGACTTACCGGTTATAGCTTTGACGGCAAATAATGATTCTGATTCGGAAACTTTTTACAAGAATGCCGGTTTCGACGGTTATCTGGAGAAACCTATTAATACAGAGAAGATGGAAGGCATCATAAAGGATATCCTTCCGGAGGAACTGTTGGAAGAACCGGATATGAGTGCATTTACTATTGTTAATATGGAACTTCCGGATGATCTCACCTGGTTAAATGATGTTTCGCAGATTGATGTGGAAGAGGGCATTAAGAACAGCGGCGGAGTCGATTCGTTTATCTTTAGTTTGAAGCTCTTTAGAGAAACGCTGGAAGACAACTGGAAGGTAATCCGCCAGGCATATAAAGATGGCGACATCAAACTGTTCACTGTAAAGGTTCATGCCTTGAAGAGTTCCTGTCGAATCATAGGAGCTTCGGATCTCGCAGACTTATGTGCGCTATTAGAGGATGCGGGAAAGAAGGATAGGGTTGCATTTATCGATGAAAACTTCGAGATTCTCGATAAAGGATACAATTCTTTCGCGACTATCCTCGCGCCGATGCTGGCTTATGGTGAGATTGCGGTTGAGAAGAAAGGTCTCATTCCTCAGGATGAGTTTGACGATGCGATAGCAGCTATCACTGAGCTGGTGCCTCAGATGGAATATGATGGTTTGAAGATGATTTTTTCACAGCTGGATGAATATGAGATAGAAGACAGATATACAGAGGTGATCGATAAGCTGAAAGCTGCGTTGGACAGATTCGACTGGGATGAAATGGAAGAATTATTGAAAGGGTTAAGATGATAGGACTTCTACGATATTTTCAATATGAATTTATGCTGTTTCTGAGCGGAGCGTGTGCGGTTTTGATAGTGCTTACGCTCTCTACGAAGACTTTGACAGCGAGGAGGAGGATGGCGTTGGTTTACATGCAGACCAGTGCTACCTTACTGCTGATCTTTGATAGATTTGCATATATGTATAGAGGAAATGTATCGAGAACTGGATTTTGGATGGTTAGGGTGTCCAACTTCGTGGTCTTCCTGTGTACTCTCCTGGTAAGTCATTCGTTTAATCTCTATATGCTTGATTTGTTGAGAACCAGGGGCAATATGAAAAAAGTTCCGTTTAGATTCTATGTCTGCGAGTTTTTCTTTACGATAGGTGTGTTGTTGTTGATTATTTCGCAGTTTACAGGACTTTACTATACTTTTGATTCGACGAATCGCTATGTGAGATCGCCAGGATTCATAATTAGTTATTTGATTCCTACGTTCATAGTAATGATTCAGTTTAGTATAGCTATTAAGTATAGGAGAGATCTTGGTAAAGACTACGTTAAACCGCTGATGCTGTTTACTGTTATCCCATTTTTAGCATCGATTCTCCAGATCTTTGCGTATGGATTCTCACTTATTAATATCACGAGTGTAGGTCTAGTGGTTCTACTGTATTTCTTTGAGATTAGAAATATGAGCAAATTTCAGGACGCGAAAGTAGCTGCAGAACGTGCAAATAGTGCGAAATCACGCTTCCTCGTAAATATCTCTCATGAAATTAGAACGCCTATAAATACTATTATGGGTATGAATGAGATGATAAAGAGAGAGGATACGAGTGGAGTGCCAAAGGAATATGTAAAACATATTAAATCGTATTCCAAAGATATCCATAACGCTTCAGATATGCTCCTCTGTCTCGTAAATGATATCCTAGATATTTCGCAGATTGAGGCAGGAAACGTGAAGCTGGTGGAGAGCACATATGATCTCACGATGTCTCTAAAGGATATGCTTTCACAGGTAAAAACCAGATGCGTTCAGAAGGGTATTGACCTAAAGATAGATATCGATGAGAGCATACCTAATATCCTGTATGGCGATGAGAAGAAGATTCGACAGACCCTCACTTACCTCCTGAATAATGCTGTTAAATACACTGAAGAAGGTGAGGTTTCACTTAAGATGGAAAAAGTAGACCTGGACGGGAAGAAAGTTTCACTTAGAGTGCTGATCAGTGATACGGGTGTAGGCATCAAACCGGAGGTTCTGGAAAATCTTTTTTCAAATATGAAACAGCTTGAAGATGCAAAGAGCAGTACAGTTCATGGAACGAAACTCGGACTCGATATTTCGAAATACTTCATTGAGATGATGGGCGGTTCTCTGAAATGTACTAGTGAATATGGAAAGGGAAGTTGTTTCGAGGTTGATTTCGACCAGAGAGTCATCAAGTCTAAGCCGATAGGAAAGTTTAAACTGACTGAAGACAGCATGAATAGAAGCGTGTATATTCCGCGTTTCATAGCACCGGAAATCAGTATTTTGGTTGTAGATGATAATCCTATGAATCTCTCGGTTATAAAGGGACTGCTCGCACCGACCAGAATGTATATAACTACTGTGCTTTCCGGTGAGGAGTGTATCGAGAAGATAAAGGAATCCGATTATAATATGGTGCTTCTCGATCATATGATGCCGGGAATGGATGGTATCGAAACGATTTGTGAGATTCGAAAGATTGATCCGGATTTGCCGGTTATCGCATTGACAGCGAATTATATAGATAACGGTGAAGAGTATTATCGCAAGTACGGTTTTAACGGATATCTGCCAAAGCCTGTAAACGGGGAAAAATTAGAGCGTACGATTCGCATGTTCCTGCCGGATGAGGTGGTAATGGACGTAAATGAAGATGATATCCTGTTGAACACGGCTTTGCCTGCTGAGTATGCTTGGCTGAATGAAGTGGCCCTTTTAAATACGCAGGATGGTATCGCTTATTGTGGTGGTGTTTCAAACTTCATCGATACGATAAAGATGTTCTATGATTCCATAGATGATAATTGCAAAGCTTTGGAAGAAGCTTTTTTAGATAAAGACATAAAGATGTACACGATAAAGGTACATGCTCTAAAGACTGCAGCTCGTATCATCGGAGCAAAGACGCTATCGGACAAAGCCAGAGCGTTAGAAGAAGCCGGAAAGGACGAGGATTGGAACTATGTCGAATTTCATCATCAGGATCTCATGATTATGTACAGAGGATATTTAGAGTCACTGAAAGGACTGAATGTAGAACAGGAAGATGGAGCTTCGGATAAAAGACTGATTTCAGATGAGGATTTGCAGGACGCTTATGAGGCTTTAAGAGAACTCGTCGACCAGATGGATTATGATGCTATTGAAATGATACTCGCATCGGTAGGTGAGTATAGATTGCCTGAAGATGAGGAAGAAAAGTTTAAGGATTTGAACAAGTATTTGAAACTGTTTGACTGGGATAAGATGGAAGAAATACTTAATAGATAATAGTAGGGAGAAAATATGGATAAGAAGATATTAATTATAGGGACAAAAGAATCTTTTATCGTTCGAGTTCTATTAAAGAAACTGGCAGATGCAAAGATAGATGCTAAATTTATCCTTCCAGAAGTGGCAGAGATCGATAAGTATTGGAACGAGATTTCGCTCGTAACTTTCTATATGGAGAAAGACGAAGCCCTGCCGGATGATGTTAGAATCTTTCTCGCTGACAAGATGGATGCAGATGATAAGAAGATGATTCTGATTGCAGAACCTCTTGACATAGAGAAGATCAGCAACTCACTTCCACCTGGACAGATTTATGCCAGCTTTGAGAGACCTCTCGATTATGAGGCTTATATTAAAGCGGTTAACAGTTACTCTGATCAGGCGGAACTCGGCGATTTGATGAAAAAGATTCTGATCGTTGATGATGATCCTAACTATATGAGCCTGATTCGTTCCTGGTTGAATGAACACTACAAGGTTTCCATGGCTACATCTGGGCTTCGAGCTATCAAGTGGCTCGGTTCAAACAAAGTCGATTTGATTCTGCTCGATTATGAGATGCCTATTACAGATGGCCCTCAGGTTTTGGAGATGCTTCGTGACGACGAGGAGACGAGAAATATTCCTGTTATCTTCCTGACTGGACGAGATGATAAGCAGTCAGTTATGTCCGTTATGGAATTAAAGCCACAGGGTTATTTCATAAAGAGTATTAAACGAGATGAACTTCTTATGAAACTAAAAACCTTCTTTATAAATCAGGAACAGAAGTAGAGTGGCATAGGTGGAAACTTTTTTGCATAAGCTTATAAAAAAATGTTGATTATTTGCTGCTAAAGTGAAAAAATGTTAGTGTTTTTTAAATTTAGGCAACAAGTAAGGAAAAAGATTATGGAAATGTTTAGCGAGATTGTAAACAAACTGGATAGTATTATCTGGGGACCAGTAACACTCGTGTTCTTTGTGGGAACAGGTGTGTTTTTGACTATTAAGTTAGGGCTTAAACCTTGGCTGAATCTGCCTCATGCCCTAAAGATGGTACTTAGCAAAGAAGCCCATCGAACAGATGGTGAAGGCGACGTATCTGCCTTTGGTTCTCTGATGACTGCTTTGGCTGCGACTATTGGAACTGGAAATATCGTAGGTGTCGCTACAGCTATGGTTTCTGGCGGTCCTGGTGCTCTGGTATGGATGTGGATAGCAGCTTTATTTGGACTCTCGACTAAATACAGCGAATGCCTGCTTTCAACTAAATACAGAGAAGTAAATGAAAGAGGCGAGATTTCTGGCGGACCTATGTACGTCATGAAGAACGGTTTTAAGAATCGTAAGCTTGGAAGCATCTTTGGCTTCCTGTTTGCTCTATTTACAGCCATCGCTACTTTCGGTATTGGAAACATGTCACAGGCTAACTCTGTAGCAGGTTCTTTCCATAATATGTTTGGAGTATCTACATGGGTAGTTGGTATCGTGCTGACTTTGATCGTCTTCCCTATCGTAGTAGGTGGTATTAAGAGCATTTCAGGTGTATCTACAGTAGTAGTTCCTGCTATGGCACTTCTCTATGTGGCAGCAGGACTGGTAGCTATCATCTTGAATTATAGAAATATTCCTTCAGGTCTGGAACAGATCTTTGTGATGGCATTCAATCCTAAAGCCCTCGGAGGCGGTGTGGTAGGAACTATCACAGTTAGTGTTATGAATTCTATGCGTTTCGGTATAGCTCGAGGCGTATTCTCAAATGAAGCTGGCTTGGGTTCTGCGGCTATTCCGGCAGCAGCTTCAACTGTTTCTAATCCAGCCAGACAGGGTTATATCAGTATGACTGGTACATTCTTTGATACGATTATCGTATGTACTATTACGGGGCTAACTATTGCATCTTCGGGTGTTCTGGGAACCCTCGGCGCTGACGGAAAGCCTCTTGAAGGAGTAGCCTTGACGGCAGCAGCATTTTCAAGTGTACTCGGACCTATCGGTAAATATCTGGTTTCTATTGGAATCATCCTCTTTGCATTTTCAACTATTCTCGGTTGGGAATACTACGGAGAAAAAGCTTTTGAGTATTTGGTTGGTACTACGAAGTATAGTATGTTCTATCGTGGTTTCTATGCCCTGATGACTCTCTTTGGTGCTACACAGTCTTTGGATTTGGTATGGGGCATTTCGGACATTATGAATGCTCTGATGGCTTTTCCAAATCTAATCGCACTTATAGTGCTTAGTGGTGTGATTAAGGAGGAAACTGACAAGTATCAGACTCTCCTGAAGAAATAAGATATTATTGAGGTTTTTAATGAACGATTTACGCGAATATAAATCGGGAGTCCTGGCGGGACTCCCGATTATGCTAGGATATATTTCTGTTGCTTTTGGAATCGGAATTCTCGCTCACCAGGCTGGACTTTCAACATTGCAGGCAGCACTTATGTCAGGAGCGAATCTGACCAGTGCAGGTGAAGCGGCAGGTATAGATATCATCGCATCCCACGGAACTATGCTCGAGATGGCGATGACACAGTTGGTTATTAATTTTAGATATTTACTGATGAGTATCTCGTTGGCACAGAGAACAGATGAAAGCTTTACGACATCAAAGAGACTGATCGCGTCCTTCGGTGTTACAGACGAGATATTTGCTCTTCTAATCGCTAGAAACAGGAAGGTTACACCGGCGTATATGATGGGTGTAATTACACTTCCATTTATAGGATGGACAGGCGGAACTGCTCTCGGTGCGATAGCGGGAAGTCTGCTTCCAAAGAGTGTTTCAGATGCTCTCGGAATCATGCTCTATGGTATGTTTGTCGCTATCATAGTGCCTCCGGCAAAGAAAGATAAACACATCGTATTTGCTTTGTTTGCAGCGGGCATACTCAGTTCACTCTTTAAGGTATTCGTACCTCATATGACTTCCGGATTTGCAGTAATCATAGCTGCTCTCGGTGCAGCTGTACTTGCAGCCATTCTTTTTCCGGTATCGGAAAGAGAGATTGAAGAGGAAGGAGGTAGAGCATGAGAATACTGATGTATATATTTGTCATGGCTTTTGTGACCTATCTCATTAGAATGATTCCGTTTACTCTGTTTAGAGCCAGAATACATTCGAGATTCCTTCGTAGTGTGATGTTCTACATCCCATATACGGTTATCACGGCGATGACATTTCCGGCTATTTTTTATTCTACAGGAAGTGTGTCTACTTCTTTGGTTGGAACTTTTGTGGCTTTTCTACTGGCATATCTGGATCTGCCACTCATCATGGTTGCCTTGTCAGCAGCGGGATTTGCGCTTCTGACTGGACTGGTATTTTAAGAGGAGGAAGTTATGGACAATTCGAATATGAACCCAAATATGAACCCAAATATGAATCCAAATATGAACCCAATGGGCTACGGTGTGCAGAGACCGCCAAAGAAGAGTAATACCGGTGTTTGGATTGCGGTTATCATATCTATTGCGCTGATCGCAATCATCGCTGCATATCTCTTCTTTTCAAATAATGGTTCATTTAAGCGTGACAAATATAAAGAGAATACTTTTATTGAGTATTCAGGAGCGCTTATGAAACTCGAGCAGTGCATCAATGACAAAAGTGAGTCGATGGAAGACTGGTGTGCTGTAATGTATCCTCGTACACTCTATGAGCAGTATGCATCAAAAGCAAAGATGTTTGGCTTTAGTATCGATTCTTACACTTCATCTATGTTTGATTCTCTGTATGGAAAGATAGATGACAGCGTTGGTGCCTTTACCTGCAAGATCTCTGTGGTTTCTGATTCAGATGTCAGCGAGATTGAACTCGATGAACTAAATGACGGTATCGAGGAGCTGTTTGAAAGCATGGATTTGGATGACGATATGGAATATGAAATCACCGAGGCAAAGAATGTCAGAGTGAAGTTCACCATAGATGGTGAGAAGAAGAACTTCTCAAAAGAAACTACAGTTATGCTTTATAAATATGGTGACGAGTGGTACATAAATCCAAATTCATTAAAGAATCTAAAGAACGAAGTTTAACTCAGTCGGCGCGCAAGACTCGCGAGCAAGTCTTGACATATTTAGACCGTAGATACAGGAAACGTCCCTTTAATTCGGGATGAAAACTGTATCGCGGTCTTTTGTGGTTTTTAGGAACTTTTTTCTTAAAAAATTTAAAGAAAATAAAGGAAATCTAAAACAGATTAGTAATTATATTTATGGAGAGTTGTTTTGAAAGGGGATTAGCTTTGGAAGAAATTACAATCCGCGAACAGATTGAGATGATGGAAGAAAGGACTCTGAGCGAGTATGCGACACATAATCGTGATTCTCGCGGCAGAGACAGGGAAGAGGAAGAATGTGATATTCGACCTATGTTCCAGCGTGACAGAGATCGAATCTTGCACTGTAAAGCATTCCGTCGTCTAAAGAACAAGACACAGGTATTTCTAACTCCGCTCGGAGATCATTATAGAACCCGATTATCACATACCCTCGAGGTATCACAGAATGCGAGAACTATAGCTCGTGCACTTCGTCTGAACGAGGATTTGACGGAGGCGATAGCTTTAGGACACGATCTCGGACATACTCCTTTCGGTCATTCCGGAGAGAAGGTATTAAACGAGCTCGTGGCTGGTGGCTTCGTGCACAGTGAACAAAGTGTGCGTATCGTCGAGCTTCTGGAAAAAGATGGTAAAGGACTTAATCTTACCTGGGAAGTTAGAGATGGAATTAAGAATCATAGGACGTCTTCTATGCCAGCTACTCCAGAGGGAAAGGTGGTACGTCTTTGTGACAAGATAGCCTATGTAAACAGTGATATGGATGATGCGATTCGAGCAGAAATCCTATCTGAGGAAGATATTCCGCTTGAGATTCGAAAGACTCTCGGAATGTCAGTAAAGAAACGTCTGAATACCTTGATTCATGATGTTATTATCTCCAGTGCAAATACACCTGATATTCATATGTCTGAGGAGATAGACGAAGCACTTAGTGAACTTCGTAAATTTATGTTTAAGACAGTCTATACGAATCCTGTAGCGAAGGGCGAAGAAGTAAAAGCTAAACGTATGATTCGTGAGCTGTTTAAATACTATATGCAGAATCCGGAAGATATGCCGGAGAAATTCATCCGTATGACGGATGGTGGTACACCGATTGATCGTGTTATCGCTGATTATATCGCGGGTATGACAGATCAGTATGCGGTTACTAAATTCAACGAATACTTCATGCCAAAGGCATGGGAGGTTGATGGCTACTAATTAAAGCTAGATTTTAGAAAGAGTTTGACTATGCCTAGATATCCTGAAGATGTCATCGAAGAGGTCAGATCCCGTTCTGACATCGTCGATGTAATTCAAAGATATGTACAACTAAAGAAAAAAGGCTCTTCTTATTTTGGACTTTGTCCTTTTCATAATGAAAAATCACCTTCTTTTTCCGTATCACGTGATAAGCAGATGTTCTACTGTTTCGGATGCGGTGTAGGAGGAAATGTCTTTACTTTTCTTATGAATTACGAGAATCTCACATTTCCGGAAGCGGTAGCAGAACTCGCAAAGGAATGTGGTATCAAACTTCCAGAACACGAAGAAACTGAAGCAGATCGCGCGCGAAATCGAAAGCGTGACAGGATGTTCCTCCTCCAGAAAGAGGCGGCGACATTCTATTACACTATGCTTCGTTCTAAAACGGGTGAGAGAGCGCTTTCCTACTTTAAGCAGAGAGGACTGTCCGAAGAAACTATCGTGAAATTCGGACTCGGGGCTTCTGATCAGTATGGAAAGAATCTCCACAAATATCTCGCACAAAAAGGCTTCTCAAATCAGGAAATGATGGACAGCGGTCTCATCAAATATTCGGAGGCGAGAGGTTTTGAGGATAGATTTTTCAACCGTGCAATGTTCCCGATTATGGATGCTCAGAAGAGAGTCTGTGGTTTCGGTGGTCGAGTTATGGGCGACGGAGAGCCGAAATATCTAAATTCACCTGAGACTGAAATATTTGACAAAGGAACCATTCTGTATGGAATGCACCTCGCACGTAGAACCCGTAGAGATTTCTTTATCCTCTGTGAAGGATATATGGATGTTATCTCTATGCATCAGGCGGGATTTGATAATACAGTCGCATCCCTAGGAACCGCGCTCACGCAGAAGAACGCGCTCGCACTGAAACGCTATCGAAAGAACATATATTTAAGCTATGACAGTGATGGAGCTGGTGTGAAGGCAGCACTTCGTGCGATCGGTATCTTTAACCAGATCGGAGTTCCGACGAAGGTTATCAATATGCGTCCGTACAAAGATCCGGATGAATTCATAAAGAATCTCGGTGCTGAGGAGTATGAAAAAAGAATAGCTGAAGCGGAGAACAGCTTCCTCTATTCAATCCGAATGCATGAGACAGATTTCGATTTAAGAGATCCGGGTGGAAAGACAGAGTTTCAGAAGTATATGGCTGACAGGCTGCTCGAGTTCGAGGAAGAAATCGAGAGAAATAACTATATGGCAGCACTTTGTCAGAAATACAATATCTCGATGGATTCATTCAGAATGCTCGTCGCACATGAGGCGGCAAAGGGTATAAACGAACGGCCGGCTACAAAGATAGACGGCGGCACAGAACGTGTCGTAGATGACAAGCCAAAGAAAGAACGAATGAATGCAAAGAATGGAATGTTGCAGTCAGAGAGATTGCTCCTGTCCTGGATAGCATCCAGCAGTTCTATATTTAACCAGCTGAAAGAATATCTCTCACCAGATGACTTCTGTGAAGGCATACATAAAGAGGTTGCGCAGTATATTTTTTCAGAAATGGAAGCGGAAAAACAGCCGGATCCGGCGGCTCTCGTGGATAAATACAGTGATCCTGAGGATCAGAAAGATATAGCCAGAATCTTCCATACGGAAGAGGCTTTGAAGGCGGATGCGGACAAGAGCAAGGCGATTTCTGAGACTTTGATAAAGATAAAGAAAGCTACTATCGAAAGAGAAAACGAAGCTATGGATCCGGGTGATCCTAATCTGTTTAAGAAGAAGATAGAAGATAGACGTTTTATCGACCAGATAGAAAAACTTAGAATAAATGTGTAGAAGGAGACTCTAATGGCAGAGAAGAAAACAACAAAGAAGACAGAGGGTGCAAAGCTTTCAAAGAAGGAAGAAATCAGACTCGAGATGGATAAGCGTCTGGCTGACCTTCTCGAGATTGCAAAAAAGAATAACAATGAGCTTACATACCTTCAGATAAACCAGGCTTTTACTGGAATGAAGCTTCGCGATGCACAGTTTGACTATATTCTCGAGTTCTTTGAGAAGAACCAGATTACTATGAACAAAACTGAAGTTCCAGAAGGTATGGATATCGATGCTGACCTCGATGTGGATGATGACGGATTCATCCCTTCAGAGGAAGATGAAATCGATGCTGCTGATATCGACCTCTCTGTTCCAGAAGGAATCAGCGTAGAGGATCCTGTTAGAATGTATCTGAAGGAAATCGGTAAGGTTAACCTGCTTACAGCTGACGAGGAAATCGAGCTCGCAAAGAGAATGGAAATGGGAGATGAGCTTGCAAAGAAGAGACTTGCGGAAGCAAACCTGAGACTCGTAGTTTCTATCGCAAAGAGATATGTAGGACGTGGAATGCAGTTTTTGGATTTGATCCAGGAAGGTAACCTCGGTCTGATTAAGGCTGTAGAGAAGTTCGACTATACAAAGGGGTACAAATTCTCAACATACGCTACATGGTGGATTCGTCAGGCTATCACACGTGCGATCGCTGACCAGGCTAGAACTATCCGTATTCCTGTTCATATGGTTGAGACTATCAATAAGCAGATCAGAGTATCCCGACAGCTCCTTCAGGAATTAGGACGTGAGCCTTCTCCAGAAGAAATCGCTGCGAAGATGGATATTTCTGTAGACAGAGTTCGTGAGATTATGAAGATTTCTCAGGAACCGGTTTCTCTCGAAACACCTATCGGTGAAGAGGAAGATTCACATCTTGGAGATTTCATCCAGGATGAGAACGCACCTGTACCAGCTGATGCTGCTACATTTACTATGCTTCGTGAGCAGCTTGAAGAAGTTCTCGGAACACTTACAGAGAGAGAGCAGAAGGTTCTCGTACTTCGTTTCGGTCTCGAGGACGGACGTAGCCGTACACTTGAAGAAGTTGGTAAGGAATTCAATGTAACACGTGAGCGTATTAGACAGATCGAGGCAAAGGCTCTTAGAAAGCTTCGTCACCCAAGTCGCTCTAGAAAGTTGAAGGATTACCTTGAGTAAGAATAGTGCCTTCGGCCTGAGTGATAGACTTCAGGCTATCTATAATATGATTCCAGAAGGTGGAGTGCTTTGTGATGTGGGAACGGACCATGGGTTTCTTCCCATATCACTTTGTTTAGATGGACGTATCGAGGGCGCGCTCGCTATGGACCTAAGAGAGGGACCACTCTCTCGAGCTCGTGAGCACGTAGCTCAGTACCATCTCGAGGATAGAATCGAAACCAGACTTTCCGATGGACTGAAGGAAGTTAAAGTCGGAGAATGTGACAGAGTCTCTATCTCCGGTATGGGCGGTAGAACGATGCAGGATATCCTAAAGATGAGAATGGATGTGGCAAAGAGTGTAGACTATCTGCTCCTACAGCCACAGTCAGAAATCCCAGAGTTCAGAAACTTTCTGTATGAGGAAGAATTCGAAATCTTAAAAGAGGATTGCATATTTGAGGATGGCAAGTTTTACTTCTTAATACTCGCATGTCCTTCGGAAAAAGCACCTTCAGATTCAAAATACAAAACTATCGATTCACTGGAAAGTTATTTCGGACCGGATCTCCTCGCTACGAAGAACCCTGTATTAAAGGAGTTCATCATTAAAGAGGTAAAGGTCGCAGAATACGTGCTTTCTAATTTGAGTAAGGCTGCCGATACTGAGAAGAATCGTGAGAGTAAAGAGAAACAGAAACAGTATCTCGAAATACTCGAGGCAGCGCGCGGGGTATTAGATATATGAAGATGAGAGAATTAGAGTGTGAGCTTATGACTCTCGCTGATTTGAAATATGCAGAAGACTGGGATAATTCAGGTCTTCAGTGTGGAAATCGTGATAAAGAGATTCAAAGAGTCTTTATCGCTCTCGATGCTACGAACGAGGTTATCGATCAGGCTATAGAGTTTGGAGCGGATCTACTACTGACACATCATCCACTTATCTTTAGTCCTCTTTCTTCGATAGATAGAGATGACTATATCGGAAAGAGAATCTACCGTCTGATCCAGAATGACATCGTGCTATATGCTATGCATACGAACTTCGATGTATGCTGTATGAGAGAAGCTCTCGACAGTCGAATCGGGTTAGAGGATGTTAGACCATTAGAGCTCCTTCCGGGATACACAGATAAAGGTATCGGTTCTGTAGGAACTCTGGAAACTGAGGTGAGCTTGCAGAGTTTGATGGATAGGATCCTGGAGCGCTTCGGTATTTCAAATGTAAAACTCTTTGGAAATCCTGATACTCGAGTTCGTAAGGTTGGAGTCCTGGGTGGCTCTGGAAAGAGTGAAATCGACCTGGCAGTAGAGGCAGGTTGTGACGTATATATTTCAGGAGATATCGACCATCACAGTGGAATAGATGCTCTGGAAAAAGGAATCTCTGTAATCGATGCGGGACACTATGGCTTAGAGCATGTTTTTTCTGAATATATGCGCGAATATCTTGAATCTAAATTTAAAGATATAGAAATTTCACTTGAAATTAAGCATGAACCGTATTTAGTATATAAATAGATCTACATAGAAAATGTTTGTTACTTAGTTTGTGGCATTTTGAAAGGGTGGTTTTCTTATGGAAGATATAAAGGATTTAAATGTAATCGTAGATGGCAGAGAGGAAAAAGTACGCCTGGGCTGTACTTTTCAGGAGCTTGCAAAGAAAGACCAGCATTTCTATGGTGAGGATATATTACTGGCGAAAGTAGGAAACAAACTTTACGAATTGCCACGTAAGATTCCTGGTGACTGCAATATTGAATTTCTGACTGGCTTAGATACAAACGGTCGACGTACGTACAGACGTAGTGTGGTTCTGCTCATGCAGAAGGCGCTCGACAATATGTATCCTGGAGAGAATCCTGATGTAAATATCAGACATAGTCTGGATCAGGGTTATTACTGTATGCTGGTTTCAGATCACAAGGTTAACGCCGAATTCTTAAAGAAGCTTAAAGCTGAGATGAATCGTCTCGTTAAGCAGGATCTTCCTCTGAAAAAGTATTCCATTCATACAGACGATGCCAGACGTATCTTCCATGAAGAGAGACTCTATGACAAAGAGAGACTGCTTCGCTACAGAACCAGCTCAAATATCAATGTTTATGATCTCGACGGCTGTCTGGATTATTTCTATGGATATATGGTTCCTTCGACAGGCTATCTAAAGGTGTTTGATTTGAAGCTGTATGACGAAGGCTATATGCTTCTATTCCCATACCGCGATATGAAGAAAGTGGCACCATTTGAGCCTTCACAGAAACTTTTTTCAATCCAGAAGAAATCAGCTGACTGGAGTGAACTCATGAACATTCCAACAGTAGGTGCTCTGAATGATGTCATTTCAAGCGGAAAGTCGCTTCAGACTATCCTCATGCAGGAGGCGCTTATGGAGCAGCGTATCGGCAAGCTCGCTGAGGAAATCGCTCATCATGAGTCTGCGAAGTTCATCATGATAGCGGGACCTTCTTCATCAGGAAAGACGACTTTCTCGTATAGACTGTCTATTCAGCTGATGGCGCAGGGGCTAAAACCACATCCACTTTCACTCGATGACTATTATATCGACCGGGACAAGATGATACCGGGACCTGATGGTAAACTCGACCTCGAGAGTATCGATGGTATCGATATCGAGCAGTTTAACAAGGATATGACGGCTCTTTTGAATGGGGAAGTAGTCGATATGCCTACCTTTAATTTTAAGCGTGGAAAGAGAGAGTATCGTGGAAAAAAGATGCAGCTCGGACCGGATGATGTACTCGTAATCGAAGGTATCCACGGCTTGAATGATAAACTGAGCTATACACTTCCTAAGGAAAGCAAGTTCAAGATTTATATATCTGCGCTGACACAGCTTAGTATCGATGAGCACAACCCTCTGTCTACTACAGATGGACGTCTCATCCGTCGTATCGTTCGTGATGCCAGAACACGTGGTTCAAATGCTGAGGAAACACTCGGTATGTGGGACAGTGTTCGTGCTGGAGAGGAGAAGAACATCTTCCCGTTCCAGGAAAGCTGCGATGCGATGTTTAATTCAGCTTTAATTTATGAAATGTCTGTATTGAAGCTTTATGCAGTTCCACTTTTGATGGAAATCAAAGAGGATTCGCCTGCATATCCAGAGGCAAAGAGATTGCTTAAACTATTAGATTACTTCCTGCCTCTAGCTCCAGATGCAGTAAACAATACTTCTCTGCTTCGTGAATTCATCGGAGGATCAGTTCTGAAGGTGTGATCCTGGTAAACAGAATCGCCTTTGGAATCAGCGTTTTCACTTGAAACTATCGCGAACTAGGGTTATAATCGAAATTCGGAAAAGCAGACCAGACGATCGCGGCCTGTATTTACAGGGTGAGGAAAGTCCGGGCTTCATAGGGCAGGGATGCCGGTTAACGGCCGGTGGAGGTGACTCCCAGGAAAGTGCAACAGAGACATAACCGCCCGCTGTGTTTATATAGCGAGTAAGGGTGAAAAGGCAGTGTAAGAGACTACCGTTCCGGTGGTAACATCGGAAGCAATGTAAACCCCATCCGAAGCAAGGCTTAATAGGAGCGTACGTGGCCCGCCAGCTCTAGGTTAGCCGCTTGAGATGATTGGCAACAGTCATTCTAGATAGATGATCGTCCAACGACATAACCCGGCTTATCGATCTGCTTTTCTATTAATATGAATATGTAAACTGCGATGAAATGTAATATTTTATCGCAGTTTTTTACGTCCTCGGATACTGTTTTTTTTCTAGTTTTGTTTACGGATGAAAATCGCGCAAAAATGCCTAGAATGTGGATAAAGTGTTGATATCTCGGGAATTCTGTTTATATAAAATGAAACTTTTATTAAATAGACTAATGGTCTATTGTCAAAGGTAGTTTCGTAGAGTAATCTGTATAAGACGCTTAAGAAGTGCAGATTCTAAAGTTGTGATTTGGAGTATTAATGTTCGGATATATTTCGCCAAAAGAGAAAGAATTATCCAAAGAAGAATATGGAGTCTATAAAGGATATTATTGTGGTCTTTGTCATGCCTTAAAGGGAAAGGTAGGAAACAAAGGTCCTTTTTTACTCGCAAATGATATGACATTTTTGGCATTGATACTTTCTGGTTTATATGAGCCGGATGAGAAGTATCGTTCTATCAAATGTCTCATACATCCTATAGGCAGAAAATCTCTCGTTAAGAGTGAGATCATAGATTATGTAGCAGATATGAATCTGATTTTGAGTTACTATAATCTGATTGATAATTACAACGATGAGAAAGCGATTCTTTCAAAGTCGCTTGCCGATTCTATTAAGGAAGATGTAAATCAAATTTGCGAAAGATATCCTAGACAGGTTAATTCCATGATGGATGCTCTGGCTAAGCTAGAGGAAGCAGAACATTGTAAGGAAGAGAATCTGTCCTTGGTGGCTAATTTTTCCGGAATGATGGTAGAGGAAATCTTTGCTTACTATGATGACGATATTTGGTCTGAGGACCTGCGAGAGATAGGTTTTTATATCGGAAAGTTTGTATACTTGATGGATGCATACGAAGATATAAACCGTGATATAAAGAAACAGAATTATAACCCGTTGGTTTATTCCGATATGTCGGACAAAAACTGTTTTGAGACATCTTTTAGGCAGTTACTGGAGACTCAGCTAGTTGAGTGTACGGAAATATTTGAAAGAATGCCGATCCTGAAGAATGCAAATATCATTCGAAATATCTTATATAAAGGTGTTTGGACAAAGTACGACAAACTCTTCCATAAGAGAAATCATGGTGAGCTACAACTTAAGGAAAAAGCAATTTGATATAGGAGTGTAATATGGATCCATATATTGAGTTGGGGATTAAATATGATGCTAGCATAGAAGAGATTAAGAGAGCGTATAGAAAGCTCTGTGATACATATGCTATAGATTTAAAGGATTCTGTTTTAAGGCAGGAAGCTGAGGAGAGTTTGAAGAGAGTTCATAAAGCCTACGATATGCTTATGAAGAAGAGACTCAGATTCCATAGGAGAAATTCTAGAAAGATTAGACGTGAAGCTAACAGTAAGGTAGAGACAGGAATTGAAATGCCAAAGAAGTCAGTCTTTAGATTATTCTTCGAATTGATTCAGAAGAAGGTGTGATATATAAAAAGTCATTCAGATTTCGAGATTGAAATCCGAATGACTTTTTTCTATATAAGTTTGTTGCCGTATCTATCTGGAATACTTCTCTTCGCAATACTTGCAGCGGTAAACTTCGTTCTCTTTGTCAGCGAGGAAGAATACCTGGTCGAGTTCCTGCTCAGTAGTAGTGATACATCTAGGGTTCTTGCAGGAGATGACGTTTGTTACAAGTTTTGGGAGATGTAGAGATTTCTTTTCTATAATCTTCTCATCTTTGATGATGTCGACAGTGATATTGTGGTCGATGAAACCGAGCACGTCGAGATTGATAGTGCCGATAGGACATTCAATCTTTAGCATATCTTTCTTGCCGAGTTTGTTACTATGCACGTTCATGATGATCGCGATAGTGCAGTCGAGTTCGTCGAGCTTCAAATCACGGTAGACTTTTTCAGCCGTACCTGCTTTGATATGGTCGAGAACATATCCTTCATGGATTCCGCTTATATTTAGCATGTCTTATCCTTTCTGTATTTCTTGGTTTTAATGTGTTTCGTTTAGTTTAGCTTAGTTTAGAATGCTTTGAACTCTGTCTCTAGCAGCGTCAGAATCAACGCCATACGAATGTAAACTCCCTTTTCAGCCTGCTTGAAGTAGTTTGCACGTGGGTCTTTATCTACAGCCGTACTGATTTCGTTTACTCGTGGAAGAGGATGAAGCACCATCATCTTTTCCTTTGCGAGACTCATCTTCTCAGGATCGAGGATATAGAAACCTCTCATACGGATGTATTCTTCTTCGTTAAAGAAACGTTCTCTCTGGATACGTGTCATATAGAGAATATCTAGTTTTGGCATTGCTTCCTCTAGGGAAACGACTTCTTCGAATGGGATGTTGTTCTTCTTCAGAACATCTTCACGAATGTAATCTGGAATCTTTAATTCTTCTGGTGAAATGAGAATAAAACGAATATTAGAATAACGAGCGAGAGCTGTTATCAATGAGTGAACGGTACGACCAAATTTAAGGTCACCACATAAACCAATAGTTAGATTTTCAAGTTTTCCTGTAAGGGAACGAATAGTGTGTAAATCAGTAAGAGTTTGTGTTGGATGCTGATGACCACCATCGCCTGCATTAATGACTGGAACGTCGGAATTTATAGAGGCTACGAGTGGAGCTCCTTCTTTAGGATGACGAATAGCAACGATATTAGCATAAGCGCCCATAACCTTTATGGTATCGGAAACACTTTCGCCTTTAGCTGCTGAAGATGAACCAGCTTCAGAGAAACCAAGAACAGAACCGCCGAGACGTAACATAGCGGATTCAAAAGATAATCTGGTTCGTGTACTAGGTTCGTAAAAACAAGTTGCAAGTCTCATACCATCGCAAGCATGAGCATACTTCTGTGGGTTTTTCTCGATATCATCTCCGAGATCCATAAGCTTTTCAAGCTCGTCTACAGAGAAGTCGAGAGGACTCATTAGGTGTCGCATACTTCCTCCTTCATGTAAGCTATTTAATTTTATCACGACTAAATATAAGGGAATAAAAAAACAAAATCAAGAGGAAATTTCTGTTATAATGTTTTTTAACGTGAGCAAAATTATGTAACTAAGGAGCAAGTATTGTACGCAGATATTATCGTAGATATTACGCTTGAAAAACTTAATCATACTTTCCAATACGCCGTTCCAGTCGATATGGAGGATAGAATAGCCATCGGTCTGCTGGTTTCGATTCCTTTCGGAAACAGAGTCACAAATGGTGTAGTTATAGGTTTATCTTCCGAGCCTAAATATGATCCGGCAAAGATAAAGGAGATAAAGGCTCTGTCGAAGGAGGTACCTCCAAATCGTGATTTGGTAGAACTCGCTGTCTGGATGAGTGACTATTTCGGCGCTACT
Source organism: Lachnospiraceae bacterium (assembly GCA_045579705.1). GTDB lineage: Bacteria > Bacillota > Clostridia > Lachnospirales > Lachnospiraceae > Lachnocurva. The sequence goes on from JAZNMP010000010.1 coordinate 29,647, forward strand.
TTGAATCAGTGCCTAAAGACGACTCTTCCCCTTCGGAAAAAAGCAAAACCAAAGGAGAGAAAGATAGTAACTCTGAGCGACGATGAGACTTTGGTTCAGGAATACTATAATAAGCTCGTCACCAGAAAGAATCATTCTGTCGGAAAGGAGAGATTACTGAGAGAACTCATGGAGGAGAAGGAAATCCCTTGGGATGTCCTCATAGATAAACTTCATGTAGATTCCAGTCATATCCGTTCACTCGAGAAAGACAGAATAGTAAACATATCCCAAGTCAGAGTCTTTAGAGGCTCTGTAAACTATGGAGCAAAGTCGGAAGTTAATTTTGAACTTAATAATTCCCAAAAGGCTGCTTATGAGACTTTCTGTGAGAATAGAAAGCAGGGAATTCATAAGCCTTATTTACTGTATGGTGTGACCGGAAGTGGAAAGACAGAAGTGTATCTGTCCATGATTGAAGAGGTGCTTTCAGAGGGTAAACAGGCTATAGTTTTGATTCCTGAAATAGCACTTACATATCAGACGGTTATGAGATTCTATAACCGCTTCGGCGATGTGGTTTCTTTTATAAATTCAAAGATGTCAGAGGGTGAGAAGCAGGATCAGATAGACAGAGCTGTGTCTGGTGACTGTAAGATTATGATAGGACCTCGTTCTGCGCTATTCACACCTTTTTCAAATTTAGGACTTATAATCATCGATGAGGAACATGAGAACTCCTATAAGAGCGAGAGTGCTCCTAGATATCATGCAGTTCCTACAGCTATTGAGAGAGCGAGAATAAATGGATGTGATATAGTTCTGGGAAGTGCAACACCTAGTGTTGAGACCTATTATAACGCTGAATGCGGAAATTATATCATGCTTAAACTTCCGGACAGAGTAATGGATAGATCTATGGCGCAGACTGAAATCGTAGATTTAGGACAGGAACTTCGAAGAGGTAATCGTTCTATGTTCAGTCGACGACTGGTTGAGCTGATGCAGGATAGACTGGATCATCATGAACAGATTATGTTGTTCTTAAATCGAAGAGGTATGATGGGTTCAGTGTCCTGTCGTATGTGCGGTACTGTACTAAAATGTCCGCATTGTGATGTCTCCATGTCTCTTCATAGGGATAGAATGCTTCACTGCCATTACTGCGGTACGAAACTTCCGAAACCGCAGGAGTGTCCGAAATGTCATTCTAAGATGATAGGAACGATGAAAGCCGGAACCGAGGCAGTTGAGATGGGTGTTCGGAAACTTTTTCCGGAGGCGAAGGTGCTTCGAATGGATGCCGATACTACGCGCGAAAAGGCAGGCCATGAGAAGATTTTGTCAGCTTTTTCCGATGGAGAGGCTGATATCCTGATCGGAACGCAGATGATTGTAAAGGGCCACGACTTCCCGAATGTAACTCTGATGGGAGTGCTGGCTGCGGATCTCTCACTAAATGTTTCTAACTTTAGAGCTTCGGAGAATACGTTTGACCTGCTGGTTCAGGCGGCTGGTCGTGCCGGTCGAGGTGACAGAGTTGGAAATGTGGTTATTCAGACTTACCAGACGGATCACTATGCTATAGAGAGTTCGGCTAAACAGAGCTATGAGGAGTTCTACGACAGTGAAGTTATGTTTAGAAGAGTAGGAGCATATCCACCTTTTGGACATCTGCTTAAGATCTTGATTGAATGTAAAAATGAAAACAGGATTGAATATTTTGCGAATGGACTTGCTGAGTATATTCGAGGAGCGATTGATGGAGATGAGTTATTTGAGAAGACTAAAGTCTTAGGACCCGAGGATGATTATCCGAAGAAACTAAATGACATCTACAGAAAGACGCTCTATTTAAAAGACAGAAATTATGATAGACTTATCAAAGCTAAGAGGTTGATTTCGGAGAACTGGAATCAGCTCGATGGCGCGAACTTTGTAAATATTTGGTTTGATTATGACCCACTATAGAATAGATTAGAAAGAGGTTTAATATGGCACTTAGAAATTTGAGAATCGAAGGCGATGAAATTCTGGGAAAGGTTAGCCGCCCAGTTACAGAGATGAAGGATAGATACCAGGAACTAATTGACGATATGCTTGAGACTATGTACGAAAGTGAAGGTGTAGGCCTCGCTGCTGTACAGGTTGGTGTGCTTCGTCGAATCGTAGTAATCGATGTAGGAGAGGGACCTGTAGTTCTCATCAACCCTGAAATCATCGAAGCAGATGGTGAGCAGACAGGATCTGAAGGTTGCCTTTCAGTTCCAGGTAAGGTCGGAATCGTAACTCGCCCTAACCATGTAAAGGTTAGAGCTCTCGACCGTGATATGAAAGAGTTTGAATTCGAAGCAGAAGGCTTCTTTGCTCGTGCTTGCTGCCACGAACTCGACCACCTCGACGGACATCTCTATGTAGAGAAAGTAGAGGGTGACCTCGTCGATGTATCCGATCTCGAAGATGAAGATGAAGAAGATTTTGAAGAGTAATTAAAGCTTTTTGATTAGAGTATAAAGGGAGGTTTTTATGGGGTATAAAGTTGGATTAGATTTAGGAATTGCTTCAGTTGGATGGGCAGTAGTAAATGACGATTATGAGGTTATTGAATCTGGATCAAATATATTTCCAGCAGCTGAAGCGTCAGAGAATGTCATACGACGTGGCTTTCGACAGGGTAGGAGGCTAACTAGACGTCGTAGAACTAGACTATCTGATTTTAAGAAACTTTGGATTAAATATGGATTTACAGTTCCTGTAGACAATAGTACAGATGTCCTTGTTTTAAAGAATAAAGGGCTGACTGAAAAATTATCAAAAGATGAAATTTACGATGTTCTTTTAAATGATTTGAAACACAGGGGAATCACATATCTCGATGATGTTGATGAAGTTGGAACTTCTGACTACTCAAAGAGTATAGCTAGAAATGAAGAAGAGTTAAGAGTAAAATTTCCATGTCAAATTCAGCTAGATAGATTATTGAAATATGGAGCTTATAGAGGAAATATTACTATAGTGGAAGATGGTGAACCGCTTACACTTAGAAATGTATTCACTAAATCTGCTTATGAGAAAGAGGTGAAAGCTTTTCTCGATAAGCAGAGTAGTTTTGATACAAGAATTTCAGCTGATTTTATTCATGAGTATATGGAGATTTTTTCCAGAAAGAGAGAATACTATGAAGGACCTGGAAATGAGCTTTCTAGAACTGATTATGGCAAATACACAACTGAAGTTGGAGATGATGGAAAGTATATAACTGTAGATAATATTTTTGATAAATTAATCGGAAAGTGTAGTATCAATCCATCCGAACGAAGAGCAGCTGGAGCTTCGTATACTGCACAGGAGTTTAACGTTCTTAATGATTTGAATAATTTGAAGATTGAATCGGATTCCAAATTTGTATTTGATGGAAAACTGACAGAAGAAACAAAACGTGAGATTATTTCTAGAATTAAGACTGCGAAAACTGTTAGTGTTCCAAAGATAATAAAGGATGTAATCAAGGATAAAAACTGTATTATCAGTGGCGCTAGAATAGATAAGAATGATAAAGAAATCTATCATTCCTTTGAAGCGTACAATAAACTTCGCAGAGAACTGGAAAAGGTGGGCTTTGATATCAATGATTTGTCTACAGATGAATTGGATAATATAGGTGATGTGCTGACTTTAAATACTGATAAAGAATCTATCCTAAAAGGATTAAAGAGAAATAATATTTCTTTATCTGATGAAGTTGTGGAATGTTTGATCAAGGTTAGAAAGAATAATTCATCACTATTTAGTAAATGGCAATCCTTTGGTTATACGATTATGAAGGAGCTTATTCCAGAGTTATATCTACAACCAAAGAATCAGATGCAGTTGCTTACAAATATGGGTTATATGAAGCCCAATAAAGAAAGATTTGCAGAATATAAGGCTATTCCAGCTGAGATCATTACAGAGGAAATCTATAATCCTGTAGTGTCAAAGACCGTTCGTATTACAGTTAGAATTATAAATGCTCTGATAAAAAAATACGGAGAGCTTGATGAAATTGTGATAGAGATGCCTCGTGATAAGAATACTGATGAGGAAAAAGCACGTATAAAAAAAGAACAGAGGAATAACGAAAATGAGCTAAAAAATATTATTGCTCGTATTAAATCTGAATATGGACGTGTTATTACAGAACAGGATTACAGGAAGCAGAATAAGCTTGTTTTGAAGTTGAAACTATGGAATGAGCAGGGAGGAGTATGTCCTTACTCCGGAAAAACTATAAGAATCGACGATTTGTTAGATAATCCAGATTTATTTGAAATTGATCATATTATTCCTTTGTCGATTTCTTATGATGATAGCAGATCTAACAAAGTATTGGTGTATTCGACTGAGAACCAGAATAAGGGAAATCGAACTCCTTTTTCATATTTGTCTAGTTTAAATCGTGAATGGGATTTCGATAACTATATGGATTTTGTATTAAAGACATATAGTGATAATTCAAAGAGAAAGAAGAGGGATAATCTACTCTATTCCGACGATATCACAAAGATTGATGTCCTGAAGGGATTTGTTGATAGAAATATTAATGATACGAGATATGCTTCAAAGGTTGTACTAAATTCTCTTAAGGATTATTTTGGTGCAAAGGAAGCGAAGACAAAGATAAAGGTTATTAGGGGTAGTTTTACTCATCAGATGAGAGAGAATCTTCGTCTTCAGAAGAATAGAGATGAATCATATGTTCATCATGCAGTTGATGCTATGCTTATAGCTTTTTCACAGATGGGATATGAAGCCTGGCATAAGCTTATTTCAGCATATATCGATTATGATGGAGAAGAATATGTAGATAAGGCTGCGTATGAGAAATTACTTCTGGATGATAAAGCTTATAAGGATGCGCTTTATCAAGCTAAGTGGGTAAAGATAAAGACAAACATTCAGAAAGCTGCAGCAAAGAATAAATATTGGTACCAGGTGAACAAGAAATGCAATAGAGCTTTGTGTAATCAGACTATCTATGGTACCAGAAATATAGATGGCAAGGTTTGTAAGATAAGCAAATTAGACATCAGAACTGACGATGGAGTAAAGAAGTTTAAGAATATTTATTCTAAGAATCCGGATAGGTTTTTGATGGCTAGAAATGATCCAAGGACTTTTGAGTTTATTTCTGATATTTGGGAAAAATATGCAGATGCAAAGAATCCTTTCCTTCAGTATGAGCAGGAAAATGATGATGTTATTCGTAAGTACTCCAAAAAGGGAAATGGACCCAAAATCACACATCTTAAGTATGAGGATGGAGAAGTTGGTAGTTGTATAGATATTTCTCATAAGTATGGATTTGAGAAAGGAAGTAGGAAGGTAATCTTAGATTCATTGAATCCATACCGTATGGATGTGTATTATAAACCGGTTGAAGAAAAGTATTACTTGATAGGTGTAAAGCAGTCTGACATAAAGTGTGAAGGTGATAAGTATATAATTGATAAGGAGAAGTATACAGAAACACTAATCAATGAAAAGATGCTTAAGCTGGGCCAGACTATGGATGATTTACAGAGTTTAGGATATGAGTATAGACTAACGTTCTATAAAGAAGATATAATTGAGTATGAGAAAGACGAAAAAATATACACAGAGAGATTTTTGTCTAGAACTATGCCTAAAGCGTGTAATTATATAGAGACTAAACCAGTTGATGCACCTAAATTTGAAAAGCAGAATTTGGTTGGTTTATCTAAGACTAAATGTATTAGAAAGATTGTCACGGATGTTTTGGGAAATAGGTTTTATGTGGATAAAATGAAATTTTCCTTAGTTGTAGATAGCAATCGATAAAAGGTGATTTTTGCAAAGGGGGATTATAATTTGGGGTTATAAAGCTATATCATGGCACCGATATTCAAAGTGCGATGAATATTTGTAAGGATCAGTCTGTTATAATTAGCAGAGGAGCTAAACATATGGATTTTGGTCAGGGGTTTTATTTGACAGAGGATTATACTAAGGCAAAAAAATGGGCTTTACATAAAGCTAGTGTAAGAGCCAAGAAGCCAGCTGTGGTTTCTGTTGAATTCGATATAGAATCAGCAAGAGATATAATAGAGACTTTTACAGACGATTTGCGTTGGGGACGTTTTGTAATAAATAATCGAAATGGTATAGGCTACATTGATAAAGTATCTTATAAGGAGAACAACCTGGATGCTAAATATCACATTACATATGGAAGAATAGCTGACTTAAATGTGCTGGATGTGGCTGATAGACTAAAACAAACGTCTCAAAATCTAAAGAGTATTGATGAAATCCTAAATCGGAATTTTCCGATGCAATATGCATTCCATACGGATGAAGCTATTAGATATCTTAGTAACTTTTCGTATGAAGTAGTAAGGAGGTAGTTATGACTGTATCTAACGATAGAATACAAGCATATATATCAAAGATTCATGAAGAAATGAAGAATCGTGGCCTTACAGAGGAAGAAATACCTGTTGTTATTGGTAAGACGGGGTTTATGGAGGCTATCGAACAGTACCCTGAAGAACAATTGCACTATGATATATCAGATGCTGTTGATGAAATTATATTGACAGCAGCCAGAAGATAAACAAAAGTTTTTATTTAATATTGAAAAAATTGCCGTGGTGGAATATAGTATATCTGTAGACGAAATTTCTAATCACTTAATTTTTTCAGATCTACTAAAATAAGGCTTTATGCCGAAACTAAGGACACCGACGGGTGTCCTTTTTTGTTATAAATTACTATTGATACGATGTATTTGAGGTGAGAATATGGCGTATAGAGTGGTTTTGATAGAGAATGAGTGTTCTTTACATTTAAAGCTAAATAATCTACTTATCGACAAGGGCGAAGGTGATATCTGGATACCTTTGGATGATATTTCTATGATAGTTCTAGATAATCTCAAGATTCAATTCACAGTTAGACTTATGAGTACTTTGGCAGAACATAATATTGGTATTGTTATATGTAATATGGAGCATTTACCAATAGGTTTTTATAGTTCTTATGATAATCATAGTCGTATTTCAAAGAATATTGTTTATCAAATAGAGAAAACTACAGATTATTATGATTCTGTTTGGAAGAAACTTGTATATTTTAAAATTGATAACCAAAAACAAGTATTGAAGAGGCTGGGAAAGAATGAGGTCGAATTAAAGCTCGACGATTTAGAACAACAAATTGGGGAAGGCGATAAAACTAATAGAGAAGCACATGCTGCAAAGCTTTATTTTAATTCGTTGATGGGAACTTCCTTTTCAAGAGGAAATGAAGATATCTTGTTAAATTCTGGATTAGATTATGGTTATGCAATTATTAGAGCATATATTGCTAGAGTTTGTGTAGGATATGGTTTGAATAGTCAATTGGGAGTGCATCATAAGAATGAATATAATCGTTTTAATCTAGTAGATGATTTAATGGAACCTATTAGACCATTTGTGGATTTGGTTGCGTATAACCTGCTTAAAGATGAGAAATATTTTAAGACGGAGCATCGTAGAGCACTTCTGAATATTTTGAATCATAAAGTCCTCTATCTTGAAAAAAAGATGTATATAGCAAATATGATAGAAGAGTATGTATCGCAATATGCGGCTATGCTGTCTGGGAAAAGAGATGATTTCGTATGTCCGGAAATTAATAATTATATAGGTGAAGAGGATGATGAATAAATATATGAAGATGCTTTGTATGTTTGATCTGCCAGTTGATACTTCTGAGCAACAGAGAGCGTATAGAAAATTTCGTAAGGATATTATGTCGGAAGGTTTTATAATGATTCAGTATTCTGTGTATGTTCGAACTTGCCCTAATAGACAATTTGCGAATCAGTTGGAAAAGAGATTGAAGAAGATAATTCCAGCTGAGGGAAATATACGATTATTAACGGTTACAGAAAAGCAATACGAAGATATGAAGATATTGGTCGGTAGTAAGAAATTGACAGAAGAAGCTCTAGGAATCGAAAGGATGATAATCATATGAAGATGAAGATAAAATCGGATTTTCGGAGTTATGAGATTGCATTTGAAGGAGTGACACAGATATGTGGCACAGGAATTCCGTGTAAGAGATATATTATAGATTCTCTTTGTAAGCATTTTTCATCAACAAAATATAAAGAATATGAAGAAAAATATGTAGAAAATATAGAAATAGATGGGGAGATACCAGGTAGAAAACAATGGGAATGTATTAGGATTTCTGATGTGGATGGTTTGATAAGTGCTATACAGATAAATAAAAGCAGTTTGTTAGGAGTGTGTATAAAGGGTACTTTATCAAGTTTTGATTGCCAAGATGATTTGATGCGAATTGATGAAATCTTGTTTCATGTATTTGAAAAGTTGAATTCTGAATTAATAAATAGAAAGGATGTTGAATTACAATATACTTTGGAGGATTTATTTGAAATGGTTCAAAAGACATCTATGCGGACATCAGGAGGAGAGGATTTACACGTGCTTAGTTCGGATACATTGATAGATGTATTCTTGGATATCGTTTGTAAATTGCAAGAAATATCGCCTGAAAAGAGGTTGTTTGTGTTCGAAAATATAGATCATTATTTAAGTATTTCTAAGTACTGCGAATTTTTGAAAAGGTGCAAGAGGATTTCTTATGAATCAAATTCGTGGTTCATTTGCACGACTAGTTTAAATGAATATGTATGTTTTGATGAGGGGTTAGATAATGGTATCAACGTTATAAATGATGAGGTTTTTACTATGCCATCATTAGATAGATGTCTTTACTTTTTGAAATCTAGTTATCCTTTGGAACGAGAATGGGACATTTCAGTTTTAAAAGATATGCTTAAAAACATAATTCATGATATAGGACGTAAAGAATCGTTTCCACAATTATCAGATGTAGTCTTTTTGAAACTATTAAACGATTCATTCGGAGTAAGAAGTAGATTAAAGTCGGAACCTAAAAAGCCTGAAATAGCGTGCTTGTTAGATCAAAAAATGATATAATAAAAAGGTCAGGTATGAGGTGCTAAAATGTTAAATTTAGAAAAATTAAATCCTAGAAGACGTTCTATATTTAGTTTTAAAAATCTAGATTTGACGTTTTAGTACCTGGAAGAATTAAGTGATTAGAAAACAAAACGGAGAGTGAAAATGGAAACTAAAGAGTTTTAGTACCTGGAAGAATTAAGTGATTAGAAAACCGAACACGGCCATCAAGCACGACGTTATTAGTTTTAGTACCTGGAAGAATTAAGTGATTAGAAAACAGACAGTATATCTTTTGAGTTTGTGTGATTGTTTTAGTACCTGGAAGAATTAAGTGATTAGAAAACTTACTCATAATTCACCTATAGGCTCTATCGTTTTAGTACCTGGAAGAATTAAGTGATTAGAAAACAATTTTCAAAAAAATGTCGCATTTATTATGTTTTAGTACCTGGAAGAATTAAGTGATTAGAAAACTAGATTCCCATGTTGCTGATACTATGTCGGTTTTAGTACCTGGAAGAATTAAGTGATTAGAAAACACACCTTGGCGCCGGATAGTTGGCGGAATGGTTTTAGTACCTGGAAGAATTAAGTGATTAGAAAACTCCGGTTTTGCTATCCAGCACCAACGGAAGTTTTAGTACCTGGAAGAATTAAGTGATTAGAAAACTCTTCATCTTCTAATGTTTCGTAGAAGAACGTTTTAGTACCTGGAAGAATTAAGTGATTAGAAAACAAAGCGGCTTCCATATGGACGACGTTTACCGTTTTAG